>CALDYP010000058.1 GCA_937944445.1 uncultured Anaerolineae bacterium
GTAAGCCGCGCGGGGCAAAACTCAAACAGGTGACGCGTGCGCCACCTGTTCGATTTAAACTTCATCATAGTGGGCGATGAGGGACTCGAACCCCCGACACCTTGAATGTAAGTCAAGTGCTCTGCCGACTGAGCTAATCGCCCGATTTCTTGTATTATAACTTCAACGTAACCTCGGTCAATCCACAAGAAAGCGAGCCATAGATGACGAACAGCAGCGGCTACCGCGCCTACGTTGACGGCAGTTTTATCGATGGGCGGGTGGGCTATGGCGCGGTGATCCTGCGCGGGGATGAGGTGGTGGCCGAGCTTTGCGGTGAGGTGACGGCCTATCGTGAGAGCCGCCAAGTCGCGGGGGAGCTGGCCGCAGTGATGCGCGTGGTGGACTACTGCAAGGCGCACGGCATCCCGCAGGTTGACCTCCACTACGACTACGCCGGAATTGAGATGTGGGCGACAGGCCGCTGGAAAGCGAACCTGCCGATGACGCAAGCCTATCAGCAATATATGAAGCGCAGCCCTGTCAACGTGCGCTTTCGCAAGGTGCGGTCACACTCCAACGACAAATGGAACGACCACGCCGACGCGCTGGCGCGTCAGGGCGCTACAGGCGGGGCGGCGTGACGCCGCGCTGCCCTTGATACTTGCCTTTGCGGTCAGCGTAGGACACTTCGCACTCCGCGTCGGCCTCAAAGAACAGCACCTGCGCCAGCCCTTCGTTGGAGTAGACTTTGGCGGGCAGCGGCGTCGTGTTGCTGATCTCGAGCGTGACGTGGCCTTCCCACATCGGCTCAAAGGGGGTGACGTTGACGATCAAGCCGGTGCGGGCGTAGGTGCTCTTGCCGAGGCAGATCGTGAGGACGCTGCGCGGGATGCGGAAGTACTCCACGCTGCGGGCGAGGACGAACGAGTTGGGCGGAATAACGCAGACATCGCCAACGTAATCGACGAACGACTGTGAGTTGAAGTCTTTGGGGTCAACGATGGCGCTGTAGACGTTGGTAAAGATCTTGTACTCGTTGGCGACGCGCAGATCATACCCATATGACGACAGGCCGTAGCTGATCACGCCCTCGCGCACTTGACGTTCCACAAACGGCTCGATCATGCCGTGTTCAACCGCCATGTGTCGTATCCAGTGGTCGGGTTTTAATCCCATGCGGGTCTCCTTTATGTGGTTACATGCGGTCGGGGGTGGTCATGCCCATCAAGCGCAGGACGCGGGCAAACATGACTTTCGCCGCGCAGTAGAAGCGCAAGCGAGCGCGAGCTACGTCCTCCGGCACGTCGCTGTGAAAGACGCGCACGCGGTCATACATCGGGTGGAAGATCGCCGCTAGCTCTTTGGCGTAGAAGGCGATCTTGTGCGGCTCGTACTCAGTCACGGCGGCGGTGATGACCTCTGGCAGCTCGTTGGCCTTGCGCAGGAAGGCGAGTTCATCCTCGCCGAGCAGGTCGAGGTTGGCTGCGTCGTCGCTGAAGCCGCGCGCTTCGGCCTCGCGCAGGATGCCGGCGCAGCGCACGTGCGCGTTTTGGATGTAGAACACGGCGTTCTCGTTCGACTTGCGGATGACCTCGTTCACGTCGAAGGTGAGGTGGGTGTTGGGGCTGCGCGCTAGCAGATGATAGCGGATGGCGTCCGGCCCCACTTCTTCGACCAGTTCATCCAGCGTGTCGAACACGCCGCGGCGGGTGCTCCCTTTGCGGATTTGGCCGTCCTTCATGAAGCGCACCATCTGGACGATGATCACGTGAATGCCATCAGCGGGCAGGCCGAGCGCTTCAACGCCCCACGCCACCACGCGGTACTGCTGCCCGTGATCGGCCCCCAAGACGTTCACCATCAAGTCAAAGCCGCGTTCGATCTTGTTGCGGTGATAGGCGATATCTGGCAGGGTGTAGGTGGGCACGCCGTCGCTTTTGACCATCACGCGGTCTTTGTCGTCGCCGAACGCTGTCGAGCGGAACCACTTGGCCGGGGCTTTGCCGGCGGCTTGGGCTTTCTCTTCGTCGCTTGCGCCTTCCCACTCGGCGGCGCTGTAGATGTGGCCGCGCTGCTCCAGCTCGGCCAGCGTGTCCCACACTGCGCCGGACTGGAAGAGCGAATCCTCGTTGAAGAAGTTGTCGTGGTGGATGTCGACCGATTGCAAGGTCTGCTTGATCCAGTCGAACATCTTGTGTTCGGCGTAGGTCTTGAAAGTTGACCAGTCGGCGTCTTTGAGGCTGTCACCGTGTTCCGCGACGAGCGCCTTAGCGAAGTCGATCAAGTAGTCGCCGCGGTAGAAGTTGTCGTCGTCGATGATCGGCAGCGGCAGGCCGAGCTGTTCTAGATAGCGATAGCGCAGGCTGTTGCCGAGCGCGACCATTTGATTGCCCGCGTTGTTGAAGTAGTACTCACGCTGCACGTCGTAGCCGGCGGCTTCGAGCAGGCGCGCCATCGTGTCCCCGACGACTGCGCCGCGGCTGCGCCCAATCGTGAGCGGGCCAGTGGGGTTGGCGCTGACGAACTCGACTTGGGCGCGCTTGCCTGCGCCGAGGGTAACGCTTCCCACGCGTTCGCCTTCAGTCAGGATGTCGTCCACCAGCCGGACGACGTATGACCGCGCGAGGCTGAAGTTGATGAAGCCCGGCCCGGCGATTTCCACTTGGCTCACAAACTCGGCAGGCGGTAGGTGCTCCACGATGCGCTCAGCGACATCGCGCGGCTTCATGCCCACGGCTTTGGCGACGCTGAGCGCCACGGGGCTGTTGTAGTCGCCTTGCCCGGGGCGGGTTGAGGGCTGCACGGGGATCTCTGGCAGGTCGAACATGGGCAGCGCGCCCGCTTGCTGAGCGCTCGAGATGGCCATTTGCAGCAGTTGGCGGTGCGCTTCTGGCAGATGTTTCACAAATATTCGCTTTCGCAGTCGTTGAGTCAACTGAGGGTGAATTGTAGCAAACCTTCGGCAGAGCGTCAGGGGATGAGGCAAAGCAGTTTTTTAGACCATTTGCAGTACGCCGCCCACGCGCGGAACGCGCCAGCCGCAGTGGGGGCAGGCGTATCCATCGGCAGAGGGCACAACACCCACGCCGCCGCAGCGGGGGCAGCGCAGCGCCGCCTCAGGTAGATACGCGCCGATGGGGTGGGATGACCCTGCTCTTCGCGCCCACACCTGTTGATAATCGTGCTGCCACGGCTGGAAGCGCACATCGACGAACCCGGCAGCGGCGAGCGCCTGCTGCATCTGCCGTTGTGACCAAACGCGCGGCACGAGCGGCGCGTTCTGGCGTAAAGTAGTGAGCAGCAGACCGCCCGGGCGCAGCACCCGCGCCAGCTCGGCCAGCACCTGTGTCGGGTCGGCAGTGAACTCAAGCGCTTCCATACAGGTGACGACGTCGGCGCTGGCGTCGGCGATGTGAAGCTGAGCCGCGTCCATCTGAGCAAGCAGCGCGTAGTCCTCAAAGTGGTTGGCGGCCAGCTTGTGGGCAGCGACTTGCAGCATGCGCAGGCTGGCGTCCACGCTGAGGATGATCCCCTCAAAGCGCGCGTGCTGGCAAAGCGCCAGCGCTACCCGCCCTGTGCCACAGGCGACGTCGATCACAAATGGGTCTGTTTGGGGCGCGATGGCCTCTAGCAGAGGCTGCGCGATGAAGATGTGCTCATCGACGTCGTCGTTGCCCTTGATGCGGTCGTAGCGCGAGGCGTAGAGGTCATACAGCGCGGTGACGACGCGCTGACCGAGCAGCACGCCTTCCGTGTGGATGAGCAGCCACCATAGGATGAGCGACCCCAACAACCCAACAATGCCAACGACGACCAGCCAATCGGTCACGTGTTCGGCTCGATGAGATGATCAAGGTAGAACTGCGTGCGTCGGATGCCCTCCGTCAGCGAGACCTGCGGCTGCCAGCCCAGCGTGCGCTGGAGCTTATCCGTTGAGAAGGACGGTGCGTGTTCCAAGAAGTACAGCAGCTCTGGCAGGGCCGCGCGCATAGATGGGCTGAAGCTGGTCAGGGCAGCGACGCTCGCGACGGTGGCCGCTAGCGCCGTCGGCACGGCGCGCCAGCGCAGCGTCTGGCCTGCCGCGGCTGCGTAAGCGCTCAACACGTCGCGCCATGTGACCGGCTCCGGGTGCACGAGGTTGAAGGCCTCGCACACGGCGGCTGAGTCGTCGAGCACGCGCAGGATGGCTTCTACCACGTCGTCCACGTGGACGAGCGGCAGCCTGCCGCGCCCATCGCCGATGAAGAGGAAGGGGCGACGCCGCGCCAGCTGGAACAAGGCGCTCGTCCAGAGCGGGGCGTATGGCCCGTAGATCGCGCCCGGGCGCAAGATCACCCAGTTGAGGTTGGGGGTGGCTTGCACGGCCTTTTCTGCGATGCGCTTCGTCATGCTGTACGGATCGCGCGATGGGACGGGCGGCGTCTCCTCGGTGACGATCTCACTGTGACGATAGCCGTAGACGGCAAGGCTGCTGATGTGGACGAACCGACGCACACCGCGCTCAGCCGCGAGCCGCGCCAGCGCCTGCGTGCCGCGAACGTTGACCTGCTGCTGGCGCTCAAAGCTGCCGTAAGATACTGCGGTATGGATCACCGCGCCGACGCCTTCCAGCGCAGGCTCAAAGCTGTCGGGTGTGGCGAGGTCGGCGGTGAAGCGTTCCGCGTCGCGCAGCTCGGGCGGCAGGCGGTCTGGACGGCGGGCGGCCACGCGCACCGCTGCGCCCTGCGCCAGCAGCGCCGCGACGACCGCGCGCCCCAAGAAGCCTGTCCCCCCGGTGACGAGGACGGGCTGCGCGGCCTCAGGGATTGAGATTTTCACGTTTGATGATGTAGTCATAAGCCTTCACCAACTCATCGTAGGGCTGCGCCCCTGCGATGAGGTATTTGCGCTCAAAAAGCAGCGCCGGCACGCCGCTGAGTTCCATCTGCTGCGCCATCAAGATGTCTGTGTCCACTAGCGCCTGATAGTCCGTGCTGGTCAAACCGTTCAAGAAGGCCTCGCGCTCTAATCCGACGGCCTGCGCGATGTCGCCCAGTGTGGCAGTGTCCTCGATGTTGCGCGCCTCGACCCAGTACGCCCACATGACCGCCTCGTGATAGGCCGCGCCGTGGCCGTGCTCCTCGGCGAACTTCGCGCCCACCAGCGCGGGGCGGCTGTCGATCCCGAAGGGGCCAGCGTTCATCGTGATGCCGAACTGCTCTTGCGCCATCGCGTAAAGGCGGGGGCGCGTTTCTTCGATGCGCTTCAGGTAGGCCTCGGGGATCGGCGGCGACCCTTTCGGGCGGAGTTGATAGCTGTGCCAGTGAACGGTGACCTGATGTGTCTCTTGCAAGCGCGCGACGCTGCGCGAGGCCAAAAAGCACCACGGGCAGTTGTAGTCTGACCAGATGTCGAGGGTGAGCATAGCGGCGGATCCTTTCGTCCGTTAATGGTTATACGTCCGTCAGAAGCTCTTGGTTGCGGAACTGCATGCTGTAGAGGTGAGCATAGAGGCCAGCCTGCGCCATGAGCGCCTCATGTGTGCCCAGCTCCACAATTCGGCCTTGATCGAGCACTGCGATCCGATGGGCGATGCGCACTGTGCTGAGGCGGTGGGCGATGATGAGGGTGGTGCGCTGCTGCATGAGCCGTGCGAGCGCCTCTTGAACGAGGTGCTCGCTCTCGTTGTCGAGGCTGCTGGTGGCCTCGTCGAGCAGCAGGATGCGCGGATCTTTGAGGATAGCGCGGGCGATGGCGACGCGCTGGCGCTGGCCGCCGCTCAAGCGGATGCCGCGCTCGCCGACCCGCGTATCATAGCCGTCGGGCAGGCTGATGATAAACTCATGGGCGTTGGCGGCCTTCGCCGCCTCAATCAGCTCGGCTTCGCTGGCTTCTAACCGTCCGTAGAGGATGTTCTCGCGGATCGTCCCGCCAAACAGCAGCGTCTCCTGTGGCACGATGGCAATGTTTTGGCGCAGGCTGCGCTGCGTCACCGTCCGCAGGTCATGGCCATCAACGGTGATCGTGCCGCGGGTGGGGTCGTAGAAGCGCGGGATCAGGTTGAAGAGGGTGCTCTTGCCGGCGCCGCTCGGGCCGACGAGTGCGATGATCTCGCCAGCGGCGATGTCGAGGCTGATGTCATCTAGCACGGTTTGGCGCTGGTCGTAGCTGAACGACACGCGATCGAACTCGATGCGGCCCTCCACGCGGGGCAGTTCGAGCGCGTCGGGCGCATCTTGGAGGGCGGGGCGCGTGTCCATCAGTTGGAAGACGCGCTTAGTCGCGCCGATGGCCTCTTGAAAGCTGCTGAATAGGCCGACCAGCCCAGCGAAGCCGCCCGCCACCGTCAGGCCGTAGACCAAGAACGAGATCAGTTGGCCGCCAGTCAAGCGCCCGTCGAGCACCTCGCGCCCGCCGAACCACACGATGAGCGCCAACGCCCCGAAGCCGAGGAAGGCCACAATCGGCCCAAAGACCGAGCGCACCCGCAGCAGCCGCAGCGCTGCTTGAAACGCGCGGTTGACCGCGACGTGATAGCGCTCGATCTCGTAGGGTTCGCGGGCGAAGCTCTTCACCTCGCGGATGTTCTGCAGCACTTCCTCGCTGATGACCGTTGCGCCGGCGATCTCGTCTTGTACTTCGGTGCTGATGCGGCGCAGCCAGTAGCCAAACCCAAACCCGACCAGCACCAGAATCGGCACGAGGACGATGATGAACAACGTCAGTCGCCAGTTGAGCGCCACCATCAACACCAGCGCGCCCACCAGCGTGATGGCCGTGCCGAGCAGCGAGGCGATGTTGTTGGTGAGAGCCGTGCGCATGACGGTTACATCGCTGGAGATGCGGCTGACCAGCTCGCCCACGCGGCGCTCAGTGAAGAAGCTGAGCGACAGCGTTTGCAGGTGGCCATAAAGCTCCTCACGCAAATCGGTGACGATGCGCTCGCCGATGTACGAGATGTTGTAGTTCTGCACGAACTCGGCAATCGATCGGACGACAAACACGCCCAGCAGCACCAACGTGATCGTGTCGAGCAGCTCGCGGTTGCGCTCCTCAAGGACGGAATCGACCACGTTTTGGATGACAGTGGGAAAAACGAGGCTGGTGGCGGCGGCGATGACGAGGCCGACAATAGCCAGCGCGAGGCGGGCGCGGTAAGGCTTCAGATAGCCGAGCATGCGCCGCCACTGCACAGGGCCGGACGGCACAGGCTCTGCATCAGCAGGGGCAGCAGATCGACGACGACGGAACAGGCTCATAGTAGGCTTCTTTCGGAGTGCACAATCGACATCAGTGTACGTGCCAAGTTAGAGAGAGGGGTGAGAGGCCAGCGCCTACACGCTTAGGGGCAGCACCAGTGAAATAGTTGTCCCGCCGTGAACGTTGTTGGCCGCCCAGATGTCGCCGCCGTGGCGTCGGATGATCGTCCGCGCGATGGTTAGGCCGAGGCCGCCGCCGTGGATCTCGCTGATGCGCTCGTCGCGCCCGCGGTACATGCGATCAAACACGAGCTTCAACTCCTCTGGTGGGATGCCGATGCCCTGATCGGCGACGTTACAGTAAATTTCATCACGATCTGACCATGCGTGGATCACGACGTTCTTTTCGGGGGCGAGGGTGTATTGGATGGCGTTCTGGATGATGTGGCGCAGCGCAAGCTGCAAACGCTCAGGGTCGCCCATGATCGGCGGCAGTTGATGCTGAAGCGAGAGCACAATGCCAACGCCGCGTTCGACTGCGAGCGCCTCCAGCGATTTCACGCTGCGTTCGATGATGGTGTCGAGCATGATCGGAATGTGCTGAAGCGGCATGCCCGCCTCGATCCACGCCAAATCGACCAATGAGCTGACCATATCGTTGATTTTGTTGACTGTTTGACGGGCGCGGGTGAGGAATTTGCGCTGCGTGTCGTTGAGGGGGCCAGTGCGCCCGACCAAATCAACGAAGCCGCCGATGGCTGAAACGGGGTTGCGCAGGTCATGGGCGATGGCGCGCACAAGCGCCTCGCGTCGGTCTTCAAGGTCGCGTCGTTCGGTCACGTCTTGCAGCAGCACGACGCGCTCACCACTGGCGAGCTGGGTCGTAATCCCCTGCGCGAGGCGGCGGCGTGGCAGGCGAACGTCGGCGTTGGCTGGCGCATCCCCGGTCATCAGCATGAGCAGCGCAGGGTTCTTGGAAAAGACTTGCTCTGGGCTGCGGCCCAGCACTTCTTCGACGGTGACCGCCAGCATTGAACAGGCTGCCGGGTTGATCCTTGCAATGAGGCCACGGGCGTTAAGCACCAACACGCCATCTGCTGTGGTGTAGAACAGGTAGTCCCCTAAAGTGGGCGATAAGAGCGCTGTCATGCTTATGAAACCATCAGTAATAACGGGTCTAGTTTATCACAAACCAACGTCATGGATGAAATGATTGACGATCTGGGCGTGTCTAAAGATAAGCAAACAGTCGCGCCGAGCGCTGAGGCACTCGGCTAGGACGCGCCCCCTGAAGTCAGCTGGATGAGGCCTCTGTTCGAATTTAGACACTCCCCGATCTGGGCGTGTCTACACTCGATTGCGCGCCAACTTGTTGAGCGAGGCCGCAGAACGCAAACGAGGGGCAAGCCGATGGCTGACCCCTCGCTGTGGTGACGCATGCCTATGTTGCAGTTTAACGGGCGAGTTCTACTTCCCACGTGCGCAAGCCCTCGTAGAAACGGAACACCTCGTTTTCGAGCGATTCGAGGACGTGAATGCCGCTGCCCGGAACGAACACCCCTTGCTCGTTCACGATGCCGCCCGCGATGTACTCATAGCGGGTGGTGTAGCCCAACTCGTTGCCAATGGCCCAACCGAGCTGCTCGCGCAGTTGGGGCGTCTCGCGCCAGAGCTTGCCAAAGCCGCGCTCAGGTTGGGTGCGGTTGCCGCCAACGGGCGGGACGATGGCCGGGTCACGCTCCATCATGCCCTCTTCGAACGTGTCGTTGTACACCTGCCAGACCTGCGTGCCGTCCTCGGCGGTCGTCAGCACCCAAATCTGCCGCACCGGCTGGAGCCAGAACATGCGCCCGCGCTCAAACTTTTGATCGGCGATGAAGATCTGGCCAATCACCGGCGTTGGGAAGGGGTCAGTGGTGGGGGTGATAGACGGGGTGGGGCTGGAGAAGGGCGTGCCTTCGGGCGTGGGCGTAGGCGTGGACGTGACCAGAGACACGGGGCCGGCTGTCGGTTCGGCGGTGACGATCACGGTAACAGGCACTTCACGGGTGACTTCCATGATGATCACCGGCTGCTGAAGGCCCTGACAAGCCGTGGCAAACAGGGCGATCATCACCCCGATGATAGTTAGTCGCATAGACATGATAGACTCCTTCGGTGTTGTGCAATTCATCCCATTCTATCAGACGCAGGCTAGAAGTAGGTGGGACAAGTGGCGGATCGTAGAGCAGGCGTATTGTTGAGCTGGGGGTGGGGCCTCTGACTATCTGTTTATCTTCAGACACCCCTCACAGACAAGGCAGGCCTTGTCCCTACAGCTTCATCCACCGACGCCGACAGCGCTTCTGCTTGATTTTGGACACTCTCCGAGTTGATTCGAGTGCTGAACTTTCGTCGGAGGCATGGTAAACTAACGACCATGTTTAAGTGACTTGGGGATGAAGGCGAATCGACGATGGAAGACGTGCAAGAGGGCGGCGGTTTTGCTCAGGGGTGTGTGGTTACCTACGCGGTAGGCCTTGCGATGATCATGGTGTTGATCACGCTGGCGATTCTGTTTACAGCGCTGTTTGCAAGTGGCCTTGCCGGTTAAATTACATGACCAGCTCAACGCTGCGCCCCACTGGCATCACCCTCGACAAGACGCGCGGTGTGCTGGTTATCACTTGGAACACCGGCGAGCAGCATGAATTTCCCCTGTCTCATCTGCGTGAGGCGTGCCCGTGCGTCGAATGCCGCGGCGGGCACGCCTTCATGGGCATGGAGTTTGCCCCGGATGACCTGCTCAAGCTGACACCGCGCCGCAGCTACGCTATTGAAGAGCTAAATCCGGTTGGTCACTACGCGATTTGCCCCGTATGGGACGACGGCCACAGCACAGGCATCTACTCGTGGGAGTATCTCTACCACATCGCGCCTAAGCGCTGACCCCTGATGTGTCATTTGTCAGGGAGTTTTCATGAGTTTTTTCAGAATCAACGTCAATTTGGCACATTCCCCTTTACGCCTTCTTTAATCAAGCTATAATCCTCGTTGTGCCACGCAGGTGGCGGTTGACTAAATGCTAACTACCAGCATGAGAGGCTTAAATATGATTAAGAAACGTTTATTGGCAGTAGCAGCAGCGGGAGCGCTCGTCCTCGGGTCGCTCAGCTCAGTCGTTGCGCAGGGGAACACCCTGACCATTTGGGCGGACGCGGAACGTATTCCGGTGCTCGTGGAACTGGCTGACGAGGTGGAAGCTGACCTCGGCATCACGCTGCGCTTTGTGGAAATCGGCCTCGGCGATGCGCGTGACCAACTGCTGACGGCTGGGCCAGTCGGTGAAGGCCCTGACATCATGATCACCCCGCACGACACAATCGGCCAGCTGGTGCAGAACGGCGCGATTGTTCCGATTGAGTTGGACGCAGACCTTGAGGCGCTGTTCACCCCGGCCGCGCTCGACCTGTTCACCTATCAGGACACGCTGTGGGGCATCCCCTACGCACAAGAGAACGTCGCGGTGATCCGCAACGTTGACCTTGCCCCTGAGCCGTTCGCCACGTGGGACGACGTGCGCGCGCTGGGCGAGCAGTTGAAGAGTCAGGACATCTTCGCGATGGCCATCCCGACGGGCAACACCTATCACAACTTCCCGGTGACGTCGGCCTTCGGCGGCTACATCTTCGGCCTGAACGAAGACGGCACGTTCAACATCGACGACATCGGCCTTGCCAGCGAGGGTGGGTTGGCTGCTGCGCAGTTCCTGTCTGGGATGTATCGTGACGGCCTGCTGCCGACGAGCGTGAACGACGACGTGATGTTCTCGCTGTTTGAAGAAGGCAAGACGGCCAGCATCATCACCGGCCCGTGGTACTCGCAGCGCATCATCGACACCGGCGTGAACTACGCGATTGACCGCATCCCGGGCGTGCCGGGCGTGACTGAGTTCGGCTCGCCGTTCAGCGGTGGTCAGGGCTTCGTCATCAGCGCCTTCAGCAACAACCAACTGCTGGCGGAAACCTTCCTGTTGGATTACGTCGCGACGACGGAGTTCATGCAGGCGCTGTTCGACAAGGGTGGCCGCCCGCCGACGTTCGTCAACGTTGACACGAGCGTGAACCCGAACATCGAGGGCTTCGTGAACGCGGGCTTCAACGCCATCCCGATGCCTGCCATCCCGCAGATGGCTTCGGTCTGGGGGGCATCGGACGCCGCGCTGACGCTCATCAGCCTCGGTGAGGATCCGGTTGCCTCGATGGAAACGGCCGTGGTTCAGATCAAGAACGCGATTGGCGTGGCGGCGGAGCTAGCGGCGGCAGGCCGCACGATCACGCTGGTCGGCAGCTTACAGTCGGAAGCGGGCTGCCCGGGCGACTGGGACCCGACTTGCTCGGTTACCTTCATGACGGATAATGGCGATGGCACATTCACGATCACGGTCACGCTGCCTGCTGGCGACTATGAGTACAAGGTCGCGGTGAACGGCAGTTGGGACGAGAACTACGGCGCGGACGGCGCTCGTGATGGCGCGAACATTGCCCTGTCGCTGGCACAAGAGACAGAAGTCACCTTCATGTTCGACGATAACACGAAGATGATTTCCGACAGCGTCAACAACTAACAGGCAATACAATCATGTCTGCTCAAGTGAAGCAGAAAGGGGTGGCCCCTGACAGGGCCGCCCTTTTTTGGAATGTGCTGGGTTATGGACTCATCGCGGTTTTCAACGCGCTGATCCTGACGTTAATCTACGGCTTTGCCACGATGGGCAACACGGCGCTGGTCGTGGTGCTGGGGATCATCGGGGTGGGCACAACGGTCGTCTTCTTTGTGCCGCGCTTGTACCCCATCCGCTGGATGGTTCCGGGGTTGGCGTTTGTGCTGCTGCTGGTGGTTTATCCGATCTACTTCACGGTAGCCAACTCGTTCACGAACTACGGTGACGGCCACCTGTACGCTAAGCAGCAGTCGATCCGCCTGATCACCGCGCGAAAGTTCGTCCCGCCGGATGCGCTGTCTTACCGTTGGGAAGTCATGCAGGGTGAAGATGGCCGCTATGCGTTGTGGCTAACGCGCGAGGTGGACGGCGTGCTGGAGGTGGTGTTCGCCCCTGAGGGCGACTCGCTGCGCGTGGTGGAGGGCGCAGCCTCGGCTGATGCGCCGCCGGAGTTCGAAGGGTTCCGCTTGTTGAGCGGCGGCGAGCGCACCACAGCGCTGGGCTTCATCCAGAACGCAGTGTTCGGCGAGGGGGATGACACGGTCGGCATCCGCAACCGACGCGAGGCCGCCCGCCCGCTCAAGCAGCGCTTTGTCTACGACGCAGAGGCCGACGCCATCACCGACATTTCGACGGGCACGGTCTACGTGGCGAACGATCAGACGGGGTTCTTTGAGCCAGTCGGCGGCGGCGAGCCGCTGGCCCCGGGCTTCATCATCAACGTGGGCTTGGCGAACTTCGCGCGGTTCATCAACGATCCGGGCTTGCGCGGGCCGCTCATCGACATCTTCATCTGGACGGTCGTGTTTGCCGCCGGGTCGGTCGTGTCGACGTTTGCGCTGGGCTTGCTGATGGCGCTCATCCTGAACAGCCCGGACGTGATCGGCAGGAAGGTGATCCAGTCGCTGCTCATCATCCCGTATGCGATTCCGGCAGTGATCAGCATCATGGTGTGGCGCGCGCTGCTCAACGACAACTTCGGCTTGATCAACCGCACGTTGATCGACTGGGGCATCCTCACCCGTGCGACGGTCATCCCGTGGCTGACGGACGCCTCATGGGCCAAGATCAGCATCCTGCTGGTCAACCTGTGGCTGGGCTACCCGTACATGATGCTCATCTCCAGCGGGGCGCTGCAAGCCATCCCGTCGGATGTGTACGAGGCCGCTGCGGTGGACGGCGCGACGCCGTGGCAGACCTTCCGCCAGATCACGCTGCCGCTGCTGCTCGTCACGGTCGGGCCGCTGCTGATCGCCTCGTTCACGTTCAACTTCAACAACTTCTTGTTGATCGACGCGCTGACGCAGGGCAACCCGCCGATTCCGGGGTCGCCGGTGCAGGCCGGTTATACCGACATCCTCATCAGTTACACCTATCGATTGGCGTTTGGCAACCGCGGGGCGGACTATGGGTACGCCTCGGCAATCACGCTGGTGATCTTTGCGATGGTGGCGCTGGTGACCGTGTTCCAGACGCGCTTCAACAACCAGTGGGAAAGGATGAGCGACAATGCCTAAGGCGGCTGCAACCTTCGAGCGGGGGCGGATGGCCTCCAGCACCCGTGAGCGCATCATCGGCACGGCGCTCCGTTACACGGTGATCGTGATCGCGGTGGCGTTTGCGCTCTTCCCGGTGTTGTTCATCATCTCGTCGGCGCTCAACCCAACGGGGCAGCTCTCCACGCAGGGGCTGCTGCCACGGGTAGACGACCCGTCGCGGCTGTTCGACAACTTCCGCGGGCTGCTGATCGACAACCTGCGCGTGTATCCGTTCTGGCGCTGGCTGTTCAACTCGTTCATCGTGGCGTCGGTCTCGACAGTGCTCACGGTGCTCATCACAGCGTTGAGCGCCTACTCGTTCTCGCGGTTCCGCTTCCGTGGGCGGCAGTCACTGCTGCTGTGGATTCGCCTGCTGCAAGTGTTCCCGAACCTGCTGGCGCTGGTTGCGCTCTTCTTGATCCTCCAGCAGATCAACGAGGTGTCCGACACGCTCAATCAGATCATGCCCATCCTCGACTGGACGTGGCTGCGCTCATTCGGCTTGAACAGCCTCGGCGGCGTCATTCTGGTTTACATGGCGGGCGCGATGGGCATCAACACGCTGTTGATGAAGGGCTTCCTCGACTCGATCCCGCGCGAGATCGACGAATCGGCCACGGTGGACGGCGCGACCAACTGGCAGATCTTCTGGCAGTTGATCTTCCCGCTGATTCGCCCAATTCTGGCCGTGGTGGGCGTGCTGGCGTTCGTCGGCACGTTCAACGAGTTCGTGCTGGCGCGCTTGATCCTGCGCGACACGCAAAACTGGACGCTGATGGTAGGGCTGTTCAACTTCATCAACAGCGACTTCAACCGCGACTGGGGTCAGTTCGCCGCGGGCGCGCTGGTGGCCGCTGTGCCCGTTGTAACGCTCTACCTGATCTTGCAAGATCAAATCGTGGGCGGCTTGACACAAGGCGCAGTGAAGGGCTAGACGGCACTTTTCGGCCCGCGCAGCACGAGACTTAAACGACGAAGGGGCGGCCTATGGGTCGCCCTTTGTCGTCGGTGGCTGGTTTTTATTGATCCCAAATAGGCTGGCGCAGGTCAATTGTGAGCGGGCTGCCCTGATAGTTGCAGCTCTCGGTGGGGGGGATGAACCCATCGCGGATTTCGTCCAGCGGCGCGTCGGGGTTGTAGAAGTTGTAGACCAGCCGCGACGCCTCGGCGATCATCGGCAGGGACTGCTGGAAATTTAAGAAGCCCGGCCCGTAGACCGCCATCACCATCACGTAGTTGCCGCCGGGCGTGAAGAACAGGGCGGCGTTGCTGTGCGTGTCGCCGATCCATCCGTGCTTGTGCGCCACGCGGATCCCCTCAGGCACGCCCGCCTTCAGCAGCGCGTCAACCGTGTTGTTGCTCATCACGTGCAGCATCTGGCGGCACTCGCGCGGCTCATAGGCCCCGCCGAAGCGCTCGATCAGCGGGCCGCGCTCTTCATAAGCGCACTGATACATGCTGGCCAGCAGATAGCCCATATCCGACACAGTGAGTTGATTGGTGAAGTCGGGGTTGGCGCGCGTCTGGTCGATGCCGGTCGTGGGGCGCGTCAGCGGGGCGGGGGGCACAGGCGGGTTGTTCGGGTCGGCGATGTAGGGCGAGAGGATGAAGGAGTGCGTTAGGCCGAGGATCTGAAACATGCGGGTGACCTCATCCGCGCCGCGAAAGGCGTCCCCGTTGCCGATGACGTTGAGCAGTCGGTTGGTGGCGTTGTTCTCGCTGCAAATCATTGTGTTGGCGATGTCCACGGCAAGCTGCGCGTCGGGCGGGGCGACCAGCGAGGCGTACAGCCGCGCCAAGATGCCGATCTTCATCACGCTTGTGCCGCTGAAGTTAATGTCGCTGCCGACGGTGACGGCCTCACCGGTCTGCAAATCCATTAGGAAGAAGGCGGCGAAACGGCTGGTCTCAAGGTCAAAGCCGCGCTCGAGCATCAGCGAGTAGATGGCGTCGCCCAACGCTTGGAACTCTGGGCGGGGTGGGACGGGGTCGCCGAGGATGGAGTTGGCTGCGCCGACGACGGACGGCGTGGGCGTGAGCGTGGGCAGCGCGAGCACCGTGTCTGAGATGGCGGGCAGCGAGAAGAGGTTCCCGTCAATTTCTAACAAGTCACGGGCGATCCACGCGCGGCCATTGGGCGACGCAGGATAGGCGATTTGCACCCACGGGAACTGGGTGTGATAGCCGGTCAGCTCGAACACCTCACCGGCAAAGGCGACGCCCAACCGTGTGAACTCAACTGATGGGCCGTAGCGAATATTGACCTCGTTCATGACGCGCCCACTAACCGCGAACGAAGGGGCAGCCGTGGGCAGGCTGGCGGGGCTGGTCGGCAGGGCGAGCGGGGTCACGTCTGGCGCGGCGAGCGTGGGCGAGATGGGGTTAGTGATCGACCCGCTCACGACGAAGTTTGAGATGGGAACCGTGGCGAGGTTGCCGGTCACGTTGAGCAGGTCTTGAAAGACCCAACCGATGGGCTGGCGTGTGGCGGGGTCGGCCAGCAGCAGCCACGGGAAGAACTCGCTGCGGCCGACGACGGGGTACTGCGTCCCGCTGAAGATCTCGCCCACTTTGGGGGCGTTGGTGTCCGTTGTCGCGCGAACGTTGGCCTGCTGCTTGGCCTCCGCCAGCACCTCGCCCTGTGTCTGCGCGCTGGCGACGCTGATGAGCAGCACCAGCAGCGTGATCCATCTCGTCATATTGCTGAACTCCTGTCACGACAGCCTTGCATTATAGCAGGCTGTATGAGGGGGAAAACCGGCGATTTGGGCACGGGGGGAGTGTCTAAAAATAAACAGACAGTCGCGCCGAGCGCTGAAGCACTCAGCTAGGGCGCGACCCCTGAAGGGGGCTGGATGAGTTCTCTGTTCGAATTTAGACACTCCCGGGCACGGGTTGACAATTGACAGCGAGCGACGATCCGCTATACTAGAGCACAGTTAGCCGTCGTGGCGAAATTGGCAGACGCGCTACGTTCAGGGCGTAGTCCTTAACGGGGTGTGGGTTCGACTCCCACCGACGGCA
>CALDYP010000059.1 GCA_937944445.1 uncultured Anaerolineae bacterium
CGGACAGGGCAGGCCCTGTCCCTACGATGTGGGTGGTGGGTGGCGTAGGGACGCGACCTGTCGCGTCCGCGTGTCGGGTGGCGGGTGGGAAAAACGGACAGGGCAGGCCCTGTCCCTACGATGTGGTTGGCGTAGGGACGCGGCCTGCCGCGTCCGCGTGTGGGAAACCGGACAGGGCGGAGGCGTGCCTCAGGTCGCCGAGCCGCGCAGCTTGGCGTTGAGTTCGCGCTCGGCCACACGAATGATCTTCTCGCGCACTTTGACCACGTCCTCATCGGTGAGGGTCTTCTCATCCGTCTGATACGTCAAGGCGTAGGCCATGCTCTTTTTGCCTGCGGGCAGGCTCGCGCCGCGGTAGACGTCGAACAGCCGCACGTCTTTCAACAGCTTGCCGCCCGCCCTGCGGATCGCCTCCTCGATCTGCGCGTTCGTGACGCCCTCGTCGACGATCAGCGCCAAGTCCTCCTTCACTGGCGGCAGGATCGGCAGACTGTGGACGCCGTAGCGCGGCGGCGTGTGGCGCATCACCACCTCTAAATCCAGCTCAGCGATCATGACAGGCGCGCCCGTCAAGCGGAAGGCTTTGGCCACCGCCGGGTGCAGCTCGCCGAACGTGCCGGCGTAGTCCTCGCCCAGCATCAGATCAGCGCTGCGCCCCGGATGGTAAGTCGTGTGCGTCCCGCGGACGAAGCGCGCGTTTGGCAGGTGCAGCCCGGCGATGATCTCCTCAATCACAGCTTTGATGTCGAAGAAGTCGACGTTGGGCGCTGTGCCCTCTGACCAGTGGGCGTCGTCGCGCGGGCCAGTCAGCAGCACGCCCAGCCGCAGCGGCTCATCAGGCAGCGGCGCGTCCGTCTTGAAGTAGACGCTGCCGATCTCGAACACCTGCTGGCGTTCGACGAAGCGGGCGTTGTTCACAGCGTTCTCCAATAGGTTGATGAGCAGCGTGTGGCGCAGCACGCTCTTCTCAGGGGCGATGGGGTTGGCCATCGTCACGTAACCCGCCGTCGGCAGCGACGACGCCGCCCCCGCCGGGACGAGCCGCGCCTCGGCCTCAGGGTAGGTGAAGCGGTAGCTGATGTTCTCATCCAGCCCCAGCGCTACGCACAGATCGCGTAGCCGCTCGACGAACTCAAACACGGCGTTCGTGCGCTGCGGCGGCATCACGTCGTCGATCATCGTCGTCGGGATGCGGTCGTAGCCGATCAAGCGCGCGATCTCCTCGATCAAGTCGGCTTGGCCGACGATGCCCGTGCCGATGTCGGTGCGGTAGTCGGGCGCGGTGACGTGCAGCACGTCGTCCTCGATGGTCACAGCGAATTGGCTGCGCGTGAGCAGATCCGCGGCCTGCACCACCGTCATCTCGACGCCCAGCAGCCGCTTGATCTCGCTGGCGGGCAGCGTCACACAGACGGCCTGCGGCGGCAGTGGGTAAGCGTCGATCACCCCTTTCGCGACTTCCCCGCCGCCGAGCTGGCGCATCAGCTCGATCCCGCGCGAGGATCCCAAGATCGCCCGCGAGGGGTGCAGGTTGCGGCTGAAGCGCACGCCGGCCTCGGTGAAAAGCTTTTGCGCCTGCTGCGTTTTGCGGATGTTGATGAAGTTCCACGCGGCGCTCTCCAGCAGGACGTTTCGGGTCTCCGCGGTGATCTCGGTCTCGGCTCCGCCCATCACGCCGCCCAAGCCCAGCGGCCCGGCAGTGTCGGCCACGAGGATCTGATTGGGGCCGAGCGGGCGCTCGGCGCCGTCCAGCGTCTGGAGCGTCTCGTTCGGCTCCGGCAGGCGGGTGATAATCGTCGGCGCTTGGCCGCCGGCCCGCGCCACCAGCTTGTCGTAGTCGTAGGCGTGCAGGGGCTGGCCGATCTCGAACGTGATGTAGTTGGTCACGTCCACGATGTTGTTGATCGGGCGTTGGCCCACCAGCCGCAGCCGATACTGCATCCACTGCGGCGAGGGCTTCACCGTCGTGTTCTTGAGCAGCGTCAGCGTGAAGCGTGGGTTCAGTTCTGGCTGGCGGATGTCCACGTGCGCTTGGCCGTCGATCGGGTCGCCGTGCGCGACGAAGTCATAGCTCGGCTCGCGCAGCGGCTTGTTGAGCAGCGCGGCCACCTCGCGGGCGACGCCCAGCACGCTCCAGCAGTGGCCGAGGTTGGGCGTCAGCTCGACGTCGAAGAGCACGTCCCCCAGCACGTCGGCCAGCGGCTGGCCGACGACGAAGCCGGGCTGCTCGTCGAGGATCAGCACGCCCTCATGCTCGTCGCTGATGCCCAATTCCTTCTCGCTGCACACCATGCTCTTGTTGTAGATGCCGCGCAGCTCTTTGCCTTTGAGCGTCATGATCTTGGGGGTGTCGCTGTGGCCGTCGTAGACGCGCGCCCCCTCCAGCGCGAAGGCCGTCCACAGCGGCGGGGTGAGCGTCCCTTGCCCCATGTAAGGGCGCAGGTTGGGCGCGCCCGTCACGCACTGTTCCAACTCCGGGCCGCCGTAGTCTACCATCGCCAGCACGAGCTTGTCGGCGTTGGGGTGCGGCTTCACCTCGCGGATGGCCGCCAGCAGGATCTTGTCCCGCTCCCAGACGAGGTGATCGCTCTTGGGCTGGCGCACGCCCTCGATCTGCTGCTGCGGCACGCCGATGTAGCGGATCGCGCCCACTTCCAAGCCAGAGACGGTCAGGCGCTCGGCCAGCAACTCGGGCGCGATGTCGATGTCTACGAACTCTTTCAACCACGACAAGGGGATAAGCATTCGGGTGTGTCCTTTGGTATGTTGCCAGTTGGTATGTTGTCGGTTGTGCGTTGTGGACAGGGCAGGCCCTGTCCCTACGATGTGGGTGGCGTAGGGACGCGACCTGTCGCGTCCGCGTGTGGGAAAACGTACAGGGCAGGCCCTGTCCCCAGTTGCGGACAGGGCAGGCCCTGTCCCTACTAGAACTGGTGCAGGAAGCGTTGATCGTTCGCCCAGAAGTAGCGGATGTCCTCGATGGCGTGGCGCAGCAGCGTGATCCGCTCCGGCCCCATGCCGAAGGCGAAGCCGCTCCACACGGATGGATCGTAGCCGCCGTTGCGCAGCACGTTCGGGTGGATCATCCCGCTGCCCGCAATCTCCAGCCAGCCGGTGTGCTTGCAGATGCGGCAGCCCTTGCCCCCACACACGAAGCACTCCACGTCGATCTCCATGCTCGGCTCGGTGAAAGGGAAGTAAGACGCGCGGAAGCGCAGCGCCGTGTTCGCGCCGAAGAGGCGCTTGACGAACTGTTCGAACGTGCCCTTGAGGTCGCTCATGCGGATGTTGCGCCCGATGGCGATCCCCTCCACTTGGTGGAACTGTACCTCGCTGCGGTGGGTGATCTGCTCGAAGCGGTAGCACATGCCGGGCAGGATGACGCGCATCGGCTGCGTGCCGTTCTCGCCGTAGGCGCGCATGCTGCGGATTTGGCCGGGTGAGGTGTGCGTGCGCAGGATCACGCCGTGCTCGGTCGTGTAGAACGTATCTTGCATGTCGCGCGCGGGGTGATCAGGTGGGAAGTTCAACAGCGTGAAGTTGGTGTCGTCGTCTTCCACGTCACGGCTCAGGAAGACTTGAAAGCCCATATCCGCCCAGATGTCGTAGATGCGGCGCAGCGTCTGATTGCTGGGGTGTAGGTGGCCGCGCTGCCGTGGCCGCGCCGGCAGCGTGATGTCCACCGCGCCCGAGGCCAACGCTTGATCGAGCGCGGCAGCCTCCAGCGCGGCCTCACGGGCTTCATAGGCGCTGGTCAGCGCGTCTTTGAGCGCGTTCACCTGCTGGCCATAGGCCTTGCGTTCCTCAGCCGGCAGGCTGCCGAGCCGGTTCATCAGGTCTTTGAGCTGCCCCTTGCCGCCGAGGTAGCGGGTCTTCCACGTTTGCAGCTCTGCGGCAGACTGGACGCCTTCCAGCTCTGCCAGCGCGGTTTGCTTCACTGCGTCGATGCTCTCTGCCATGCGCTTGCCTCCATTTGTGTTCAGCCAACAAAAAAGCCCCCGCCCATGAACAATCAGGGACGAGGGCCAGATCAGCCACCGCGGTACCACCCTGCTTCTGGCTGAGCGTCTCAGCCAGCGCTTGAGGCGCTGTGTCGTCGCGCACACGGGCAAGCTACCCACGCCGCGACGGCGCTTCACCTGCCAGCTCCGGAGCGAATTCTGCCACGTCCACCGCGCCCCCTCACAGCCTAGAGGGGCGCTCTCTGAGGTGAAAGGCCCGACGCGGGCACAGGCACACGGTCTCCATCAACGCTCTGACACACATTATCCGCGACAGCCGCCTGCCTTGTCAAGCGGCATCCGATCACGCCCGTGCAGAACACGTGAACGCCTCATAAGTCTCTTGTGAACTCTTGCGATACATCAAGGTGATGTTACAATATAGCTTCAAGCTCACTTAACAATTGACCCAGAGAGGAGGGTTACCATGGCCAGAGAAATGCAAAAGCTCAACATTCAAGCGAGTGCCGTTTATTCCCGTCAGGAGGCCGCTGAAGCGCTCGGCATCAGCCTGAGCACGCTCAAAAGGCTGATCAACAACGGCTACCTTGAAATATCCAAACCGCATGGCATGCGCCGCGTGTTCATCACCGGCTCGAGCATCCTGAGGATGCTCGAATCGACGCGGGTTGAAAAAGATGCCTAAGTAGGGCGTGCCATACCCCGCAGCCTGCCGTACCCATGAAACTGAAAAAACGGGCGCAACTGGTCGCGTTCCTGCGGGGCGTCGTGTCATAATTAGGTGAAAACCCACGAAAGGATGGCTATGCTGCGCACGCTGCGCCCACTGTTAGACGCAGAGTTCCGTCATCAACGCTTCCTGATCCAGCAGGGGCGGGTTGGCTTCATCTGGATCATGCTGGCGGCGCTGCTGCTCATCCCAGCGGCGCTGGCCAGCCTGCACTACATATGGCTGGCGTGGACGAGCGTTGAGGACGCCCCCAGCGTGGCGCAGCGCGTCGTAGCCTTTGAAGGCTTCTGGATCGCCAGCTTGCTGGTGGGCGTGATCTCGCTCTACGTGGTGGTGACGCTCATCACCTATGGGCTGGCGGCCAACAGCATCCTGCGCGAGCGCCGCCGCCGCACATGGGACAGTCTGCTGCTAACGAACGTCCCCGCGTGGCACATCCTGCTCGGGAAGTGGCTGGCTTCGCTGCGGGCAGTGCTGGGCGATCACGGGATGTCGATCTTTCTGCGCGTTGGGCTGGTCAGCCTGATGGCGCTGGTGCTGCCCGTGTTGATCGACGGCGCAGCGCCGCTCAGCACGGCGGGGCTGCTGGTGGCGTGGGGCTGGATGCTGGCAGCGGGCGCGCTCGACGCGGGGCTGTCGGCGGCGCTGGGCGTGGTGAGCGCGCTGCCAGAGGGGCCAACGGGCGTGCTGGTGGGGACGCTGCTGCTGGGGCTGCGGGTCAGCGCGGCGGTGGGCGCGTTGTTCTGGTCGGGGCTGATCGTCATCAGCACGCCGCTCGGCGCGTTCGGGCTGGCGCTGCTGGGCTGTGCGGCTTACGTTGGGATGATCGGGGCGGCTTTCTTCTTTGGGCGGCGGCAGCTGTGAGCGGCCTCAGCGCACACGTTTTGCGAGAATCGCGTAAGGCTCTTGCCCGTCAAAGAACGTGAGGCCTTGGTGCAGCACCTGCCAGTCAAGCCGTCTGTAGAAGCGCAGCGCCCCCACGTTGCTGCTCATCGTGGAGAGCAGCGCGTTGGGCATGGGCTGCGCGGCTAGCAGCGTGTCGTGAAGCTGCTGCCCGATGCCCATGCTGCGGTAGAGCGGCAGCACGGCCAGCTCGCACAGGATGAAGGCGTCTTGCAGCGCGGGGTGGTTCGCGCCGATCTTCCCTGCCACGCAGTGATGCCACCACTGGCCGGGCAGGCTCTGCGTGCCCAGCCCAAAGCCGATCGCCTCATCCCCCCAGTGAGCAACCACCCCCACGAAGTGCGGCTGCCGCACGTAGTCCTCGAACGTCCAGCGGGCGTCGCTCACGCTGCGGTTCCACGTTTGCCCGTAAATCTCAGCACAGGCGTCCAACAGCGCGCTGCTGCGGTGGAAGCGCGTGATCGTCAGGGTCATAGCTCAGATTCGTCGATCAAGGGAATGACGTAGATCACCGGCTCTTCATAGGGATGGGCGGCGCGGATGGCCTGCACGACGGCTTTCGCGTCGGCGCGCTCGCAAAACGTCTCAATGCGGATTTCGCGCTCGCGGTTGATCGCCCCCACAACGCCGACGTGCGGGCTGGCGCTGGCGTCCGGCTTAAAGCGCCCGTCCCCCTCGGCGAAGAACGCGCAGTGTGTGTAGAGGCCGGCACGCCCGCCGCCTGCCGCGGCAATCGCCTCTAGCAGCGCGTCAGCATCGGGCGGGGTAATCGTCGTCACAATCATCACACGGGTCATGGTGAGGTCACTCCGTACATCCAGCGCGGGTGAAAGGCGTTGTCTGAGATCAAGGTCAGCGCGCCGGTCGTCACGTCGAGCGTCCACACCTGCGGGCTGGAGCTACTGGCCGTTTGCGGCTCAAACGGGAAGCGCTGCAAGACGATCATCTGGCCGCTGGGGTCATACGAGAAGAAGCCGTGGCTATAGGCCGGATCCACTAGCAGCGGCGACGCTGCCCCCGTCGCAGCGTCGATGTCGTAGAGTTGATAGCCGCGCGTGAAGCGGTCGTCGGTGTAGCGGCGCACGACCGTTACGCGCGTGCCGTCTGGATGCCAGACCGCTTCTGTGTCGTCTACCTCATCTTCAGGGTTGGTGAAGTTCACAAAGTCCAGCCCGTTGAGATCAGCGATGCGCAGGAACGAGTAAACCTGCCCATCGGCGCGGCGGTACATGTCTGGGAAGACGAGCTGCTGCCCGTTGGGCGACAAGCCGCCGACCGTGCCGTACTGGCTGGGGACGTACTTGAGGGTCGGCGCGCCCTCAGCCGGGTTGAGGTTGTAGACGAGGATGCCCGGGCTGGCGACGTCGCTGCTGTAGAAGGCCAGCACGTTGCCATCGAGCGACCACTCTGGCCCATAGCCGATGAACTGCGAATCGGGCGATAGGGGCGCGGTCTCATACGGCTGGCGCGAGATGTCGGCCAGCCAGATGCGCACCACGCCGATCCCGGTGCCGATGCCGGTGTTGGCGTTGACGCGCTCATAGGCCACGACGCGCCCCCCCGGGCGAAAGACCGGCGTCCGACAATCGGCGTTGTCCTGCACGCACTGGGTGAGCTGCGTCACTTGGCGCGTGTTGAGGTTCATCAGCTTGATCTCGTGCAGGCCGGTCGGGGCGGTGCGCTCGCTGTAGGCGAGGTAGGCCCCATCTGCGCTGACGCCAAAATCGTAAATCCCCAGCGGCGCAAAGGTCACCTGTTCCGCGGCAGAGGGGTCAGCGATGGGGGCCATCCACACGTTCTGCACGCCGCCCAGCGCGGGGTACATGAACGCCACCGCTGGCCCGATGCGGCGCGGGTCGCTTTGGGTGGTCAACAGCGCCACTAACGCCAGCACCGCGGCTGAGATGCCCAACGCGACGACGTCGAGCCTTGTGATCGAACGTTTCATATAGAGAAGGACTGCTGTCACTGCGTCGTTGGGTCGATTGTAGGGGCAGGCGCGCCCGCTGACTAGTGTGAGCGCGCCGGTTGCGGCCGCGTGCCCTTGTGGGTATCGTTGACATCAGGATGAGATGAGGGGGTGTGTGATGAAACTGCGAGTGTTCGATGGGCGGCGGCTCGTGTTGGCGGTGACGGGCAGCATTAGCGCCTACAAAGTAGTTGACCTCGCCAGCAAGCTGACGCAGGCCGGCGCGCTGGTCGACGTCATCCTGACGGAATCCGCGCAGCAGTTCGTCAGCGCGCTGACCTTTCAATCTGTCACGGGGCGGCCCGTCTACACTGACCTCTGGCAGAGCGTGAGCGGTGGCGCGCTGCCGACCCACATCGCCCACGTCGGCTTGGCGCATGACGCTGACCTGCTGGCCGTCATCCCGGCCACCGCCCACAGCATCGCGCGGCTGACGCACGGCATGGCCGACGACCTGTTAGGGGTGACCGCGCTGGCCGCCACCTGCCCAGTTGTCATCGCCCCCGCGATGGACGGTTCAATGTACCATCACCCCGCTGTAGCCGACAACTTGGAGCGCTTGCAGCAGCGCGGCGTGTGGGTCATCGAGCCGGAGGTGGGGCGCTTCGCCAGTGGGCTGACGGGGCAAGGTCGCCTGCCTGAGACGCCCACGCTGATGGGGCATTTGCGGCGCGTGTTGGGGCAGCGCGGCCCGCTCAACGGGCGGCATGTCGTCGTCAGCGCAGGCGGCACACGCGAAGCCATCGACCCCGTGCGCTTCTTGGGCAACCGTTCCAGCGGCAAGCAGGGCTACGCGCTGGCGCAGGCCGCCGTGGACGCCGGCGCAGATGTGACGCTCGTCACGACGGTTGACCTGCCGCTGCCAATCGGCGTCTACCCCGTCGCGGTGGAGTCCGCGGCGCAGATGCGCGATGCCGTCCTCAAGCACGCCGAACAAGCCGACGCGGTCATCATGGCCGCTGCCGTGGCGGATTTTCGCCCGCTGCGCCCATCAGACCAGAAGATCAAGAAACAGGAGGGCCTCGGCCTGACGCTCGAGCTGGGGCGCACCGATGACATCCTGCTCGCGCTGCAAGCCAAGCGCCAGCAGATCGGCAGGCCGCGCGTCTTGATCGGCTTCGCCGCTGAGAGCGACCAACTGCTGACGAATGCCCGCCGCAAGCTGGAGCAAAAAGGGCTGGATCTGCTGGTGGCCAACGACATCACCGCCCCAGACGCGGGCTTCGCCGTAGACACGAACCGCGTGTCGCTGCTGCATCGAGACGGGCGACAAGTCACGCTCGACTTGATGAGCAAGGCACAGGTCGCTGAGCGCATCATCGACGAGCTGGCGCTGCTGCTGGCGTAGCCGCGCGACACAGGAAATTAAAATCTCGTAACAAGGACTTGCTTTGTAACGCCGACAGAAGTATAAAAAAAGTGTAAAAATTGGCGCTAGCTCATGCGGTTCATTTAAATTTTCCTAAACGCAATCAAAGGTCAAGATGTGATCGCGCTGGTTGTAGAAGACGAAAAAACCCTAGAAGTCATCTACCGGTTTATTTTAGAGCGCGCAGGCTTCAAGGTGCTGTTCGCAATGGACGGTCAGCAAGCCATCGACATTCTTGAAACAACAACCCCCGACTTGATCTTCTTAGACATGCTGCTGCCCCACGTTCACGGCCGGGAAGTGCTGCGTTACATCCGCAAGACTGACCGACTCAGCGGCATGCGTGTTGTCATCACCAGCTCGATCCAAAACTACGAGCGTGACGTTGAGCGCGAAGAGTTCCTGCTGAAGCCCGTTTATGCGCCTGTCATCGCCCGCATCGCAGAGGAAACGCGCGGTCAAGCTGCCAACCGCCACTAGGCTGCCGCTGTGCTGCGCAGGCTGTTGAGCGTTTCAGCGCTTTTGTTCTTGTCTCATCTGCTAGCGTTGTCGGTCGTCTATGCGCTTGGCTTTTGGCTGCCGTCGGGTGGCGTGCTGGATGTGACGGCTGCCGACCGCCGCACGCTGACGGACTACGGCCTCGGGCTTGTTTTCGATCTGCCTGTGCCAGAGGCAATCTTCTCGCCAGATCGGCGCTCTTACCTCATCATAGACGTGGTGAACGCCCCTCAACCGCAAACCAACTATCGACTGCGCGCGCTGCACACCCCAAGCGACGACCTGCTGTTCAGCGACAGCACGGGCGCTGTGCGCGGCCTGCCTGTGTGGTCACCGGATGGGCAGCGCATCGCCTACCTTCAACAGTCTGAACTGACCAGCACCCTTGTGGTGTTTCGGCTGGCAGATCGCCAAATTGAGACGACGATTGACGCAGGCTACCCCCTCATGTCGTCGTTGGTGTGGTGGCCGGACGGCTCAAAACTGCTGACGGCAGCCCTCATCAACGGGCAGTACGACCTCGTGACGATTGACCGCCGCACCGGTGACACCGCGCCCCTCACCACCACGCCCCACAATGAGACGTTTCCGCTCATCACGCCCGACGGTCAAACCATCGTCTTTACGAGCAGCGCCCGCGGCACGCTCGATGTCTACGCCATGAACAGCGACGGCAGCACGCTGCGCCCATTGGTGGCGGGGGAAGCGATCTACACCGCCCGCAGCTTGTCGCCCGATGGCCGTTGGATAGCGATTGTGAGTTTGAGCGCCGAACGCCCCATTGAAGGGCTGCGCTATGACCTGTGGAGCGGTGCGCGGCTGCCTGCCCTGCCGCTGGGGCCAGCCGCACAGATCGCTTGGTGGTGAATATTATTTATAGGTTTTTTACACAACAAGGCGTTTTTTTGACACCGATGTTTGTAAAATTGTTATTTGAGAAAGAGAGCCTATCAGCGCAGTGCGTAACGACGTGATTGCAACAACCACCATCATCCAACAATTGCGAGAAACGCTTGATCGATCAACGGATGGCTTGGCGCGCGTTGTGGCGCTGAACAATTGGTGTTGGGAAGCATGGTGCTACGACCCCAAGCTGGCACAGCAGCGCGCCGACGAGGCGCGCCAACTGGCTTATGATCTGATCGAAAATGGGCATGATGCGTGGTCAGCGTTGGGGGACAGCCTGCTGTGCGTGGCGCATTTGCTCATCCGCATGAACCGTGCCGACCAAATCACCTCAGAAATTGCCGATGCAGCCATGATGTTCAGTTACGTATCAGACGTCGGCGGCCTGCTGCGCTGTCGTTGGCTGCAAGCCCTGCATCACGCTTACCTCAACGAAGACTATCAAGCGCTCGGCCTGCTTCATTTGCTGCTGCAAGAATCAACGATCAACGATCATCCGCTCGTGCTGGGGCGGGTGCAGATGCTGTTAGGCACGGTGCTCGCGCGCATGAGCGAAAGCGCGAGCGCATTCAACTACTTTGAAGCGGCGGTCAACACCTTTCAAGCAGTTAAGCATCCACTGCTGCAAGGCCAAGCGCTGGCCGCGCAAGTCGTCGCGCTGATGTCGCATGGCCACTCGCTGCGGGTGATCCAACTGGCGCAGACGGCGCTGCCGCTTCAGCGTGGTCAAATGGATTGGTACAGCCAAGCGCGGACGCTCCGCTGTTTGATCCGCGCGCACTTGCAGCTAGGGGATGTCATCAACGCTCGCAAGTATCTTGAAAGCTTTGTGATGATCGCCGGGCATATCGACAGCATCCTCAGCCCGCATTACCGCCTGATGCTGCAAGCCGAGGTCGAATACTACGCCGGCTACCTTCAACAGGCCGACGCCTATATGAGCAGCGCCATGCTCATGCTGGCGCACCTCCAGAACCCCTACGAGGTCATCGAACTGCGCGAGATGGCCGCGATGATCTATCAGGCACAGGAAAACTACGAGTGGGCGCTGATGCACATGCGAGAAGTAAGCATCTTGCAAGACAAACTGCTCAAGAAAGCACAGCAGCGCCTCGCCAGCGCCACCCACATGCCCCATATGATGGTCTCTTTCGGTTACACGGTGCAGCATCAGCAGACGGAAACGCTACAATTGAAGGCTCGTCTTGACGAGTTGAAGCACCTGCTGGACATGTTCAGCGAGGTCACCAGCAACCTCAACGTGAGCTATGTGGCCAACCTATCGCTAGATGCAGCCATGCGCCTCAGCAATGCCGATGCGGGTTTCTTTGCTGTTAACGACGAGGACACATGGCGCATCCAGAACGTGCTGGGGGCGTACAGCTCGCTTGACTTTGACGTCTCGAAAGCGCTGCAGCCCACGTTAGACTTGAGCCGCGTGGTCGTGCTAGGTGTGGAGCAGCTTGAACTGGAAGGCTTGCCGGTGTATCCAGCGTCGAAGATGCGCATCCTCATGCCGCTGCACATCGGCGATCGCCTCATCGGCTTGCTCAACGTCGAGACAACCAAACCCCAACGCTTCAACCCGAACATCCTTGATCTGATGAACACAATGCAGAGCTTTGTGTCGATCGCGCTGGATAACGCGCTGCTGTATGAGCGCCTTGCCAAGCAAAACCACGAGCTAGCTGATTCGCTGGCGCGCGTCACCCGCCTTGAAAACCTTAAAACAGACATGATCCGCTTAGCATCGCACGACTTGAAGCAGCCGCTCACGATTCTACGGTTGTACCTGTCAATGATCTACCACACCACAGCGAGCTATCTCACCGACACTCAGATGGGCTACGTGAAGTCAATGCAAAATGCCATCAGCATAATGGAGAGTCTCATCACGGACATCCTCTCGCTGGAACGCATCGAAGAAGTCGCGTTGAACCTGCCCGACACAGTCTTTGACCTGTTGAGCATCTGCCGCGAGCAGGTGCAGTTAGTGCAAGTGCAAGCAGCCGATCGCCAACAAACGCTCACCTTTGTGACTCAACTGGCACAAGCGCCGGTGCGGGGTGACGAAAGTCAAGTGCGTGAGGCAGTCAGCAACTTAATCAGCAACGCCCTCAAATATACGCTGGAGTGCGGCACGATTCAGGTGCGCGTGTACACCCTCCAAAAGCGCGTCTGCTTTGAGATACAAGACAACGGCATCGGCATCGCGCCAGAGGATCATGCGCACATCTTCCAACCATCCTACCGCGTCAGCAATCAGCAGACGCAAAACATCAGCGGCACAGGCTGGGGGTTGTATCTCGTCAAGAAGATCATTGAAACCCACGATGGAACGGTTGGATTTACCAGCCAGCCGGGCGTTGGCAGCACATTCTTTTTTGAGCTGCCCCTTGCAGAGGCCTAAAAGCGCGTTCATGAGGCCTCTCACGGGGCACGGCGTGGGGTCAAACGCGAGCAGCGCAGGCTCTGCCTCGGTAAGCGTTAGCTTGAATCACCAAAAAAAAGATGAGTGATTCAGTAGGATTACTCATTTGCAGATGATCCCTTTTCATGTTAAAAACTCTTCAGCAAGAGACATTAATGTTCTTTAAGCAAGCTATAAAGGAGAAAAAACTATGATGAGTCATATTTCCCGTTTTGTGCTGGGTGTGGCCACCTTTGGCCTCGTGCTCGGCGGCGTGGTGAGCGCCCAAGACACCGCGCTCGGCCCCGTCACACAGCGCATCATTGAGCGCGGCAGCGTTATCTGCGGCGTGAACCGCTCGGTGCAGGGCTTCGGCTTCCAAGATGCTAGCGGCGCTTACAGCGGCTTCGACGTAGACTTCTGCCGCGCGGTGGCCGCTGCTGTGCTAGGGGATGCCAACCTCGTAACCTACCGCCCGTTGGAGGCTGGCGAACGCCAAGCGGCCATGCAGTCCGGCGAGATTGACCTTATGTCGCGCAACACCACCTTCACCCTCAGCCGTGACGTTGTTTGGGCGTCAATCTTCGGCCCCACCCTCTTCTACGACGGGCAGGGCGTCATGACGCTGGCTGAGCTGGGCGTGGAGACCATCGCTGAGCTGGACGGCGGCGCCATGTGCGTTCAGACCGGCACAACGACCGAGCTGAACATTACCGACTTCATCAGCGCCAACCAACTGAACATCGAACTGCTCAAGTTTGACAACGCCGAGGCCACGTGGGAGGCTTACATCGCCGGCCGCTGCGAAAGCTGGACGACAGACAAGAGCGGCTTGGCCAGCTTCCGCCTGCGCGCCGCTAACCCCGCCGACCACGTGATCCTCGCGGAGACGCTCTCCAAAGAGCCGCTCGGCCCGCTCAGCCCGCAGACGGACGAGCAGTTCGCTGAGATCATCCGTTGGGTGGCCTTTGGCTTGATCCAAGCGGAAGAGTACGGCATCAACAGCGCCAACGTGGGCGATTTCGTGATGCGCGCCGATGAATCGTCAGAGGCCTACACCGCCCGCGTGAAGCCTGAAATCCAGCGCTTCCTCGGCCAGAACAACAACTCATCTGGCTCGTTCCTCGGCATCGCCAACGACTTTATGGTGCAGGTGATCACGCAGGTCGGCAACTACGGCGAGATCTATGACCGCAACCTCAGCCCGTTGGGCCTGACCCGTGAAGGCTCGCTTAACGCGCTCTGGACGAATGGCGGCCTGCTCTACAGCCCACCGTTCCGTTAAGCCCTAGAGAGGCCGCGCCTCTCGTCAACAGACAACAGCCGAGCGTGTGATCGAGCATCACGCGCTCGGTTGTGTACAAGAGTATGATTGACGGTTTATGACTGCGATTACCCCTCGTAAACGACTAGACGATCAGTTTGACATCCCGCTGCCGCCGTTCCTGCGCGACGTTCGCGTGATTGCAGCCATCGGCCAGCTCATCTTCCTCGTCTTGTTCACCGGCCTCATCAGCTATATTGTGATCAGCGTCTACAACTCGCTGGTGGCGCAGAACATGACGCCGCAGTTTGCGTTCATGCAGCAGCGCGCCGGCTTCCAGATCAGCGAGTCGCCCGCGTGGTACACGCCTGACCGCACCTTTCAAGACGCCTACATCGTCGGCATCATCAACACGCTGCGGGTGGTGATCCCCGGCCTGTTCTTCGCCACGCTCATCGGCGTGATCTTGGGCATTGCCCTGCTCAGCCGCAACTTTATGGTGCGGACGACCAGCGCCTCCTACGTGGAGGTGCTGCGCAACACGCCGCTGCTGGTGCAGCTCATCTTCTGGTACTTCGTCGTCATGTTCAGCCTGCCCGCGCAGGACATCACGCTGCCCAATGAGAGCGTGTTCGTGCTGCAACTGCGCATGGTCGCCTACCCGCTGCTGTGGATTGGGCTGGGCGTGCTGGCGTGGCAGCGCAAGCTCCCACACCATACCCTGACGGGCGCGCTGCTGGGCTTCCTGCTGCTAGAGGTGACGCTGCGCGTGATCGGCTTCACGCCGCAGAACGTGATCACCCTCGGCGTGGTGGGCGCGGCGATCGTCGCGCTGGAGCTGACGGGGCGGCTGCCGCGCTGGGCGCAGGGCTACGCGCTGGGCATCGGCGCGTCGCTGGCGCTGCAAGGGGCGGCGGCGCTGCTCGTGGAGGGGCTGGTCAGCGCAGGGGTCTTGAGCGCGAACGCCATCGTCTGGGACATCTTCCCGGGCGTGATCATCGCGCGGCGCGGCTTCGGCTTCCCTGAGATTCGCCTAGAGGACGGCCTACAGATTATCCTGCCGCAGAAGCCCCGCTTGCAGTTCACCGCTGGCACGGTCGTCACGCCGGAATACATGGCGCTGCTCATCGGCTTGGTGATCTACACGTCGGCTTTCATCGGAGAGATCGTGCGCGCTGGCATTCAAGCCGTTCCTTACGGCCAGTTAGAGGCGTCGCGCGCGTTGGGCCTCAGCGGGTGGCAGATGCTGCGGCTGGTGGTGCTGCCGCAGGCGCTGCGCGTCATCCTGCCGCCGCTCAGCAGCCAATACCTGAACCTCGCCAAGAACAGCACGCTGGCCACCGCCATCGCCTTTGCGGACGCCTACAGCGTCGGCCAGACGATCATGAACACCTCTGGACAGTCGGTGCCGGGCTTCATCATCATCCTCATCACTTACCTCACGATGAGCCTCATCATCGCCACGATCATGAACATTGTGAACGCACGCTTCCAACTGGTAACACGGTGAGGGGCTGACGATGACCGACAATAACCCGAACAAAGTCTATTATGAAGCGCCCCCCACCCGCCCCGCACCGGTGACGCAGACCGGCGTGATCGGCTGGGTGCGCAAGAATCTGCTCGCGTCGTGGCTCGACGTGTTCCTAACGCTCATCTTCACCTTCATCGTCGTGAGCGCGGTCGTGTCTTTCGTCGTCTGGACGATTTCCAACGCCAACTGGTGGGCGGTGTCGTTCAACTTCCGTCAATTCATGATGGGCGGCTATGAGCCAGCGCTGGAGTGGCGGCTTTCGGTCGCGGTGCTCTTTACGGTGGTGGCGATGGGCATGGCGGTAGCGGTGTGGGTGCAGCGCATCGTCCGCATCGCCGCTGGGCTGATCATCTTTACGCTGGCGTTCGTGTGGCTGGTTCCCGCGCTCAGCACTGCGCTGATCCCGATTCCGCCGGTCTATGTGGCAGTGGGCAACGCGCCGATCGCCGTTGACAACGTGAACGAGACAGCGCGGCCGCGGCTGGCTTTCGTCGGGCGCGCCGGCGAGACGATCACCGTGCAGATCGCCCCCATCAGCACCGATGAGCAGCTTGCCGCGCTGACGGGCTTCATGGACATGCCCACTAACGGGATGCGCGTCATCGCGGAGCGCCGCCTGCAAGCCGCGGTCACCCGCGCTGAGATCGAAGCGCAGCTGGCCGCCCACGCGGCATCGCCCATCCGCCTGCTCACCGAAGGGCAGATTGCCCGCCTTGAGACGCAGCTCAACCGCCTGATCGACATCCCCCCCGTGACGGAGACGCTCAACTTTGCGCAGGGCGGCGCAGTCGTTGAGGTGCTGGACGCAGACGGCAACTCCATCGCGCCAGCCGTCAACCTGCCGACGGCCAACGAGCGCGCCACTTTCACTCTGCCCGCTGACGGCTGGTACATCCTGCACACCACCGGCGACGACGACACCAGCATTAACGTGCTGGCGGTCAATGGGATGCAGCCGCTGCTGCAAAGCAGCGTGCTTCAGCCGGGCGGCGGCTTCATCACGAACTACACCCGCATGATCGACCTCTTCGCCATCCGTGGCATTCGCGCGGTTGACGATCGCGCCGTGCCCTTCTTCGACTACATCCGCAACCAATACTGGGGGGAACGCCCCTTCACCACTTACCTGCGGCTGTTCCTCGCGCCTTTCTTGAGCCAGCACGCCCTCAACCTGACGTACATCCTGCTGGCGGGGGTGGCGGGCTACTGGGCGCTGCGGGCGGTGCAACGCTGGCGCGGCGCGGCGGCGGGCGCGCAGGTGGCCACGGTGGCCCTCGCCTTGACGCCGGCCGTCATTTGGATCATGGCGACTGGCCTCAACGTGCCAGACATTTTGAACCTGACCGTCGTCGTCGGCGGCGTGTTCGCGGTGCTGCTGGCGCGGGCGCTGGGGGCGCGCTTTGGCCGTCAGCCGGTCATGGTGGCGGTCGTCGGCGCAGTTGCGGCGCTGGCGTGGGGGATGCCGCTGGCGGTCTTCAACCCGCACTACGGCTTCGGCCTGCTGGCGCTGGTCAACTTCTTCAGCCCGCTGCTCATCTTCATCTTCTGGGTGATCGGCTCTGACAGCTACCACGCGAGCGACCAAGCCGAGTACAACCGCCAAGTGGGGCTGTACAGCGTGCTGACGCTGACCTTCCTCGTCGTCCCCTACCTGCTGGTGCAGGTGTTCGGCGTGTCGCCCAGCGCGTCCTACCCCGATTGGTTCCTGCGTCAGAGCGATCAACGCTTGTGGGGCGGCCTGCTGCTGACCTTCATCCTGACGATCTACGGCATCGTCTTTTCGTTCCCGATTGGCATCCTGCTGGCGTTAGGGCGGCGCAGCAACCTACCCGTCATCAAGTACGGCTGCACGCTCTACATCGAGCTGGTGCGCGGCTCGCCGTTCATCACGGTGCTCTTCCTCGCGCAGTTGTTCATCCCACTGATCAACCCTGAGTTCGCCTCCGTCCCCGGCACGATCCGCGCGCTGGTGGCCACCATCATGTTCAGCGCGGCCTACCTTGCGGAGAACGTGCGCGGCGGCTTGCAGTCCCTGCCGCCCGGCCAGACGGAAGCGGGCAAGTCGCTCGGCCTCAGCGGCTGGCAGGTCATCTACTACATCACCCTGCCGCAGGCGCTGCGCGCGGTGATCCCGGCCATCCTCGGCTCGTTCGTGTCGCTGTTTAAAGATACGTCGCTGGTGGCCATCGTCGGCCTGACCGACCTCACCGGCTTCGTCAACATCATGGTGGTGCAGCCGGCCTTCACCGGCACGCGCGCGGAAGGGCTGCTGTTCATCACGCTGATTTACTTCTTCTTTAGCTACGTCATGTCGTATGTCAGCCGCCTGCTGGAAGCCAGCGGCAGCGGCTCTACACGGCGCATTTGAGGGGTATGAAGGGCATGTCTGAAGAAAATTTGCTCTTACAAGGGCACGTTCCCCACGTCATTGGGGAGCCGATGATCGTCTGCCGCAAGGTGAACAAGTGGTTTGGGGACTTTCACGCGCTCAAGGACATTGACCTTGAAGTGCGCGAGCGCGAGGTGGTGGTGATCATCGGCCCCTCCGGCAGCGGCAAGAGCACGCTCATCCGCTGCATCAACCGCCTTGAGGAACATCAAGAGGGCGACATCATCGTAGACGGCGTCGAACTCACCAACGACGTGACCAACATCAGCGCCATTCGCAAAGAGACCGGCATGGTGTTTCAGCAGTTCAACCTGTTCCCACATCTGACGGTGCTCGACAACATCACGCTGGCGCAGCGCCACGTCCGCAAGCGCGGCAAGGCCGAGAGCGAGAAGATTGCCATGGATCTGCTCAAGCGCGTGGGCATCCCTGAACAGGCCAAGAAGTACCCGGGTCAGCTTTCCGGTGGGCAGCAGCAGCGCGTGGCCATCGCGCGCGCGCTGGCGATGAACCCCAAGATCATGCTCTTCGACGAGCCGACGTCCGCGCTCGACCCGGAGATGATCAAAGAAGTGCTGGACGTGATGAAGGAACTGGCGCGCTCCGGCATGACGATGATCGTCGTCACGCATGAGATGGGCTTCGCGCGCGAGGTGGCCGACCGCGTGATCTTCATGGAGAGCGGGCGCATCGTCGAGACGGGCACGCCGGATAACTTCTTCGACAACCCGCAGCACGACCGCACCAAGCTGTTCCTGAGCCAGATTTTGTAGGGGCGCGGCCTGCTGCGTCCGTTTTTCATCCTCACGGGGCACAGCACGCCGTGCCCCTACTGACCACCCAGCGGGTTGGGATAGGCGTGGCCGCCGCCGAACTGGAACATCGGCGTCGCCGTCGGGCGCGGTGGGAGCGGCGCGTTGAAGTCCACTGGCAAGAAAGCGATCACGCTGCGCGTCTCTAGGGTGATGAGCGAGAGCCACCCCTCTACCTCGTTTGCGCGCACGCGCACCCACGGGCTGTAGGGGCTGCGCGCCACCAACTCAAGCGGCGTGCCCGCAGGCAGCGTCATGAGCGTGTCGAAGAAAGTGTCTGGCCCGCGGCGCAGGTTCGCCCCCTGTGAGGCTGTCACGCGCGCGCTTGACCCCAACGCGCCGAAGCGCTGCGGCGGGAGGGGCGTCTGTTCGTAAGTCAGCGCGATCTCGCCGAGGTTCTGGCGCAGCAGCTCAGCCAGCATCCAGCCAGTTTCGCCGTTGCCCAAGCGCACGTGGAACCAGCGCCCATCCGGGTTCTGACCCAACACATCCAGCACTTGACCAGCCGGCACGACGTACAGCAGCGGCGCATCCTCGCGCGGGGCAGCGCGCATGTTGACGTTGCCGCGCGTCTCGACGTAGCCGGGCTGTGGCAGCAGCACCGGCCGATCCAGCAGCACCACCGGCAGGTGCTCGATCAGCCCCCACGTCAGCGGGCGGCCGGCCTCGGCGCGTTGTGGGCTGCGCCAGTCGCCGTTGTAAGCAACGTCCACCTCTTCGCCGGCGTAGAGGCTGTAGGCCGTGCCGTTGACGATCAGCCGCAGCAGCCCCTCCAGCGAGAGGAAGCGCGTGACGTTTTCCTGCGTGAAGATCGCCACTGTGCCGCTGACGTCGAGCGACACGCCGTTGACAACCACGCTGGCGCGCTGGCCATAGCCGCCCTGCAAGATCAACGCGCTCAGGGCAGCGTTGGGGCAGTCTGAGGTGGTTGGGAAGGTCTGGACGGTGAAGTTCTTCCACGCGGGGAAGCCGGGCGGCGTCGTGTTTGTCAGCTCTACCTCGCCGATCATCAAGGCGCTGGCGCGGATGCCCTCGCCCAACCGCACGTAGAGCAGCCCGCCCTCGGTCAGCGCTGAGGTGCGCAGCTGATTGAACAGCGCCGCCTCAACGGTTGCCCCAGATGTGGCCAGCGCGTTGGCCAGCGGCCCGCTCGGCTCAGTTTGGGGCGCGCTGCCCCCGTTGCAGATGAAGCCTTCCGGCTTGCCGAGGCATAACTCTGTGGCGGTGGTGTAAAGCGCGGTGAGCTGCGCCTCACACGATGAGAGAAGCGCCGCCGCGTCGGGGGTGTCGCTCGGGCGCGGCGTGGGCGAGGGCGTAAAAGTCGGGGTGGTGATCTCCAGCGTGGGGATGGTGGTGGGCGCAGGGGTCGGCGTGACAAAGATCACGTTGGGGGTGTCGGTCAGCGCGGCTTCACCTACTAGGCGCACGCTGGCCTGCTGCTGCGGCGCGCACGCCGCAATCACCCCCATAACAAGCGCAAGAAACCCTAATCGCATCGCATTCCCCGTTTGGTGTGGCCTGTTCATTCGGGGTATTGTAGCACAGCCTGCTGCGGCGTCAGGTATAATGACGGCAGATACTTTTAAGGAGACCTGCCATGCAGCCGATCCAATGGCTTGAACGTGCTGAGACGGTTCACACCCCGTTCATCGAAGGCCAAAACGTGACCTTTGTTTGGTTTGGCGAGCAAGCGCCCGCCCTCTACGGCGATTTCAACTGGTGGGGGATCGGCGGCGAGCCTGCCGCAGTCATGCAGCGCGCCCAACACGGCGTCTGGACGTATCATCTGGAAGTGCCGCCACAGACTTACATCCAGTACGCCTACTTCGCCGACCCTGATAATCCCGACACGCGCTTGATCGACCCGTTCAACCTGCACCCCGTGGGCAACGGGTTTGGCCGCTTCAACAACAGCTTTGCCACCGTGGACTATCCCCCAAGCTGCCTGCCGCCGCGCGATGCACCGTTGGCTGGGCAGGTGGGGCTATACGAGGTCGCCGACCCGCACATGTTGATCGGCGGCAAACGTCGGCTCTGGCTCTATCAGCCGCCGACGCACGAGCCTGTGCCGCTGATCCTCGCCTACGACGGCCAAGACGCGGTACACCGTGGGCGCTTGGTGCGGCTGGTAGACGCGCTCATCCAGCAGGGGCGCATCCAGCCGGTGGCGCTGGCGTGCCTTGCCCATGCCGAGGCGCACCGCGTGCCAGAGTACAACATGAGCGAGGCGCTGCTGCGCGTGATCACCGAGCGCGTGCTGCCGCTAGCCGAGCGCACGCTGTGCCTTCGGCGGGGCCGCGGCGCGCACGCCGTCATGGGTCAGTCAATGGGGGGGCTGATGGCGCTCTACACCGCGCTGCGTCTGCCGCACGTCTTCGGGACGGTCATCAGCCAAAGCGGGGCGTTTCAGGCCGCGCTCGACGCGCCGCCAGCAGAGATGCTGCCGCGGCTGCTCTGGCGGCAGGCTGCGCCGCTGCGCATCTGGCTGGACGTGGGACGCTACGAGTGGCTGTTCACCAAAAACGAGGCGGTGCAAGCCGAACTCGCCGAGGCGGGCCACGAGGTGATCTACCGCGTCTACAACAGCGGCCACAACTGGGCCGCGTGGCACGCCATCCTGTGCGACGCCCTCACGACGTTGTATGGGGGGTGATGAAGTTTCATCGTGTGTCATGAAACACCTATTGCATGTAGAATAGGGCGTCATGGAAAAATCTCATTCACCTTCACTTACACAAGCGTTTAGCTTTATCGATTTGTTCGCGGGCATTGGTGGCTTTCGGCTGGCGCTGGAACGCATCGGCGGGCGCTGTGTGTTTTCGTCGGAATGGGATAAGCTGGCACAAACAACATATCAAGCTAACTACGGGGATGTGCCTGCTGGTGATATCACTCAAATCTCGGCTGGGTCGATCCCCGATCATGATCTGCTGACGGCAGGGTTTCCGTGTCAACCGTTCAGCATCGCCGGCGTGACTAAGCACAACGCCCTCGGCAGCGCTCACGGTTTCGCCCACACCACTCAGGGGACGCTTTTTTTCGACGTCGCGCGCATCATTGCCGAAAAACGCCCCCGCGCCTTCATCCTCGAAAACGTGAAGAACCTAAAAACCCATGACAAAGGGCGCACCTTCACAGTGATTGAAGAAACGCTGACGCATGAACTGGGCTACTACGTTTATTATGACGTCATCGACGCGCGCGCAGTTGTGCCTCAACATCGCGAGCGAATCTACATTGTCGGCTTTCGAGAGCCGCGGCGTTTTAACTTTCCTGAACTGCCGCAGGTTAGGCCGCGGCTGCGCGACATCCTTGAATCACAGGTTGATCCCAAATACACGCTCACTGATCACCTGTGGCTTTATTTACAAGAGTATGCCAAGAAACACAAAGCCAAAGGCAACGGCTTCGGCTTTGGCTTAGCCGATCTAGACGGTGTCGCTCGGACGTTGAGCGCTCGTTACTACAAGGACGGCTCAGAAATCTTGATCCCTCAAGCTGGGCAAAACCCACGGCGCTTGACACCCCGTGAATGCGCTCGCCTGATGGGCTTTCCTGAAACCTTTCAGATCGTCGTCAGCGACACGCGCGCCTATAAGCAGTTTGGGAACGCGGTGGTTGTACCTGTGGTTGAAGCGATTGCACGTGAGGTGATCCGCAGTCTGGAAGGCGACACAGCGCCTGATTCATGGTTTCAGCCGCGCCAACTGTCCCTGCCATTGACATGAGCCATCGTGTGAAATATGCCTGTTTTGCTCCGTCGTCAGCAGATCATCTCCTACCTACAGCGCTTCCTCACTCACAACAAAGCGCGTGGAGTAGTTGCTGAGCTGGCACTTGCCGCCGAGCTTGGCTCAGGCCAGCACAGCCACAAACTGCTCACAGGTGGGTGGTTGCTTGCGCCCAAGATCGATCAATTCCAGCGCTATCGCTATTTAATTTCTGTCCTGCCTCAGTTATACCGTGATACTGATGAATTGAATGCTGCCGCGCAGGGGTTAGAGAAAGATCGCGGTTGGCAAGGCCTAGCCACGTTTCTATCTCAAAGCGGCGTTGGGATCATCACCGTTGGGGCATGGTCACCCGATTCAAGCGGCAGCCTTGACAAGTTGAACTGGAGAAACTTCATCTATCAGAACGAACGCCTGATTCTCACTGAAGGCGATGAACCGTTCCTCTCGTGGCCGGGCGGGCGCGGGCGCGCCAACCGCGGCGATGAGTGGCAGTCAGACGTTTTGGAGCGTTTTGATGAAGCGTCTGAAGAGGCGCTCACTGAACTTGCGCTGCGACAGGCTTTTTTCTATGGTTACCTGAAAGAACGCTTGAGAAAACCAGTTGCTGACCCTTACGATGTGGATGGGTTTGTGGTTGGCTTTGCCGGGACGGTAATGCCGATCGAGATTAAAGAGAAAAGCCCGACACGTGACGGCAATTTTGGCATTGACGCTGGACGCTTGTTGATGCTGCTGCGGTTATGCTTGGCGACGGACAGCAACGCGCTCTACCTAATCCGTGAGATTGACGAAAGCGCTGGTCGTGCGCTGATCGGTTGGCGCTGCATCACCTTAGCGGAGATCATCATGGGGTGTCGCTGGAACCTCCAAGCAGGTGGTAGGGGGATGACTGGAGGCGCGACTCAAACCATCATGATCTCTGGTGAGTTGTTTCAAGATTTTGGGTTGAACCATTTCTCTGAGGAATGGCTCGCACACCATACCAGCTTACAAACTGCCATTCGCGCCGCGGCACAGCAGTTGGCACGGGATCTTGGGCGGTACCTGTAGCTTAGTCCTCGCTTGCGGGGTTCCATGCTTGCGCGTAGAGGGCTTGCTGCTCGGCGTTCCAGCCCTCGCGTTGGGCGACGACCGCCGCATCTGCGAGGTCGCCGTGGCGCTCAGGGTAGAACTCGCGCAGCATGCGGACTTGGTCGCGCGCGTCGTCCCACTTGCTCTGCTGCGCCAGCACGAGGATCAGCCACGCCAGCGCTTGGCGTTCGTCTCCCCACGCGGCGGTGTGCGGCCCATTGAGGAACGTATAGAAGTCCTGCTCAGCGCGGTCAGGGCGGTTGAGGCGGGCGTAGGCCATCCCGCGCCCCAACATCGCTTGGGGGTAGAGCGGGTCGTGCTGAGGGACTTGGGCGAAATCCTGCCGCGCTTTGATGAGGTCGTCGCCTTGCCCGCGCGTGAGATACGCTTGCCCGCGCAGCAAGTACAGCACGGCGTCAGGGTTGATCTTGATGGCCGTGTGGAGGTCGCTGATGGCTTCATCACAGCGGCCAAGCTGCATGAGCACCTGCGCCCGCTGGCGATGCGCCGAGGCTGAGCGCCGATCCAGCGCGATGGCCTCGTCAAGGTCGCGCCGCGCGGCCTCCAAATCGCCGAGTTCAGCGTGCAGCTCGGCGCGGAAGGCGTAGGCGTTGGGGCGCAGGTAGCCGCGATCCAGCGCCGCGTTGGCGTCGGCAAGGGCTTGCTGCGTGCGATCTGGCTCGGATGTGTGACGGAAGCGCTCCACGGCGCGGCGCAGATAGAGTTCGCCGTTGTGCGGCTCTAGCGCGATGGCGGCGTTCCAATCAGCGATGGCCAGCTCTGCGCGCCCCCAGCGCTCGTACAGGATGGCGCGCGTCTTGTAGACAATGGCCGAGGGCTGAAGGTCGAGGGCGCGCTGAAGGTCGGCGAGGGCGGCCTCGGCGTTGTGGACGTAGGCATGTGACCACGCCCGCGTGAGGTACAGGTCAGCGTCGCGCAGGCCGGCGGCCTCGGCGCGGTCAAAATCAGCGATGGCCTCCGCGTGACGCCCAAGCTGATGGTGCGCCAACCCGCGCGAGAACAAAAGCTGTGCGTCGGCGGGGTCGCGCGCGATGAGCGTGTTCAGCAGCGGCAGCGCCGCCTCATACTGCCCCGTTTGCATGGCGCTGACCATGCGCGCGGTGATCTCTTGGATGGATAGATAAGAGGATTCGTCTTGCATACTGCTTTTGCTACAACAAAAGAGCGATCAGCGCAAACAACCCGACTGGCGTGAGCACGCCCACCATCGACCCAGCGAAGACCTGCATCGGCGTGTGACGATCCAGCCGCAGGCGCGCCGCCCCTACCAGCACAATTAGCGGGATGAGCAGCAGCCCCAGCGTGACGCTCAGCAGCAGGCCCAACGCCATCGCTGCGCCGGTGATGGCCATCGCGTGCATGCTGATCTGCCAATAGAGCGTGATGCCAGTGATGATGGCGATTTCGACCAAGCTCATGACGGCCAACAGCCGCATCGCCATCGGCGCGTCTTGCGCGTGCAGCAGCCCCCACACGAGGAAGTTCGCGACAATCGTCACGAGCAGCGGCTTGTAGCGCTCATGGCGGTACTGCATGTGAATATCGCCGATTTCGCCCGTGTACACGCTGTAGAAGATGAACGCCGTCGGCACGAAGCACACAAACAGGCTGTACAGCCCTGCCCAATAGAGCGCTGCAAGCAGCGAATCGCTAAACGCCAACGCGACCATCACTGACACGACTACCCACACCACCGGCGGGCTGATGACATCTGACACCCAGCGCGCCCATGCGTGGTCAGGAGGGGAAGGCGGGGTATTTTCCATAGCGCTGAGGGTCGTCATTCGCTATTTCCTGAAATTTTACAAACATCCATCATGGTACAGGATGGATGTTTAAGAAGTCTACCACAGTTCAGTTAAAGATTTAGCGAAAGAGTCGGTTAGAAAGGAGCCGCGCAGATCAGGCGTCCCATACGATTTTTGCCCAGCTTGTGCCAGAATAGGATGAGAGGATCGACGAGGTAAGTCTGAGACATGGCAACGAACCCACCGCGCGGGCTGCGCACGATTCAACGGTTGCTCGGCGACATTCAGGGGCCACAAGTGGCCGTTGGCGTTGTGATCGGCTTGCTGTTGTTCCCTTTCATCAGTTATCTGGTGACAGACGCAGCTAACTTCCTTCAAGAACTCGTTCCAGAATTTTTCGGCATTGTGTTCACGGTCTTGATTTTGGAGAATTTGGCGCGCGTGCGCGAGAAGCGCCAACTGACCGAGCAGCTCATCCGCCGCATGCAGAGCCGCTTCAACCCGACCGCGCTTTCTGCCATCGAGGAGCTGCGCGTCTATGGCAAGCTGCAGGATGGCACGGTGCGCAACCGCAACCTGCGCGGCTCGAACTGGGAGAACGCCAACCTCTACCAAGCGGACTTGACGGGCTGCGACCTGACGAACGCCATCCTCAAACACGCTGATTTCGTTTACGCCAATTTGACCGATGTCAAAGTGACGGAGGAGCAGCTCGCCTATACCGACAACTTGTGCGGGGCCACCATGCCTGACGGCAGCCGCTACGATGGGCGCTATGTGCTGGTTGGGGACTTGAACTGGGCCAAGCGCAAGGGCGTCAACCTCAACTCACCGGAGGAGATGGCGGCGTTCTACGATGTTTCCGTGGAGCAGTACATGGCCGGGCAGACGTGGTGGGCGCAGAACCGCCAGCGCTTCCGTGACCGTTCGGAGCTGTACGACCCGAACGATCCGCTCAATCAACCCTTACCCACATGATGCCACGACAAGGAGCCTTGCATGATCGAAGTAAAACAGCTCGTCAAAAAGTACGGAGAGATGACCGCCGTCAAGGGCATTTCGTTCTCAGCGGCGCAGGGCGTGAACGGCTTCTTGGGGCCGAACGGGGCCGGCAAGACAACCACGATGCGCGTGCTGACCGGCTACACGCCACCCACCAGCGGCACGGCCACCGTGGCCGGCTTTGACGTGTTCGAGCAGAGCTACGAGGTGCGCCGCCACGTGGGCTACCTGCCAGAGAACGTGCCCCTCTACCGTGACTTGACCGCGCTGGAATATCTGGCGTACTTGGCCGAGATTCGCGGCTTGCCCAAGCGCCGCGAGCAGTCGCTGGCGGCGTTAGAGCGTGTCGGGCTGGCACAGCGCGCCCACAGCCGCATCCGCACGCTCTCCAAAGGCATGCGTCAGCGCGTCGGGCTGGCAGCGGCGATCTTGCATAAGCCGTCCGTGCTGATCCTCGACGAACCGACCATTGGCCTTGACCCGCTGCAGGTGCTGGAGCTGCGCAAGCTCATCGTCGAGCTGGGCAAGGAGTGCACTGTGCTCTTCAGCACCCACATCTTGAGCGAGGCCGAACAGGTCTGCGACCGGCTCATCATCATCAATCAGGGCGAGATCGTGTCTGAGGGCACGCCGTCCGAACTGCGACGCCAGCTGGAGCGCGGCGGGCGGATCCTTGTGCGCTCACAGGCGGCCAGCGACGCGCTGGCGGCTGCCCTGCGCGACGTGGAGGGCGTGGCGCTCATCCAGCCCTACGATGACGGCGTGATCGTGACGCCGCAGCCCGCCGCGCCCGACCTGCGCCCGGCCATCGCCGCGCGCCTCGTCAGCGCGGCGCTGCCGCTGGTGGAGCTGCGCCCGCTGGCCGTCAACCTTGAGGACATCTTCATTGAACTTGTTCGCACGCAGAACGTCACCCCCACCATGATCGAGGAGGAAGTGAGCGCATGAGAGCTTTTTGGGCGGTTTACAAGCGCGAAACGGCGCAGTTCTTTCGCAGCAACATCGCTTACGCCATCGCGTTTGGGATGCTGCTGTTCTTGGGGCTGCTCTTCGCGAGCAACGTCTACGGCGGCGTGCAAGCCAACCTGAGCGGCTTCGTCTCGCAGCCGATCACCGCTGACCAAGTGGCGCTCAGCACGTTGGGCGTGCTGACGTTCTTGATGTTCATCATCGCGCCGCTGCTGACGATGCGCCTGCTGGCCGAGGAGAACCGCGAGGGCACGCTGGAAGTGCTCATGACGCTGCCGATGAGCGACGCGGCCTTTGTCTTGGGCAAGTACTTCGCCGCGTGGACGTTCTACACGGTGCTGCTGCTGCTGACGGTGGTCTTCGTGCTGCTGCTGAGCACCATCGGCGCGCCTGACCCGGGTTTGACGATCACGGCTTACGTCGGCGCGTGGCTTTACGGCGGGGCGACGCTGGCGCTGAGCTTGATCTGGTCAGCCGTCACCGAGGATCAGATCGTGGCGGCCTTCTTAGGCGCAGCTACGGTCATCATGATGTTCCTCGCGGGCGATCTGGCGCAAATCCTCGCCACGCGCGAGGGGCTGACCGGCGCGTCTGAGTTCATCCGCACGCTGAGCCTGCCCGCCCACTATCAAGACACGATGCTCGTTGGCGTGCTGCGCGGCGAGGACATCGCCTACTTCGTCCTGCTGACGATCTTCGCGCTGTTCCTGACGACGCTCATCGTCGGCTCGCGGCGCTGGCGCGCGACTTAGATCTGCGTTCCCTCATCCCTTAATCCCCCTTCTCTCGGAGGAGAAGGGGGATTGCCGTGCCCCGTGAGGATGAAAAACGGACGCAGCAGGCCGCGCCCCTACAGAGCCTCTACCTGCGCTTGATTTGTCGATTCTCGCACTGCTAACCGCAGGCGCTGAGCGATCTGCTCGGCAGCGATGGCGGCTTCGACGTTGATGTTGTACATCGCGCCCTTGCCCTTGTACCACACGCCCACCAGATACAGCCCCGGATAGCCCAACACCTCTCGACCGTTGGGGTGCTGACTGCGATCGAGCAGCGGCCACCCGCGCTGACCGTTGGGGCCAACCTCGTACTCGCAGGGCGTGCCCGCCTCAAAGAACGTGTCGCTGTACTGCATCGGGATCTTGAGGTAGTTGTGCAGCACTGGCTCATAGCCCGTCGCCATGACGACCGTGTCAACTGTCAGCCGCGCCCCGTCGGCGAGGATGACCGCATCTGGCTCAAAGCGCACGGGCGCAGCAACTGGGCGCACCTTGCCGGCGCAGACGGCGTTCAGCAGCTCCGGGCCTTGATAGGCGGTGATCGCGGATGAGGCCATCGGCAGGCCGCAGCGCGTCAAGTCGCCGTAGCCTTGACGGCTCACGAGGCGCATGATGCGCTGGCACAGCGGCTTGGGCAGCCGCTCAGTGAGGAGCATCCATGCGTGCGTAGGCAGCCCGAACGGGTAGCGCCGTCGCAGCGCCACACCGCCGCGGATTCCGATGCTCACGTGGGCGGCCACGGCGGCGCTGGCCACGGCGATGTCAACGCCGCTGGGGCCAACCCCCACCACCAAGACGCGCTGCCCGGCCACCTGTGACGGATCGCGGAAGTCGTGCGCGTGCAGAATCGTCCCGTTGAAGTCGGCCATGCCGTCGATCTGGGGCATGATCGGGCGGTTCCAGATGCCCGTTGCGCTGATCACCGCGCGGAAGTGCTCCACGCCGCGCGCGCTCTCGACGCGCCAGCGGTCGCCCGCTGGGCGCACGTCGCACACCTCGACGCCGTATTCAATCGGGGGGCGGTGCTTCTCGACGTAGCGCAGCAGGTACTCGTGGTACTGCTTGCCAGATGGGAACAGCCCGTAGCGCAGCGGGAAGCGCATGTCGGGCATGTGCGAGAAGAAGCGGGTCGTGTTCAAGCGCAGCGATGGGTAAAGGCTCGCCCACGTGGAGCCGGCGATCTGTGCCCGTTCGTAGATCACGTGCGCGATGCCGCGCCGTTTGAGCGCCACAGAGCTGGCGATGCCAGCCGGGCCAGCCCCGATGATGAGAACGTCTGTTGGGTTGGGGGTCATACTGCCGTCTTCCAAACGATGCGCTCATTGTACCTGCTGTGTGTTGCCCCCGAACAGAGACAAAGCGGGCACTTAGGAAGGCCTCATCCCCCAACCCCCTTCTCCTGTGGGAGAAGGGGGCTTCAGGCAGTTTGAACCATTAACACGGAGCTGAGCCGCCGTCTGTGAGGTTGGCGCGCTTCCTACCGTCCTTGTGCGCGGTTGAGGGCCTCGCGGGCGGGGGTGAAATTGGGGTTGAACTGCAAAGCAGCGTTGAAGTTGCTGATGGCGCGCTCGGTTTCGCCGCGCCCCAAGCGCGCTAGTCCGCCGTAGTAGAAGGTCTCTTCGACGTATTGGCCGCCGCCGTCGTTCAAGTTCTGCTGCGCCAGCACGATCATGTCGTCATAACGCCCGACGTGGTAATAGGCCTCGAACGGGCCGAACTGATACCACAGCATGCGGAAGGGCAGGCCCCACTTGCGCGCCTCGTCGTAGGCGATGGCGGCCTCAGGATACATGCCGAGTTTGACGAAGTTCGTCCCCATGTTGAACCACGCGAAGGCGTCGGCGTTGTTGGCGATGGCCTCGCTGCGGGCGATCTGAAGCGCGTTTAGGATGTTCATCTGCTCGTCGGCATCTGGCCCCAGCAGCGCCAGCAGCTGTTCCTCGCGCTGCCACTCGTAGAGCACGATGTAGACGTAGTTGAAGTGCTGCCAGAACTTCATCACCTCGTCGTAGCGGTAGACCGTGTTGTCGCCGAGGTAGCTGTCGCTGGTGGTGAACTGGCGGGCGGCATCGTCGTAGCCCTTCATCAGCAGGTAGTGTCCCATCCAGCCGAGGCGCTGCGGCTCAGGGTCATAGCCTAGTTCGATGATAACAGGGAAGTTGTTGGCGATGAGCGCACGCAGCGTGTCGAGCGTGCCGCCGTAGCGCACTTTTGCGTAGACCTCTAGCTCAGGCAGTTGGGTGTTCACAAACTCCACCATCTGCCACGGCGAGACGTTCTTGTCTTCATAGTTGGGCTTGAGCCAGCTTGCGGCGCGGCCCTGCCGCTCGGTGTAGCCGAAGTAACTCAGGGCGTTGGTGAGCGTGGCGGGGGCGCAGTTGTTCCAGCCTTGCGGCTCATAGCGGCTGAAGGTCATCATCCAGCGGCTGGGCAGCTGTGGGGGGGCAGCGTTCGGCTGCTGCGCGCGGCTGACGCCCACACCAGCCAAGCTGACGACGACGAAGAAAAATCCGAGACGAACCAACGCGCGCATACCCACTCCCGCAAGCAATCGACTGCTGTTAATCATGATGCGGCAAAATGCGCTTGTCAACCGGATTCGTTCCGCGCGCTTGCCCTACGCTTGTTGGGCGTTCAGGGTGGCCTAGCCCCTGCATCATCCGCCGCTCATCCGCAGCGGCTAATATTTCAGAACATCATAAGCTTATTGGAGTCCATACCTTGCCAGATCGTCACTTTGTGGTCTGCCACAGTCACAACCGTTATGACCTGCGCGAGATCGATGCAGACGTTGCCGCCAGCATGATGAGCTACGGCGTCGTCAATGCGGATCACACCTGTCAAGAGGGCGAATGTTGGCACTTCTACTTCATCAACGCGCGGTTTGTCCACTCATTGGAGCGGGAAGCCGCGCTGACCGAACTCATCCCGATGGTATATGCGGCTCAGCGCGACAGCTCTGTAAAGTAGCTGCGGATGAAATCCGCTAGCCCGCTGGGGACGACGTCGGCTTCTAGCGAGCGCCCTGCCTGTTCCACGTAGCGATCCAACAACTGACGAAACGGCACGCTCTGCCCCGCCTCAGGCAGCGAGACGGTGTCCGCTGGGCGGGCGGGCGCGCTGCCGGGGTCGCCGGGCAGGATGACCGGCTCCGCGCCGAACACGCGCGCGGGGTCGCCAGTGAAGATCGTGGCGGCGTTGGCCTCACCCTCGCCGTCGCCGGGGCTGCTCTGGCGGCTGCCGGCGGCGCTGCCGCTGGCCTCTTGCTCAGAGGCGGCGTCGCTGGCGGCGCTTGAATCGCTGCGGCCTTCACCGCTGTCGCCCGCCTGCGCGTCTGAGCTGTCTTGGCCAGTTTGGCCGCCGGGCTGAGATTGCGCTTGTTCGCCTGCGCCGGCTTCGGCTTGGGAGGTTTCCCCCTCCGCCCCTTGACCGGCCTCTTGCTGCCCGGCTTGCGGCAAGCCTGTTTCTGCCTGCTGCTGATTGGCTTCCTCTAGCCTTGACGCGGCGTCGGGTTGGCTGGCGCTGGCCTCGCTCTGGGCGAGCGCCTCGGCCTGCTGCTGAGCGGAGTCTGCGCGCTGCTGCATGGCGTCGGCGGCCTGCTGTTGGCGCTGCTGCTGCTGGGCGGCCTGCTGCGCCTGCTGGGCAGCCTGCTCGAGCGCTGCGCGCAGCGCGTCGGGGGCGTCAGCGTTGGCAGCTTGGTCGAGCGCAGCGGCCAGCTCTGGGAACTGCTGGCGGAGGGCGTCGGCGGCGCGCTGGGCGGCCTGCTGCTGCTGGCGCGCGGCGGTGGGGTCAGCGGTGGCGGCGGATTCGAGCTGAGCGCGCAGCGCCTCGCTGAGCGACTGCGGGCGTGCCTCGCCGCCCGCTGAGGACAGCGGCTGTGTGGAGAAAGCTTGCGCGGCGGCGCTCAGGGCGTCGGCCTGCGCTTGAGCTTGATCGGCCATCGCTTGGGCGGCGTTGGCGAGCGCGTTCTGCGCCTCGCTGAGGGCGGCAAAGGCAGCCTCCGCGCTGAGCGACCCCTCTTTGAGCGCCTCTAGCCGCGCCTCTAACGTGGCCAGCAGCCCCTCGCGCAGGGCGGGCGCAAGCGTCGTGTCTTGTGACAGCTCCGCGATGACCTGCGCGAGCGCCTCGGCGGCCTCTTGAGCGGCGGCTTGGGCGACTGGGTTGAGCGCGGGCGACGCCTCACGCGGCGGCGGCGGAACGAGCAGCAGCCCGATCAAGATCAGCCCCGCCAGCGCCGCTAACAGCCACCCGCGCCCATCGAGCGGCAGCGGGAGCGCTGCGCGGGCGTCGATTTTCTCCGCGGCGCGCACAGCGTCAGCCATCAGGCGCTCAGTTAAGGCGCTGGTGGGGATGCGTCCGCTGGCCACTTCCAGCGCCGTCGAGAGGCGCTCTTGCAGCGCCCATGCGCGCTCGAAGTGGCGGGCAGCGTGGGCGAGCGGGCGCAGCACGCGCCGCAGCAGCCAGCCGCCTGCGATGGCCGCAGCCATCAACGCCGCCAGCGCCGCGCTGCCCAACGGGGGCGTTCCGATCAGCCACGCCAGCAGCACGCCGACGCTGCCCGCCGCGGCCATCAACGCCAGCGCGTAGGGCAACCAACCGAGCAGCCGCTGCAGCCGCCAGCGGCGTTCCCAACGGGTCAGATAAGGGTGGAGGGGAGAGAGGGCGCTCATCGGGGCGTCTCGTAGACTTGCAGCAGTTGGCGCGCGACGTCATCCCACGTCGTGCGCCGTGCCTTCAGTATACCCGCAGAACCCATCTGGTGGGCGAGCGCGTCGTCTGTCAGCAGGCGGATGAGCGCCGCGGGCAAGGCGTCGGCCATCTGTGCTGCGTCGATGACGAAGCCGGTCACGTCGTGTTCGACGGCCTCGGCTGCACCGCTGCCCGTGGTCGTGACGACGGGCAGGCCCGCCGCGCCGGCCTCCAGCTGCACCAGCCCGAAGCCCTCAAAGTGATGCCCCTGCGAGACGGACGGCAGCGCAAAGACGCGGGCGCGCCCGTACCACTCGCGCAGTTCGGCCTCATCAACGAAGCCGGTGAGGGTCACCGCGGCGGCCAGCCCCAACGCGCGGATCGCCTCGCGCACGGTCTGGCCGTACCCATCGGTCGGCACGCGCCCCACGACGACGAGCCGCGCCGCGGGCACGGTCTGCCGCACGACGGCCAGCGCGCGGACGAGTTCCAGCGTGCCCTTGCGCGCCTTCACGCCGCCCGTCGCCAAGATGATCGGCTCGCGCGCGGCCAGCGGTGGCGCATCGACGGCGAAGCGCGCCGCGTTCACCGCGTTCGGGATCACGTGGGTTGACAGCGTCGGCATGATCTCCGCGGCGACGCGCGCCGTGTAATGGCTGACGCAGACCGCGCGCCCCGCCGTGAACGCGCGGCGATACAGCGACCCCACCGGCCAGCGGCGCATCCGCGGCAGGTTCGTGTACGTCCCGTGCAGGGTGTGGACGAGCGGACGTTCCCCCGCCAGCAACCACGCCAGCGGCGCGTAAAGCTCCACTGTGTTGTGGATGACGTCGCAATCGGCGAGGGCGCGGCGCAGCTTGGGGGCGAGCGCGAGCTGCCGCGGCAGCATGCCCCGCTGCTGTGGCACGACCGGGGGCAGCCAGCGCAGCGCATCGGGGTGGGCCGCGGGGTCGGTGTTGGCTGCGCAGATGACGGTGAGCTGTGCCCCGTGGGCGCGCAGGGCAGCGGCCACCTCCGCGCCGTAGCGCGCCCACCCGTGATGCCCGTCGAGGTCAGCTGTCAGCAGAGCAATACGCATCAGCGCTCCAAGAACACTTGCAGCAGTAAACGCAGCAGCGCGCTCAGGCCGTCTAGAAGCGCCTGCGGGCTGAGCGCGGCTGAATCGTCCGCGAAGGTCTGCGCCAAATCGGCGGCTTCTGCTGCCTCGGCCGCCTCTGGCGCAGCGGCCAGCATGGGGGCAGACTCTGGCACGAGGTTCGCGTCTGCGCCCGGCGGGGCGGCTTGCATGGCCAGCGGCGCAATGGTTTCCGTCGTTGCCTCGAACTGGCGCAGCTCACTCGCGCGCGTGGGCGTGAGCAGAGGGGGCGGGACTATCGGCACAGCGCCCGCCGGGGCGATCGAGACGGGTTCATCGACCGTCGGGCTGGCCAGCTCAGTGGGCGCAGCGGCGATCATTATCGGCGGTGGCTCTGGGGCGCGGTCTGTCAGCAGGAAGAGGCCGCCGCCCACCAACAGCAGGGCGACTGCCGCGGCAGTCGCCCACCACGGGGCGCGGCGCAGCGACGATTTGAGCTTGAGCGGCGCGCGGGCTGGCTCCGCAGGGGCGAGCATGTCGCGCGTCAAACGGAAGTCGCGGGGGGCGGGCATCACCGGCAGCGACGCGACCGCCTGCTGCACCACGCGCAGATCGCCCAACGCGGCGCGCAGCGCCGGCTCAACGTGCAGGCGGGCTTCCAGCGCGGCGCGCTCGTCGGCGCTCAGCATCTCATCGAGATAGGCTGAGATCAGCTCGTAGTCGATGTCGGTGAGGTCAGCCATTGCCAATCGGTTCCCAAATCCTGTTGACGTTCACTTAAACAAACGAAATTCCAGCGGCAAAAGTTCCTGACTGGCCTGCAAGCAGGCGCGCATGGCGGCGCGCGCCCGCGCAAGGCGTGATTTCACCGTGCCGATGTGGGTCTGAGTGCTCTCGGCAATCTCTTGATACGACAGCCCCTGCACGTCGCACAGCACGAGCGTCACGCGCTGATCAGCCCCGAGGGCGTTGATGCAGTCTTGGATGAGGCGGTGCAGCTCGTTTTGTTGGGCAGCCTGCTCGGGCGTGGGCAGCGGGGACGGGATGGCCGCGCCGTCGTCGCTGTCGGGCGTGAGGTCGTCGAGGTAGTCGGTGCGATGGCGTTTGACGCGGCGCAGCTCGTCGAGGCAGCGATTGCTCACGATGCGCAGCAGCCACGCGCGAAAGCTCCCATTGTGGTAGGTGTCGAGCTTGCGATAAGCGGCGATGAGCGCGTCTTGGGTCATGTCGGCGGCGGTGTCGGGGTCGCCGAGCAGCCGATAAGCCACGTTGAACGCCGCGTCTTGATGCCGCAGCACCAGCTCGTTGAAGGCTTCAAGGTCGCCTGTGCGGGCGCGCCCCACAGCGTCTGCATCATCATCGGGCATCATACGACTTGACAAGTCCCGCTGCTCATCCTATCCTTTATGTCAGTATACGTGAATCGCCGATGTGGTGAAATGGCAGACACGACCGCCTCAAAAGCGGTTCCGAAAGGGTGTGGGTTCGACTCCCACCATCGGCACTGATACCCCCAAAAGACTGGGGGTTTTTCATTTGGCGCGATGTGCGAATGGACGGTGATGGGTCAAAAAAGGCCAATTTGTAAACCTTTTCTGACGCTTTTCCTACGCAAATGAGAAAAACTAGAAGCTTCTATCACTTTATGGTAAGATGATAAGGGTGTGTCAACCACGATACACCGCCAACAAGTGAATAGGAGGTTTCGCCTTGCCACAGATGCAAAAGATGCAGCCATGTGCACGTTGTGAACAAGAACTTCCGGAAGCCTGTTTCGACTCTTCGGAAGCCGTTTTCTGTAAACGATGCAATGAAGAGGTGAACCGTCTGTTACGAACCAAGTACAACATCATCAAAGCCGCTCACTTCCGCGCTCGCCTGCGCCACTCCACCCGCGTTCTCCAACAACAGATGAACAATCGCCCGCCTGCGACGGTCTAGCGGCTCTGCGCGCTGCGTTCATGCTGCGCCGTATCAGGTTTGGGCACGGCGTTTTTGCTGGGCGGGCCTGTCTGTTCATCCATTTCTGGGGTCACAGCGCGCCGTGCCCCCACACGTCACCCATACGGGTTCGGCGCGCCAAACCACAGACTCGGTGCGCCCTTCAGCAGAAACAGGTTTACTAAGTCCCCTCTCTACGGGAGAGGGGATTTAGGGGTGAGGCCTCTGCTCGAATCTAGACACTCCCAGCCTGCC
>CALDYP010000060.1 GCA_937944445.1 uncultured Anaerolineae bacterium
GCCGCTCAACAGCCCGGCCACCCGCGGCAGCGACGCGAACAGCGCGATCTGCTCCGGCGGGTAGCCGAGGCTGACGTAGTAGAAGTTCAAGACCACGTCAGGGACGCCGAAGAAGCCGACGTGAAAGAGCAGCGTGAAGGCCAGCAAGCGGCCTGCATCACCCCGCAGCAGCGCCCAACTCATGGCTTTAGCCACCAACCCCGATCATCCGCTTGCCGCCGATGAACGTCATGACGACTCGTTCCAGCGCGTCGAGCGTCTCCAGCGGGTTGCCGTCGATCACGATTACGTCGGCCAGCTTGCCCGCCTCAAGCGTGCCGAGCTTGTCGGCCATGCGGCTGATGCGCGCCGGGACGATGGTCGCGCTGCGCAGCGCGTCGTAGTTGTCTCGCTTGAGGCCGAGCTGCACCATGAACTTCAACTCCGGCGCGACGACCTCATGCCCGACGGCAGGGCTGCCCGCGTCCGTCCCAAAGGCGATCGGGACGCCCGCTTTGGCGGCGTTCTGCAAGCCCTGATAGCGGGCCGGGTTGGCGATGGCCTTCTTGCGCTCGGCGATCTTCCACTCTGGGATGTTGAACTGGCGAGCGACGACCTCATCCGCCTGCATGACCAGCGGGGCGAAGGTCGTCACGATTGGGATCTGCTTGTCGAGCAGCAGTTGGATCGTCGCGTCGCTCATGCTGCCGCCGTGTTCGATGCAGTCCACGCCGAACTCGGCCACGCGCTTGATGCAGGCGTCGTAGGTGGCGTGCGCGGTGATCGGCAGGCCGTTACGATGCGCCTCGTCGATCACCGCGGCCAGTTCCTCATCGGTGAACTCTAACGTGTCGTGGCAAGCCATGATCTTGATGAGGTCAGCGCCGCCGCGCACCTGCTCGCGCACGGCACGGCGCATCTCGTCCGCCCCGCTCGCCTCGCGGCAGCACCAGTAGGTGTGGCCGCCGGTCTGCACGATGGCCTGCCCGCACACCAGCAGGCGCGGCCCGGGGAAGATCCCCTGCTCGACAGCTTGCTTGGCGAACAGGTTAGCCGTATTCATCCCCAGATCGCGCACAAGCGTCACGCCCGCGCGCAGGCTCTTCAACATGTTGGCAGCGCTCTTGTAAGCGCTGATCTCGGGCGCGTCGTCCATCGACTGGCGCGCGAGGTCGTGAATGCCGTCCCATGCGAGGTGCGCGTGTGAGTTGATCAGGCCGGGCATGATCGTCAAGCCCGCGCAGTCGATCACCTCCGCGCTCGTCTCGCCGAGGTCGGCGCTGCGCCCCACAGCCTTGATCTGGCCGTGTTCGATCTCGACAAAACCATCCTCGATCACCTCATCCTCGACGCACGTCAGCACCCGCCCCCCTTTGAGGACGCGGTGCGGCGCGGGCAGGTCAAACAGCGGTTTGATGATCTTTTGATAGCGCCACGCAGCAGGTTCAGGCACAACACACCTCCCGTTTATCAACCGTGTTCAGTAAAAGATGTCCTATTTTCAACCGACGCAGGCTAGCCCTGCACGTCAACCGTCACCTGATGCGCGCCAGCGCGCGGGGCACGCGCCGTCAGCGTGAGGGCGCTGTCCGTCGTGCGCACCAGCCACTCAACCGGCTTGCGCGTCGTGTTCCACGCCCGCATCCACGGCGACCACGGGGCGCGGCGCTCGTCACGCCCGGCCAAATGGCCGAGATCTTGCGTCGGCTGGCCGATGAGCAGATCCCCCTCCGCCACGTGAATCGACACCGTAACCGTGCCCGCCGTGTCGTGCTCTAGGGCGCGCTGGCTGGTGTAAGTCGGCAGGTAGCCGTGGTTGGCCACAACAGCGCTCACCTTGACAAGGTCAGCGGTGAGGCGCTCGGCTTGGGCCGATTCGACGCGCACGAGCGGCGCGCAAGCTGCATGGCGCAGCGTGAACAGGCAGTTCGTGTGGATCGTTTGATGCAGGAAGCCGCGCGCCTGCTCGCTGGCTGCCCAACTAGCGGGCGGCGGGTTGCGGAAGGTGTACATATGCGTCCAGCCGCCGATCTCAACTGGGCCGAGCTGCGGATGATCAAACGGCTGCCAGTCGATGAAGCCGCGCCCGCCGAGATGCTCATCGTTGTACTTCAGCAAGGCGATCTCATCTGCCGTTGAGCGCGCCCGCACCTGATACTTGGCCGGGTCGGCGATGCCCGCAGCCAGCTCCGGGTTCCACAGCTCGGTTGAGAACGTCACGATGCCCATCTCGTCGTATGACCACTGCATGAGCGACCCCACGCGCGGGTTGGACGGGTCAGCCGTGAACTCCTCAAACACCGAAATCACCGGATACCCTGTGAGCGTCGTGCCGACCGCCCCCAACGCCCTGTAGAGCGCCAGATCGTGCGGGGGGATGACGCTGTCCGGCGCGACCAGCGACGGGCGCAGGATGACGCCGCCGTGCGTGTGGTAGCACTGCATCCCGGCGATGTTCGGGTGATCTAGCAGGAAGCGCATCACCGCGCGCGATTCCGGCTCTGACAGGGGCGATTCCCCCGCGCCGTACTCGCGGAACTCCGGCCGCCAGCCGGCTGGAAAGTTGCGGTTCAGGTTGCCGTCGCGCGGTCGTTCGATCTCAATCGTCACGCCGTCCCAGTCGCCTTTGATGACGCCCTCGCGGTAGAGCCGATAGTACACCCCGCCGACCTCACCCGGCTCGCGCAGCACCATCAGGCGCGGGTCTTCGTCTGAGACCTTCCACTCGCCCGCGGGGTCTGGCACGCGCATCTGGACGATGAAGCCATCACCGTTGACGTCCTGCTGGCAGAGGCCGCGCGTCTGCTCTTCGCCGGGCAGATAGCGCCCGTTGCCGCACCAGTGATGCGCCGTTTTGAGGCTGATCTCCGCGCCGTCGGGGTTCGTGCGCGGCAGAATGTAGAACGTCGTGTTCTGCAGCAGCCACGTCACCAGCGGGTCGCTTTCATAGTGCGACAGCAGATACCAGATCGTGTAAAGCGCGGTGTGCGAGGTGGCCACCTCCTCGGCGTGGATGTGGGCGTCGATGTAGAAGGCGGGCTTATCGTGGTGCGGGCCAGTGGCCGCGTCGGTGATCGTCATCGCCCAGATGTCGCGCCCGCGCCAGCTCTGGCCAATCGATTCGAGCGCTGCTAGCTGCGGGTAGGCCGCGGCCAACCCTTGCAGGTGTGCGGTCAGCGCGTCGTAGTCGAAGTACTCGCTGAAGTCGATGTGGTAGGTCATAGCCCCTCCGGCGTGACAAATTGGCCCCAGCCCGGCTCGCCGACGATCTGCCCGTCCACGAACACGGTGCGCCCGTTGACCAGCGTCCGCCGCACGCTGCCGCAGAAGGTCATCCCCTCGTAGAGCTTATCCGTGCCGCGCGATTGGCTGAACAGCTTCTCCGGCTGGATCGTCGTGGGCGTAGTCGGGTCGTAGATCACAAGGTCGGCGTCGCTGCCAACGCGGATCACCCCTTTACGCGGATAAAGGTTGAAGCGCTTGGCTCCGTTCGTGCTGATGAGCCGTACCGCCTCCAGCAGCGTCACGCGCCCCTCGTGCGCAGCGTGCAGCATGCCCAGCAGCAACTCCTCCACGCCGGGCGCGCCGGGCGGCGTGCGCCAGATGTCCGTGCGGGCGCGCTCTTTTTCCTCTACTGTGAAGGGGGAATGATCGGTCGTGACGGCGATCAAGCTGCCGTCGCGCAGCCCCTGCCACAGGGCATCTTGATCGCTCTGTTGGCGCAGCGGCGGGTTGATCTTGGCGTAGGGGCCGACGCGCTCCATGTCGGCTTCAGTGAAGAACAAGTAGTGCGGGCACGTCTCGCCGGTGACGGGGTAGCCATCGCGCTGCCAGCGGCGGATCGTGTTCAGGGCGGCGGCGCTCGACACGTGCGCGATGTGAACGCTCGCGCCGATGTGCTCGTTCATCGAGAGGATTTGGGCGATGCCCAACGCCTCTACATGCGGCGGGCGCGATTCGCCGTGCGCGCGGATGTCGCTGCGCCCTGCAGCGACCAACTGCGCCGTGTGCCACGTCAGCAGGTCGTCGTTCTCCGCGTGGATGACCGTCGGCAGTTGGGTCGGCGCGACGAGTTTGAGCGCCTGCCACTGCTGCGATGCGTCCGGCAGGCACAAGCCTTCAAATTCGTCGCTGCGGCCAGCGGGCGCGCTCGTCTGGAAGATCTTCCACGCGATCGCCCCTGCCGCAACCATCGCGTCGATCTCGCGCGGGTCGAGCAGGCCGGGCGCGCCATACAACCCAAAGTTGACGTAGGCGTTTTCCTGCCCAAGCTGCTTGCGCGCTTGAAAGATGTCGCCGGTGGCGCAGCACGGCTTAGAGATCGGCATCTCAAAGACGGTCGTCACCCCGCCGGCGGCAGCCGCGCGCGTCTCAGTCGCAAAGTCGCCGCGGGCGGGGTAAGCGGGCGCGCGACAGTGGAAGTGGATGTCAATCGCCCCGGGCAGCACGTAGCCGCCCCCCGCGTCGATCACCTCGCGGGCGTGGTCAAGGTGCGTGTCCTCTGCGGCCAGCAGCGCGACAATCCGCCCCGACCGAACGGCAACCGACAGGCGTTCAACGCTGTGCTCCATCACCACTTGGCCGTTTACGATCAGCGTGTCATAAGTCATTGTCCCATACCGTTCAGCAAAGAAGTCTCTAAGAAGTGGATCAAGATGCTGGTTGTCGCTTGCAAATCCTCTACCGCGGTGTACTCGTCAAACGCGTGGGCGACCTCGTACGTGCCCGGCCCGAAGATGACCATCTCGCCCGCGGGCACACAGCCCACAAGGTGCTTGGCATCGCTGCCGGGCAGGTAGCCAATCGGGCCGGGGTCAGCGTTCAGAACATGGCGCACGCTCGCCAAGAAGGCCTGCCCCAACGCTGATTCCACCGTCGAGGCGAACCAATTCGACACCTGATACTCACCGACGGTCAGACGCGCTTCTGGCCCGTATTGGCCGAGGTCAACCGCTGCGATGACCGCTTCCAGCTCGCGTTTGACCGTTTCCGGGTCTTCATGCGGGATCATGCGCCGATCGAGGTAGGCGGCGGCGCTGTCTGGAACGGCGTTGGCGGTGCTGCCGCCTGCGATCACGCCGACGTTGCACGTGGGCCGCCCTACGGTCGGATGCACGCGGCTGGCCAGCGCCTGATGGTAGCGCTCTAGCGCCAGCACCGCGCGCGCCAGCACCACGACAGCGTTCACGCCGCGGTCAGGGTTCGTCGCGTGGACGCTGCGGCCGTACGCCCGCACGGTCGCCCGCAGCACGCCCTTGTGCGCGTTGGCCACGCGGTTATCGGTCTGCTCGCCCACGATGATGAAATCACACGGTGGCAGCAAGCCGCTCTCCGCCAGCCATTTCGTCCCCAACACGCCGCCCGTCTCCTCTTCCGCAGCGGCCACCAGCACCACCGTTCCGCGCAGGCGGGCGCGCTGAGCGGCGCACGTCGCCAGCGCAGTGAGCATGGCGGCCAGCGGCGCTTTGTCGTCCACGCTGCCCTTGCCGTAGATGTGCCCGTCGCGCATCACCCCGCCGTAGGGGTCTACGCTCCAGCGGGCGGCCTCGTCAGCGGCGATGGGAACTGTGTCGAGGTGGGCGTGCAGCATGATCGTCGGGCCAGCGTGTGCGCCGCGCAGCGTGCCGATCACGCTCACGGCTTGCGGCTTCTCAGGCGGAGCGTGCGGCTGCACGTCGTCGCAGCCGTGTCGCTGCAAAAAGGCCGCCACAAACGCGGCCACCTCGCGGGTATCTCCCGGCGGGTTCGGCGATGGAATGCGGATGAGCGCTTGCAGCAGCGCCACCACGTCGGCTGCGGGTTGTAGGCTCATCGCGCCCTCACTTCAGCCGATAGCGCTCGACGACCGAGCGCATCCGCTCAAGCGCCTCGCGCAGCAGATCCGTCGATTGCAGCACGCTGATCCGCAGATAGCCGCCCCAGTTCTCGCCAAAGCCCGTGCCGGGGAAGATCAGCACGCGGCCTTCCTTCAGCAGCAGGTAGCTCAGCTCGGTCGCGTGGATGCCCACAGATGATGAGTTCGTCCACAGGAAGAAGGCCCCGCGCGGCTCGCTGTAATCTAGGACTAGCTCGCGCAACCCAGCCATCAGCACGCGGCGGCGCTCGTCGTAGATGCGCAGGAACTCGCGCACCGGCTCCTGTGAGCCGGTCAGCGCCGCCAGCGCCGCCCGCTGCGAGACCGCCGCCGCGGGGCCGGTCGTCAGCGCTTTGACCCGCGTCAGCGCGTCGATCACGTTGGCCGGGGCGCACACGTAGCCCACTCTCAGGCCGGTCATCGCATACGTCTTGGAGAAGCCGTTCAGCGTGATCGTGCGCTCAGCCATGCCGGGCAGCGAGCCGATGCTGAAGTGCCGCCAGCCGTCGTAGACAAACTGTTCGTAGATCTCATCGCTGATGACGATCAAGTTGTGTCGGATGGCGATCTCGGCGATCTGGCGCAGGCGCTCCTCGGTGACGATACCGCCAGTTGGGTTGCTTGGCGTCACGATCAGCAGGGCTTTGGCGCGCGGGGTGATGGCCGCCTCGACCGCCTCCGGGCGCAGGTTGAAGGCGTCGGCGTGGTCAGTCGGGATCATCACCATGCGCCCGCCGGCGCTCTCGATCGCCTCATCGTAGGACGTGTAGCGCGGGTCGGGGACGAGCACCTCATCGCCGGGGTCGAGCAGCGCCTGCATGATGAGGAACAGCCCCTCTTGGCCGCCGGTCGTCACGATCACGTTTTCCACCTGCGCGGGGATGCCGTTCTCGCGGCGCAGCTTCTCCGCGATGGCAGCGCGCAGCGCCGATAGGCCAGCCACCGGGCTGACCTCGTTCGGGTGATCGCGCAGGGCTTGCTTGGCGGCGGCGATGATATGCGGCGGGCAGGCCAAGTCCGGGTCGCCGCGCCCCAGCGCAATCGCATCCGGGAACTGTTGGGACAGCTCCATCAACGCGTAGCGAAGCTGCGTGCCGTCTGCGGCCACCGCACGGATCGCCTCTGGAATGTTGGGGTTGAAAGCCCGCGTCGTCATCATCGCTCCAATCCTGTGGCTGCCCACTGAGACACGCTCGGCGTGCAGATCGTCATGCTCTGTTTGTAGGCGCGCAGCTTGCCCGCCGCTTTCGAACCGGCCATGAAGCCCACACGCCAGCCAATTAGCTCGGCAAACTCGCCGATGAGCAGCACGCGCTCGGCCTGCTCCGTGGGCAGGTGATAGGCCTCGCCGCGCTGGTACTCGCACACGATCCACGGCGCAGCGGTCGCCAGCGCGGCGGTGAGGCTCGCCGCCCCCACCGCGTAGATCAAGTCCGCTTGGGTGGGGTCGTCCGTCAGCGTTAAGCCTAGCAGGGCGCACACCCCGCTGAGGTCGGCTTGTGGGCTGGCGACGCGCCCCCCCGACGGCACAAGCTGCTTGAGCGCCACAAACCGCCCCTCGACCACCCCGCAGGTGATCGTGATCGCGTCAGGGGCGATGGGCAGGCCAGCCGCCGTCAGCGCAGCCGTCACCTGCTGGCGCAGCGGCAGGATGCCCGGACGATCGGTGTAGTGCGTGCGCCCAGCGTCGAGCGCCTGCTCTGCCGCATGGAGCGCCCCCTCCGGCGCGGGCAGCGTCGCAGTCAGCGTCGGCGCAGGCGGCAAGCCCATCACCCGCGCGGCCAGTGGGCGGGTCAACGTTTGTAAAGCACTCATGAGATCACCTCTCGTCTGAACGGGAACGACACCTTGAGGGTCGCGGCCAATTCTTGTAACTGATCGAACACTTCTGCGTCCAGCTCGCAGCCGCTGCGGCGGTAGTGCTGCTCGCGGCGGTGGTCGATCTCGCCGGGGACGAGGATTTCGTCAAAGCCCGGGCGCAGCTTCTGCGCTTTGATGTCGCGGATGAAGGCATCCACGCGGTCGGTGAAGGCTTTGAGCGGCATGAAGAACTCGATGTCAAGGGCGATGAACGTGTGCGCCACGTCCTGCTTGGCCGGGTTGCTGTAGGGCATCAAGCCGTAGCCCCCGCCGCTGATGACCCCCGTCAGCACGTCCGTCATGACCGCCAGCCCGTAGCCCTTGTGCCCGCCGATCCCTAGCAAGAAGCCCTGCATGGCGGCGCTCGGGTCGTCGGTCTCGTGGCCTTCAGGGGTCAGCGCCCAGTCGAGCGGCATCTTTTTGCCCTCGCGCTCGTACCAGCGCATCATGCCCTTGCCTGCAGTCGTCAGGGCGATGTCTAACACGAGCGGGAAGCCCATGCCGGTTGGCGCAGCGATCCCCCATGGGTTCGTCCCAGTGACGCCGGTCGCGCCGCCCCACGGGGCCATCTCCGGCCCGGCGTTGGTCATGGCAACGCCGATGCACTTGTAGTCCAGCGCGACCAACGCCGGAACCGCTGACGAGCCAAAGTGGGTGCTGTTGCGCACGATGACCGTCCCGACGCCGCTCACTTTGGCCTTTTGCGCGGCGAGGTGCATGCTGCGCTGCGCCACCGCTGACCCCAAGCCGTTGTGCGCGTCCACCAGCGCCAGCGCGGGCGTCTCTTTGACGATCTCGAACGGCGCGGTGGGGTTCACGTAGCCGCGCGAAATCCGCTCATAGTAGATCGGCAGCCGCCGCACCCCCTGCCCCTGACCGGGCAGCGTGTGCAGCTCACTATACATGAGGCCGTGCGCGCACATGCGCGCCTCGTCCTCTGGCACGCCCATCGCACGGAACGCCTTGTACGTGAAATCTGCCAGCTTGTCAGCAGGCACGCGCACCAGCGTAATCGCCATAGGTTAGATCCCCTTGTAGGCTTTGTAGGCTTCAAGCTGCTCGGGCGTGTAGACCTGCATCAGCTCCAGCTCGATGCCGCCCGCTTCCTGCTCCAAAAAGGCCACCCAGCCCTCAGGGTGGGGGTGGCTGCCCTTGACCTTGCACGCGCTGCACTCTTTGAGCGTCGCCCCCTGCGCGAGGGCGTGCGCCAACGCCTCGTCGATGTTGTCAACGGCGTAGCAGATGTGGTGCAGCCCCTCATAGCCGCGCTGCTTGATCCAAGCGTCGAAGCGCCCGCCCTCGTCCAGCGACTGGCACAACTGATATTCCACATCGCCCACCCAGAAGATGGCCACTCGATTGCGCGACTTGGGGTAATCCTCTACTTTGGCGTCGAAGCCCACCCCCAGCAGGTCTTGATAGGTCTTTAGCGCAGCGTGGGCGTCCTTGACTGCGAACGCCATGTGCTTGATATACCGAGCGCCCATCAAAAAATACTCCCTAATGTCCATTAGACCCTATGGTTGCAAATTCAGCAGGTCAGCGATGTTGACGCCGCCGGTGACGACCGGTTCGATGTCCCCGGCCTGTGAGGTCATGAGCAGCGTCACGCCCGGCCCGTAGCCTGCGCGCGGGCTGTCGCCCTGCCCCACGACGCCGATTCCGACGCTGCCGCGCAGGTAGCCGTGGTTCCAGCTGCTGTCGAAATCTTGCAATGCCACGACGTCGCCCAAGCGCAGCTTGTCGAGGCCAGCAGCGGCCACCGCAGCGCGGTCTTGCGTCTGGATGTGCAGCGAGCCGCCTTCACTCGTCAGGCCTGCGCCCGCCCCCAGCAGGTGCGCCGGCACGACCGCCGTCACCGGCACGCACAGCTTGCCGTCGGGGCTGCTGCTGAGTCCGAGCACGTCGAGCAGCTCCGGCGCGCAGCTCTTGAGCTTGACCGTCGGATGGTCGCTCAGCGCGAGGCCGACGCCCACCGCCTTGATGTTGACCTTGTCGCCGATGGCCATCTTCTCACGGTCGGCGCGGCTAAAGTGGAGGATGACGTGCTCGCTGAAGCGACCGCTCTTGCCAGTGACGACGCCGCGCGCGCCGCGCGCCTCGCCCGTCATGACGATAGCCGTGTTGCCCACGCACGCCAGCAAATTCAGCCCGCGGTTGCCGTTTTCGTCTTTGAGGTGAATGCTTACCCCGGGGTGAACGCAGTCGGCTAGCCAGCCGTAGGCGCTGTCGCCCACGCTGACGTTGTAGACGATGCCGCCATACGCGGGCAGCAAGAACGGGCGACCGTCTGCGTCCAGCCGATACGGCTCGGCGGGCAGGCCGGGGTAGCCGGGTGAGGCAATCAAGCCCATGACGGAAACGCTGATGATGCGGTCGCGGTTGGTGTTGAGGCTCATACGATCTCCCGAATGTTGAGGATGGTTGCAAGGTTCGCGCGTGGGTCGATCACCCATTCAATGGCCGGTTCAGGGCACGTCATCAAGGTGAGGATGCCCGGCCCATGGCCGGTCATGACAGAATCGCCGTGGATGCACAGGCCGATGCTGACCGCCCCCTTGCGGTAGCCGCGCCCGAAGCGATGGTCTGCGTCCGGGATGACCACGATATCGCCGAGGCGCATCCGATTAATGCCCAGTTCTTCCATCAGGGCAAAGTCGCCCGTCATGAGGTCTTGATCGACAAATTCGCTGTTCAACTCTGCGCCTGACCCCATGATGCGCGTCGGCAGCGCCATCGTCACCGGGACGCGAATGCGGCGCGCGTCCAGCGCTTCAATGCCCATGTTGGCGATGAGCTGTGGGCTGCACTTCTTCAATTCGATGTGCGGGTAATCCGTCAGGGCGAGGCCGCGCCCGTGGGCGACGATCTGCACGACGTCGCCCGGGGCTAGCAGATCGGCCACATCGGGCGCAAAGTCCACCAGCAGGCGGGCGTGCTCCCCGGTGACGATCCCCTCAGCGCCTTTGGCGAGGCCGCTCGTGACCACCGCGCGGTTGCCGATGCAGGTGAGGTAGTGCAGGGCGAAGTCTGCGGCGCTGTCAGAGTTGGCGATGGACGCGCCCGGCTCGACGTGATCCGCTGCCCAACCGAACGCTGGATCGCCCACCCGAGCGTTGTAAACCACGCCCGCCATGCCGGGCAGCACCGCCCCGACCCCCTGCTGATTGAGCGTGTAGCCCGGGTAGCGCAGGCTCGGCTGGCTGATCGCCCCACACACCGCTATTTCTACCAAGTGCTGCGCGTTCGTGTTCAACTGCGCCATGACGAACGCCCCTTCCCATGAGCCATCTTGAGCCACTCCTTAAGCTTGCTTATGCGTCACGCTGAATGTGCCAGCGGATTGCTTGACGATCTCACAGACAGTCGGTATACTCATCCTAATTAAGTGTAGACTGTCGACAACGACCCAATAGTACCTTTTGAGAACTGCCTCGTCAAGCGAACCAATTTAGCTGGAGCCTTGTATGTCCAATCGACTCAACACGCTGCAAAACAAGCCCCTGCGCGAGCGCGTCGTCGAAACCCTGCGCGATGCCATCCTCACGGGCGAGCTGAAACCGGGCGAGGCGCTCGTTGAGACGGACTTGGCCGCGCAGCTTGGCATCAGCCGCGCCCCCCTGCGCGAGGCGCTCCAGCAGCTCAGCGCGGAAGGCTTGATCGAGACGATCGCCTACCACGGCTCGCGCGTGAAGGAACTGACGCGCAAAGATGTTGAGGAACTCTACAGCCTGCGCACGATGTATGAGACGTTCGCCGCGCGGCGCATCATCCAGAACGGCAGCGCCGACGCCGCCAAGCGCTTACACGACATCTATGAGCAGATGCTGGACGCGAGCAACGCCGGCGACATCCGCCTGCTGAACATGATCGACCGCAGCTTTCACGACGCCATTATCGAGTTGAGCGATCACTCGCTGCTGCGCTTCTCATGGAGCCACGTCAGCTTGCGCGTTCGGCAGGTGATGGCGCTCAGCAACCGCCGCATGACCAGCATGAACATCATCGCCCAAAACCACCTGCGCATCGCCGAAGCCATCGCCAGCGGCGATGTTGACCTCTCTGTGCGCCTGCTAGAAGAGCACATCGCCTCCGCAGGCGACCTCATCGCCTCGCAGTGGGACAAGCGCTCTACCGACCAGACCCCATCATGACCGCCGAGCGCAGCATACGCACCGTTCTCATCACTGGCGCAGGCGGGTTTGTCCTGCGCAGCGTCGTTGACGTGCTGGCGGCAGCGAGTTGGCGCGTGGTGGCGGTGGATCGCCGTTTCCCGTCGGCGCTGCGGGCGCGTTGGGCGTCAGCCTCGGTCGAGATGATCGAGTCAGACGCCGCCGCGCTGCCGGCTTACAACGCGGTGGACACGCTCATCTTGGGGGCGGCCACCACCGCTGCGCCTGAAGAAGTCGGCATGACGCCTGAGGCCTACTTTGCCCACGAGATGGGCTTGTTGCAGCACGGCTTTGCGTGGGCGCAGGCGCGGGGCGTGCGCCGCGTGATCGCCCTCAGCAGCGCCGCCGTGCACGCTCAAACGGACGGCCCCATCGACGAAGACCACCCACCGCAGCCGTTGGGGCTGTACGCGGTGGTCAAGGCCAGCGCAGAGGCCCTGTGCCGCACCCTGAAAACCGGCCACGGGCGCGACTGTGCCGCGGTTCGGCTGAGCAGCGTCTACGGCCCCGACGAACGCCCAAGCGCCAGCCGTCCGCGCCTCAGCCTCATCGGGCAGATGATCCACGACGCGCTGACGACGGGGCGGCTCCAGCCAGTGGATGAGCCGGCGCGCGATTGGACGCTGGCCAGCGACATCGGCCACGCGCTCATGGCCTTGATCGACGCGCCCCGCCTCTCACACGCGATCTACAACCTCGCCTCACAAGAGCGCGCCACGCCGCTGCAAATTGCGCAGATGCTGCAAGCGCTGCGCCCTAGCTTGACCATCGCCGACCCCGTGCCTGCGCCGACTCCGCTCACGCGGCGCGGCTGGCTCACCCATCAGCGGCTGGCAGCAGACACCGGCTTCCGCCGCTGGACGCCGCTCGCTGATGGGCTGCGGCACACGCTTGAAGTCGCCCTCGCGCACCAACAGGAGCACGCCCTATGACGCTGCGGATTGTGTTAGCCGGTTTGGGCGTGCGTGGCGCGTATTGGGCGGAAGTCATCCACCGCTCGCCTGAGTGTGAACTGGCAGCGTATGTTGATCCCAACCCCGCTGCCGTGGCGCGCATCGCCGCCCAGTACGGCGCGCGCCCAGCCTTTCCCAGCGTGGAAGCCGCGCTCGAGTCTTTAGAGGGCGTCGATGCGATCGTGCTGGCCAACCCGCCCGTTGGGCGCGCGGCACAGGTGCAAGCCGCCGCCGCGCGCAGCCTGCCGATGTTGATCGAGAAGCCGCTGGCGCTCAGCGTGCAAGAGGCAGCGCAGCTCGTCGCGCTGGCGGGCGATGTGCCGCTCATGGTCGGGCTGAACTTCCGCTACTTGGCCGTCACTCAAGCAGCGGTGCGCCTGCTGCGCGCGGGGACGGTCGGCGCGGCCCACTTCGCCCGCTTCACCTATGAGCGCTGGCGCGACGGTCACCGCCCCAACCTCAACAAGTACCCTCTCACGATGGATCAGCCGATGCTGTGGGAACAGTCGATCCACCACTTCGACTTGATGCGCTTCGTGTACGACGCCGAGCCAGTCGAGGTGATGTCTCACACGTGGAACCCACCGTGGAGCATGTACGCCAGCGATGCCAACGTGGCAGCGCTCATCACCTTGCAAACACGCGATGGCCGCCGACTGCGGGTGAATTATCAGGGCACATGGCAAGCCAACTGGGCAGTGCCCAACTTCGAGTGGCGCACCGAGTGCAGCGAGGGGGTCATCCTCCAGCGCGACCAGTTCGGCCGCATCGGCTATGCCCGCCGCGACGACCCGCAGCTCACGTTGATCGATCTGCCGCCGCATGAGCTGTGGATCACCGAGACGAGCGGGCTACTCGCCGCGTTCGTCGACGCGGTGGCGCATGGTCGCCCGCTGGCCTGCAGCGGGCGTGACCACCTCATTTCGTTGGCGATGGTAGAGGCTTGCGCCCTCTCCAGTCAGACCGGCCAGCCGGTCAAGATTCAAGATATAGTTCAAACCGTGACTTAGAAGGAGGCCATGCCGCTCAACAAACATCAAGATACCTCAGCAGCATCTCTGTTTGGTTTCACAGGATCGGTTAGTTTTAGGAGCAGTAGCAATGAGTAAAACTTTCAAACGGTTGCTTACACTCGTGGGGGCAGGGGCGTTGGCACTGGTCGGCCCGCTGGCTGTTTCAGCGCAAGCGCCAGACGACGACACGTTGGTGATCGCCCAAAGCGTCGACGTTGGCGCGCTAGAGCCGGCGCTGATCGGCTCGCGCGCGGAAGCTAACATCATGGCGATGATGTTCGCCACCCTCTACTCAATCGACGATGACGGCTCGCTCGTGCCGTATCTGGCCACCAGCTACACCCAGTCAGAGGATGGCTCGGAGTGGACGTTCACGCTCAACGAGGGGCTGACCTGCCACAACGGCGAGCCGCTCACCGCGGAAGACGTGGCCTACTCGTTCCAACGCGCGGCTGACCCCGCCAACGGCTTCACCGGCAACACAGTCGGCTTCGTGCTGCCCTCGGTGAAGTACCTCGACGCGCGCGCTGACAGCGACTTAGAGGTCACCATCATCATGGACGGCCCGCAGTCGGAAGCGCTGCGCCTCGGCCTGCTGTCTGAGGTGTACATCCACTGCAAGGACTATTATGAGTCGAACGAGCTGGCCTTCCTCGCCGAGAACCCAGTGGGCAGCGGCGCGTATCGCTTCGTCGAGTGGCGGCGCGATGAGTACGTCTTGATGGAGCGCGTGGACGAGTTCACGCTGCGCCAGCCCGCTTTTAAGCGCATCCTGTGGCGCGTCATCCCTGAGGCCAGCACGCGCGTCGCCGAGCTGATCGCGGGCAACGTCGACATCGTCGCCAACGTCCCGCCGGATCAAGTCCGTGCGATTAACGACAGCGGCACAGCGCAGGTGCAGGCGGTGGCTGGCACGCGCCGTATGTACGTCGGCTTCCAGTTCAGCGAGGCCTTCGCCGACAGCCCGGGCTGGGAAGCGCTGCAAAAGACGGAAGTCCGCGTGGCGCTGCAATACGCCGTGGATGTGCCCACCATCTGCATTGCCCTGCTCGGCACAGAGTGCGAGCGCGCCAGCAGCATGGTCAACCCGCCCAACGACAACCCCAACCTTGAGCCATACCCCTATGACCCGGCGATGGCTGAGGCGCTGCTGGACGCCGCAGGCTACCCGCGCGGCGCGGACGGCGTGCGCTTCCGCACGGTGCTGATGGGGCCGCGTGGGCGCTACCTCAACGATGTGGCCGTCGTTCAGGCCATCGGCCAATATCTCTCGGATGTGGGCGTGGAAACTGAGGTAGACATTCGCGACTGGGCATCGGACTACGTGCCGCTGATCCGCCAGAAGAACGTGGGGCCGCTGTTCTTCCTCGGCACGGGCGGCTCGACGTGGAGCGCCCTCTACGACATGGCGGATCTGTCTTCGCCGACCGCTGGCACGAACTACACCAACTGGAACAACGCCGAGTGGTTCGAGCTGTGGGATGCGACACAGGGCGTTGACCCCGTGACCGAGCGCGAGAACGTCAACCGCATGTTGGAGATCTTCTACAACGACCCGCCGTGGCTGCTGCTGTATTTCCAACCGGACTTCTACGGCGTGAGCAACCGCATCGAGTGGCAGGCACGCCGTGATGAGAAGGTGCTGCCGTACTACGCGCGCCTTGCGCAGTAGCAACTCGCATCTCAATTAGGCACTGTGTGGGCGCGGCTCGGCAGCGGGCCGCGCCCCTGATGAAAGAACATTCAAGGTATGAGCACTTACATCCTACGCCGAGTCAGCCAGTCGATCATCGTCGTCATCGGCGTAACGCTGCTGTCGTTCATCTCGCTGCACCTCGCAGGTGACCCGACGTACCTCTACGTGAGCGAGCGCGCCAGCAACGAAGAGATCGCCGCGGCGCGGGTCGCGCTGGGGTTTGACCGCCCCCTGCCCGAGCAGTACCTGAACTTCGTCGGCGGGATGCTGCGCGGCGACCTCGGAACGAGCCTGCGCAGCCGCCAGCCCGCCGCCAACATGGTGCTGGAGCGCCTGCCCGCCACATTAGAGCTGACGATCTTCGCGCTGGTGCTGGCCATCAGCCTTGCCATCCCCATCGGCATCCTCTCGGCGACGCGTCGCGGCACGCCGCTCGACAGCGGCATCATGCTCTTCGCCATGTTCGGTCAGTCGATCCCGAGCTTTTGGCTGGGCATCATGCTGATCCTGTTCGTCGGGCTGACGCTGCGCTGGCTGCCGATTTCGGGCTATGTGCCGATCTTGCAGCCGATGCTCAACGGCGACTTTGCAACTGCCATCGACAACCTGCCGAACGCGCTGCGCCACTTGATCCTGCCCGGGGTCACGATTGCGACGTTTTCGCTCTCGCGCAACGCCCGTTTGGTGCGCTCGGCGATGTTGGAGGTGCTCAACCAAGACTACGTGCGCACCGCCCGCGCGAAGGGCTTATCCGGGCGAGTGGTGGTGTTTCGCCACGCCTTCCGCAACGCGCTCATCCCCGTCGTGACGATCCTCGGCCTTGAGTTTGGCTTCTTGCTCAGCGGTGTGGTCGTCACCGAGACGGTGTTCAGTTGGCCCGGGGTGGGGCGGCTGGTGTTCAACGCCATCACCCAGCGCGATATTCCCGTGGTGCAGGCCTCTGTTGTGATTTTTTCGCTGGTTTTCGTCACGTTGAACCTTATGGTCGATCTGCTGTACGCACGGCTCGACCCGCGCATCCGCATCGGCTAGCAGGAGGCCCCCCATGATCCAGACCACGCCTTCGATGACTGCGCCTGTTCGGCTTCCGGCCGATGAGTTGGTAGAAACACCGTCTGAGCTGCGCCGCGCGCTGCGCAGCCTGTTCAAAGCGCGCTGGCCGCTGCTAGCGCTCATCGTGCTGGGGATCGTGGGCTTCTTTGCCCTGTTCGGCCCCAACATCGCCCCCAAAGACCCCAACCGCCAAACGCTGCGCGCGCGGCTGACCCCGCCGATGTTCGCGGCCGAAACGCCCAACCCCGATTACCCGCTGGGGTCGGACGCGCTGGGGCGTGATGTGCTCTCGCGTTTGATCTACGGCGCGCGGGTGTCGATCTCGGTCGGGCTGGCGGCGGTGCTGCTGGGCGGCTTCGTCGGCATCAGCTTGGGGATGGTCGCCGGCTACTTCGGCGGCTTCTTGGACGACCTCATCATGCGCATCGCAGACATTCAACTCGGCTTCCCATTCATCTTACTGGCGATCATGGTGCTGGTCGTGCTGGGGCAGAGCGTGGCGAACTTGGTGATCGTGCTGGGCATCGGCCAGTGGGTGACGTATGCGCGCATCGCCCGCGGCAGCACTATCGCCGAGCGCGAACGCGAACACATCACCGCCTCGCGGGCGATGGGCGCGAACAACGCCCGCATTCTGCTGCGCGGCATCCTGCCAAACATCACCGCCCCGCTCATCGTCATCGCCTCGTTCAATGTGGCCAGCGTCATCCTATCTGAGGCGACGCTGTCGTTTCTGGGGCTGGGCGTGCCGCCGACCGTCCCGACGTGGGGCGGCATGCTGGCCGAAAGCCGCGATCAACTCTTGGGCGGCAGTTGGTGGCTGGCGGTTTTTCCCGGCCTGTGCATCGTGTTAACGGTGCTCTCGCTCAACGTGTTGGGCGATTGGCTGCGCGACTTCCTCGATCCACGCCTGCGCGGCAGCCGCTGAGCGCTTCCCCTCACACAAGGACGACTATCTCTCATGAGCAAGACTTTTGTTGGCATTCAAATCGGCGCGATCAGCTTCGTCGATGAAGGCGTTGAGCCAGTGCTGGACATCCTGCAAGAAAAGGCGGGCGTCAACGCGCTGTTCATCTCAGCCTTGTCGTGGAGCTATGGCAACGCGGGGCGCGCAGTCTACGGCTTCCCCGATCACGGCGTGGCCGAGCCGGACAACCTGCAAGGCGGCGCGTTCTACCGCCCCAACGAGGCGCACTTCCAAGCCACTCATCACCGCCAGTTCGCCGCGCCCGACCCGCTTACGCAGGGCTTCGACACCCTTGCCGAGGTCATCCCTGCGGCGCGCCAGCGCGGGATGCAGGTCTACACCTACTACTGCGAGACGTCCGCCAGCAGCATCCGCCCGATCTGGCAGCCGGGGGCGATCCACTTCATGGATCGTGACCATTGGGGGCGGGTGGCCACGCGCCCCTCGCTGCTCAACCCGGACTACCGCACGTGGTGGCGCTGCGTCATCGACGACTGGTTCAGCAACCACGCGCTGGACGGCATGCTGTGGGGCATCGAACGGCAAAGCCCGCTGATGGACATCTTCCGCGCGGACAGCACAACCGGCTTTGACGACCACTTCAAGGCCGAGGCGCGCGCCCGCGGCATCGACGTAGAACGCGCCATCGCCGGCTATCAGGCCGTTGACCTGTTCCTGCAAGGCGTGCGCAAGGGCGACCGCCCGCGCGACGGCGTGTTCGTCGGCTTGCTGCGCCTGCTGCTGCACCACCCGGAGGTGCTCATGTGGGAAAAGATGTGGCTGGACGCGCACCGCAGCCTCTACCGTGAAATCGCCGGCGCGGTCAAATGGTCTGACCCTGCGCATCAAGTCGGCTATGGGCTGTGGCAGGTGATCAACACCTATAACCCTTATTTGAAAGCGCAGTACGATCAAAGCGACTATCAACACACCGCCGACTTTCTGAAGCCGGTGCTGTATCACACCCCAGCAGGGGCGCGCTTCAAGAACCTCGCCGACACGTGGCAGAAGGGCGTGCTGGCCGACGCCACGCCCGAAGGAGCCTATCAAGCGCTGGCCACCATCCTTGATCTGGACGAGTTCATCGCCCCTTACCACGACGCGCCGCTGGCAGGCTTCAAGCCGACGTACATCACCCGCTGGACGCAGCATCTAATCGCTGACACCGGCGGCAAGGTCAAGGTCTATCCGGGGATCGGCGTAGGCGTGGGCGACGGGGGGACGAGCAAGCCCATCACCCCACAGGAGTGCTACGAGGGCGTTCACGCCGCCTATGAGGGCGGGGCGCACGGCGTGCTGCTCTCGCGCAACTACTCTGAGGCCACGCTGGACTGTTTAGCCGCCTGTGGCCGTGCCCTGCGCGAACGCGGCATGATCGACTAGTCGATCATGCCAGCATCCCCCAGATAAAACTGCGCCTGCTGCGAGGTCAACGCGCCACAACGCCGCACTTCTGTTAAAATGACAGAAAGTTGTAGAGGTAGCGAGCGAGTGGGCAATGCCGCGCAAGAAAACGCAGATAGGCAGCACTGAATCCGTTGAAAACTTCCTCAAGGCCGTCTATGCCCTTGAACAGGAGCTGAAAACTGACGAAGGCGACCGCGTGTCGACCAACGCCCTGAGCGAGTCGCTCAACATCAGCGCGCCGAGCGTTACCGACATGGCGCAGCGCCTCGACGAGGAGGGGCTGATCGACTATCAGCGCTACAAGGGCATTCGCTTGACGGGCAGCGGCACAGACCTTGCGTTGAAGGTGCTGCGGCGGCATCGCCTGATCGAGCTGTTCCTTGTGAAAGAGTTGGGCTATGAGCTGCACGAAGTGCATGAAGAGGCCGAAGCGCTCGAACACGCGGTGAGCGATCGCTTCGTGCAGGCGCTGGTGGCCAAGCTGGGCGACCCAACAGTTGACCCCCACGGGGATCCCATCCCCGACGATGCCGGCGTGGTGGCCGAGCGCCTGCTCGTGCCGCTTTCTACGCTGCAACACGGCCAAACCGCCCGCGTCGCGCGTTTCGTGATCGAAACGAACGAGATGCTCCAATACGCCCTCAGCAAGGGCTTTCAGTTGAACCGCACGCTGCAACTGGCTCACCGCGAACCTTACGGCGGCCCGATCACCGTGCGCTGGGACGATGGGGAGGTGGTCATTGGCGCGCCGTTGGCCGAGACAATCCTTGTCGAGCTGGGGGAATGAGTTCTCACATCTTTATGAAGGCTTAATCGAAATTTCCCACACTTTTCCAAAACTTGTGCTACCCTGACTTATGTAAAATTAATATATCGAGGTTTCCTCAAGGTTCCACATGGCTATTCCAAGCATCAGCGCCGCCCCGATTGAGCGCGTGCGCGGCATCCTGCTCACCGAAAATAATTCTTTGTTGTTGATTAAAAGAGTAAAACCTAACAATACTAAACCTTACTGGGTGGCCCCCGGCGGTGGTGTGGAGCCAGTAGATCGAACCTTGCGCGCGGCGCTCACTCGCGAATTAGAAGAGGAATTGGGCGCGCAGGTAGAAATTGTCATGCACGCCTTCACGCTGCGGCATGAAAAAGGTGGCAAGAACTTACGCGAGTACTTCTACGTATGTCGCTTGTTGAGGTTCGACCTGAAGCAGCGCAGCGGCCCCGAGTTCAATGATCCTACCCGCGGCGAGTATCTGCCGGACTTCGTCCCGCTGACGGAGCCAGCCCTGCGCGCCCTCAACATGAAAACGCCTGAGCTGACGGACTGGATCATCGTGCATCTGGATCAGCTTCGCTGTCTGCGCTGACGACCAACGCCAGCACGTCGCCAGCCTGCTCCACGCACCAGCCCTCTTGCCAGCGCGTGCGCACCTTCCACCAGCGCAGCCCGTCCGCTTCATATGGCCCTTCGATCAACGTGAGCGGGGTCTTGTCGCGCAGCATGGTGATCACGCGGCCTTGCAGACCGGGCGCATCGCGCAGGTTGAGCCATTCCCCTTCGCGCATCTGCACGCGCACGCTCATCCCCGCTTGCAGCAGCGGCGCAGGCCGCGCGAACGGCGTTGGCGTGGCCAGCACGGGCGGCTGCGCGTAGACCTGAAACGTCAGCCACTCACGCTCTGCTGCAACCAACGCCTGACGCGCCGCCATCTCAAGGCCGGTCAGCCAGCCACACATCACCACCATCAGCCCCACCAGCAGCCCGCGCATCCTTGCTCATCTCTCCATGCCTGCTTATGATGAGCATACGCCAATTTATCATTCACTGCCCAACGCTGCGCCGCTGTTTCGCTTGCGCCCACCCACCGGACACCGCCATGCACACCCTTTACCTCGTCGCCACGCCCATCGGTAACCTTGAAGACATCACCCTGCGCGCCCTGCGGATCCTCAAAGAAGTGCGCTTGATTGCCGCGGAAGACACCCGCACGAGCCGCGTGCTGCTTCAGCATTTTGACATCCACACCCCGATCACGAGCTATCATGAGCACAACAAACTGGTCAAGCTGGATGCGATCTTCGCCGCGTTAGACGTTGGCGATGTCGCCCTCATCAGCGACGCCGGCACACCCGCCATCAGCGACCCGGGCTATGAGCTGGTGCGCGCGGCCATCGCGCGCGGCTACCAAGTCGTGCCCATCCCGGGCGCAAACGCCATCGCCAGCGCCTTGATCGCCAGCGGCCTGCCAACCGATGGCTACGTCTACCTCGGCTTCCTGCCTAAAAAGCAGAGCACGCGCCGCGCCCTGCTGGAGAGCGTCCGCGCGGAAAAGCGCACGCTGGTTTGCTACGAAAGCCCGCACCGCCTCGCGGACACGTTGGGGCTGATCGCCACGGTGATGGGCGCGGATCGTCCCGTGTGCGTCGCCCGCGAGATGACCAAACGCTTTGAGGAGTTCTACCGCGCCACCGCTCACGAGGCACAGCAGCGCTACAGCCAAGAGAACCCCAAAGGGGAAGTGACGCTCGTCATCGGCGGCGCGCCCACCCCCACCACGTGGGATCGGCTGCGCGTGCTCGCCGAGTTAGAACGCCTGCTGGAGGCAGGCGAAAGCCTCTCCAACGCGGCCAAGACCATCGCCGCCGCCAGCGGCTGGAAGAAGAGCGCCGTTTATGAGTTGGGGCTGGAGGAGAACTAGGCCACCCGACCTATATTACACTAGGCCGCCTCGGTCATTTTAGCGTTCACAAAAGGCTAAAAAGGTTCAAAATGATTGATTTTAAAGGAAACTTGGGTTACAATATAATTTCAACGTATATAATTTTCTTTTCAGGAGGAGAGAGATGGCACGTTTACAAGACAAAGTCGCGCTCATCACCGGCGGCGCAGGCGGGATCGGCCTTGCGATTGCCCAGCGCTACGCCAACGAAGGGGCTTCGGTGTTCTTGACTGACATCAGCGAGGACGCGCTCAAGAAAGCTGTACAGCAGATCGGCCCCAACCGCGCCGATTACGCCGTGGCGGACGTCACCAAACCTGAGGACAACCAGCGCATGGTTGAACAGTGCGTCGCTAAGTTCGGCGGTCTAGACATCTTCGTCGCCAACGCAGGCATTGAAGGTGAAGTCAAACCGATCACCGAATACGACCTGAAGACGTTCGAAAAGGTCATCGCAGTGAACGTCACCGGCGTTTGGCTAGGGCTGAAGTACGCCATCCCTGCCATCGCCAAGCGCGGCGGCGGCAGCATCATCGTGATGTCTTCCGTGGCAGGCGTGATCGGCTCACCCGGCATGTCGGCCTATATCGCCAGCAAGCACGCCGCCATCGGCTTGATGCGCACGGCGGCGCTCGAGGCCGCGCCGATGGGCATCCGCGTGAACAGCATCAACCCCGGGCCAGTCGAGACGCGCATGATGGAATCGCTGGAAACGCAGTTTGCGGGCGGCGATGCCGCGATGGGCGCGGGTGTCCGTCAGCAGTTTGTGGAGCGCATCCCGCTCAAGCGTTACGCCCGCCCTGAGGAAGTCGCTGACCTTGCGCTGTTCCTCGCCAGTGAGGAGAGCGCCTACATCACCGGCCAGACCCACCTGATCGAAGGCGGCCAGCGCGCCGGGTAGCGCCTAAGCACACCGCTCACTACGCCCGAACGCTTTCTGTTCGGGCGTTTTTGTCTCACGTGTCAGATCGTTTACAATGGGCGCTGGTAGATTTAGCACTGGCGAAGGAGCCTATTATCATGCCCGCACCACAATTGATCATTCTGGCCGGGGGCGCGTCGTCGCGCATGTGGCCGTTGAGCGAGAAATCCCTGCTCAAATTCGGCGAGGAGCCGCTGCTCGTGATGCAGCTTCGCACCTTCGCGCATTTGGGCTTCCGCGAGGTGGTCATCGTCGGCAACCCGCATAACGCGGCGGCGCTGCGCGGTCTGCTGCCCGACCTGCCCAGCGAGCTGACCGTACAGATCGCCGTCCAGCCCGAACCGATCGGCATGGGGGACGCAGTGCTGCGGGCGGAACCGCTCGTCAACCCTGATGCGCCTGTCTACATCAACCAAGTGCACGACATCGTTGAAACGAGCCTCCATGCGGACATGCTCGCTCATCACACCGCCAACCCTGAGCGCACCTACATCGCCGGCGTGGAGATGTCGCAGTATTTCCCCGGCGGATACTTGATCGTCGAGGGGGACGGGCGCATCGTCGGCGTGATCGAGAAGCCGGGCGCAGGCAACGAACCCAGCCCCTACGTGAACGTCGTCGCTCACCTGCACGCCCACGCCGGCCGCCTGTTCGACGCAATCCGCGCCGAGTACGCCCGCGCCCTGCCCAGTGACGACCATTACGAGCGGGCGATGGACGCGCTCATGAAACAGCACCCCTTCTACGTCGTGCGCTACGCCGAGCGTTGGGACGCGCTCAAGTACCCGTGGCACGTCCTGAGCGTGATGGAGCGCTTCCTCAGCCGCCTTCAAGGCCAGATCATCGCGCCGGATGCGTTCATCGCGCCCACCGCGAGCGTCAGCGGCAATGTGGTGATCGAAGCGGGCGCGAAGGTGTTCGCAGGGGCGGCGGTCGTCGGCCCGGCCTACATCGGGCGCGGCGTGATCGTGGGCAACAACGCGCTGGTGCGCCAGAGCATGGTGCTGGCCAAGAGCAACGTCGGCTTCACGACAGAGGTGGCGCGCAGCTACGTGGGCGAAGGGGTGCAGATGCACGCCTGCCGCGTGTTGGACAGCGTGTTCGCCGACAACGTCAACTTCAGCGCAGGCTGCACCACCGCCAACCTGCGCATCGACCACGGGATTGTCTCGAGCGTCGTCAAGGGCGAAAAAATTGCCACAGGGCGCGACAAGCTGGGGGCGATCATCGGGCGGGATGCCTTCCTCGGCGTGGACGTGATGACCATGCCGGGCGTCAAGATCGGCGCGGCGGCGCAGATCGGCCCCGGGACGCACGTCCACCGCGACATCAAAGACCGCGCCCGCGTCTACGTCAAGCAAGAACTCGTGATCCGCGAGGAGGAGTCATAGGCAGATTAGGCCGAAAATCGCCACGCCACCTCAACGGTACGGTTGGCTTCAATGTTACATCCAACCCCACAACCATGACACTCCTTACTAATCGCAGGCGTGCAATCGGTGTAAACTGGTAGAAAAATGAAACTGACGCCAGAGGCCAACCGATGAGCTTAGATACTTTATTTGATCAAGTGCGCCAACTGCGCGCAGAGGTTGTTCAAGAAGCAGACAGGCATTTCGTCCAATGGGAGCCTTACATCGCGCCAGAGCGCGACCACGTGCGCGAGAGCGGCCACAACCTCGCCGCCTACCTTGCCCTGCGGCAGCATGACCTGCGCCCCTTACAGCGCGAACTCAAACTGTGGGGGCTGTCGTCGCTGGGGCGCAGCGAAGCCCACACCCTTGCCACGCTGGACGCGGTGATGGCCACCCTCGGCCAGCTCATAGGCCGCAGCGCCGAAGCGCCCGACCGCCCCGCGCCGGAGGTCTTCAGCCGCGGCGAGAGCCTTCTAAGCAACGAGACAGAGCGCGTCTTTGGGCCGCGCCAGCACCGCCGCAGCGTGCGTATGATGGTCACGTTACCTTCAGAGGCAGCGCATGACGCCCAACTCGTGGAATCGCTGGTGATGGGCGGCATGGACATCGCCCGCATCAACTGCGCCCACGACGGCCCGGCCCAATGGGAAGCAATGGCGGCGCACGTCAAAATCGCCGAGCAGCGCACCGGCCACATCTGCAAGATCGCTATGGATCTAGGCGGCCCCAAGTGCCGCACGACCGAGGTAACGCTGGCCAAACATACTCGCCTGCGCGTGGACGACGTGCTGCTGCTGCGCGCCAGCGCCCCTGACCGCCACCCCGAATACCCCAACCAAGCGCGCTGTACCCTGCCCGAGGCCATCCAGCAGGCGCAGGTCGGCCACCGCGTGTTTTTCGACGATGGCAAGATCGGCGCGGTCATCGAGAAGCGCATCCCAGAAGGCCTCGTGCTCAAGATCACCCAAGCCAGCGCCGAGGGCGACAAACTCAAGGACGACAAGGGCATCAACTTCCCAGACACGCCGCTCAAACTCTCGCCGCTGACTGAGAAAGACCTGCGCGACCTGCCGACGGTGGTCAAGCTGGCGCACATGATCAACTACTCGTTCGTGCAGAACGCCGGGGACGTGAAGCTGCTCCAAGAGGAAATTCGCCGTTTGGGCCGCGCCTGCGCCGATCTCGCGATCATCGCCAAGATCGAAACCGCCGAGGCCATCCGCAACTTGTCGGAGATCATCATGGCCATCAGCGGCGTGCAGCCCTGCGGCGTGATGATCGCGCGCGGCGATCTGGCGGTTGAGTTGGGCTTTGAGCGCCTAGCCGAGCTGCAAGAAGAAATCCTGTGGGTGTGTGAGGCGGCGCATGTGCCGGTCATCTGGGCGACGCAGGTGCTGGAGACGCTGGCCAAGAAAGGCCGCGCCACCCGCGCCGAGATCACCGATGCGGCCATGTCGCAGCGCGCCGAGGCGGTCATGCTCAACAAAGGGCCTTACATCCTCGACGCGATGCGCATCTTGAACGACGTGCTAAAACGCATGGACGCCCACCAGCACAAGAAGTTCGCCCAGCTGCGCTCGCTGAGCAGTTTTCGGGGCTAGAGCGCGATCCAGTAGCGACGGGTAAGGGCGTGGCGGCCTATGTCGCGCTTGTCCTCCAGCAGGCCGCCGTTGGCCTCGATGATGCGGATCGAACCGCGGTTGTCGTCATCGCAGGTGATGAGGACGCGCGCGAAGCCGCGCTGCCGCGCCTCGATCAAGCACAAGGCGAGCTGCTGTGTGCCGAAGCCGCGGCGGCGCATCGTCGGGCGGATGTCGTAGCCGATGTGCCCGCCGTAGTTGAGCAAATTCCCCAGCAACTCGTGCCGCAGCGTGATCCGCCCCACATACTCATCCCCCACGACTGACCAGAACACTGTCTCCGCTGACCAGCCGGGCATCGGCTCAGTCTCTTTGAGCAGCAGCATCTCAACGTACTCGTCGAAATGGTCGATCATCTTGTCGATGTTCCACAGCGGCCAATGGCCTTCCGCCTCGTACTCGTAGGCCGCCGCGATGTAGCTGTCTTTGTAGCGCAGCGCCGGGCGCACCAAGCGCAGTGGATCGGTCATGGGGGTGTCTATTCCTAGTCTAGGTAGCCCAACGCGCGCAGGTTCTCCAGCACAGAAGGGCTGAAATCTTGATCAATAGGCGCGCTGACCGCTGACGTGAGCGCCTGCGCCAGCGCAGCGTACAACTCTGCCGCCAGCGTCGGCTGCCCCGTTAAGCAGTTGACTTGCTCCGTTGGATCAGTCGGCAGGTGATAGAGCGCCTCGGGCTGGTCGCCCACCGTCGTGAGCTTGTGCTCGCCACGCACGACCGCGCGCCGCACCGCGTCCAAACGGCGCTGTTCGACGACGCCGGGCATGCGATAACGCAGCGTGTTCAGCAGCGTGTTGGCGGGGTAGGCCTCGCTCAGGGCGGTGTTGTGCTCGGCCTCACCGCCCGCGCGCAGCAGCGACAGCCGTTCAACGCTGCCGGCTGGGTCGTCAATCGGCAGGGTGCGCCCCAAGCCTGCTGCGTCCAGCAGCGTGTGAAAGACCCGCCGCGTCGAGATGACGGACGGCTCTCGCGCGGGGGGGAGGCGGCCGCGCCACCACAGCAGCCATGGCACATGCGTCAGCTCGTGGTTGACAACGAAGCTGTGGCCACAGTAGCCGTGATCGCCGAGGCCTTCACCGTGATCCGCGCCGATGATCACTAGCGTATCGTCTAGGTCGCCGTCGGCTTGCATCGCCGCCAGCATTGCGCCGAGGTAGTGATCCTGTTCGGCGGCGGCCGCGTCGTAGAACGCCCCGAGGACGTGCTGCTGCCAATCGGTCAAGGGGGGGATGGCCGGGCTGATCCAGCGCAGGCCGTCGCCGTTGTAAGCCGCCATCCAGCGCAGGGCAGCGCGGTCACGGCGCAGCTCCGGCGCGATGTGGTCGAGCCAGCGGCGCGGTGGGCGCAGCGGCATGTGCGTCCCCATCAGGTTGAGGAAGGCGAAGATCGGCTGCTGCGCGCTGCGCCGATGCTGATGCCAGTACGCGCGCAAGTCGCGGGTGCTGGCCGCCACGCTGCCCTTGTAGTTCACCCAACGCGACCAAATCGGCGAGATGAGGGGGTGCAGCGACGCGCGGAACAGCGCCTCATTGTGAGCAAAGCGGTTGATGGTGCGGCGCGTGAACTGGCTGAAGCCGCGCCACGCCCCCGCCAGCACAGGCGGCAGCGGGCGGCGCGTCGGGCGCTGCGGGGCAGGGCTAGCGTAGTGGTAGAAGCGCTCAAAACCGCGATCCAGCCCGTTGTCGATCAAGCCGATCAGCGGGTTGTTGCAGAAGCCCACCGTGTGATACCCGCCCGCCCGCAGCCACTCGACAACGCTCGTCAGCGCGAGCGGCAGGCGATCGTTGGCTTGGTTCGTCGCGTGCTGATAGGGGTAGAGGCCAGTGAACATCGACGCATGCGAGGAGATCGTCCACTGCGCGGGGGCCACCGCCGCCTCGTAGACGCGGCCTTCAGCGGCGAAGTCGTCCAAGCGCGGCGACGTCGGGCGCGCATAGCCGTACAGCGACAAGCGGTCTCGGCGCTGCGTGTCCAAGATGATCAACAGAAGATTGGTCATGAAGTGAACTGCAAGTTACTCGCTGCTCTGGTTGCCGAGCAAGCGCTTGCGGCGCTCTTCAAGCTGGCGCTGCACTTCGTCGGCGTCAGCTTGCTTGGCCTGCTGCATCAAACGGCGCTCTTGTTCTTCTAAGCGCGCGATGTCAACCGTTTCAAGGCCGGTTTTCGGGTCAATCGTCGGCTCGACAAGGCGACGGGCGCGCACCGCCTCCACTTGTTCCTGAGCGCGGTCAGCGCTGGCGTCCGCTTGTGAGACGGCCGCCTCACGCTTCTGCTGCTGCACTTTAGCGGCTTCCTCGCTGCGGCTGCTCAACGCGCGGTAGCCCACATAGAACAAAATACCGAGCACCACAAACGGCATGATCGTCGTGGCAATCGACAGCAGCGTGCTCAACACCCACAGGGCAACAATAACGCCGACAGCGACCATCACCCACTGCGTCGGAGTGAACTTGCGCGGGTCAACTCGGCGGATGCGGTTCAGCAAGTCAAACATGAGGTGGCTCCCTTTAGCTCCGTCAACGTCATTATAACGCAACTGAGCACAGGGACGGGGGGCTAATTTATCAGAGCTGGCACGCTGCAATGTATGCCGAGCATGAGCAGCGCCTCAGACAAGCTCGACGCGAGGCGCAAATGAGCACAGAAGGTTGGATCAAGGCGGGTGATCATCATGATCGCCTCTCGCATGATGAGCGGCGCAGCCACCAACACACACACGTCAACGTGCGTGCGCAGCCTATCGCTCACACGAAACACCGCGCTCATCAACCCGAACTCTTCAAACTTGGCGGGCGCTAGGTTGATGATGAGAGAAAAAGGGGCGCTTGAGCCATGTGACTGGGGGATGCATTCATCCACAGCCTCATAGAGGTCGATATAGTTAAAAGTGCCTTCTAGCGTCAGTGCAATCATATCTGGTGCGGCTTGCAGCCGTTGAACGTGGATTTGCTTTCCCAGCATGCTACCCTCACCCAAGCTCTAATCTGCTTGATATGGTCTAAATATATCGCAAGATTTTAACAGTAACAAGACTGTAAACAAAAAATGCATGAGTATATAAAAAGGATAAAGAGGCCAGACGCCGCTAGGTCATTCGAACAAACGCGGTTGGAAGGGGGCATCGGCGTTGTAGTGAGTGAGGATGCGCTGGATGACGGGCGTGATGCGGCCCGTGCGTGCGGCCAGCGCCAGCGCAAACCGCAGCGGGGACATGCCCGCTTTTTGGCGGTTGCACTTTCTACACGCCACCACCAAATTGTTTGGATGGTGCGCGCCGCGCTCGGCCAGCGGGATGATGTGATCGACCTCAAACGGCTGATCGAACAGATCAGCTCCGCACCAGCCGCACACCCCGCCGGATTCCAAGATCACGCCGCGCAGTTCGTCCACCGTCAAAGCTTCAAAGCGCCCGCTGCGGCGGACGCGGGCGTTGAAGGCGCGCGCGTACTGCGCCAGTTCGGCCTCGTCTAGCAGATCGGTGTAACGCATGGCTAATCAGGCATCGCGCCGTAACGCTGCGCGACGATGTCACACAGGCGGATGACGAGGTGCTGCACGCCGCGGCTGTCCTCGTCAAGTTCCACACCGCGCTGCTCGGCCACGTCGCGCAGCGTGTTGAGCACATCCGCGGGGCGTTCCGTTCGAACGGTGACGGTGTGCCCGTGGACGATCGCCCCCATCATGAGCGGCAAATAGAGCTTCTCAAACGTCAGCTTCTTTTCGCGCAGTTGGTCAAAGATCACCTCGATATAGGCCTCATGTTCAGCCGCCGTGCCTAGCTCCATCTGAAGCAAGGCCTCTACCGTGTGAAACGCATCGTGGAGCGCATCGCGCAGCAGACCATCATAGGCGAAATGGCCGATAGCCTTCACGGGAAGCTGCATCACACGCGCATCCTGAAAGACCACCCGCGCCAGCTCGCGCAGCCAATGGGGCAGGCGCACCTCGTGCAAGTCTTGGCGCACTGTGCCATCTGAGTTGAAGTAAATTCGCAGGTTGTGGCGCGCGCGTTCTTCGTCTACGAGCTGCTTTTCGCCGGGCGCGGCGCATTCCAACAAATAAGTGAAATAGCGCGCGATGCCGTCGATCTCCTCAGGCCGCAGCTCATAGCCCACGTTGAAGAAGCGCTTAGCCGTGTATTCTTGCATCACTGGCAGGATGTTCGGGCGCTTGAGCGCCGGCAGCACCTGATGGTAGACTACATCGCCCAACAGCATTAGCAAGTAGGCGTCCGCGTGCGTGTCAACCGGCGTCCAAATCGTCGTGAAGCTCGCCTGCAAATCAGGCAGCGCGCCCACCTTGCCTGACATGACCGTAAGCGCGCTCTCAACAACGCCCCCCTTGCCATTGGCCGTCCATGCCAGTTTCTTGAGGTCTTCGACCAGTTCACGCTTCTCGGCGGGCAGGGTCTCGACCTCGAACGGTTCACCGCCATCGGGCGTGCGCACGCGCTGGGGCTTGCTGCCGACAGGCGTCACTTTGACTTCCATGCCAATCGGGTAACCGGCGCTGACGGCGATGTCCGGCAATGTGGCCAGCGGCAGCACGATCACGCCTACCGCCCCGGGGGACAGGCGCACCGCCAGCGCGTCCGACTTGGCGATGATGCGCCCCTTCTGCTTTTTGGCATCCGTGGACGGCAGCCGCAGCTCAGTCACGATCTGCACTTCCACGTTGGACATATTTTGCAGCAGCAGCAGCATCTCGACGGATCGCCCCGCCATGATCACGCGCGGGCGCAGCGCGCTAGCAACTTGCACAACACCTTGATTGATGCGCGCCCCGCCCGTAATCGCGCCCAACACATCCGGAAAGTTCACTGTTATGGTCATTGCTCTCACATCCGCAGATAACTTGCGCCGTTCACATCAACAATTGCGCCCGTGGCAAAGGCGGCTTGCTCACTGGCGAGGAAGAGCACCACGTGCGCCACTTCCTCCGGGAGCGCCACCCGCCCCAACGGGCTTTGGCTGCGGATGCTGTCCCCAGCGGGGCTGCTCAACAGATCAGCCGCCATGTCGGTCTCCACAAAACCCGGGGCCACCGTGTGCAAAAACACCCCGTGCGGGGCGAGAAGCTGCGCCAGTGAGCCGCTCAAGGCATTGAGACCGGCTTTGCTTGCGCCGTAGGCCGGCGCGCGCGGCTCGCCACGGAAGGCCCCGCGTGAGGACACGTTCACGATCCGCCCGCCCCCGCGCGGGATCATATGATGCGCCGCGCAGTAGATCAGGTTGGCCGCGCTGATGAGGTTTGCTTGCAGGTGCGCCTGCCATGCTGCCTGCCACTGTTCATAAGAGACGTCCGTCAGCGGGTGCTCTTCATAGATAGCGGCGTTGTTGATCAGGATGTCGAGGCGGCCCAACTGCGCCACCACGCTCGTGATGAGCGCCTCTACCGCGGCAGGGTCGGTCACGTCGGCTGGCGCGAGGATGTGGCCTGCGCCCTCGAGTTGGGCGAGCGTCGCCTGCGCGGCGGCGTGGCTGCTGCGATAGTTAACCGCCACCCGTGCCCCCTGCGCCGCGAATGCCAGCGCAATAGCGCGCCCAATCCCACGTGACCCGCCGGTCACTAAAACGGTTTTGCCTGTGAACATCCTACACCTTGAACGCGCCGGTATAGCGCTGAATGTGCATCGAATAATCGGTTGTGAAGCTCTTCAAGCGGCCTTCGAGACGTTCCCATTCAGGGCTTTGCAGCAGGCGTTGGATGCACTCAAATCGTTCTGTTACGTACTCGAGCTGGCGCTCAGGGTAGTTGCCCCATGCCACGTGCCACGCATCCTGCATGTAGATTTCGTGCTCCTGAAGCGCGGGCGTAAAATCGCCCACCACATAGCGAAAGTAGGTTTCTTGCGTGTCTGGCCGCACATCGTAGCGAAAGATGATTGCATACTGTGGCCGAATCATTGTGCTGCGCATGTCGTTCATTCCACGTGCTGTTGTGCCTCAAATGTAGCACAACTCGCCCAACGCTGCATCAGTCAGCGCGTGCGTGGGAGGATGTCACAGCCACGACCTTCAGGCTGCGCGATGATTTCACGCACGTAAGCCTCGTTGGGCGCGTTCACACGATACCAACCTGACCCAACGCTGTCCACGCGGATGAGGGTCGCCGTCAGCATTTCGCCGCGCAGGTTGGTAATCGTCCGCACGGCCTCGGCATTGATTGACGGGCCAGCGCGCAGAACAATTCCATACGGGATGAACACCTCGCAGGTGGCCGTAGCTGTCGCTGCGTTGGGCGGCTCATAGCTGAAGATCATCTCGTACAGGCTGCTGATGTCGCCCACCGCAATCTCGCTGTAGGAAGTGGCTTCAATGCTGAGGCCATCCCCGGCTGGCGTCAGACGATAGAGCACCGTGATGTCATACGGGAAAGAAGGGTCGACATTCTGGAAGGTATACTCTGCTACCTCAATCCCGCTCAAGCGCCGCACGATGACCGCGTCAGGGTCAAAGGGCTGTGTGCTCGCTGCTTCGTACAGCCCATAGTCGTACTCCACAAAGTCCAGCAGGCGCGTTGCTTGTTCACGGCGCAGGGTGCTCGAGGAGGTAAAGTAAATCCACACGAGCAGCTCACGCGAGTCGCTCCGCATTTTTAGGCGGTCACCGTCGAACACACCCTCCTCTGAGGTGATGATCCAATCGCCGCTGTAGCGCAGCGTGCCGCCATCTGGCAGCAGCAGACGACGCTCACCTTGTGCCCTCACGAAACCAGCCAAGCAGGTTAGAATTAGTAAGATCAGTGATAACCGTTTCATAAGGGTTTTTCCGTCCGCTGATCGTTGCCTGACAGTATAGCACAGCACAGTACTACACGCAGAAACCATGCTATGATTTTTAAAGAGCCGTATAATTAACCTCTAGCTAATAAAGGGGGCTTATGAGAAAGTTGAGAGGGACAATCATCGCACTGCTCGCTGCGTTGTGGGTTGTGCCCACGCTGTCACAGCAGAGCTGCCCGGCGCTGGTGCGCCAAGCGCTGCAATCGCTTGGGACGAACTGCGCTCAGCTGGGCCGCAACGTCGTTTGCTACGGCAACGACCAAGTGCGCGCGAAGTTCACCGAGGACGTAGCAGAAGACTTCTTCACCAAGCCCGCCGACTTGGCCAGCCTGAACACCGTGGCCAGCGTCAGCGCGGCCTCGCTCTCGTTGGATGAGAGCCGGTGGGGCGTAGCGGTGATGAACGTGCAGGCCAACGTGCCCGAAACGCTGCCCGGCCAAGCCGTGACGTTCATCCTCTTGGGCGATGTAGAAGTCGAAAACGCCACTGACCCCGCGCAAGCCGCCGCGCCGCGCCCCAGCCTCCCCGTCACGACGCGCGTCAACAGCAACCTCCGCAGCGGCCCCGGAACTAACTTCAACCGCTTAGGCGTCGCGCCCGCAGGCAGCACGCTCAACGCCGACGCGCTCAGCGCCGATCGCCAATGGGTGCGCATCGTCTACCGCGACACCGCCGGCTGGATGTTTCGCGACAACCTCAACCCCGACCCCGCCATTGACTCGCTGCGCCCCGCTGACCTCACCGAGCGCGGCCTGATGCAGGCCTTCTTCCTGCGCAGCGGCATCGGCGAGCCGACCTGTGAGGACGCCACTGAACAGGCGCTGCTCGTGCAAGGCCCTAAAAATTACACGGTCAACCTGACGGTGAACGGCGCGCGCGTGGACATCTCGTCCTCAGTGATGTTCCGCACCCTCAGCGAAGAAGGCGCAGAAGACAGCTTGCTCGAGATCAGCGTGCTCGATGGTCAGGCTGTCGTCCTGCCAGACATCCCCGGCGCTCAGCCGACCACCATCCGCGAGGGCTTCCGCAGCGTGTTCTGCCTCGGCGACACTGACAGCCGCGGCGCGGACGGCGAAGCCAACGATAAAGTCGTCACCTGTAACGGCTCGCGCCCAGAACGCATCCCGTCGTCGGACGTGGCCGACTACTGCCAACTGCGCGCGATTGCCTCCAACGAGGTGCTGAACTACCCCGTCGGGCTGTTCTGCCCGGGGGATCGCCCTGCTGAGCCGCCGCCACCGCTGCCAGCGTCCCCTCAACCCGGACAGCCCACCCCTCCCCCACAGACCGGCGCGCAGTGTAGCGTCGTCAGCGTGGTGGGGCCGTATGACCGCGTCAGCCCGCAAGGGCAGTTCATCCAGTGGAACCCGGCCCCGGGCGCGGATTCGTATGAGCTGCGCGTGTATAACGCCAACGGCGCGCAAGTTGCCAGTTTCAACACCGGCGGAACCACCGGGGTCACCATCAACCCAATTGACTTCACCAAAGACCCCTTCATCTATTACGAGGTGCTGGCGTTCGCAAGTGGGCAGTTCCTGTGCTCTTCGGGGCGCATCGGTGGGCTGCCAGTGGGCAGCGCGAGCAGCTTCGACGCGCGGGTGACGTGCTCATCGCTCACTTACTTCGTCTCGTGGAGCGGGGCGCTGCCGTCAGACACGATCACGCTCGAAATCGTTGGCGTGCACCCGCCTGAGGCAATCGGCAGCGGCAGCAGCGGCACAGGGACGAAGTCAGCGGTTTGTCTGGCTGATGTGATCGTCCGCTCCAGCAGCGGCGGTGAGCGCTACTTCTCGAGTGTGTACTGTTTCTGTTGATGAGCCGTTGTTGGATGCACTAGCCCAAGCCCCCTTCTCGAACTGGCCTGCCTGCGGCCAGCTCCCCGGAGAAGGGGGTTGGGGGATGAGGCCTGTGGCGTTAGCCGCGGGCGCGGCTTGTCACGATCTCTTGACATTTTCAGAACGTGTGGTCTACTGTAAGACAAGCTGCTGCTGTCAACCTGAGGGTGTATGACGCTAGAGTTTCACCAGATTGTTGAGCAGGTCTACCGCATGGGTGGGATGTTGGCGCACATCCCCAACGAATACCGCGAGCTGATGCAGTTGGCCGTGGCGCGCTTCAACGCCGCCAGTGACCTCGAGCGCGCCCGTGAGCGCATCGCATGGGTGCGCTCCCCGGACGTGAGCGGCTACCGCGGCGCGGCCCCGCTCGACATTGACGCCGCTGAGCCAGTCAACGCCCTCTTCGACCCACCCGCTGAGCCGCCTGAAGCAGTCATCATGGCCTGTGACGGCGGCCAAGTCTACCCCAACGAGAACGCCCCGTGGCACTACTACCTCATCAACGTCGGGCTGTTCGTCTACTTCCACGGCTCCAGCCACACGCCCATCCCGCTGACGTTCCCGCAGTTGGTGTTCCATCCCAGTGAGGTGCACGACAAGTACGGGCGCGTGGTCAGCAACCGCGTTGTGGACGACCGCCGCACCCTCGCCGAGCTGCGCTTGCTGAGCGAGCACGTCCGCGCCTATACCTATCCTGACGTGCCGCTGCTAGCGCTCTACGACAACCGCCTGATGTACATGCCGAGCAGCGACGACGAGAACGCCGTGCTGATGCGCGAGTTCATCAACGCGATGGGCGCGATCCGCGATCAAGGGGCGCTGCTGGCCGGTTACGTTGACAACCCATTCCGCAGCAAGCGCTTCTTGCAGCTGCTTTACCTGCTAAGCCTCGAGACGCAGCAGGACGTGCGCGACCAGCAGGCCTACCTCGCGCGCTGCGGCGATCTGGAAGGGCTGCGCGACCGTGACTTTTTCGACTACGTGCTGAAGCCCGGCCAGCGCAGCGCGGTGATGGTGCAGAACTCGCCGCACAACCGCGACTTCAAAGACCGTGGGCGCGATTTTGAGATCGCCTTCTTCTACCTCAAGACGGTCTCCGCGTTGGATGAGACGCGCGTCGTCCGCGTCGATCTGCCGATGTGGGTGGCGCGGCAGCGCCAATCCATCGACACAGTGCACGCGCTGCTGCTCAGCCAGTGCCGCTTGCAGGGGCGCGTCCCCTACCCCTACGCCATCACCCGCGCCGACGAGCTGGCCTACGTAAACCATCAGGACAGCCGCAAACTAGACGAACTGATCAACATCGAGGCGCGCCGTGTGCGCCAGTCGCTGGCGCGCGCCACGCTGACGGCCAAAGCCTCTAGCAAGGAGCTGGCGCGCAGCGCCAAGCGCGCCCACAACCTAATCGGAAATGAGGTCATCGACCATGAGTGACGATCCGCGCTTCGTCGGGCGCGTGCTGCGCGCCAGCACACGCGGCTTTGACTGTGGCAACCACAGCCGCAAGATCGACGCACAGCACGATTTCGGCAACTACGTCTGCGCGCCGATTGCCAACAGCGACGCGGTGTTCGCTGTCGGGTTGATCTACAAGGTGGAGGTGAAAGACGATCAGCTCATCAGCGAGCTAGTGCTAGGCGGTGAGCTGCCCAACGCCATCCTAAACGATCAGCGCAACAACCGCATCATCCCCGTGGAGGTCAAGGTGCTGAACGTGGGCTACATGGCCTACGTGAACGGTGAACGCCGCTGCGTCCACAGCTTGCCGCCCCGCCCACCGATGAGCCTCGCCGACGTGCTCGCCTGCACTGAGGATGAGATTTACGACTTTACGATCGCCTTTGACTTCTTCCGAATCGTGCTGCAAGCGAGCGAAGTCCCGAGCGATGACCTGATCGCCGCGGCCATTCAGCGCGCCGCCGAGATCGACCCTGACCCGGACGGGCGCTACCGCTTCCTCGTCAACTGTGGGCGGCGGCTGGCGCAAGACCTCTCGCACGACGTGAAGCGCTTGAAGCACATCCTCTCATTGATCCACCCCAGCATGGAGGCCTAGCCCATGACATCCAACCCGAAGGAACTGGCAAACCTGCTCAACCAGACGCGCAGCGCCCCGCTGGTCGAACAGGAGTTGGGCGTGGTAGTGGGGGGCAGCATCAGCAAGGGGCTGGTGGTGCGCCTCAACCATCACACTAGCCCCGAGTCGCTCGCGGTCGGGCGCTACGTCGTCGTGCAGGGCGACCTCAAACGCTACTTCTGCATGATCAGCGACATCACCCTAGAGAGCACCAACCCCGGCATCCAAGCTGACCCGCCCGACATCACAGACGACTTCCTCAAGCAGGTCTACAGCGGCACGATGGCCTACGGCAAAGCCACCGTCACGCCGATGCTCGTAATCGACGAAAACGACCAGATCGGCCCTGTCAAGAGCATCCCCTCGCACTTCACGAAGGTCACGACGGCCACCCAGCAAGATGTGAGCCGCGTCTTTGGCGAGGAGAGCAGCACGAACTTCTTCGTTGGCTCGCCGTTGGAGCTGCTAGAGACGCAGATCAACCTTGACCTGAAGCGGCTGATCGAGCGCAGCATCGGCGTGTTCGGCAAGAGCGGCACAGGCAAGAGCTTCCTCACGCGGCTCGTGCTGGCGGGCATCATCCATCGCGGCGTCGGGCAGACTTTGATCTTCGACATGCACAACGACTACGGCTGGCAGGCCACCAGCGAGGGCGCGGCCAGCGTCAAAGGCCTCAAACAGCTCTTCATGGACAAGGTGGCCGTGCTGACGCTCGACAACGACTCCGCAGTCAAACGCAACGCCAAGATCGACTACGTCGTGCAGATCGGCTACCACGAGATCGAGCCGGAGGACATCGCGCTGCTCAAGAACGCGATGGGCTTTACCGATACGATGGTGGACGCGGCGAACACCCTCGCGCGGCTGTGGGGCAAGAATTGGGTGCAGCGCGCGCTGAACGCCAGCGCCGAAGACGTCGAGATGATCAGCGAGAAGACCAACATCCACACCGGCACGTTCGACGGCTTGCAGCGCCGCCTCCAGCGCTTTTTGAAGTGGCACTTCTTGAGCGAGGCCGTGGTTGAGAACAGCGCCGAGCGCATCCTGCACACGATCGTAGACGAACAGCGCAGCGTCGTGTTGGAGTTCGGGCGCTACGGCAACGAGCTGGGGGCGTATATGTTCGTGGCCAACTTCTTGACGCGGCGCATCCACAACGCCTACGTTGACAAGATCGAGAAGGCGTTGGGCGACGGCAGCCCCAAGCCGCCTAACCTCGTCATCACGATTGAGGAGGCGCACAAGTTCCTTGAGCCGCAGGTCGCCCGTCAGACGACGTTCGGCGTCATCGCCCGTGAGCTGCGCAAGTACAACGTGACACTGCTGGTGGTCGATCAACGCCCGAGCGCCATCGACGACGAGGTGATGAGCCAGATCGGGACGCGCATCACGGCGCTGTTGGACAACGAGCGCGACATTGCGGCGGTGCTCAATGGGGTGAGTGGGGCGGCCAGCCTGCGCGAGGTGCTCGCCCGCTTAGAGACAAAACAGCAGGCCATCATCATGGGCCACGCCGTGCCGATGCCAGTCGTCATCAAGCCGCGCACCTACGACGAGGCGTTCTACAGCAGCCTAGTTGACGCGCGCCCGCGCGCCGCTAACCCCGTCGCTGCCCTCAGCGGCAGGCCGCGCGCGCAGTTATGACGGATGTGCAGCGGGCATGACGCGCCCTGCCCCCCACCTTGAGGCGGAAACGATGACCCCGACAGACCTCGCTGCCCTGCTGGCAGCCATGCGCCGCGCGGCGGACTTGCTCCACGCCGCCGAGTTGGCGCAGGCGCAGCGCCCCATCGTCCAGCACGTGCACAAGCTGACCGGCCTCATCAGCGAGGCGCTCGACGGCTTGCCAGATCAACCGCACGCCCTACAAGCCGCTCTGCCCACGCTCGGTGAGGACTTCCCGCGGCATTTGGAGACGATCCAGCACTACGCCCGCCTGCTGATCGAGTCCCCTATTTCGTTCGGCGGGGCAACACTGCCGCCGGATGCGCTGCCTATCGCGGAGGCGCTCTACACAGCCAGCCGCGCCCTGCACGATCACTGCGCAGCGCTGCGCCAGCAGACGATTCAAGAGCGGCTGCACGCGCGGCGCGGATCGCCCGAGGCGTTCGACTGGAACGCGCACCTACAGGAAGAAGCCCCCCTGCTGCGCTATCTGCTGCGACGGCAGCCAATTCAGCTTGACTTCACCCCGCACGACGCCCCGCTGAGGGTCTTCGCCCGCCGCTACCACACGACCGAGCTGATCCGTCACATTGTGCTGACGCTCGGGACGGAACTCATGGCCTATGGGCGGATTCAGCTGCGCTTGCAGCCAGAGGCGGCTTGTCACGCGCTGCGGATTGACGCAACCGGGGTGCAGTTCACCCCATCCGAGACGGCCGCCTTGTTCAACCGTCACGGGCGGCATCTCTACCGCGAGCAGCTTGACGCAGATGCAGGCTACCTGACCTTTGAGCGCCAGCCCGGGATAGGCGGCAGTGTGATCGTCCACCTGCCGCAGGCCGCCGCTCACACTGCTGAGTAGGCTGCGCCTTGTCCTAAAATGCCAGCAGGGCGACCTTTGGGGCCGCCCTACTGGCATCACACACATCACACAAGGAGAAGGAGAGAAAGTGATCGTTGTCTTATATGCTTTCAGTGTAGCACGAATCTTTCATGAGAGATTCGTGAAAGGCTATGAATACGAGTGTTAAAATTTTAGGCAAACTGCCCAAGTTATCACGCTCAGAGAATTCATTATTAGAATTTAATGAGTTAGCAGTATCGGTTATGGGCTAATGTGCCCAATGGGGTTGGCGCGCAAGACGCCGATAATTGTGATGTGCGGGCGTTTAGACTGCGTTGATCGCTGACTGTATCTAGACCGACCGATGTGAATCTTGTGTCTAAGTCGCGCGTGGGGGTAAATGCTCAGGCACTGAGGGGAGCATGGGCACAATGTCTGATAGCTTTCAGAACAAATTAGCATTGTGCAAGCTACCTAAGCCTGTCCATAAGTCCAAATAATCAGGGCTGTCCCTCTATCAGCCAGCGCTGAACGGCTTGGAGCGCGTTCCAGTTGCGGATGAACTCATCGTCGGAGGCGCTGGCCAGTTCGACATCTGCCGCAGGGATGCCGAGGCTGTCCACCCAGCTAGGGGCTGTGCCCGTCACGGGGTAGGCGCTGAAGGTTTGCCCGTGGGGGTACTGCGCTGCCTCGCCGTAGATTTGGGCGAGCCGCTCGCTCACGCTCACGTCGTTGCAGTGCCCGTTGAACACCCCGTTAGCCGCTGAATGGTAGAAGAGCACGACGGCGGGGCGCGTCTGCTGGATGAAGCCGCCCAGCGCCAGCGTCTCCGGCTCGCTGAAGGGCTGCGCGCCCGCGCTGACGATTTGATCGCGGAAGCGAGCCTCCGCCTGCCAGCCGCAAGCCCAGTTGCGGTTGAGGTCTACCCCGTTGGCGTTGAAGCGCCCGGCCAGCGTCGCCCCGAGCGCGTCGCCGTCGGGGTTGAGGCGCGGCACAACGATAAACTGCACATCGGGGGCGACATCTTGCGGGAAGGCGCTGAGGTGGTCGCGGATGCGCTCGATCAGGCGGCTGGTGTTGCGCTCGAACCCGGCGTGGACGCCCCCCACCAGCAAGATGATCTGGCGGCCTGTGCCGAAGCGGTAGGCCTCCAGCGGGCGGCCCTGCACCGACTGGCCGAAGGTGAAGCGCGCGGGGAGCAGCGTCGGCGTGGGGCTGGGCGTGGGCGGCAGAGGGCTGGGCGTGGCAGTGCGCGTCGCCGTGAGGGTGGGTGACGCGCTGGGCGTCGGGCTGGGCGGCAGAGTCGGCGGCTGCGTCGGCTGGCGCGCGAGGAGCGGCGTCGGCGGCAGCGTCCCCACCACGACGGGCATCACAGGCAGCGCGGCCAGCGTTGGCAGCGGCTCGGCTTCTGGTTGGCAGGCGGCTAGGCCTAGCGAAATCAGTGCTACAATAAGGGCAGTTCTCATCAATCACTTTGCCACGATGAACACAGGGTGATGCGCCTCTATTGTGAAAGGAACTGCAGCATGCGTAAACAAGCAATGTGGCTGTTGATTGTCGGGATGATGCTGCTGGCGGCGTGTGCGCCCCAAGAGCCGCTGCTGCCGACGCTAGCCGAGCTGCCAACCGCGACGGACACCTTCACCCCATCGCCGACTTTCACCCCCTCCAACACGCCGACAGCCACGTTGACGCCGACAGCCACGCCCACCGCCACCGCGACGCCGACGGTCACCCCCACGCCGACGGCCAGCCCAACGGTGACCAACACGCCGCGCCCCTCGCCCACGCCCACTAACACGCTGACGCCCACCCCGTCGGCCACATTTACGCCGATCGCCACGGCCACCCCGCTGCTGCCGTCTATCCTCAACTTCTCGTCGAACGTGACGACCGCCGCCCCGGGGGCGCAGGCCGTCCTGCGCTGGGAAGCCGACGCCGACACGGTCATCCTCGAGCTGCTCACGCCGCAGGGCGCGGTGCTCTCGTCGGCGCCTGTGCCGCCGCTAGCCACGCAGACCGTCACGCTGCCCACCACTGGCACGACCGCCATCTACCGCTTGACGGCCACACGCGGCGGCAGCAGCACCGCGCTGAGCGTCACGATCACCTTACAGCCAGTTTGTGCCATCCCGTGGTTCTTCTCGGCCACGCCGCCGGCCAACATCGGCTGCCCGGGCGCAGCGCCGATCAGCTACAACGGCTCGTTCCAGCCGTTCCAGAACGGGGCCTTCTTCCGCGTGCAGATCCCGGGGCTGGATCGCGTGTGCGGGCTGCAGAACGACCTACAGCAGTACTTCTGCTACCCGTTCACGACCTTTACTGGCACGCCGCCCGCCACGCCGCCGGCGGGCCTGCAAGCGCCCGCAGCAGACTTTGCCTCGCCCTTCTACACCCAGCTTGCGCTAGGCGGGCTGTGGTACAACGTCATCGGCTGGGGAACCGGGCCAGAGACGATCACCGCGATCACGACTCAGCTCGGCGCGGACAATCGGCTTTACTTGCAGCTTCCCATTGGCGTGTTTGCGTTCGACTTGACGCTGACGCAGGGCGCAATCGTTCGGATTCAATGATGCGGTGGTGGTTTCTCATCCTGCTGGCGGGGCTGGCGGGCTGCCTGCCTGACCCTGACGCCCTGCCGACGCTGGCCGCGCTGCCGCCGACGCCGCCCGGCCAGCTCATCCCGCTGGCCTTCTGGGAGACGCAGCCGGGCCGCGTGGACGCGCAGACGCGCCTTACCTACGTCTTGAACGCCGAGGCAGGCGACAGCATCCGTGTCGGGGCCGTCTCGACGGGCGCGCCGCTCACATTGGAGTTGATCGACATCAACGGAACCGTGCTGGCGAGCGGGCGCAGCGTTGAGGCGCGCCTGCCCGCGGCGGGCCTCTATCGCGTCGTCGTCCGCGCCGAGGGCGTCAGTGAGTACGTCATCGGCCTGAGCTACACCGACCGCCCCAACCCCAACCAGCCCACGCCGATCAGCATCGTGATCGGCGTGCCGACCCCCACCCCTGACACGGACGAGCGTGGCGTGTTCGTCAGCGATCTGATGAGCGGCCAGCCGGTGACGGGGGCGCTCACCGCGCGCGAACCCGCTCACCTCTACCGTGTGACGCTGCGGGCCGGGCAGTTCTTCTCGCTGGTGATGAGCCGCGTCAGCGGGACGACTGACCCCTACCTGCGCCTGTTCGGGCCGGATGATCGCTTGATCGCCGAGGACGACAACGCCGGCGGCAACCGCAGCGCGCGCCTGCTCAACGTCCGCGCGGACGTGGCGGGCGTGTATCTCGTGCAGGCCAGCGGGCGCGGCACGTTCGGCGAGTATCGGTTGGATCTCACCGCTGAGTTCGTCACCCCCGCGCCCGACCCCACGCCGACCCCGCCGCCGCTCGCCCTGACGCCCTACGCCACGCCTACGTTAGCGCCGCTGGCCACGGGGCGCGTGCGCTTGGTCGATCATGTGCCGTTCTTGGGCAGCATCACCACCCCGCGCGGCTTTCAAGAGTATTCGTTCTTTGCGGAGGCCGGGCAAGGCGTGAGCGTCGGCGTGACGCCCTTCGGCACGAGCGGCATCCGCCCGATGTTCGACATCTTCGACCCCGACGGGGCGCTCATCGCCAGCGCGCGCAGCAGCAGCGCCAACGACCGCGGCAGCGCCAGCCTGCCCCTGCTGCGCCTGCCGCAGACCGGCGTCTATCTGGTGATCGTCACGGGCGAGGACAACAGCATCGGCGCGTTTACCGTCTCTTACGGGGTGGGCGCGTCGCGGCTGGACAACTTCAAAGGCTCAGCGCCGTCTGAAAGCCGCCTGACCAGCACCTTGACGAACAAGGGCATCCGCGACGTGTGGACGGTCACGCTGCAAGCGGGCGACATCATCACCGTTGCCGTCAGCAGTGCCGATGGCGTGCTGGACCCGTTCGTAGAACTGACCGACCTTGAGGGCGTGCCCCTCGCGGCGGACGACAACGCCGGCGGCGGGCTAAACGCTTTGCTGCGCAGCGTCCCGATCGAGCGCAGCGGCCAGTACTTGATCCGCGTGCGGGCGGCGCGCGGCGACCAAGTCGGCGGCTATCAACTGCTGTGGCGCTACGTCAACCTCGCCAACCCTGCCGAGTCCAACGCCCGTGAGACGACTCTGCTGCAAGTCGACGGCACGATCCGCCTGAACGAGTACGAGTTCTACCGCTTCTACGGCCTAGAGGGGCAGACGATCCACGTCACGGTGCGCCCGCGCGCGGGCAGCCAGCTCGACCCCGTGGCGGTGCTCTTCGACCCGACCGGCCAGCCGCTGGCCGAGGGCGACGACGACGACGGCCTGAACCCGTCCTTCAGCGTGACGCTGCCGGTCAACGGCACGTATACCCTGCGCGTCAACGGCTATCTGACTGAAGGCGATTTCACCGCGCGGGTCAAGTGGCGCTTTCAATGAGCGCATCGGCTTACGTCACGCTGTGAACTGCCGCGGCTTCAACGATCCTGTGCCCCTATCGCGCGCAGTATCTGCTATAATCGCGCCAACTTAGACACACGCCGTGGATAGCAGTTATGGCCACCCCTCAATCTGACATGCGCATCATGGCGGAGCTGCAGCGCGGGCAAGCGCTGTTGACGCAGACCCTGCACACGCTCAACGTTCAACGCGACGCGCTGCGCGTGCGCGGGGTGGCGCTCCCGTCCACTGTCGTCGGGCATCTGAACGCCCTGCAAGACGAGTTCGAACGCTTGGAAACGCTCATCGTAGAAGAACAGACCGAGCTAGGCCAACTGCGCGCGCTGGCGCAGATGTCCGCGGCGATCACAACTTCGCTCGACATCGACACCGTGTTGAAAGAGGCGATGGACATCATCATCACGCTGACCAAAGCCGAGCGCGGCTACATCGTGCTGTACGACGCGGCGTCTCAGTCGTTTGAGGTGCGCATCCAGCGCGAGGATGCCCTGCTGAGCGGCGCAGCACGCGGCGCGTCCCCGTCGATCAGCACGACCATCCTGCAAGAGGTCATCAGCACGGGTCAGCCGCTCTTGGTGGACAACGCCTACAAAGACGAGCGCCTCGCGGGCGGGGCCAGCATCGCCAACTTTGCGCTGCGCTCAGTGTTGTGTGTGCCGCTCACCTACCGCGATCAAGTGATCGGCGTGGTGTACGTTGACAATCGCATGCAAGCGGGCGTGTTCACCCAACGCGAGCTGACGATGCTCACAGCGTTCTCTAGCACGGCGGCGGTGGCCATCGCCAACGCGATGTACTACGCTGAGATTCAGGCGCTGCTCAACGACATCTTGCAGGTCAAAGAGCTGATGAGCAGCATTTTCGCGTCCATCAGCAGCGGCGTGATTGCCACCGACGCCCACAACCACGTGACGACCTTCAACCGCGCCGCCGCTGACATGCTCCACGTGGACGAGGCGCGCGTCTTGCAGCAGCCGCTGACGAATGCCCTGCCACACCTGACGACCGCCATTCAAGACGATCTGGCAGCCGTCCGCCAGACAGGCCAACCCGTGCAGCATGAGGGGCTGATCGACGTGCCCGGGCGCGGGGAAGTGGTCATCAGCCTGAGCATCAACCCGCTGTATGACAGCGTCGGCCAGCCGCAAGGCGTCGCGCTGGTGCTGGACGACCTGACCGAGGAGCGCGAGCGCGAGGCACAGCTCTCGACCATCAAAACCTACCTGCCGCCTGAAATGGTCGACAACATTCAGGCCATCAGCAGCCTTGCGCTGGGCGGCGAAAGCCGTGAAGTCACCTGCATGTTCGTAGAAGTGCGCGGCCTGCACACCTTGAAGGACAGCCACCCGCGCGAGGTGCTGGCGCTGCTGAACGAGTATTTCGCGCTGGCGACGGAGGCGATCAACGGCGCGGGCGGCATCATCGATAAGTACATGGGCACGGAGATTATGGCGCTGTTCAACACCCAGTTGAACCCCCAGCCTGACCACGCTGCGCGCGCAGTCAAGGCTGCTTTGACGATGCGCGAGCGTTTTGTCGCGTGGTATCGTGACCATCAGATCGACCCGCAGCCGCATTACTACCGCATCGGGATGCACACGGGGGTGGCGACGCTGGGCAACGTTGGGAACATCCTGCGCCGCGACTTTACCGCCATCGGCGACACGATCAACTTGGCCAAGCGCGTCGAAGAGAATACCCCCTACGGCGCAATCCTGCTGACTGCGGCCACGCACGCCCAGATTCAAGCAGCGCCCCAGTCCGTATCAGTGCGCTTTGAGCCGCGCGGCAGCCTGAAAGCCAAAGGCCGCGCCGAGGCCACCCCGATCTACGAGGTATACCGCGCATGAGCGACCTCCAAACCCAGATCCTTCCTAATGCCGGCTCGGCAACCCTCGTGCGCCACATGCGCCAGCGCGTCTCAGACGCGATGCAAGTGCTGCGCAGCCAAGCCGATCTGCTGCGCCAGCGCGGGGTCACGCTCGATTCGGCGTCGATAGAGACGTTGAGCGCGCTCAAGGCGCAGTTCGACCAGTTAGAGACCGCCGCAGTCAACCGACAAGCTGAGTTGAACTCGCTGCGGGCTTTGGCGCGCACGGCGGCCCTCATCAGCAGTTCCCTGCGCACCGATGACGTGCTCAACCAAGTGATGGACACCGTCATCCAGATCACGCAAGCTGAGCGCGGCTACATCATGCTGCGCGATGAACACGGCGAGCTGGCGTTCCGCGTGGCGCGTGGCATCGACCTCGAGGAGATGCGCGACGACGGCAGCAGTGGCCGCGTCGTCAGCTTGTCGATCGTGCGCCAAGTTGTGGAAACAGGCCAACCGATCCTGACCGACAACGCCAGCGCCGACCCCAACTACAACAGCAACCTGTCGATTGCAGGCTTTCAACTGCGCAGCATCTTAGCCGTGCCGCTCATCCTGCGTGAACAGGTGATCGGCGTCGTCTATGCCGATAACCGCATCGTCAGCGGCTTGTTCAAACCAGCAGACGTAGACCTGCTCATGGCGTTCGCCGGGCAGGCCGCCGTCGCCATCGAGAACGCCCGTTTGATCGAAGCAACCCAGCAGCGCCTTGCCGAGGCCACTGCCATCCGCGACCGCATGGACAACATCTTCACCTCGATCGTCAGCGGCATCATCACGCTCAACTTTGACGGTCAGGTGATCGTGTGCAACGCCGCCGCCGAGCGCATCCTCGGCTGTGAGCTGATCGGTCAGCGCCTGCTTGACCTCATTCCAGACGCAGATAGCCTCATCGCCAGCACGTTGAGCGCCGTACAGCAGACGATGCAGGCCACCAGCGTGGAGTGCCACCCTCACGTGGCAGGAGAACCGCGCTTCTGGCGCGTCAGCGTGTCGCCGCTGCGCTTCGAGAGCGGGCAGGCGTTGGGCTTGGCGCTGGTGTTGGACGACTTGACAGAGGTCACCCAGCGCGAGCAGCAGCTCAAAGAAGTGCAGCGCTATCTGCCCGCGGGCTTGGTGAAAAAAGCGCGCGACCTCGACACGGGCGCGCAAGAGCGCTTGATTACCGCCATCTTCTGCGACGTGCGCGGCTTCACCACCTTCAGCGAGCGCTTACAGCCGCAGGCGCTCATGACGATCATCAACCGCTATCTAGGGTTGGCCAGCGACGCGATCAACTTTGTGGAAGGCGTCGTCGATAAGTACATGGGCGACGCCGTCACCGGGATGTTCAACACCCAGTTGAACCCGCAAGACGACCACGCGCGGCGCGCCGTGCAGGCAGCCCTCCAGTTGATGAGCGACCTGCGCGCGCAGCACGAGGTCATGCCAGAGGATCAGCGTCTGTTCTACGGCATCGGCATCCACACTGGGCCGGCCGTCTTGGGCGTTGTGGGCGGGCAAACGCGCAAAGAGTTCACCGCTATCGGCGAGGCGAGCGACATCGCCAAATACCTGCAAGAGCAGGCCGGCAAAGGCGAGATCATCATCAGCGGCACGACGCATGAACTGGTCAAAGATGTGTACGAGTGCGAACCAATGAACCAACTGCCGCGCCCTAAAGCTGGCTATGAACACATCGCCTGTTACCGCGTGCTGCGGCGGCGCAAAGGAGCACATTCCTCGTTTATTGACGATGAACTGCGCGCGCTGCTGAGCGCCCCCTCATCGGACGACACCCTATGAACATCTTCACTGAACGCGACGCCGACCTGTCGATCTTGCTCGGGCGCACAGTGGGCATCTTGGGCTATGGCCATTTGGGGCGGCCCGTGGCGTGGAACCTACGCGACAGCGGCGTAGACGTGCGCATCGGCTGTCGTGAGCGCAACAGCGACAGCTTCAACCGCGCCATCGACGACGGCTTCCTTGTAGGCTTGTATGAGGACATCGCGCAAGAAGCCCCGATCAAGTGGCTGATGCTGCCTGAAGAAGTGATGCCGCAGGTCTACATGGAGCGGGTGTTCCCGCACCTGCGCCGAGGCGACACGCTGGCCTTTGCCAGCGGCTACAACCTCACCTTTGGCTTTGTCGAGCCGCCCCCCACCGTCGATGTGGTGATGATCGCGCCGCGCATCGGCGCAGACAGCGTGCGCGAGCGCTTTCTTGATGGGCGCGGCTTCTACAGCATGGTCGCCGTCGGCCAAGACACGACCAGCGCCGCATGGGCCACCTGCTTAGCGCTGGCGCGCGCCGCCGGCATGCTCAAGCGCGGCGCGGTTGAGGTGACGGTTGAACAGGAAGCCCACCTTGATCTGTTCCTCCAGCAGGCCATCATCCCCGCCGTCTACCACATCTTCACCACCGCCGCCCAAGTGCTGAGCGACGCCGGCTACCCCGACGAAGCCGCCATGATGGATCTCTACATCAGCGGGGAACTCAACGAGGTCATCAACCGTGCCGAGCGCGAGGGGCTGCTGCACGCGGTGCGCAAAGCGACCTCCACGGCGCAGTTCGGCATGCTGACGCGCTTAGAACGCTACCAAGACATGCCGATGCAGCGCATTATGACGACCATCCTGCGCGACATCCGCAGCGGCGCGTTCGCCAGCGAGTGGCAGCGCGAGAACGCCGACGGCCAACCGCGCCTGCGGCGGCTGCTGCGCGCGCAAGAGGCGCTCGAACTGTGGGAACTCGAGCAGAACACCCTCGAACGGCTCAAACGCGCCTCTGACTAAGGACGGATGCGATACTCGGCGCTCAGCGGGCCAACGATCCCGTTCGGGCCGCGGGCGGCAATCGCCACCCCCGCGTAGAAGCGGAAACCGTCCCAGTCGATGCTCGTGCCCGACCATTCGATCTGCTGATCAAAGCGCAGTGAGCCGGGCGCGCGCAGCGCGATGATGTACCCCGTCGCGTCTGGAATCGGTTCCCACAACAGCGTGCTGCGCCCCCCGCCGATGTCGCGCAGGCTGATGTTGCGCGGCGGGCGCGGCCCATCGGAGTAAGCGCTCACCACCATCAAGATCGACTCCACCGAGCGGCGGAAGTACTCCGGCTCGATGTATTCAATCGTGTCGGTGGGGTCGGCGTTGGTCTTCTCTTCAAGGGCTTGGATGAAGCGAATGGCCGGGTAGCCCACCTCTGAGAATGAGAAGTGATCGCCGTAGCGGTTCTCACGGTCGATGGCGTTCTCCACGATCATCTTGATCGGCAGGCCAGTCGTGAAGCTGATGAACTCGGCTGTGCGCGCCATGTGGCGGCTGATCGAGGTCTCGTTGGGGCCATCGCTGAAGATGCGCAGCTCGGTATCGTTCACGTTGCCGCGGCGGTCGTTGGCGTTGCCGATGCCGTCGATGTTGAACATGCCGATCACGTCCACGCGCTGCTCGACGAGGTAGCGCGCAAAGGCGATGCTGCCGCGCCGCCCGACTTCCTCGGCGCTGAAGGCGACCAGCATGATCGACGAGCGGTGCGGCTTGGCGGAGAGGATGCGCGCGATTTCGAGGATGGCGGCGACGCCCGTCGCGTTGTCGTTCGCCCCCGGGGCGTAGGCCGTGCCGCTGTCCATCGGCTGGCCGATGCTGTCGTAGTGCGCGCCCACGACGACCGTCCCTGCGCCCGGCTCCGTCCCTTGAATGACGGCCACCACGTTGTACTGGCGGGTCGTCATGCCAGCGTAGGTCACTTGGAACTCTTGATCAAAGGTGTACAAGCGACCGTTCGACATCTGTTGAATGGCGCGGAACTGCGCGCTGATATACTCACGGGCCGCACCGATGCCCTGTGTAGGTGAACTCTGCGTGCTGTTGACGTGGCGCGTGTAGAAGTTTTGCAGCGTCTGAACGTGCACCATGAGCCGATCCAGCTCGACTGCGCCGACCAGCGCAGCCACTTCGCGGGCGGGGTCAGCGATGGGCGTGCTGATGTTGGCTGGGACGATGGTCGCTTGCTGGGCAAAGGTGGTTTGATCGCCGCTGAAGCCCAGCGTCGGCGGGGGTGTGGCGCTGGCGCGCGGCACGATGGTTGGCGGTCGCACTGCTTCCGATGTGCCGAGGTTGCACGCCAGCAGCATGAGCAGCGCGCCCACCCCAGCAAGGGCAAGTCTGAAGGCAGGTGGTAAGTGTCTCATGCCGCGCATTCTAGCACGGGATGCCCAAAAAGAAAGAGACCGTAACGAGAGACGTTGCCATCTCATCGGGCAAGCGTAGGGTGAGCAGTAACCAGATTGAGGGAAAAATCCGAGAGTGATCAGAAAGATGTTTTCTCTCCTCCTCACGGACACGGCAGGCCGTGTCCCTACGTAATTCCCCCCTCTGCAGGGACAGCACCTGCGCTGTCCGTATTGTCCATCTCACTGCCGAGACGACAGTCTGAAATTAGCCACTCTCCATCTAAGAAATCCACTTGAACCCGTTGACCGAGTTCACAACATCCAAATTCGACGCGCGGATCAACACCCGTTACACTACACACGATCCACGAGGACAAGGACATCTCTCAACATGGGCGGAACGCTGCTGAACGTGGTGACGGTGCTGTTGGGGGGCACGCTTGGGCTGTTGATCGGCAATCG
>CALDYP010000061.1 GCA_937944445.1 uncultured Anaerolineae bacterium
CGACCTGTCGCGTCCGTCGGGAGGTGGAAATCGGCGGACAGGGCAGGCCCACGGACAGGGCAGGCCCACGGACAGGGCAGGCCCTGTCCCTACGAGGCCGCGTGTCGGGACGCGACCTGTCGCGTCCGTTGAGGCCCCAACCCCCAACCCCCGCATCCCACGCGGGCACGGCGTGACGCGCCCCTACGCCTGTTTGTAGTGCACCTCGCTCAGGCTGCGCAGGCGGTCGGCGGCTTGTTCGGGGGTGAGGTCGCGCTGACCCTCCGCCAGCAGCTCATAGCTGGCGACGAACTTCTTGACGGTGGCGCTGCGCAGCAGCGGTGGGTAGTAGTGCAGGTGGAGCTGCCAGTGGGCGTTGTCGCGGGCGTTGTGGGGGGCGCTGTGCCAGCCGCTGCCGTAGGGGAACGACGTCTGGAACAGGTTGTCGTAGCGCGTCAAGTGGCGCTTGAGCAAGTCGGCTAGCGCGTCGCGCTCGTCGCTGGTTAAGTCCGGCAGGCGCAGCACGTGGCGGCGCGGCACGACCATCGTCTCAAACGGCCAGTACGCCCAGTAGGGGACGAGGCCCACCCAGTGCTCGTTGTGCGTGACGATCCGCGCCCCCAGCGCTAGCTCGCGCTCCAGATAGTCCCGCAGCAGCGGGCGGCCGAAGCGCGCGTAGTACTGCGCCTGCATCGCGTCCTCGCGGGCGGGGATGTTGGGCAGGAAGTCGCTCGCCCAGATTTGGCCGTGGGGGTGCGCGTTGGACGTGCCCATAATGTCGCCGCGTGTCTCGAACACCTGCACCCATTGGTAGGTCTGACCCAGCTCGGCCACCTGCTCCGCCCACATGTCCACCACCTGCCGAATGTGCGACGGCTCCATCTCGGCCAGCGTCAGGTTGTGCTTGGGCGAGAAGCACAGCACGCGGCACGTCCCGCGGACGCTCTCCGTGCGGAAGAGCGGATCATCGTCGTGGTGGGCGGGCACGTCGTCTAGCAAGGCGCGGAAGTCGTTCTCAAAGACGTAGGTGCTGGTGTAGGGCGGGTTGACGACCCCGTTGGCGCGGGTGTTGCCCGGGCACAGATAGCAGTTCGGGTCGTACTCTGGCAGGTCAGTAGCGGGCAGCGCTTCCACTTTGCCCTGCCACGGGCGCTTCATGCGGTGCGGCGAGACCAGCACGTACTCATCCAGCAGCGGGTTGTAGCGGCGGTGCGGGTGTTCAGTGGGGTCAAAAGTCATGATATTCTCCGTCGTATTGGGCTTTAAGGGTGTAGAGGCGGCTCTCAAACGGCTGAAGGTCAAAACGCAGCGGCACGCTGGCCCACGCTGCCCCTGAGCGGCAGATGCCCAACTCGTGCGCCGTGTAGCGCGCATCGGGCAGCAGGCCGCGCACCGTCACGTAGTAGGGGTGGGCTGGTTCGGGGCTGTGCGCGCGGAACACGAACAGGGCACACTCGCGCTGGTCGGCGCTGACGAAGTGCAGCGCGTAGTAGCCGCCGCGCGGATCCGGCTCGTGGCGGTAGACGCGCCCCTGCTGGACGATGTGGCGGATGGCTTTGTATTGGGCGATCAAGTCGCGGGCGGCGGCCTTCTGCGCCGCGCCCCAGCGGGTGATGTTCGCCCCGACGCCCAGATTGCCGCACATGCTGACGTGAAACCGAAAGCTCAGCGGCATGCTCTCCCAGCCCATGTCCGTTACCCACGCCTCGAGCGTGTTGGGCGGGTAGAGCATCAGGTAGTGGTGCTGCATCGGCAGGCGGCGCGTCGGCTCGGTGTTGTCGCTCAGCCACACTTGATCCGCGTAGCGCAGGATGCCCAGATCGGCGCGCCCGCCGCCGCCGCTGCACGCCTGCCACAGGACGGCGGGGAAGCGCGCGCGCAGCGTTCCCCACACCCGATAGACCCCCTCGGTGTAGCGCCACCAGACTTCTTTTGGCTCGGCCCCATCCCAGCCGACCTCGGTCAGGCTGCGGTTCATGTCCCACTTGACGAAGGCGATGTCATGCTCGCTCAGCAGCGTGGTGAGCGTCTCGATGAGGTAGTCCTGCACGTCGGGGCGGGCGAGGTTGAGCACGAGTTGGTTGCGGGCGGTGGTGCGCGGGCGCGTCGGGTAGTGCAGCGCCCAGTCCGGGTGCGCGCGGTAGAGGTCGCTGTCGGGGTTGACCATCTCCGGCTCAATCCACAAGCCGAACTGCATCCCCAGCGCCTTGACGTGGTCGATCAAGGGTGTGAGGCCGTGGGGGAACTTGCGCGGGTCGGGCGTCCAATCGCCCAGCCCGGCGGCGTCGTGATCGCGCCCTTTGAACCAGCCGTCGTCCATGACGAACAGCTCCACGCCCAGCTCGGCGGCCACCTCGGCGTAGCGCATCTGCGAGTCCGCGTCTACGTCGAAGGCGGTCGCCTCCCAACTGTTGTAGAGCACGGGGCGCACCTGCTGCGGGTGGGGCACGTTGCGCCGCGCCAGCGCGTGCAGCCGCTGGCTGGCGTCTTGGAAGCCGCCCTCGGCCCAGCCGAGGAAGACGCTAGGCGTGACGAGCGACGCGCCCGCCTCTAAACGGTGGGCAAAGTCCCAGTCGTTCAGCCCCATGCTCACGCGCACCGTGTCAAAGTCGGTGTGTTCGGCCAGCAGCGCCCAGTTGCCGCTGTGCTCCAGCGTGGCGAACCAGCAGTCGCCGTGGGTTTCGGTCGTGTGGGGGTGGGCGAAGAAGGCGGCGGGGTGATGATGGTGGCTGCTCGTGCCGCGCTTGCTGTCAAGGCGGGTGACGCCGCGCGGCAGCGGCTCGCGCTGCATCTGCCACTCGTCGAACCAGCGCCCGGTGAAGTGCACCAGCTCATAGCGGCCCGCCGGCGGCAGATGCCACATCGCCGAGAGGGCGCGCTCGAGCGTGATCGGCGCGTCGCCGTGGTTCTGAACCTCCACGTAGCGCTCGATCAAGTCGAGGTCGGCCAGCAGGCGGTAGACGACGTACACCCGCAGCGGGTAGTGAGCGTCGTCAAAGCGCAGCGTCAGGGCGTCCTCTTCATCGACGATGATCGCCCGCTGAAAAGTCAGCCACGTGTCGCGCACGCCGTCGCTGAAGGTCGTCTTGAGGCACGGCTCGTTGAAGCTGCCGCCGCGGTAGGTGGGGTACTCGTGGGGTGTCAGGTGCTCCGCGCCGTTGAACGACGCCCAGCCCTCATAGTGGGGCAGGGGCGGGTAATCCGCAAGCTGCGGCAGCTTGCGCCCCCAATAGCGCAGCGCGAGTTCCTTTTCTGGCGTCAGCCCGACGGCGTAGGCGTGGCGTGCGGTCTCCAGCACGTAGCCGTGTGCGTCAACGAGAATGGGCATGCAAAGCGTCTCCTGTGTGGCATATCTGTTGTTACGCTCGTGGCTGCCCCCTCAGCCTTCTGGTTGGGGGATGCGGCCCGCTACCCCACCAGCGTGATGGTCGCAGTGGCCTCTGGCAGGCGTTCCACGCGCGCCCGCAGCGTGACCGGGCCGGGCGTCTGCCGCGCGCGCACGTACACCGCCGCCTGCCCGCCCACCAGCGGGAACAGCGTGGGGCCGTAGAGGTCAGCCTCGCCCTCCACGCTCAACTGTACCACGCTGACAGCGTAGGGCAGCACGCTGTCGTACTGGTCGGTGATCTTGATCACGACGCGCGTCATGTCGATGCCGTCGGCGTGCAGGGTGTCGTCGTCGGGGATGAGGTGGAGCTTGCGCGGCAGCGCGTCGGCGGCGATGCGCTGTTCCGCCACGGGCTGGCCGTTCAAGTAGCCCACCACGCGCAGATCGCCATAGGGCTTGGCCAGCAGCGCGTCGAGGTCTTTCAGGACGAACGGCGGGTGCGGCAGGTTCCAGTTGGCTGCGTCGGGCTGGAACGTCCCCTTGAGCTGGTCGCCGACGTAGGCTTCCACCGTGTCGCAGTTGCTGAAGACGTAGATCGGCTCGATGAGGCCCTCTTTCACGTCGCCTAGCTGCCAGTTGCTGGCCACTTGCAGCACGACGCGCTGCGCGGGGGCTTGCTGGCTGGCGTAGACCGCCGCAGCGAACTTGGGCAGGCGGAAGATGTCCATCACGCCGTGGTAGCAGATGCGATCGCCTGCGCCGAACTCGTAGTGCGTGTTGTAGTCGAACGCGCACCAGCCGATCGCGCCCGTCACGCGCGGGTTGCTGTGGGCAAGGCTCTGCACGGTGGCGTGGCGCAGCGCGTGCTCGACGCGGCGTTCTTCGTTGTCCCAGCTCTTGGTGGGGAACATGTGCCCGTTGTACTCGGTGACGAGGTGGGGGGTGTGCTCTGGCTCAAGGATGCCGTTGCTGAAGTCGTTGAGCGTGTAGACGTCCTCTAGGAACTCGCTGCCCAAGAAGAAGCGCACGCCGCCGGTCTGGCGCGTGGGGTCCAGCTCGCGGGCGATGCGGTTCGTCTCGGCGTAGAAGGCGCGGTCGTCCCAGCTTTCGTTGATGCGCACCCCCCACAGCACGATGCTCGGGTGGTTCCAATCGCGTTCGATCATCTCGCGCACGTTCTCGATGGCAAGGCACTTCCAGTCCTCATCGCCGATGAACTGCCAGCCGGGGATCTCTTCGAACACGAGCAGGCCGATCTCGTCGCAGCGATCCAAAAAGTGGCGGCTTTGCGGGTAGTGCGAGGTGCGCACGATGTTCAACCCCAGCTCATACTTGAGGATGTCGGCGTCCTTGCGCTGGAGGCGGGCAGGGGCCGCCGCGCCGAAAAACGGGAAGGTTTGATGACGGTTGAGGCCGCGCAGCTGCACCCGCTGCCCGTTGAGGTAGAAGCCGTCGTCCTTAAAGACCGCCTCGCGCAGGCCGACGCGCGCGCTGAAGGTGTCGTGCAGGTCACCGCAGTGGAGCGTTACCGCGGCGTCGTAGCGCTGCGGCGTGTCGAGCGACCAGAGGGTAAGATCGCCCGCGCGCAGGTCGCCGTCGAGCGTCACGAAGGCGCTGCTGTGCGGCGCGACGGTGATCGTCTGCGTGCTCAGCGGCTGCCCGGCCACGTGCCCGCCCAGCTCGCACTCAGCTGGGGCGTCCGTCGTGTTGACGACCTCAGCGAAGACGCCCACGGCGGGCGCGTCGGTCAGCAGGCCGCGCGGGCGCACCTGTGCGTTGCGCACGTGCACCACGGGCAAATAGCGCAGCGTCACCTCGCGGTAGATCCCACCGAACACCAAGTAATCGACCGTGAAGCCGAAGGGGGGGATGTCTTTGCGCTCGCGGCTGTCGAGATGGAGGTGCAGCACGTTCTCGCCGTGTTCGTGGACGTGGTCGGTCAAGTCGAACTCGAACGGGGTGAAGCCGCCGCGATACTCCGGGAAGGTGTGGCCGTTGCAAGTGAGCGTGGTGGCCATCTGCGCGCCCTCGAAGTGGAGGATCAAGCGGCGGCCGTGCAGCGGCTCTGGCAGGGTGAAGCGTTTGCGATACGTGCTGATGAACTGGTACTCGGCGTCGTCGAAGTTGTGATAAGGCAGGACGACGTTCGTATGTGGCAGGACGACGCGCTCGAAAGCGTCATCTGGCACGGTCAGGTCAACTTGCGCGGGGCTGTAAAGCCAATCGTGGTTGAAGGCGTGCTGCATGCGCATGGGTGGGTGCTCTCTCCGTCGGATGATGTGAATAAATCTGATTATATCGCAAGGGTACGGTGCGCCGCGCGCGTGAGGCCTCCCGACGGACGCGACAGGTTGGGGCCTCACGGACGCGACAGGTCGCGTCCCTACGGGGCCTGCCCTGTCCGTCGGTTTCCACCTCCCAACGGACGCGACAGGTCGCGTCCCTACCCCTTCACGCCGGAGGACGCCACGCCCTCGATGAAGTAGCGCTGCGCCAGCACAAATAGGATCATCGGCGGCAGGATGGCGATGGCCGCGCCCGTCAGCACGATGTTGGGGCTTTCGGCAAAGGCGTTGCTCAGGCGGATGAGCGCCAGCGTCAGCACGTGGTTGTTGGTGTTGCCCTCGCCGATGATGAGCAGCGGCCACAAGAAGCTGTTCCATGCGTAGAGGAACGAGAAGATGGCCAGCGTGGCGATGGCGGGCGTGCTGAGCGGCACGAAGATCCCCCACAGGATGCGGAAGCGGCTCGCCCCGTCCATCAGCGCGGCCTCTTCGATCTCTTTGGGGATGCTCATGAAGAATTGGCGCATCAAGAACGTGCCATACGCCGTGAAGATCCACGGGACGATGAGCGAAACGAGCGTGTTCTGCCAGCCCAGCAGCACCATCAGCCGATACATCGGGATGATGAGCACCACGAACGGGATCATGATCGACCCCAAGTAGACCAAGAAGAGCGTGTCGCGCCCTTTGAACTCGACGCGGCTGAAGGCGTACCCGCCGAAGATCGACGTGATCAACTGCCCGACGACGACGCCGACCGTGACGAGCGTCGTGTTGACCAGCGCGCGGTCAAGGTTGAGGTTGAGCACCGCCTGATAGTTGCCCCACTGCGGATCGACGAACTCGGCGGCCTCGGCGGTGCGCTGCGAGGCGAACAGGGTGATCTCAGGGTTGTCAAATGCCCGAAAGCGCATCAAGCCGCCGCGGAAGGCCAGCGGCAGCCGCACCGTCTCGCCGTTGGGGGCGATGACCTCATAGATAGGGAAGGTCGCTTCGCGCCCGTCGGCGCGCGTCAGGGTGATGCTCTCGCCCGTTTCGACTGCCTCGGCCAGCGGGAACTCGACTTCCACGCGGCTGGCGCGCGGCGTGTCGACGATGATGTTTTCCGGCGAGGTGAAGAAGCCGAACTGCTCGGTTTGGCCAGTGGCGTACATCTCGGTGTTGACGCCGTCGAGGTTGAAGAGGAACACCGGCCGAATCTGCCCGTCGAGTTCGCGCTCGATAGGGCTGTAGGGCAGCAGGCGCGGCGGCGTACGGAACACGTCGTTAGACGTCTTGAGCGACGTCGACATCATGTAGAGGAAGGGGAAGATCATGATGAACGCAAACAGCGTCAAAAAGGCGTACAGCCCCAGCCGCCCAAGATAAAAGCCGATTCCACGGTGGCGCATCGCTCTCTCCTTACCGATCTTCCCGCTGGAGGCGGAACTGAATGAACGTGAGCGTGAAGATGAACAAGAACAGGAACCACGCAATCGCGCTGGCATAGCCGAACTGGAAGCGGAAGAAGCCCTGCTGATACAAATAGAACACGGACGTCTGCGCTTGGATCGGGATCGGCCTTGAAGGGAAGAGGGCGTAAGGCTCGTTGAACACTTGCAGGCCGGTCACCATGACGGTGATCACGACGAAGAACATCGTCGGGCGCAGCAGCGGCAGCGTCACGTTCCAGAACGAGCGCCATGCGTTGGCCCCGTCGATCATAGCCGCCTCGTAAAGTTCGCGCGGGATGCCCTGCAAGCCAGCCAAGAAGAGCACGGTGTTGTTGCCCATGATCTGCCATGCGGCCAGCAGCACGATCGAGATCAGCACCACGTTCGGATCGGTCAGCCATGCGATCTGTGGGTCGTTGATGCTCGTGCCGAAGGTGGTGTTGAGCCACGTGATGAGGCTAGTGATGGCGTAGTTGTAGTAGCCGATGTTGGGGCTGTAGAGCCAGCGCCAGATGATGGCCGTGCCGACCACGGCGGCCACGCTCGGCAGGAAGAACACGGCGCGGTAGACCTTCATGCCGGGCAGGGCGGTGTTGAGGATGATCGACAGCAGCAGCGCGGGGACGATCGACAGCGGCAGCAGCATCAAACAGAACACAATCGTGTTGCGCAGCGAGATCCAGAAGTCAGGGTCGCGCGCGCCCCACACAAGCCGCGTCTCGCCCACGTCGAAGCTCGCCAGCACGCGAAAGCCGAACGAGAGGGCGCGCTGGGCTGGCTCGGTGATCGGCTGGGTCTTGAACTCAAACGAGAGGATGTGGGCGTAATTCTGCAGCCAGATCACCTGCGGCTCGCGGCCGACGCTGTCGTCGGTGAAGCTCAGGTAGAGCGAGAGCAGCAGCGGCCCCGCGAAGAAGATCATGAAGCCCAAGATGTTGGGCGAGAGCATCAGCCAGCCCTGCCACGCTTGGCGCTGTTGGGGCGTCTCGCCGAATTCGACCCCACGGGTGAGGTACGCATAGCACAAGAAGGACGCCACCACCCCGCTGATCGTGCCGATGAGCACCCCCGGGTCGCGGTACGTGCTGAGCAAGTCCACCACCCCTTGCAGGAAGTTGGCGCTGAGCAGCAAGATGCCGATCCCGACCAGCCCGACGATCACCCCCGTGCGGCGCACAAGGGCGCTGTCGGCGCGGCTGCCGATCCAGAAGATGACATAGGCCGCCATGAAGACCAGCGCCAGCCATGCGTTCTGCATGAAGCCGGTGACGAGGAACTCAAAGCCGTTGAACGCGCCCGACCGCCAGATGACGTAGACGAACGAGAGCGCCGCCGCGAGGAAGTAGAAGAACATCAGCCCGTAGCGCGTGTCGGCTAGCGAGGGCACGAGCAGGCTGCTTTGGGGGCGGCGCAGCAGCAGCCCGGCGCTGAAATAGGCCGCGGCCACGACCGGCAGCAGCACCACCATCGCTGCGAACGCCTGCACCGGGTCGCCGAGGTTGCCGAAGTCGGGCAGGGCGAGGATCGCCCTACTCTGCGCGAGGCACGCCAGCGCGATCACCGCGTTGACGGCCAGCGTCACCGGCCGCAGCCAGACCGGCAGCGCGGTCAAGTCAGCACGGGGGGAAGCAGAAGAAACGTTCATGAAAAAATCTCGTTAAACCCGGGGACGAATGAGCAACGAACGATAGGGGCGACGCATGAGTCGCCCCTACGCAACCCTACAGGGTAAGTCTAGCTGTCGAACTCCGCGGCAACGGCGTCGCAGATGGTGTCAGCGAATTCTTGCGCGCTCAGCGAGCCGTTGAAGACCGCCGTCACGCCCTGACCGTAGGCCGCGTCAATCGCCGGCCAGTTGCCGTTGAACAGCGGGGCTTCGCTGCGCACGTCCTCAGCCGTTGTGCCGTCGATGAAGGCTTGGTTGTTCACGCCGCTGCCCGGCAGGCTGCTGAGGAACAGATCAATGGCGTCTTGCGTCTGGCGGCTGGGGATGTTCGCGCCCAGCGCGGCAATCTGCCCTTGAATCTCGGCGCTCGTCAGGCGGGTGACTAGATCCCACGCCTCGGCGGGGTGGGCGGTCTTGGCGTTCACGACGTAAGCGCCCCAGAACAGCCAGTTGGTCGCTTTGCCCGAGGGGCCAACCGGCAGCGGGGCCACGTTCCACTCAAAATTGGCGTTGGCGATGGCGCCGGGGGTCGCCCAGCGGCCGTTCATAAACATGCCGACTTGGCCGGCCAAGAACAGCGGCTCAGCGTCCGTGCCCCACGGAACGGCCGTGCCCGCGGCGAACATCTGGCGCGCCGCTTCCAGCCCGACCACCGTGGCTTCAGTGTTCAAGCCGCAGGCCGTCAGGTCTTCGTTGAAGAAGCTGCCGCCCGCCGCGTTGACGAAGTAGCCCCAGTTGGCCCACCAAGCGTTCATGCCAAAGCCGAACGTGCTCGGGCTGAGGCTGGCGATTTCGTCCACGGCCTCAAAGAAGCGATCCCACGTCCAGTCGTCCCCACCGGGCAGCGGCAGGCCGGCCTCTTCGAACAGCTCCGCGTTGTAGTACAGCGCGAAGGCCGACACGTCACGCGGCAGGCCCCACAGCGCCGGCACGCCTTCCTCGATGCTGGTGGTCAGGAACTCCATCGGGCCAGCGTAGAAGTCGTTCACGTCGAAGTCGGGGTCCGCGGCGGCCAGCTCAGCCAAGTTGAGGATCAAACCAGCTTTAGCGAAGCGCGCGATGTCCGTGCCCGGAATCCAGAACACATCGGGGGCTGTGCCAGCTTCGATCTCGCTGATGAGCACGTCCTGATAGCCAGCGGTCTCGCTGCCGCCGGGTTCGTAGACGAGGGTCACTTCTTGCCACTCGGCGTCGATGGCTTGGCTGGCGGCGGTGTAGACGTCGATCTCAGCCTGATTGTCAGGGCGGGTGCGCCAGCGCAGCGTGATCTCACCTTGCGCCTGCGCCACAAAGGGGGCGACCAACGTGGCGGTTGCCACAACGGCCAGAACCAACTTACGAGCTTTCAACATATGCTTCTCCTCTAAAAATGCGGCAGCTTCCTGCCATTGACACAATTTGTTTTAACTCTGCCGCGAGGCGGCAAAGTCCACTGCACGCAGCGGCGCACACGAGGCTCGCTCGCGGAGCGTCGGGGCGATGACTGCGATTGATGGTTGTTCGTTATGCAGCACTTGCAGCAGCATCTGTGCGCTGCGCTCCCCCAGCGTGCTGGCATGCTGGCTGACGGTCGTCAGCGGGGGGGTGGTCATCTCGCTCAGGGCGAGGTTGTCATAGCCGATGACGCTGATCTCGTCGGGGACGGCGCGGCCCAGCGCGTGGAGCGTTTGCAGCGCGCCGATGGCCATGCGGTCGTTCAAGCTGGCGATGGCGGTCAAGTGGGGGTCGCACGCCAGCAGGTGGGCGGCGGCGGCAGCCCCGCTGCGCGTGCTGTAGTCGCCCTCGGCAGTGGGCAGGCTGGCCGGGTCGATGCCGGCGGCGTGCAGCGCGTCGCAGAGGCCGCGCCAGCGCTCGTCCACGGCGATGTTCTTCGCCTGTGGGATGCGGATGATGCCGATGCGGCGATGCCCCAAGCTCAGCAGATAGTTCATCATGAGCTGGCCGCCCGCGTAGTCGTCGCAGTGCACTTGATAGGGCGAGTCGTGATAGCCCAGCACCACCAGCGGCACGCGGTAAGTGTCGGCCAGCGCAGCGATGCGGCTCTCTGGCACGCTGTCGATGGCGATCATGCCGTCCAGATAGCCACTGCGCAGGATCTGCTCAAACATCGGGTCGCTCGCCTCGGAGGTCATGCGCGGCGTGCTCAGCAGGATGCTGTAGCCTTGATCGGTCAACACTTGCTCGATGCCTTCGACGATGGCCAGCACCAGCGGATCGCGGAAGATGTGATCGTACACGTAGGGGAAGACGACGCCGATGATGTGCGTCCGACCGCGCGAGAGGGCGCGCCCGGCGAGGTTGGGGCGGTAGTTCAGCTGGCGCACGGCCTCCAGCACGCGGGCGCGCGTCTCTTCTGACACGTAGGGCGTGTTCGAGAGAACTTTAGAGACCGTGGCCGTTGAGCACCCGGCAAGGCGGGCGACGTCTTGTAAAGTTGGCATAAATTAGACAGTACGTTCTTTGAATAGGTTGTATAGTTAAGCGTTTAACTAATCTCTAGCCAAAAGATAACACGTCTGAAAAATTTGTCAAGTAGGGGCTTGAAAAAGGCCTCACCCCGACGGACGCGACAGGTCGCGTCCCTACGCACGCGGCGTCGTAGGGACAGGGCCTGCCCTGTCCGTCGGTTTCCACCTCCCAACGGACGCGACAGGTTGGGGCCTCACGGACGCGACAGGTCGCGTCCCTACAGGGCCTGCCCCCTTCGAGGGGCGCGCAAGTAATTCAAAATATTAAGATTTCATGTTTTTCCTTTACAAATCACATGAAGCGTGTATGATTAGGCGCACTGCGAACTCACTGATGGTTGGCTTAACCGCTGGCTGGCATTGAGTTTGTTTCTTTTACTGAACGTGTTCACAGGGAGGGTCTTGTCATGGTGTACAAGATCATTTGCGCCTTCATCGAGGATGATCTGCCATGGCGCTATGGCTGAGGGGGCTAGTGCGCGGGCGGGGGTACGCCCTGCTGTCGGTTCCAGCCGTTGTATGGTTGGTGTTGTTCTTCATCGCTCCGGTGATCATCGTGCTGGGCATCAGCTTCATGTCACGTGGCACTGGGGGTCTACCAGTTCTTCCCCTTACGCTTGACAACTATTCGCGCACGTTCAACGTCTTTGGCGGCGTCATTGGGCAGTCGGTGCGCTTTGCGCTCATCACGACGATTGTCTGCCTGCTGCTGGGCTACCCAATGGCCTACTTCATCAAGACGCGCCGCACGCGCTGGGCGAAAGGGGTTGCGCTCTTCCTCGTCGTCCTGCCCTTTTGGACGAACCTGCTCATCCGCACCTATGCATGGCGCTTCTTGCTCGCGCGTGAAGGCCTCATCAACAGCCTGCTGCTCGAGCTGCGCTTGATCGACGCGCCGATCCAAATTCTCAACACCGAGTTTGCGGTCATCCTCGGCTTGGTCTATGGGATGCTGCCGTTCATGGTGCTGCCGATCTACGCCTCGATGGAGCGCTTCGACTTCCGTTACATCGAGGCGGCGCAAGACCTCGGCGCAGGGGCGTGGGCGGCCTTTTGGCGCGTCCTGCTGCCGATGACCCTGCCGGGCGTCATTGCCGGGTGTGTGTTGGTGTTCGTCCCGTCGATTGGCTCATACGTCACGCCCGACCTGCTGGGCGGCAACCGTGGGCTGATGATCGCGACGCTGCTGGCCAGCCAGCTCACCGGCAGCGGCAACATGCCGCAGGGGGCCGCCATCTCGATGGTGCTGCTGGCGATGATCGTCGTGCCGCTGGCGGTTTACGTGTGGACAGGCAGAAAGGAAGGTCAACGTGGTTAGTCAGATTGCCACCCCGCTTGAGGTGCGCCAGCAGCAGATCGTCGACCGCGCGCGGCGCACGCGGCAGCTTCACCGCGTCGGCAAGGTGGGGCTGATCGTCGCCCCGCTGGCGGGCTATTTCTTCTTGTGGGCCCCGATTGTGCTGCTGGTGGCGTTTTCGTTCAACGCCTCTAGCTCGTTGGCCACGTGGAGCGGCTTCAGCTTTCAGTGGTATCAGACGATCTTTGACGGCGCGATCGGCAGCGGCTCGCCCAACAGCTTCTCCAGCCGCTTGATGCTAAACGCGCTGGGCAACAGCGTCCTCGTCGCGCTCATCGCCACGCTCATCAGCTGCGTGATCGGCACGCTGGTCGCGCTCAGCCTTGCGCGCGGGCGCTACCCCGGCAAGCGGCTGCTCAGCGGGCTGCTCTACGCGCCCATCATCATCCCAGACGTCACGCAAGGCGTCTCGTTGGCGCTGTTCTTCAAAGTCGTGTTCGACTTTATCCACATGGTCAGCGGCGAGCGCCCCGTGACGGGCTTCACGACGATCATCATCGGGCATGTGGCGTTCAACATCTCATACGTCGCGATTGTGGTTGGGGCGCGTCTGGCGGATATGAACCCGCGCTACGAGGAAGCCGCCGCAGATCTGGGCGCTGGGCCGTGGCAGGCCTTCCGCCGCGTGACGCTGCCGCTGCTCATGCCCGGCATCATCGCGGGCGGGCTGCTGGCGTTCACGATGTCGCTCGATGATTTCGTCATCACCTTCTTCCTGTCAGGGGTCGGAACGACCACGCTGCCCCTGTACGTGTACAGTTTGCTTAAAGTTTCAGTAACGCCTGAAATTAACGCTATAAGTACGGTTATGCTTATAGCATCAACAGCGTTCGTTGGGGCGTCGCTCTGGTTTCAAGGGAACGCCACCAAAACTGCTGCCTAATCAACGCTACACACAATGGAGGAGAACTATGCTGAAACGTCCGATTTTAGTGATTGCAGCCTTAGCGGCTTTGGGATTGGCCGCCTGCGCTGGCCCAGCGCCCACCGCCACGCCCCAGCCGACCAACACCCCAGTGATCACGCCCACCCCTGAAGCGACGGAAGAACCCGTCATCGCTGAAGCCACTGAAGAGGCCACCCCGGAGGTGACGCCCGAAGCCACTGAAGAGGCCACACCTGAGGCCGTCGCAGAGGCTACACCCGAAGTGACGCCCGTCACGGTGACGCTGCCCGCCAAGACCCAGACCGGCGGCCTGTCCATCGCAGTGCTGCGCGCCGCACAGGCCACCCCTGCGCCGGAGATGACACCCGAGGCCACCGCTGAAGCCACGCCAGAGATGACGCCCGAGGCTGCCACGCCCGAGATGACGCCCGAGGCCACAGCTGAAGCCACGCCAGAGGCCACCGCCGAGGCTGCCACGCCCGAGATGACGCCCGAGGCCACGGCTGAAGCCACCCCAGAGGCCACCGCCGAGGCTGCCATGCCCGAGATGACGCCCGAGGCTACCGCTGAAGTGACGCCCGTCGCGGTGACGCTGCCCGCCAAGACCCAGACCGGCGGCCTGTCCATCACAGCGCTGCGCGCCGCACAGGCCACCCCTGCGCCGGAGCTGACGCCTGAAGCCACCCCTGACGCCACGCCGGGGATGACGCCCGAGGCCACCCCTGACGCCACTGGCGAGGCCATGCCCGCCGCCACGGCCGCCCCCGCCGTCGCCGAGGGCGGCATCACGTGGACGTGCCCCGAGGACTTCAGCGGCCAGCGCTTGAGCGTCTACAATTGGGCAGAGTACATCGGCAACACGACCATTCAAGACTTCACCCGCCTGTGCGAGGGCGTCACCGTCGTGCTGGACTACTTCGACACGAACGAGACGCTCATCACCCGCATGCGCACCGGCAACCCCGGCTACGACGTCGCCTTTCCTAACGACTACGCCATCGCCATTCTCGCCAACGAGGGGCTGCTGGAGCGCGTCAACCTTGAGAACATCCCCAACTACGCCAACGTCGCTGATCGCTGGAAGAGCCAATACTTTGACCCCAACAACGAGTGGGGCGTGCCTTACCTGTGGTCAACCTACGGCATCGTCTACAACCGCGAGCGCGTGAGCACCTCGCCCGTGTCGTGGATGGACTTCTTCACCCATGAAGGCCCCGTGCAGTGGATCGACGACTACCGCGGCATGTTCGGCCCGGCCTTCTGGCTGATGGGCGTCAGCGCCAGCAGCACCGACCCTGAAGAGATCCGCAAGGCGGCGGAGTTCCTGAAGGCCAACGGCAGCAACGCGGTGAACATCAGCGGCGGCTTCACGGAGGCGCTCGAAAACGGCGAGGTGGACATGATCCTCACCTACAGCAGCTACGCCTACTCGCTGCCGGAGAAGTGCCAGTGTGACCGCTTCGCCTACGTCGTCCCGCAGGAAGGCTCAGCGGTGGACGTCACGATGGCGGTCGTCCTGCGCGGCGCGCGCAACCAGCGCTTGGCGGAGGCCTTCATCGACTATCTGAACGATCCGTTTGTGGCCGCGCAGATCGTCAACGACACCGGCTACAACACGACCAACCAAGCCGCCCTCGACAGCGGCTTCATCCGCCCGGAGGTGCTCAACAACCCGGCTCTGTTCGTCGGGCCGGAGACGATGGCGCGGCTGGAGTTCTACCGCCCCATCACTGAGGCCGAGGGCGAGTATCAGATGCTGTGGGATGAGATTCGCATCCAGCTCGGCATCGGCGGCTAGCCGCCTGCGGGCAGGGGCATACCTGCCCTTCACGCTCAACACCACGCGGACAGGGGCAGCCCTGTCCGTTTTCGTCCAACTGCGATTTTGAGGAGGCAATCAGAACAACATGTCCGATGTAAAAGTGCGCTTGGTGAACGTCGTCAAAGAGTTCCCCTCACAGGAGAAATCGGGGCAGACGCGCGCCGTGGACGGCATCAGCTTTGACATCTACGACGGCGAGTTCTTCGCTATGCTCGGCCCGAGCGGGTGCGGCAAGACCACGACGCTGCGCATGATCGCCGGCTTCGAGCAGCCCACCAGCGGCGAGATCATCCTCGACGGCGTGCCGATGCAGGGCGTGCCGGCCTTCCAGCGCCCCGTGAACACCGTCTTTCAGGACTATGTGCTCTTCCCGCATATGACCGTGCTGCAAAACGTGATGTTCGGGCTGCAAATGGCCAAAGTGCCCCAAGCGGAAGCCCGCCGCCGCGCCCAAGACGCGCTTGATCTGGTGCGGCTGCCCAAAGTGGCCGAGCGCAAGCCGCGCGAGCTGTCCGGCGGGCAGCAGCAGCGCGTGGCGCTGGCGCGCGCGCTGGTCAACCGCCCCAGCGTGCTGCTGCTCGATGAGCCGTTGGGGGCGCTCGACCTCAAGCTGCGCCGCGAGATGCAGGTGGAACTCAAAGCCATGCAGACCGAGCTGGGCATCACCTTCGTCTATGTGACGCACGACCAAGAAGAAGCCTTGACGATGGCCGACCGCATCGCCGTGATGGCGGGTGGGCACGTGCTGCAAATCGGCACGCCCAGCGCCATCTACGAGACGCCCAACTCGCGCTTTGTGGCCGATTTCATCGGCGAGACAAACTTCCTTGAGGCGCAGCTTGTGAGACGGCAGGGGGCAGAGGGGATCGTCGCGCTCGACGATGACACACAGGTGCGGGTGGCGCTGCCAGAGCGCGGCATCTCAGATGACCAGCTCGTGACGTTGGCCATCCGCCCGGAGCGCTTGGTGATCCAGCCCTACAACAGCGCGCCGCCTCTGCCCGACGGGTGGGAAGAGGTGGTCGGGCATGTGGGGCAGGTGCAGTACATCGGAACGGACATGCGCTACTACGTGCGCATTGGGGGCCACCATGTGCGGGTGCGCGCGCAGAACGCCACCGCCGCCACCGCGCACCTCATCCGCGAGCGGGAGGTGGTGCGGCTGCGCTGGCAGCGCGACAATGCGCGCCTGCTCATCCAATGAGCGCGCGCCGCGTCATAAGGACAAATCGCGGCGCAGGGCTTCGATCTGGCGTTCGGTGTTTTCGAGGATCTTCTTGGTCATCGCCACGCCGGGCTGTTTCTTGGCTTCCATCGCGCTGATGCGCTCGCGCAAGGTCACGGCGGCCAGCTCCAGCTCTCGAATCTGCGCCAGCACTGCCTCAGAAGCGTGCGACGGCGCGGCAGGTTTAGGCACGGCCGAGACGGCCGCAGGCTGAGCCGCCGGTTTAGTCAGCTTAGCGGGCTTGGGGGCGTCTGTGCTGGCAGCGTTGGTCTGGTTAGGTTCGGCGTCAGTGGGGGCTTGGGCCGGTTTGCGCGCGGTGCGTTCGGCGCGAGTTTCCTCTTTTTCCTTCATGCGGCGGTAGAGTTCGCGCTGCTGCTGCTTTTCGCGTTCGAGGGTGGGGTGCGGCACAGGGTGGCCGGGCAGCGCGATGGCCACCTCTTCGTCCTCCGCGGTGATCATCGGCTGACGCTGATCGGCTTTGGCGCGTTTTTGGTTGCTGCGCGTCGTCAAGATGACTGGCAGCACCAAGATGACGTTCAGTTCCGGGTCAAGGGTGCAGATGCCTTCGACGATGAGGCGCTCTTTGAGGCTCTTCTTGAGCGCTTTTTCGATCCGTTCGTACTGCTGGCGGCTGGCCAAGACGAGAAAGCGCAGCGTCAGCGCTGGCGGCTGGGGGATGCCGCGCGGGAAGGGCATCTCGGGGCTGAGTTCGTGCTGAAGCTCAAAGGCGACCGTGCTGCCCTCGTGGAAGACGGGGCCGGGCCGCCCGATGAGGGTGAGGCGCGGCAGCGCGGTCAAGCTGCCGCTCTGGCCCGCCGCGGAGGCTTCCAGCGCCTGCCGCGCAATTGCAAGGCGGTCTTCCCACGGGACGACCGGCACGCGCTTGGCTTGATACGGCAGCGGGAAGATGATCGCGCGCGCCTCGGCGGGCATTTTCCCCTTTGCCAAGTAGAAGAAGACCCCACCGGGGGTGCGGCGGCGGCTCTGGTCGGCGGTCAGCATGCCGCCGGTGGACTCAATCGCCATGGTCTCGCGCAGCACCTCGCGCGCGAACTCAACGCCCATGTGGGTGACGACCATGCGAATCTGGCGCACGGGGCCGTCGAGCGTTTCGTTCAAATGCCTCGCAATCTCCTGAGTGACTTGTTCAATATCAGGGGGCGTAGGGTCAGTCATTGCGGGTCTCTCTTCACGTAGATCATGTGAGCCAAGCTTACCATAATTGAAGCAATCAGACTACTGAAAACGCCCGCAGCAGCAGCCATAATCCCCACCCGACGACCAGCGCAAGGCCGATGCGCCCGTGCAGCCGCGCCGTGCGCCCCTGCGCCCCGTGCAGCGCTTGGGGGTCGGTCTCGGCGTCGATGATGCGGATGAGCGCCAGCGCTTCCGGCAGCGTCAGCAAGGTGAGCAGGGTGGTGGGCGGCATCCAGCCGACGAGGATCAACCCAAGCTGCGAGAGATAGGTGAGCGCGGTCAGCCCCTTGTACTCCAGCCGCGCCACATCGCGCCCAAAGCGGACGGCCAGCGTGCGTTTGTTGACGGCGCGGTCAGCGTCCATGTCGCGGATGTTGTTGGCGTGCAGGATGTTGGCCACCATGAAAGCAATCGGCAGCGACACCAAGCCCAGATAGACGCCCTGTTCGGCGCTGATGGTGGGATCCATGACGTAGTACGCGCCCAGCACGATCATCGGCCCCATGAACACCCCGGCCGCCACCTCGCCGAGGCCGTTATAGGCCAGCGGGAACGGCCCGGCGGTGTAGGTGATGGCCACCAGCACGCCGCCCAGCCCGATGAGCCACAGGTACGGCCCGCTGATGGCCAGCATGTACAGCCCGATGAGGCAGCCCAGCGCCGTCACGATCACCGCGCCCGTGAGCACCTCCTGCGGCGTGAGCACCTTGTCTTTGAGCGCCATGCCCTGCCCGGCCACCTTCAGCTCGTCTGCCCCGCGCCGATAGTCAGCGTACTCGTTGACGAGGTTCGCGGTCGTTTGCAGCAGCATCACGCCGATCACCGCCAGCGCGAACGTGAGCAGGTTGAAGACGCCGTCTTGCAGCGCGATCACCGCCGCCAAGCCCATCGGCACGTAAGACGCGGTGAAGACGCGCGGGCGCGCCGCTTGCAGCCACGCGCGGCGCTTGTCGATTGCGGGGGTCGTTGTGGTCATGTGCGTGTGCCCAGTCAAGTTGACGCTTATCACCCACGTACTATAACGCCTGCACGTGAGACGACGATAAATGCGGGGGGCACGCCGCGGCGTGCCCCGTCTAGCCAAGCACGGCGGGAGCGTCTATGATTCGCGTGGAATTCACTCACTCATAGGCCGTGCTATGACCCTGCAACAGACCGTCATCGACCAGTTCACCGCCCGCTACCACAGCGCGCCGCCCCTCGTCGTGCGCGCGCCGGGCCGCGTCAACCTCATCGGCGAACACACCGACTACAACGATGGCTTCGTCCTGCCGATGGCCATCGATCGCGCGGTGGTGATCGCCCTGCGCCCGCGCGAGGACGACCTCATCCGCCTGCACGCGCTGGACTTCGACGCGCTCATCGAGTTCCGCATCAGCGCCATGCGCAAAGGCGAGCCATCCCCAGCGGAGTACGTCAAGGGGATGATCTTCGCGCTTCAACAGCGCGGCTTGCCGCTGCGTGGGTGGGAAGGCGTCATGCAAGGGGATGTGCCCATCGGGGCGGGCTTGAGCAGCAGCGCCGCGCTGGAGCTGGCGGTGGCACGCGCCGCCGTGGCGGCCTCAGGCGGCGTGTGGGATGCGCCGCAGATGGCGCTGGCCGCGCAGCAGGCCGAAAACCAGTGGGTGGGCGTGCAGTGCGGCATCATGGATCAGATGATCAGCGCGGTCGGCCAGCGCGGCCACGCCGTCTTGATCGACTGCCGCGACCTCAGCACGACCGTCCTGCCGCTGCCGTCTGAGACCGTCGTGGTCGTGCTCGACACGAACACGCGCCGCGGCCTCGTCGACAGCGCTTACAACGAACGCCGCGCGCAGTGCGAGGCGGCGGCGCGCTTCTTCGGCGTCAAGGCCCTGCGCGATGTGACGCTGGCGCAGTTCCGCGCCCGTGAGGCCGAACTCGACCCCGTGACGGCGCGCCGCGCTCGCCACGTCATCAGCGAAAATGAGCGCGTGCTGGCGGCCCAAGCGGCCCTGCTGGCCGACGACGCGGCGGCGTTTGGCCGCCTGATGATCGCCAGCCATGAGAGCCTGCGCGACGATTTCGCGGTCAGCAGCGAGGCGCTCAACCGCGTCGTGACGTGCGCGCTGGCGCACCCGGCTTGCTACGGCGCGCGCATGACCGGCGCGGGCTTTGGTGGGTGCGGCGTGGCGCTCGTGCAGGCCAGCGCGGCGGAGGAGTTCCTCCAACATGTGGCGCGCTGGTATCAGGCGCGGCAGTCGGATGGGGTGATCGCGCCCACGGCCTACGTGTGCCACGCCAGCGACGGGGCGGCGCTGCTGTAGGGCAATCGCCTAGTTTGCTGACTGGTGAGCCGCTGCGCTCGTAGGCTATAATGCGGCGGCAGCACCCTGACGAAGAGTGTTATTGCGAGGCTTTTAAATGGCTGATTTTGACATCGTCGTCTGTGACAGCGGGACGCTCAACCTGCCGATTGATGAGCGTCTGCAATACAGCGAGAGCGGGCTGCTCAGCCGCAATGCGCGCGGGGTGCTCTACAATGTGACCAGCAGCGGCCTCGCCGTGCTGCTGCCCGCGCAGCCCGACGACGCCCAAACCGAACGCTGGTTCCAGCGCACGCTGACGCTCACCCGCGCCCTGCACAGCCAACACGGCAGCCACGCCCTGCCGCTGCTCGCGCTGGCGCGGCATGAGGTGTTCGCCTGCATGGTCGTCGTCATGCCCGCGCCGTTGGGCAGCTTCTTGACGACCGTGCAGCAGCTCCAGCGCGATCAGCAGTTCCTCGCAGCCGAGCGGCTGGCGCTCAAGCTGGTTATCGACCTGCTCGACGTGATGACCGCCCTCGAGCAGTCTCATGAGACGCTGGCGCTGCACACGCTGGACGCGCTGTTGTTCGTCGGCGCGGACGGCGCAGCCGCCCCCACGCTCGTGCCGTGGGGCGACTATTTGCCCGCGTCGGAAGTCGTCGCGCTCAACGCCAACCCGGAGATTGGCCGCTGGCTCTACCGCCTGCTGCTCGGCTTCAACCCACAGCCGCCCTTCAGCCCGTTCGACGACACGACATGGCAGGGGCGGGCGCTGCCCTACACGCCGCAGGGCGTCCTCAGCGTGGGGCTGCGCTACATCCTCACGGCCTTGTTCCACAGCCCCGCCGATCAACGCTTCTTGATGGCGGACACGGTCACGTTTCAGGGGCTGCGCAAGGCGCTCTTTGAGTGGTACAGCCTGACGCTCACGCTCGGCAGCGTGATCGATCAGCAGTCGCCCGCCAGCCTCGAGCGCTACAGCGCGACGCTGCCCAAGCCCTACCAGTTCCGCGCGGAGAGCGCCGAGGCGCAGGCGATTTGGCTGGATTTGTGGCTGCGCATCCATCAGACGACGGACGCGCCGGAGCTGCTCTCCAGCCAAGACACCACGCGCAGCCACGCGCTGCTGCGGGCGAAAGTGGCGCACAACGTCGAGGCGCAGTCCCAAGAGGCCATCAGCCGCGCGTTTGAGGCCTCCACCACCGCTGAGGCGCTGGCCATCCTTGAGGCGCAGCAGCAGCGCGTCCGAGACGCTGCGCTCAGCCGCGACGTGACGCTGTGGGGGCTGTGGCAGCATCTGGGGCGCTGGCGGCGGCTGCTGGGGCTGAACGCCCCGCGCGAGGTGATCCGCCACATCGGCACGGTGCTGCACCGCCCCGTCGTCGAGGACACGCCCAACGCCCTTGATGTGCTCGTCAACACGCTGCACGAGCTGAACGCGCCTGACCTGCTGCACGAGGTGCAGGTGCGGCAGTCCGCGCTGGCCTACCGTCAGAATGGGGCGTGGGCGCAGTACAGCCCGCACTTTCTGGGGATGTTGGCCAACCTGCCGGACTATCTGCAACTGCCGAGCGCCGTGCAGTACGATCTGCTGGCGCTGCCGTACACGCTGCAAGGGCAGCTCATCAGCCGCCTGAGCGAGGTGATGGCGCAGATGAGCGAGGCGCTGGCCGCGGGCAACTACGACGTGGCGCTGGCGTTGGGCGAGTACGCCCGCGCGCTGCCGCTGCCGCCCATCGAGCGCCACGCCGCGGATGAAGCCCTCGCGCCGCTCAACGCGCTGGCGGCCTTCCTCAAGCGGCCGGAGAAGCCGCTGGCCGATTTCAACGAAGGGGCGCGCCTGTTAGAGACGCCGCCCGTTCAGGCGGACGCGGCCCTGCGCTACCAGCTAGAGGCGCACCTGCTGACGCTGGCAGACAGTGCCCTGCAGCAGGTGCACGCGGCGACCGCCGCCCGCGACTGGCAGAGCGTTCGGCGCGCGGCCCCGGCCCACCGCCTGCTGACGTGCAAAGAGAACCGCCACCTGATCGAACAACTGCGCTTGACGCATCGGCAGGAAGCCCGCTCGCTCGAGCAGAGCGCCGCCCTCCACACGTTCGAGCAGATCTACGAGACCTATCAAGACCTGTGGCTAATCGTGCGCCAACACGCGCTGAGCCAGCCGCTGGAAGCGCTGGAGCCAGCCCAGCAGCAGGCTCAAGCCAGCCACATCATGCACAAACTGCAACAAGCCCTAGAGTTAGGACTGCCTATGGACGACATCATCCGCAGCGACGAGACCACCCGCCAGCAGTGGCAGCAGATCGTCCACGAGTCGATCCAAGCCTTGCAGCGCGTCGAGCACGTCACGCAGGACGTGGAGCAGATCCGCCAGCGGCTGCAAGGGGATGGCGGCTTTGCGGCGCAGCTGCAGGCGCTGCAAGCCAACCTTGAAGGCCTGCGCGAGCAGATCGACGGCAGCAGCAGCGCCAACCCCGGCCTCTTGCGCCAGCTTCAGCACCTGCGCGCGCAGCTCAGCGACCTTGAACGCGCCCAAGCGAACATGGTCGAGCAGGCCAAGCGCGAGATGCGCGTGACCCAAGACGACATGCAGCGCCAGCTGGAAGCCCAAGAGATCACCCTCCAGCGCCACACCCAACAGATCACCAGCAGCAGCAACCTGCTGCAAGACGCGCGCGAGCGGCTGCAAACGCTCGAACAGCGCCTTGAGCGCATCCAGCAGCACGAGAGCCAACTGCTGTGCACCTATCTCGACGCGATGCCGCGCGCCGAACGCCTCGACAGCCTCGACACCGTGCTTGACACGGTCGATGGCCTCGTCTACGCGCTGCGGCGCTGCCCGGTGCAAGCCTACGATGAGGGCTGCCACGCGGCGTGGCTGGCGCAGTTCAACGCCCTGCGCCAGCGCTTCGACGCGCTGGCCAAAGGCCGCCTCTCGTGGCGCGACCGCCAGACCCTCAAAGCCAACCTGCGCAGCATCCTCGCCCTGTTCAACGAGGTGGAGCAGGAAGCCGCGGCCAAAGCCGCCGCCTACATCCGCTTGAACACCCGCCCAGCCGATCACCGCTCATGAGCACCGACCCGAACCACGTCCCACCGCGCCCGTATGTGCCGGCCAATCAACTGCCCGGCGCGCTCTGGCGCAAGACCAAACGCGCGGGCTACCGCGGCCCGCTGTGGCTGCTGCTGCTGTCAACCGTCATGGTGACGGCGATCGTCGTGGCCGTTTTCGTCACCCTGCTGAACAACAGCGGCAACAACCTCGCCGTGCTGGTGGGGGCGATCACCATCACCCCCAGCCACACGCCCACCCCGACGCCCACGCCCACCATCACGCCCTCGCCCACCCCGATGGACAGCGACGGCGACGGCATCATCGACGACCTCGACAACTGCGTGTTCGTCCCTAACCCTGACCAAGCCGACATGGACGGCGACGGCATCGGCGACGCCTGCGACGACAGCGACGGCGACGGCATCGTTGACGCGCTGGACAACTGCCCGTTCGTCCCCAACCCCGACCAGAGCGACATCGACGGCGACGGGCTGGGCGACGCCTGCGATGAGGCCATCAACCTGACGGGCATCCGCCTCGTCCCGCAGTCTGCCCGCCCGCTCTTCCTCGGCAGCTCGGCGGGCAGCGTCGTGCTGGACGTGCAAGGCGAGGCAGCGCAGCCGCTGGTGATGCACGCCGCGGCGGGCGGCTTCGTGGCTGAGGAGGCCGCGTGTAACAGCCCCGCCCCCACGTACCCGCTGGCAGAGGGCGAGCGCCGCGTGCGCTACTGCGCGCCGCCCACGACTGATGAAACGACCGTCCGCTTGATCGTCCGCGAGTTGGGGCAGGGTGACCGCCCGACGGGGGTCGGCGGCTTTACGTCGGTGGACTTGGTGGAAGAGACGCTGACGCTCAACGTGGAGCCGGCCGCCGTGCTGAACGGGACGAGCGTGCAGCAGGCGGGGCGCTGCGTCTACCCGGAGCCGCTCGGCACGGGTGCACAGTTAGAGGTGGACACGATCCCGTTCGTGCTGCGGCTGACGACCACCAGCATGGATCGCACTGAGCGCAGCTACCGCGTGGCGCTCACGCTGCCGGGCGGGTCGATCTACCTCGCGCGGCGCACAGGCGCGGAATGTGAGCTGCTCACCCCGCTCGACCCGCTCGGCGGCTCGCCGATGATCGATCTGACGCTCAACGCCGATTACACCCTCTTCTACTTGCCGCCGGCCACAGCCGGCGACGCACCGGCCAACCTCGCGTTTAGCGTCATGGGGCGCGACCTGCCGCCGGTGACCGTGCCCGTCCCAAGCCTGCTGGTGGCGGTGATCTCGCTCAACGTGCGCGAGCGCAACCAGTCCATCGCCTTCTCGTTGGAGGCAGGCGGGCGCGTGCGCGTGGTGGGCGTGGGCGGCAGCGGGGCCGGTCGTTGGGCGCAGGTGCAAGCCGACAACAACGAGCGCGAGCTGTGGGTGAACATCGGGCAGTTGGGCGGCAGTTACCGTGTGATCGGCTCGTTAGAGGCCGCGCCGACCATCACGCTGCCCGCCAGCTTCGGCGGGTGAGGCCCTCATCCCCCACCCCCCTTCGCCCACGGACAGGGCAGGCCCTGTCCCGACGAGGCCGCGGGCGTAGGGACGCGACCTGTCGCGTCCGTCGGGAGGTGGAAACCAACGGACAGGGCAGGCCCACGGACAGGGCAGGCCCACGGACAGGGCAGGCCCTGTCCCTACGAGGTCGGGTCGGTTAGGCGTCGCCGCAGAGCGGTTCAATGCGGTAGAAGTCGCGTTCGAAACAGCTCAGCTCGCGGACGTAGCGGTTGGCCTGCGCCCATTTGACTGCCTCGCCTGCACGGAACACGACCCACGTTACCATCTCGCCGTCGTTGTGGCCGCTGTAGAGCACGCTGCCGTCCGAGCTGAACGCGAGCGTAAAGACGCTTTCCTCGAACAAGAACTGCTGCACGCGATCGACGGTGGCTGTGTCGTAGACGCTGATCTGCCCATTGGCCGTGCCGACGGCGAATTGATCCCCGCTGGGGTTGAAGGTGACGCTCCAGATTGTCGCGCCGTCCTCTGGCAGGCGCGCCTGCTCTGCGCCAGTCTGCGCGTCCCAGACGATGGCGAACCCATCGCGCGCGCCGCTCAAGATCGTGCGCCCGTCGGGGCTGACGTCGACGCTGTAGATCGTGCCTGTGTGGCCGCTCAACGTCAGCAGGCGCTCGCCGGTGACCATGTCAAACACCCCAATCGTGTTATCCCCCAGCCCGACGGCGAGGCGCGTGCCATCGTCGAAGACGCCGAAGCCGTAGACGGGGCCGCTGGCGTTCGTCTCAAACTGGCGCACGCGGTCGCCGCTGGCGATGTCCCACAGGAACACCTCGCCGGTCTGCGTGCTGCTCACCAGCTGCTGGCCGATGATGGCCACATGCAGCACGTTGCCGCGATGACCGCTGAAGCTGCGGATCACGCTGCCATCTGCAAGGTTCACCTGCTCCAAGCGGCCATCGCGCCCGCCCACCACCGCGAACGTCTCCGACGGGTCAACGGCCAGCGTTAGCACCGGCAGCCCTGACAGCTCCCAGCGGCGCGGCTCGCCCTGCAGCGGGTAGACCACCAGCGCCCCATCCACCCCCACTGAGTAGAGGGCGTTGGGCATTTGAATCAGCGCCGTGACGCGGTTGATGTGGAACAGGCGCGCGTCTACCAGCCCGGGGTTGGTGATGTGCCACACGCGCAGCGTCGCATCGCGCGAGCTGCTGACGGCCAACCGCCCATCGACCGAAACCGCCACGCCCAGCACTTCCATCGTGTGGCCGAGCAGACGATCCTCTAGCAGGCCAGTCGTCGTTGACCAGATCTGTACCTCGCCGTCGAGCGTGCCGCTGACGACATAGCGCCCATTGGCCACGAACGCCACGGTGCGCGCCTCCTGCGCCCGCCCGACGAACGCGCGAATCGGCACAGCCCGCGCCAAGTCCCACAGCACCATGCCGCTCTGCGCTTTGGCGATGAGCGCTTGGCTGCCGTCGGGGCTGATCTGGAGGTCGTTCAGCGCGCCCGGCGAGGCGCTCAGGTCAGCGATGACCCCGCCCGTGTTCAAGTTCCAATAGAGCACACGCCCATTGCGCGAGCCAGAGAGCACCGCCGTGCCGTCGGGCGCGACGTCTAGCCCATTGACGGAGGCCCCATGCTCGCTGAACGTCAGCAGGGGTGTGCCCGTCTGCCAATCCCAGACGATGACCGTGCCATCGTTGGAGCCAGTCAAGACGCGCTGGCCGTCGGGGGTGAACACGGCGACGTTGACCACGCCGCTGTGCCCCGTCAGGCGGCGCGCCGGCTGCCCGGTCGTCAGATCCCACACAATCGCCGTGAAGTCCACCGCGCCCGTCACCAAGTGACGCCCGTTCGGGCTAAAGTCTGTGCTGGTCACGTCGCCGCTGTGGCCGGTCAGCGCGTAGATCAGTTCCCCCGTGGCGATGTCCCACACGCGGACGCTGGCATCGGTGCTGCTGGCGGCGGCCCAACGCGCATCGGCGCTGATGGCCGCCGACGTAAGGGCGGCCTGCCCGCCGACCAAACGCCGATACGTCGAGCGGGCCAACACGGCCTGCGCCAGCGTTCTGCGCACTTCAGAGGGTGGGTTGTCGATGCGGTTGGCCTCCAGCGCCAGCAGCAGCGCTAGATCGGTGTCGTTGTTGGCCAGCAGCGCCTGCGCGTTGGAGGCGAGCGCGATGCTGCGCGAGACGGTGGCGTTTTCATCGGCGGCGCGGGCGGCTTCTTCCGCGCGGGCGCTCTCGCGCAGGGCGAAAGCCGTCAAGCCCACCGCGCCGACCACGATCACGATGAGGCCGGCGATGATCAAGCGCAGCAGGTTCAGCGTGCGCCGTTCAAGGCGGCGCTCGCGTTCGAGGCGTTCGGCTTCTTCCCGCGCTAAGCGGTCGCGCACGGCGATGCTAGCCTCCAGATAGGCCTTCTCTTGCACGGTCAAGCTGACCTGCGTCGTTTGCAGCCAGCGCTCGTACTGTTGCAGCCGCACGCCGCGCAGCAGGAAACTGCTATCGCCGCCGCTTTTTTCCCATTCGTTGGTCATGGCGCTCAGGTTGCGCTCAAGGCGCACGTCTTCGCGGCTTTCGTCTAACCAAGTGCGCAGCCGCCCCCACTCGCGGATGATGGCCTCGTGGGTCACCTCGACGGTCGGGCTGCGCGTGATCGGGTCACGATCGAACGTGATCAAACGCGCCTTCCCCAACACCTCCACCACGGACTGCATCACGGCGCTGGCGTCGGCGCTGTCGAAGCCGGTCATGCTGGTGATCTCGGTCAGCAGGGCGCGCCGGCGGGTGTCCTCTGTGCCCTCGCCCAACGTGATGAGCCGCAAGAAGAGCTGGCGCATCGCCTCTCGGTGCGCCGGGTCAAAGCTGTTGTGGATGTCGTCAGCGCGGCGCGCCAGCGCCCCTTTGACGCCGCCGATGGCGCGGTAGGCTTTCTGAGTGATCTGGCTGCCCTCGCGCTGTTCGAACAGCTCGGTGAGGGCGTATTGCAGCAGCGGCAGCGCGCCCGGTTGGGCCTGCACGTCGGCGATCATGATGGCCACCAGCGCCGGGTCGAACTGCACGCCGACCGAGCGGGCCGGCTCGACGATGACGCGCTCCAGCTCAGCGGGCGAGAGCGGCACGACGACTTCCGTCCGTTCGCGCACCAGCTCGGCGATGCGCGGCGTCAGCAGCGGTCGATCGTAGAAATCAGCGCGAATGGTGACGATGAGGCGCAGCCGACTGTCGGGCATGGTCATCGCGTGGAACAGGGCGTGAATGAAGCGCTCGGCCATGCGCTCATCGTCGTTGAGGGTGAAAACCTCTTCAAATTGATCGACCAGCAGGAACACCTCCGAGCCGTCGTCAGGCAGCACCTCGTGGAGGATGCTGCCGAAGGCCTGTTCGTCGTGGTAGATGCGCTCGGCGAGGCCTTCTGGGGGCGTGGTGGCGAGGCTGTTGATGAGGTTGACCAGCTCTTGCAGCGGGTCGCGCCCGGGGACGAACTCGCTGTAGAACCAATTTTCGCTGCCGGGCAGCGCGCCCTGCCGCAGCATCGGGATCAAGCCGGCCTGCACGACGCTGCTCTTGCCGCTGCCGCTGGGGCCGACCACCGCCAAGAAGCGGGAGTATTCCTCATTCTGCATGAGCCGGTTGATCAAGCGCCGCACCAACGACTCGCGCCCATAGAACACGTTGGCGTCGCGCTCGGCAAAGGCGCGCAGGCCGCGGTACGGGTTCGGGATCAGCTCACGGATGAGATCCTTGCCGTTGGTGCGAACAGCGGCGACGCTCAGCGCGCCGAGCGCTTCACGAAAGGCGTGATGAAAGCTGAGGGCGTCTTGATAGCGATCAGCGGGGTTGAGGGCGGTGGCGCGCGCGATGACGTCGCTGAGGGCGCGCGGCAGCTCTGGGCGGCGGGTGAAGAGCGGCGGCAGCGGCTCGGTCGTGCGCAGCCGTAGCAGCTGAGTGTAGGACAGTTCTTCTAGATCGGGGAAGGGCGACTCGCCGCACAGCATCTCGAACACGACCACGCCGAGGCTGTAGATGTCGCTTTGCGTGGTGATGCGCTGCCCCATCATCACCTCCGGGGCGGCATAAGCGGGCGACCCCATGCTGCTGAACTCGTCGTCCGCTGTTTGCGTCTGGCTCATGATCTGGGCGATGCCAAAATCCGCAAGGTAGGTGTTGCGTTCCTCGTCGAGCAAGATGTTTTCGGGTTTGATGTCACGATGGACGACGCCGTAGCGATGCGCGAGAGCCAGCGCCGCCGTAAGCTGTTCCAAGACGTGCAGCACTTGGTCAATCGGCAGGTCGCGCCCAGCGCCGAGGCTGCGCAAGTGCCCCCCGCGCAGGTAGCGCATGACGATGTACGCGCCCTCCGGGTCACGCCAATAGTCATAGACCGGGACGATGTGCGGGTGTTCCAGCGCGGCGATGAGCTGGGCCTCAGCTTCAAAGCGCCGAATGAAGTTCGGTTGATTGGCGAACGCTGGCCAAATGATCTTGATGGCCACCTCGCGCGCCACGCTGGCCTGCCGCGCGCGGTAGACCGCGCCGAAGCCGCCCGCGCCCACCAGCCCTTCCAACTCATAGCTGCGGATGACCTTGCCTGAATCGATGTTCACCAGACACCGCTCTTTCTCAAATGAATCAATCAGAATTTACCGTTTGACTTTCGCCCGTTTCGGTTGCGTCGAGGTTCATCAGCCAGCGCAGCGCCTTGCCACGATGGTAGAAGGTCTTATATTTGATGGACGGATGATCACGGTTCAGATAGCTCATCAGGGTGCGGTTCGTCTGGCCGGAAAGCGACAAGTTGAACTGGACAGCCACCCGCGCTGACCACAGCGGTTCCGCGTCGAAGAGGTCATCACAGGCCATGCGCCCTTCCAACGTCACGCCGATATTCATCATGTCAAAGTTGACCAGCGCCGCATATTGTAGCGAGATGCCCGGCTGAGACAGATCGTGAATTGCTAAGTAAGGTGACGTGCGCGGCCACGTCCGCAGGCAGTCCTGCACGGCCTCCGCCCATACTGCAATGATCTCAGGGGTGGCAACGGTCAGCTTGTACAACACGACGCGCCGATCATGGAACCACTCACGTACTAAGCCTTTCGCCAGCACTTCTGACGAGTCTGGCAAGGGAACCATGCGGTCAACACTCACAGCTTACCCCTCACGACTGAATCACACACAACGCATTATTAAAGAGCTTAAACGGTTGATTGCAAGCAAATGCAAGCGATTGTATTAAGAAAATATTAAGGTTCGTTAAAGACTGCCAGATGAGCGTCCTCATTTCCCACCTATGGACAGCGTGACGTCTCTCAGATTGCCGAGCGCTTCAAGCGCAGGTGAGCGGGCGCGGCTGCGGCTCATCCTCCAATCGCAGGCGCAGGCCGAAGTAAGGGGACGGGTCGAGCGTGTTCTCAAGCACCGCCTCGTTGAGGAATTGGCCATCCGCGCCGCTGAGCGTGATGCTGAAGTGCAGGTGCATGGCGATCGGCGCGCCGCCGCCCGCGAACTCGCCTTGATAGCCTAGCAGCTCCCCCTGACGGACGAAACGCTCGGTTGTGCCGCGCGGGAATTGATCGCTCACGTAGCTTTGGCTGCCGTCGCGGCTGGCCATGTGGGTGTAGTACGTCCAGATCGTGCGGCCCGGCCGGAGCGGGTCATCGTGGCGGATGATGACGGTGCTGCGCCATTCGGGCAGGCGCGTCAGCCAGCCGTCGAACACCGCGTACACCGGCACAGTGCCTGCCCTGCCGTCGCCGAAGAGGTCGATGCCGGTGTGCCGCCGCGCGGCGGTGTAGGGGGCGGCTGTGTCGCCGTACATCAGGCCGATCAGCCCTGCGCTCGGCAGGATGAAGGGCGCGCCAGCGCACTGCGACCGCGCTTGATTGCTCAGCGCGGGCCGCCGCTCTGGGAACAGCAGATACTCGCGGATGAGATCGTTGCTGCGGCTCGCTGACTGCCCTCCCCCGCTGTAGCGCCAGACGAGCACCCCCGCCAGCACAGCCAGCGCCCCACCGAGCAAGATCAGCTTCATCCAACGCGACTTGAGCACAATCCACCCATCCTATGTTGACGGCCAACGCGCCAATGCTCATCAATGAGCGGCCTTTTTTCAAGTAGGGACGCGACCTGTCGCGTCCGTCGGGAGGTGGAAATCGGCGGACAGGGCAGGCCCACGGACAGGGCAGGCCCTGTCCCTACAGCAGGCCCTGTCCCGACGAGGCCGCGTGCGTAGGGACGCGACCTGTCGCGTCCGTCGAGGGCCTCATCCCCCATGCGCCGCGCGCAGGCGCTGCACGTTGGCCTCACTGCGCAGGAAGCTCACCACGAAGCCTGCGTAGTTGTGGATGTTGCGGCGGCTTTGAAGCACTTTTTGGCAGCTTGCGAGCAGCTCCGGGCCATACGTCACAGCGAGTTGGCGCGCGTTGGCGATGCTCAAGGGCGCGCCACCTGCCCCGCGCGCCTGCGCGATCAAATCGCGGACGAGGGTGTAAAGGCGGTTGGCGGCCGCCTCCAGCGCGGCATCGGGCAGCACGCGGCGGAAGCTGCGCGGCTTGAGGGTTGGGCGGTAAGGCGCTGGCGCTGCCCGCGACGGCGCAGCAGGCTCGTAGGCAGCGTGTGCCGCGATTTGCGGCGTTTTGGGCGCTTGTTGGGGCTTGGGTACAGCAGGCTCGATATAGAACACGCTGTCAGGGTCTTCTGTGGCCGGGTTAGGCTTGACAGCAAGGCCGGGGGCCATGTAACGCCCTTCAGGATGGGTGTAGTGGCTGAAGCCTTGAATGCACAGCAGCGCCCCCTTGTGCTGGCGCATCAAGCGCTTGGCGATTTCAGGCAGGCAGGGATAGCGCTTGCCGCGCGCGTCCTCAAGGAACATCCCCCTAATCGGGGCGGCGATGACGTGCATCATGCCGTTGTTTACCGGGTAACGCTCAAACATAGGCAGAACCGACACCCCACACACGTGGTTGTAGCGCTGGATGGTGCGATCCACGACGTTGAGGCGGCGTGCCAGCCATTTAACATGATAAGTTCCCGGTCGGCGCTTGATGAACTCGCGGTGCAGCGCGCGCCGATACTGCGCGGGGGACTGCAAATCGGCTGGCTGGACGGGGTCTGAGCGCGTCCAGCGCACCCCCAACAGCCGACACAGCCACTCGATCGACGGCATCTGAAACCGCTTGGCCGGACGCCCCCGATTTTTGTCTGACAGTGTCACCCCCATCTGTTTGCATTTTTTCTTCTCCACCATGCCGGGGGATGTAGCAACGTCAGTCGGGGTATGGGGTCTGGGGAAAGGGGGCTGAACGGCAAAAATAAGCTGGCCGTTGATCGTAGTGCGCAGCGCCTGCAAGATCGAATAGCGCCCTACGCGCCCTGCAAGGCGCTCGACGATCTCTTTTTCCGTCATTAGCGCACCTGTCGGTACGCTATCCATCAACAACCCGTCCAACACGCGCAGCAGCGCCAACTGCTCACGCCCTAAAAGCGCCTCGCGCAGGCTGTTCGGCAGGCCAGTGGTGGACTGCTGCGGCGGGCGTGCGGCACGACTGTAGGCGCTGCGAATGGTTGCCGCGGCTTCACGTTCGCGTTGGGCTGGTCTCTCGTCTGGCTTTGCCAGCGCGACGTGCAGCGGTTGAAGCACCGCCAGCGTCTCTTCCAATGGCCAACCCGTGTCGCGCATCATCAGCGCGGCGCGGAACAGGGCGTTGTTGCGGCCTGCGTAGGGCGCAACCGCAAGGTAGTAATTGCGGCATTCCTCGGCCGTTCGCATGGTGATGAGGGGGGCTTTGGCATCAGCTGCCGCCTGAACTTGTATGGGAACCGCTGTTTGAACGGACGCTTGAACGCTGGCCACCTCTTCGATGAAGCGCTGAATCAGATAGACGTCTTCGCGCGCCAGTTCTCGGGGAAAGCCCGCACGACGCACGCGATAGCGGGAACCGTTAATCGTCGTAGGTGGCGTGATGATGTAGCGCCCGTCGCTCTGGACGTCCAGCCCTTGCAGCCGTCGGCTCGGCAGGGTCACCCCAACTGGCAGCCGAAAGTAGACATGCGGCAGGTTGCGCTGGGCGGAGTAGACGATGCGCGTTTCACAAAGGTGAGAGAAGCGCCATAAGAACGTTTGTGCTAGGCCTTCGTCGTCGAAGTCAAGCACCACCAATCGGCTTATCTTGCCGGTGACAATGGCGAGGCCCCGCGCGCCCATCTCGAAGAACCAGCGCCTCAACTCGGGCGGCCTAGCAAAGCGGGTCTGGTAGGGTTTCCAATCGACCGCGGCCACTTTGGCTTGATCAGGTTTTTGGTCACCATACACGGGGATAACCGAAAATCTCATCTGCAAGAAAATCTCGGCTGCGTCGAATAGAGCTTCTGCGACCTTTTCTGAACCTGATGATGACATTTCTTATGCCTCTCTTAATCAGGTTCGGGGTAATTCGATGTTGCAAACTGCGCGATACTGCGATACAATCCGATCAAATCAGATGCTTAACCGCCAAACGACGCATCTGGTGTTATGGATTGTGACAGTGTCCCGTGTAAGTTTCTTCGTAGGAGATTATGGGTGGGACACTTTTCGTTTCTAGCGCTCGTTACATCAGCCCCGAACGTTCCTTCTCACTCACTTGTTGTCCATTGTGTACTGCTTCAATCGGCGCTCTTGCTCGTCTAGCCATTGGCGGAACTCGTTCAAAAGCGTCAGCGCCTCCGCGCTCTCCTTCGGGCGGCTTGGGCCTGCTTTGCTGATCAAGCTGGCAAGGCGCGCGTAGTGTTGGCGCGTCCCGGGCACGATCTGTGCGGGCTGTGCGGCTTTGCGCTTGCTCCGGCTTCGGCCTGCCGCGCTCGGCGTTAGCGCACCTGTCGGTACGCTATAGCCCACTTGGCGCGCTTTTGAGACCGCCAACAGGATGAGCTTGGTGGGGTCATCTTCGGCCTGCTCGCGCAAGCTGCGGATGGCGTACTCCGTCCAGTTCAAGTCGTCGGCAATCTGCCACACCGGGTGCGGCAGCTTCAACAGCGCGCGATAGTCCCGAAGCTGTTTGGTGTTCTTCAAGCCCATCGCCGCCAGCAGCCGCTCGCCGGTGTTGCGTGGGACGGTGAAGCGATCCCCGTCGGCCACTTGGGCGTAGAAGTCCTGCTCGCGTTCGAACTGGTCAATCGGGTTGAAGCGATCCCCACGCTTGGTTTCTAACAAGTCCATCAACAACACCGCGAACTGCCGCGCCTTGCCAATGGCGTTCAGGTTGGCGCGGGCGTTGTTCTCGGCGGCTTGCCGCCAGATGTTGATGCGCTCCACGGTGCGGGCGGCAATTTTGGCGTACTTCTGATCCTGCGTGTGCAGGAACAGCAGGTGGTAAGACAGCCAACGCCGTTCGCCCGTCTCAAGCTGGTACTGCCTGCCGAGCGGCGCGACGGTGATCGGGTTGGTCAGCCCATCGTTGCGGATGCTGACAGCCAGCTCGATCAAGGTGAGCAGCGCGTCCTCCAGCGGCCCGATTTCGTCTGGCCGCTGGATGTCCTGCGTAGCATCAAGGTACGGCGCAATCTCAAATGGCGTGCCGCCGCGCTCAGCGCTGACCAGCTCTGCCCAACGGTTGAACAGGGACGCCATGTCTTCAAGCTTCCCCGACCACCCCGTGCGCACCACAAAGGGGATCGTGCGGCGCGGCTGGCGCGGGTCGGGCTTGATCTCGAAGATGCTGATGGGGCTAGCTGACTGCCGATTGGCGTCGATCGCTTGGATCGCCCCGAACAGGGCGCTGTCAATCGAATGAGCCGATGTGTCGGAAACATCGTCAATCAAACTGAATGCGTCAAGCTCACGCAGGCCCTTCTTGCGGCTCATGCTAACCCCTTTTCAACGCGGTTGACCACGTTCCAAATCTCTTCTGACGCGCGGCTGTCTGGCGCAAGGTGGAAGACCGGCCGACGACGCTGCGAGGCCTCACCCCAGATCGTCCCCAGCGCCAGCGGCTCCCACACTTTGTCGCCATAGTAACGCTGTAGGTTCTGCAAGTTGTGGCTGTGCAGCACCGTCGAGGCGCGGTACTTCATCGGCACGATGCCCATCACCTCCAAGTGCGGCAGCCCCCACTGCTCACGGGTGGGCTGGATGCTGTCTTTGTGCAGCAGGCTCATCTTGAGGCCATCGAGCGAGAGAAACTCACACTCAGTCGGGTAGACGATGCTGTGCGTTGCCATGTAGATCGAGGCGTGCAGCAAGGACGGCGTCGGCGAGGTATCGAAGATCACCACATCAACGTGATCATGCAGCTCAGCGAAGCGCTTCAAGACGATCAAGCCGTCCGACGTCATCAGCGGGATGGCACGCGTCTCGTTGTTGCCGGGGACGACGTAAAGCTGCCCTTTCGCCGGCTGACCGGGCACTTCGTATGTGGAGGGCTGGACGAAGTGCAGGTTCTCACGGAAGGACTCTTCGCGCACCAGCAGGTTGTACAAGCCGGGCAGCCGGTTGACCCCCAGCGCCACCGTGGCATGGCCCTGCGGGTCAGCGTCCACCAAGACCACGCGGTATCCGCGGATGGCTAGCCCAGTGGCGATGTGGGTGGCCAGCGTCGTTTTGCCTACCCCGCCCTTCTCGTTGAGCAGTGTCAGGATCTTCATGGCCGCAGCCCTTACTTACTCAATTGCCAGTTTCAGCGGCGGACGATAGGACTGCGGGATGTAAGATTCTTGCAGCTCTTGAGCGCGCCGCTCTGACCACTGCTGAACGAGCAAGGCGATCTCATCTGGCATGTGATACACATACGCAAAGTCCGAGCCGGGGGCGTTCGTCTCTTGCGTCCCCTCTTCGATGAGGCGACGCTCAGCCAGCATCCTCAGACAGTTGATGTCGTAAGGGGTGAGACGGCGTTTGCCCAGCGCTTTCGCCACCCTCGCGCGAGTCAACCACGTACCACCGCTGTCATACACAATTTGCAGTATACGCAGTTGATGTGCAGTCAACTCCCCTAGGTGATTCGAAACTTCTTGCAAGTCCATAGGAATGCCTCACCGATATGTTAGCATTACCGTGCAAGCATAACCACCATTGTAAAAATGCGCAAGTCCCCTCTTGGTGGGGTAGGGGAGTCTATGATAATATACCACAAGAACTATTGTTCTGTAAAGCCCCCTAATTGACTTATCACCATCTGAACATTTATTCGCTCGGGTCGGCCAAGTGGTTACTTTTGCAGCTGTCGATCTTCGACAAAAAACTTATCAAGGCAAATAGATAATGGCAAAAATTCACAACGTGTGATTAACTTGCAAGCAGCACTTTTTTGTCAGCCTGTGTGATGGATCATCCGTTGATGGATAGCATGGAACCTCGCAAACAGGAACACCGCTCGCGTGAAGAGATGCGCGAACTCATCCTTCACTTGCTGGCCATGAGTCGGCGGCCGCTGTCGCGCAGTGAGATTTCGCGCGCGATTGGGCGGCAAAAATCGCCGCACATCAGCGCGTTCATTGAAGAGCTGGTCGCCGAAGGGCTGCTTGAGCGCAGCGTCAAGATCTACCACAACAAAGCCAAAGGCTACGTCTATCAACTGCGCCGATGAAGCGGCTGTCCTCTTTTTCAACTCGTAGTGATGTCCAACTCGTAGCCGGTTGCATCCAACACCGCAGCTTGAAATGCCGCGGCCTCTTCTGAGTTGAGCGCGCTGCTCAGCGTCAGGCTGATGCGCGCCTCCGCCGTGCGAATCCCCGGGCCTTTCTTGATCAAGTAGCCGTGTCGCTCAGCATAGCGTTTCACTTCAGCGGTGATGGCCTGCTGGTTGGGTTGATCGTGGATCACCAGTGGGTAGCCCGTCTCTTGGCTCAGCGCGTGGATCGTGTCCAGCGCCCGTTGGCCTTTCTGTGGGCTGATGAAGTACAGCACAATCTCGCTGCCGCGCAGCCCCGCGCGGTACAACCCCAACGGCTCCAGCGCTGCCCGAATGCGGCTGTACGCGCTGTTGATCTCCATTAGCGTACCTGTAGGTGCGCTATGGATGGCTTCGGGTGGTTTCTTCTGGTTGATGAGCAGCCGAAACCCGGTGAGCGCTTCGTAGCGCGCCGCCAATGCGGGCGGGTCATCTAGGTTCAAAATCTCGGCGCTCACCTCACGCCGATCCATGAAATAGGACGGACGCTTGACCAGCGTTGCCCCCTCCGGCAGCAGCACGCTCACCATGCTCACCAGCGCTTCTTGATTGACCGTTTTGTCGACCGTCACGCTCCAGCCGGTGCGCGCGGCGGCCTCCGCAATCAGCGTCTGGTAGGTCGTCGCGGCTACATCAGGGAAGTCAAAGCCGAGGGTCATCGCGCGGCGCTGCGGGTTGAGGCCCACTTTGCGAAGCTGTGCCTCCGGCGGGAACAAACTCATCACCACGCTGCGGGCCTCGTTCTGTTCGAGCGCGGCGTGCGCAGTGACCTCGCGCGCCACCAATCCCTCTGGCTGCCATTCTGCGCCCTGTTCGGCCAGCGCGAGCACAGCGGCCAGCGTGTGCAGTCGGCGCTCTGTCGCGGGCATGTCGGGCGCGAGGTGAGCGTGCGGCAAGACCGGCTGACCGACGCGATGGCCCACGGCCTGCGCGGCTTGCGGCTTCAGCCGCTTGGCTTCACGCAGCAGCGCGTGCAGCGCGGCCTCGTCCTCGCTCGCGTCCCACGGCCCCAACGCCCACAGCAGCCGATCCGCCGTGTACTGCCGCCCTTGAGAGGTGCTCATGCCGAGCGTAAAACCGGCCTCTGTGACGCTCTCCACCACGCCGATTTCGACGTCGTGCTGCCCGCTGCGGAACGCGATCAGTTGGCCCTGTAGGCCGGGGTGCGCTGCCATGATGGCGCGCTGGCGCAGGCCGCGCGCCACCTGTTCCAGCGTGTTCACGCGGTAGCTGTTGGGGTTCTTCCAATCGCTGCTGAAGTAGAGGCCGTTCTGGGCGGCCAGCGCTTGAGCGGCCTCGCGCGTCTGGCCAGCGCTGCCATACCAGCGCTGCGCCAGCTCGGCCACGCTGTAGTAGCTGCCCGCGTTGGATCGCATCGCCTCCCACAGCGCGGCAGGGTCGAACTCACGATCTTCGCCGTGCGCGGTCACTTGTTCGACCAGCGCCCACGGCCGCTGCCCAAAGTGATACTCATGCACCGAGCCGATGCGCGGCAGCGCCACCGCGATCTGCCGCTGGCGTAGGCTGTTCGCAAGGCTCTCGCGGGCGCTGCTGTCCCCGTGCACCAACAGCACTTCCTCGGGTTTGAGCGCCCGCGTGAGGGCGATCAGTTCGCTCTCGTCAGCATGGGCCGACAGCGAATACGTCCCCACCTCAGCGCGCACGCTGACCGTCTGCTTGCCCAGTCGGATGCTGCCTTCGCCGCGCTCGCGCTCTTTCATCATCTTCTGCAGCAGCTTGCCCGGCGCTTCCTCGTCTTGATAGCCGGTCAGAAAGATGGCGCTGTTGGCGTCTGGCAGCAAGTGCTGGGCGTAAAACTGCGACGCGCCGCCCGTCAGCATGCCCGAACTGGCGACGATGATGCACGGCGTTGCATCGCGTGCCAGCGCCTGCCGCTGCGGCATCGAGAGAACGGGGTGAATGTCCTTGCGGAAGAAGAGCGGTTGACCCTTCGCGGCGCTCACCATCGCCTCTGGCAGCAAATCCACAAAGCTGGCATACGCTTGGCACACCGAGCGCACCATGCCATCGACGTAAACGCGCGCGTCGATCTGGTCACGATAAGCCAAGATGATCTGCAAGATCTCTTGGGCGCGCCCGAGCGCAAACGCCGGGATCAAGACGCGCCCGCCGCGCTCGATGACCCGCTTCAGGCTCTCGATCAAGCGGCGCTCTTCGGCCTCGCGGTTGGCGTGCAGGCGGCCGCCGTAGGTGCTCTCCAGCACCAGCACATCCGCCTTCAGCCGCGGCACGCGCACGCTGTTCACCGTGCGCTGGGGCGATTTGGAGACGTCGCCGCTCATGACGAGCGTGCCTTCTACGCTGTCGATCACCAGCATCGCCGCCCCGGCGATGTGCCCGCTGACGTGGAACGTCACCCCCAACCCCTCGCCGAGGCGCACCTGTCGGTTGTACTCGACGATCTGCACCGCCTGCATGAGATGCTCCACCGCCACCTCGTCGTAGAGCGGCAGCTCGCCTTCTTCTTCGTAGTGGCTGCTCATGATGCGCTGGGCGTCCTGCTGCAGCACGCGCACCAGCGCCTCGGTTGGGCGCGTCATCAACACCGGCACGGAAGGGTAAGCCGTCAGGACGAGCGGCAGCGCGCCCGTGTGATCGGTGTGGGCGTGCGTCACCAACACGTAGTCAATTCCGCCTAGCTGGGTGATGTAGCTGAGGTCGGGCAGTTGGCTGCTCTCGATGTCGCGCTGGGGGCGGGGGTTGATGCGAATGCCTGCATCCACCAGCAGCCGCTTGCCCGCAATCTCGACTAGCGTGCAGCTTGCGCCGACTTCATCAGCGCCACCCAAGAATGTGATCTTCATTAAATTCTCTCGCTTCCAGATGAGTCTTCCCGTCGATCCTCTCAAAAAAACTTATCAAGAGTGTATATTTGTTCTATTGATGACGCTGTTAGCGCTTATGTTTAAGCTTCTGATTGTGTGCTATTGGCAGCGCATTTTTTACTCTAGAAAATGGGCGCAAAAACAAAAATGAGAAAAAGATGAGAGTTTTTGAAGCGCTGCTTGCAGCGGCAAATTGTCACCGTTTTTTGTGAAAGTTGTATGTCGCTCATTCTCTTTGAGTGCAGCGCATGCTATCATACGCAGCGCTTAACTGCCAAAGAGAGTTGAACTTGACCGCACTAGACGCTCCTGCCTCAACCGACACGCCGTCCATCGTCATCGAGCCGAGCAAGGGCTTTGTATCCTTGCAACTGCGCGACCTCTGGCAGTATCGGGAGCTGCTCTACTTCCTCGTGTGGCGCGATATCAAAGTGCGCTACAAGCAAACGGTGCTGGGGGCGGCGTGGGCCATCATCCAACCGCTGATGACGATGGTCGTCTTTTCGCTCTTCTTCGGCGGCTTGGCGCAAATTCCATCCGACGGCGTGCCATACCCGATCTTCGCCTATGCCGCGCTCGTGCCGTGGACGTTCTTCGCCAATGGCCTCAGCGGCAGCAGCGACAGCCTCGTAGGCAGCGCCAACCTCATCAAGAAGATCTACTTCCCGCGGCTGATCATTCCCATCGCGTCGGTGCTGCGCGGCGTGGTCGATTTCGCGCTGGCGTTCAGCATCCTGCTGCTGATGATGCTAGCCTATCAAATCCCGCTGACGGCCAGCGTGCTGGCGCTGCCGTTCTTCCTGCTGCTGGCGTTCGTCACCGCGCTTGGGGTGGGGTTGGGGCTGTCCGCGATGAACGTGCAGTTCCGCGACGTGCGCTATGCCATCCCGTTTCTGATTCAGATCTGGCTCTTCATCACGCCCGTCGCCTACCCGAGCAGCTTGATCGAAAACGAGACGCTGCGCGCGCTTTACAGCTTGAACCCGATGGCCAGCGTCGTCGATGGCTTCCGCTGGGCGCTGCTGGGCGGGGTGAACCCTGAACTGCGCCCCCCCAATGTGACGATGTTGGTTTCCAGCGTGGCGGCGCTGGCGGTGTTGGTCGGCAGCCTCTTTTACTTCCGTCGTATGGAACGCAGCTTTGCGGATGTGGTGTAGCGTATGGGCAATTTAGCGATCAACGTTTCAGGGCTGAGCAAGCTCTACCGCATTGGAGCTGCTCAACAGCGCCAAGACACGCTGCGCGAACTTATCACTCACGCGCTAACTGCGCCGCTGCGCCGCGCGCGCGCGCTCGCCCGCGGAGAAGGCTACGGCGCGGCTGGCTTGACGGAAGAGCTGTGGGCGTTGAAAGACGTCTCGTTCGAGGTCAAGCACGGGGAAGTCGTCGGCATCATCGGGCGCAACGGCGCGGGCAAATCGACGCTGCTCAAGATCCTCTCGCGCATCACTCAGCCGACGGCTGGCCGCGTCGAGCTGTACGGTCGGGTGGGGGCGCTGCTGGAAGTCGGGACGGGCTTCCACGGCGAGCTGACAGGCCGCGAGAACATCTACCTCAACGGCGCGATCCTCGGCATGTCGCGCGCCGAGATTGACCGCAAGTTCGATGAGATTGTGGCCTTTGCAGGCGTTGAGCGTTTCATCGATACGCCGGTCAAGCACTACAGCAGCGGGATGGGGCTGCGCTTGGGGTTTGCGGTGGCCGCCCATCTTGAGCCGGAAATCCTCATCGTGGATGAGGTGCTGGCGGTAGGGGATGCCGAGTTCCAGAAGAAGTGCCTCGGCAAGATG
>CALDYP010000062.1 GCA_937944445.1 uncultured Anaerolineae bacterium
CCGGATGTCGCCTTCGTCCGCGCTGAGCGCCAGCGCCGCCCCGTCCGCGAGGGCTACAACCCCCTCCCACCTGACCTCGCCGTTGAGATCATCTCGTCCGACACTGCCCGCGAGCACGAACTGCTCCGCCACAAAGTCACCCACTATCTGAGCGCTGGCACGGTCGTCCTCATCCTCAACAGCGTCAAGGAAACTGTCGAACTCCACGCCCCCGGCCAGCCGCCCCTCGTCGGCGACGCCACCAGCCGCATCACCTTCGGCGACCTGCTGCCCGGCTTCACCCTCGACTTGCAGGCCGTCTTCGCCTACGCCCGCGACCAGCTAGACAGTTGAGCCGATGATGCCGCTGTTGGGGTTGGCGCTGGCCCACTTGCGCACGTCGCTCAGCGCCCGCTCGAACAACTCTAACAGTTCTTCGTCCTCGCCCTTGAAGCGCTTGAGCGTCTGCTGGGCGCAGGCCGCGCAGCCGCGCATCGCGCGGTAGCTGTCCGTCTCGCAGGCCATGCAGCCGTTCAGCCGCACCATCATCAACATGAAGGCGATGGTGTCCTCATGCGTTTCGGGCTGTGCCAGCACACGCTCCACCAGCGCGGTGAACGCTGCGCCGCGCACGCGCTTGAGCGCCGCAATCGCCTCATGCGGGAACAAAATATCGTTTGTCGTGTACAAACCGATGACTCCCTCCTGCTGCTGTTTGTAGATTATACTTGGGATATGATGAAATACGGCCTGCTGTTTTTCCTACTCTTGACGCTGAGCGGCTGCACGGGCGGCGCGGTGGTGTTCGTCCCGACGCCGCTGCCGCCGGACGTCTCGCCGACGCTCTACACCCACCCCAGCGGCGCGTTCAGCCTCGTCATCCCGCGCAACTGGTCGCAGTACGTGCAGCCCGCGGAGCAGGTCGCGGCAGCCAGCTTCTCGCCGCCCGGGGAACGTCAGCCGTTGGTGCGCGTGGCGGTGGTCAACACCGGCGAGCCGATCCCTGACGCAGCGTTCGGCGGCCTGATGCTGCAATATCAGACGCTCATCCGCCCCGACGTGGATCACTACACCGAACAGGATCGGCAGGCGATGGGCGACGGCAGTTGGCGCGTGACGGGCGTTCGCAATTTTCAAGGCACGCCGCAGCCGCTCAACACCTTCTTGCAGAAGCAGGGCAGCTTGTTCGCCGTGTTAGAAGTAGCGCTCCCGCGTGATCCGACGCTGGCGACCGACGTGCAGACCTTCATCAACACCTTCACCCTGAACGAGACCAACGCGCTGCCGCCAGCGCCGCTCAGCGCGCTGGCCACCACCAGCGCCGCCGACCTTGAAGTCAACCGCGTGAAGGCGTGGACGGGCAGCGGCGGCGTGTTCTTCATCACCGGCGAGGTCGCCAACCGCAGCCTAACGCCCTTCTACGAAGTGCCGATTGAGGCGCGGCTGCTGAGCGCGGACGGCCAAGTGCTCACCTCGGCGACGGATACGCTCAAGGGGCACGGCATCCTGCCGGGCGGGTTTGCGCCCTTCAGCCTGCGCTTTGGCGCGGGGCAGCCCGCGGAAGCGGTCACCTTTGAGCTGACGCTGGGGCGGCCTGATGAGCCGCTGACCGTGCAGCCGCACCTCAGCAGCCCCGCCCTGCGCTGGACGGAGCGCCAAGAGACCGGCGCGCAGGGCCAGTTCTACGTCGTCGGCACGGTCACCAACGACAGCGACGCGCCCATCCGCGAGGTAGAAATCATCGCCACCGTGTTCGACGACGCCGGCGACGTGATCGGCGTCGGGATCACGACTGCCGCGGCGGAGTTAGCGGCTGGGGCCACCGCCGATTGGACGCTGCTCGTGCCCGATCTGGGCGGGACGCCGCGCCAGTACATCGTCAGCGCGCAGGGGCTGCCCTGAACGCGAGGCCGCGCCGCTGGCATGGCGCGCTACGCCCCCACTGCAACGCACACAGACACGCCTCACACATTATCCTTAACCACGTGCGCCGCGCAAATGTGTTACACTTATCAGCAGAGTTGAGGAAGCTTGCCAATGACGCTTTACGTGTGCTGGCGCGCACTCGATCGCACGTCTGAGATAGTGGAGGCACTGAAAAAGGCCTATCTATCCGTCCCAATGCGCGGAGCGCTGGCCTCGCCCGACGATGAAAACGTGCTGACGCTCAAGGTCACCGAGCGCGTCGCGGCGTCAACGGCGCTCGTGTGGGTGCTCGGGCCTTACACGCTCGACTTGGTCAACGAAGAGGGCAAACGCCTGCTGGCGCAGCGCAACGACCTCCAGCGCGCGGAGCTTGAAACCGCCCTACGCCACGACGTGCCGGTGATCATCCTGTGTTACAACACGCCGCCGCCCACTGCCGAAGATCTGCCGCGCTCGCTCAAAGCGCTGGCCGCCGCCCCACGGGTCATATGGGAATCGCCCGAAGCCACGCTCCCATCGTTGGTGGCTATGATTGAGATGATGCGCCGCCCCCCCCGCGCGGAGCCGCTCCCCGCGTCTAAGCTCCGCCGCCGACCGTGGGATCGCTTGCGGTGGCTGTGGCAGCGCTGGGTGAAGGGCTTCCGCGCTTGTTTGCCACTGCTGGTGCTGCTGGCAGCGGCGGTGATTTGCACATTGAGCGCGCTCGAGCTGCTAGGGTGACCCTCCACGGGAAAAGCGCGCCCGCACGGCATCGTAGGGACAGGGCCTGCCCTGTCCGTTTTTCTGTTCCTACGGGCACATGAGGCCCCCGCGGACGCGACAGGTCGTCTTTAGAGGCTCGTTCACAAGGTCACGCCACATGAGGCCCCCGCGGACGCGACAGGTCGCGTCCCTACTCGGCGTGTGCTGGCCTATTTTGGCTTCACTCTGGGTGAATTTTTCAAACTGCTTGAGCGCTCGGCGTCTCTTTTCTGTTTAGACACTCCTCCCCCACGTGGGCACTTGCGCTATACTGACGCTGGTTCTATCGCGCACACAAGGAAGAAATCAGCGTGGCGCTGCTGGCAATCGACATTGGCAACACGAACATCCATCTAGGGCTGTGGCGCTCGGGCATGTGGAGCTTGTCATGGCGCGCGCGCACCGTCGCCGACAAGATGCCCGACGAGTACGGGGTGCTAGTGCGCAACTTCCTCAACAGCGCCGGCGTGGGCTACGCGGAGGTGACCGGCGTCGTCATCGGCAGCGTCGTGCCTGCGCTCACCTTGTCGTTTCAAGAGCTGGTCGAACGCTACTTCCAGCAAGAGCCGCTGTTCGTCACGAGCAAGGTCAACCTCGGGCTGCCGATTGCGCTCGACCAACCGGAACAGGCCGGCGCGGATCGGCTGGCCAACGCTGCGGCGGTGGTGGCGCTCTACGGTGGCGGGCCGACGATCGTCGTCGACTTCGGCACGGCCACCAACTTTGACGTGGTGAACGCCGCCAACGAGTACGTGGGTGGGGCGCTCGCTCCGGGCGTGAGCGTGGCCGCCGATGCGCTCGTCAGCCGCGCCGCCCGCCTGCACAAGGTAGAGCTTCAGCCCCCGCCAGACGCCATCGGGCGTAACACGATCCACGCCATGCAGTCCGGCATCTTCTGGGGCTACGTCGGGTTGATCGAGGGGTTGGTGTCGCGGATTCGCGCCTCGCTGGGCGCGCCGGACGCGCAGGTGCTGGCCACTGGCGGCCTCGCCCCGCTCATCGCGCGCCACACGACCACCATCGACCGCATCGTGCCCGAGCTGACCCTAGACGGCCTGCGCGTGGTCTATCAGTTGAATCGAGGGACAACAGATGAGTGAAACCGTCACCAGCTTACAGAACGAGCGCGTGAAGCTGGTCTACAGCCTGCAGCAGCGCCCGCGCGCCCGCCGCAAAGAGCGCAAGCTCGCCCTAGAAGGGGTGCGCTTGATCCGCGATGCGTTGGCGCGGGGCGTCGTGCCCGAGTTCGTGCTCTACACCCCCAAAGGCGCAGACTACGACCTCATCGCCCAGCTGCAGAACACGCGCGCCAAGCTCATCCCTGTTAGCGATGAGGTGATGACCCACGTGAGCGACACGCAGCAGCCGCAGGGGATGATCGCCGTCGTGCCGCTGCCGCTGCCGGATTTACCGCGTCAGCCCTCGCTCGCGTTGGTGCTGGACGCCGTGCGCGACCCGGGCAACCTCGGCACGATGCTCCGTTCCGCAGCGGGGGCAGGCGTGGACGTCGTCGCGCTCTCGCCGGACTGCGTCGACCCCTACAACCCGAAGGTGCTGCGGGCGGGCATGGGGGCGCACTTCGCGCTGCCCATCCTTGAGCTGCAATGGTTCGAAATCGCGGAGCTGACAGCGGGGATGCAACCGCTGCTAGCCGCTGGCGAAGCCGAGCAGCGTTACACCGACGTTGACCTGACACAGCCCACCGCGCTCATCATCGGCAGCGAAGCCCACGGGGCGACTGCCGCGCGCAAGCTGCCCAACGTCCAGCCCATCGCCATCCCCATGCTCAACGCCACCGAGAGCCTCAACGCGGCCATCGCCGCCAGCGTAATTTTGTTCGAAGCCCAGCGCCAGCGCTTGCGACAATAATTAAATCTTTGTTCAATTAATTGCTTGCGCGAGACGTTTTCGTGGTATACTGCGTATTAACGATTGAGAACAATCGCAGAAGCAGGAAGGAGTCCCTGATGAAGCGTACCGTCATCGCTATCGTAACTATCATCGTTGCTGCGGTCGGCAGCTTGGCTGCGTTGATCGCCCTGACCACCCACCGCATCTTACACATGCGCTTGACCCAATATGCTTGGGACAGCACCGACACGTCCCCAGTTGCCGAATAGCCTTATGCGCCGTTTCCGTCAATTGAACACCCCCAGCTAGCTGGCCGCGCCGAAACCACGGGCGGCCAGCATGCGTTTTAGGGGCTGGACTCACCACCGCAGGCGCAGCACCCGCCGAGTAGGGACGCGACCTGTCGCGTCCGCATGTCGCGTCCGCATGTCGCGTCCGCATGTCGCGTCCGCAGGAGAATCATCCCCCATCTCCTTCCCCTGTGAGGGCTTGCCGTGCCCGTAGGAACAGAAAAACGGACAGAGCAGGCCCTGTCCCTACCATGCCACGTATGCAGGGGCTTC
>CALDYP010000063.1 GCA_937944445.1 uncultured Anaerolineae bacterium
TGCTGTCCGCAACAACCCGTGCTGTCCGCAACAACCCGTGCTGTCCGCAACAACCCGTGCTGTCCGCAACAACCCGTGCTGTCCGCAACAACCCATGCTGTCCGCAACAACCTGTGCTGTCCGCAACAACCTGTGCTGTCCGCAACAACCCATGCTGTCCGCAACAACCCGTGCTGTCCGCAACAACCCATGCTGTCCGCAACAACCTGTGCTGTCCGCAACAACCCGTGCTGTCCGCAACAACCCGTGCTGTCCGCAACAACCTGTGCTGTCCGCAACAACCCGTGCTGTCCGCAGAGCAGTGAGAGTGCTTCATTCCCAAAACGCGCTGCCCTATCAGAAAGTTCCCAACATTTTCCCCCCCAATTTTCTGGGGGTTTGAGGCTTCTCTAGTCGCCTACTCATGCTTGCATGATACAGTGATAGCTCAGAGTTGTCAGATCGAATGCGCGATGCCGTTTCAACGCACGGCATGGCGCTTCAACAGAAGGAGAAAAAAATGGGGTTCATTTTGCAATTGGTAGCCCTCGCTGGCGCGGTCATCGCGCTCTTGGGCATCGCGCTGGTCGTCTCGGCCAGCTCTCGACGTGAGAACACCCGCAGCGGCGTGCTGATCACGGCAGTCGGCGTCGTGATCGGTTTGGTGTTCTTCATCATCAGTCAAGGCTTGCTCATCGTCCCTGTGACGGAGCGAGCGGTCGTCTTCAACGCCATCACAGGCCGCTTGGAAGACCCGCGCGGGCCGGGCATCTCGATCATCGTTCCCGGCATCCAGCAGCCGTACATCTACCCGATCAACAACCAGACGTTCTTCACGACGGATGAGCCGGTGCAGGGCAACCGTCCGGGTCAAGCGGCCATTCAAGCGCGTTCGATTGAAGGCCAAAACGTCCGCGTGAACGCTGTCCTCACCTATCGCTTGGATTCCAACCCTGAAGGCCTCAACCGCATTCACACCAACTGGTTCAACCAGATCGGCGGCTATGAGTTCGGGTTAGTGCGCCCCGCGCTGAACAACACCGTTCAAGAGATCACCGCCACGTACACCGCTGAGAACATCTACGGGCGCGCCCGTGAAGAGATGGGGCGGCGGATCGAACAGCGCCTGAGAGAGACGCTTGAGCGGCAAGGGGTCATCGTGGAGGCCTTCCGCATTCTGGAGCTGACCTTCACGCCTGAGTTCACCGAGGCGATCGAGCGCAAGGAAATTGCCAACCAAGAGCTTCAACGCGCCCAAACCGAAGCACAGCGCGTGGAGACTGAGGCCCGTGGTCGCGCTCAGGCAGCCATTGAGCAAGCCCGCGGCCAAGCCGAAAGCGCCCTGCTTGCTGCCCGCGCTGAGGCCGAAGCGCTGAGCCTCATCAGCCAGCAGATCGCCGAGAACCCAGCGCTGATCCAGTTCCGCTACGTCGAGAACCTCTCGGACAACGTGCAGTTGATCCTCGTCCCGACGAACTCGCCGTTCTTGTTTGACTTCAACTCGCTGACAGGCGGGATGATGCCACAGCCGCGCCCCGCCGCGCCAACTGGCGACGAATAAGCTCACAACGCTGCCCCTGCCACCGGGGGCAGTGTTATGTCTAGCCAATGCCGCTGGCCACGCGCTCCAGCGCCTCGGCCAAGCTGTCGCGGTCTAGCTGGTTGAAATAGGCGCTGAAGCCGTTCACCCATTCCAGATCAGCCAACGCCAAGCGCAGCAGACGGTTGCGCTCGTCGCGGTTGACGCCGCGCGCGCTGGCCTGCGCCTCGTAGATTTGGGCGCGCAGCAGGCGGCGCTCGATGGTCTGCTCGCCGCGCAGAGCGCTGTTGACCATCTCCAGCGCGTTGGCGTAATCGCTGCGGGCGACGTAGAGCCGCGCGAGAAGCTCAAACGCTGCAAAGCGCTGGCTGCCCGTCAGGCCGTCGAGGGCACGGCTCACCTCGGCGATGGCCTCGTCTGGCACGCTGCCCTGCCTCAGCCGCACGGTGTAGGCCACCAGCACGGCCTCTGGCGGCGGGGCATCCTCGGCGCGCAGCGTTTCAGCGTCCTCAAGCGCGGTCTCAAAATCGCCAGCCTCAAGCGCGATCACCATGCGCGACAGGCGCAGCGCGCGGTCGTCGCGCAGGCGCAGCGCCTCGCTCAAGTCCGCGCGCGCCAGATCGTAGCGCCCCAAGTCGGCGTAGAGCGTCGCCCGCTGGCGCAGCGCCTCAAGGAAGCCCGGCTCATTGCGATCCCCGTTGAGCGCCCGCGAGTAGTCATAGAGCGCCAGATCGAGCTTGCCCTCAGCAAGGCGCGCGTCCGCCCGCAGTTTGACCGCCAGCACACGGCCCGGGTAGCGCGCCATGTACTGCTCCGCGAACAGCACCGCTAGCCCGGGGTCGCCTTGGGCCAGCGCAATCTCCACTTGGAGCTGCAAGCTGCGCTCGGAATACGGGTCAAGCAGCAGCGCTTCATAGACTGTTTGCAGCGCCTCAGCGTAGCGCCGATCCAGCAAATGCACCTCAGCCAGTTTGGCGCGCAGCTCGACGTTGGTCGGGTTGCGCTCGATCGCAGTTTGCAGCACCGTGAGCGCCTGCGCGCGATTGTTGACCAGCAGGTAGCGATCCGCCAGCAGTAGGTGCGGCTCGATGAAGGTCGGGTCGGCGGCGATGGCGCGCTCCAAGCGCTGAGTGATGTCGCGCAGCACGTCCTGCTGCGGGCTGGTGCGCGCGCGCTGCTCGGCGATGGCTACCCGCGCGTAGCTCACGTCGATCATCGGCTGCTGCAAGTCGCTAGCGACGCGATCCCGCCAAACCCTCTCACCCGTTTGAACGATCTCACGCGCGGCGCTGAGGTTGCCCGTCTGCACCTCCAAGAGCACCGAGTAGTAGTAGGGGGTAAAGTTGCCGGTGAGTTCTGCCGCGCGCTTCTCTTGGGCGAGGATGGTGCGGGCGAGGCTGAACTGACCTTGATTGATCAAGGCTGCCACTTGGCGAATGCGCGGTTCGATCAACACGCCGACCGGCCCTGCGACGTCCGTCGGGCGGGGCTGAACGAGTGGGTTCGGCACGGGCAGCTCAGGTGGGAAGGTGGGTGAAGGTGTGGGCGACTGACGCGGCGTCGGCGAGGGCGTTGGCGTCAAGCCCGGCGTGGGCGTGGCGGTGCTGGTCGGCGTGGGCGAGACCGTCCACGTGGGGGCAAACACGAGGCGCTGCACCTCCGGGTTGCCCAATGCGGCCACCAGCACAAAGAAGCCCACCACGGCGATGGCAGCGCTCGCTGCTAGACCAACCCGCGTCTGAAAGCGCCGCCGGTCGCCTTCACCGGCGCGGTTCTTTTGCTTGCGTCCGAAGGTGATGCTGCTTTGAAGATAAACAGGTTGGTGCTGCTCAACGATGGTCGCGGCCTCTTTGAAAGCTGCCTCGATGCTGGCGCGGCTGGGTCGCGGCACGCCGTCCTCGCCAGCGAGGGTAATCGTGAGGCGGGCAACGGCTTCTTGAAAATTGATCTCAGCTGGCTCAGGGGTCGGCTCTGGCTCGGCGGTCGGCTCGGCCTCCACAGGGGCAGCAGTGCCTTCCTCAGGCGCGGGCACGCTGATGGCCCTCACTTCGGAGGTGGACGTGCTGAGCTTCTTCAGCGGCAGACGTGGGCGCACTGGTTCAGCGGGCGGCGCGGCTTCCGCTGGGGGGGCGGGGGGTTCTGTTTGCGGTTCCGTTGGCGATTCGGCCGCTTGCAGCTCAGCCGTGGAGGGTCTGAGGGTCTCAAGGTCGCTGGTGGCGGGGCGCGGCGTGTTGGCGGCAAGGCTGGTGGTGGTCGTGCCGATGAGCTGCTCACCCGTCAAGTTGAGGCGGCGCATCGCCTCGGCCACTTTGGGGCTGTCGGGGTACATGAAGAAGGCTTTGCGCAGCGCGGCGATACGCTCTTTCTGCTCGCTCGTCACGCTGACCAGCCCCAACAGCGCAATCTCGTTGTGCGAGTCGATCTTGAGCGCTTCAATGAAGGCCAATCGCGCCCCGGCGCGGTCACCGCTGCGCGCGAGTTGAATGGCGTTTTGGAGTGCTCGATGAAGGTTATCTTGTGACATATGCCCACTCACCACCTTGTCTAATGGCTATATTAACGCACTCTCCCATCCAGCGCGAACGAAAGTCACAGGCAGGGCAGGCCGTGCCCATAAGAATTGAAAAGACGGATTCTTGAGGCAAGGCGGATCTATCTAAATTTCAACACGCTGCCCGTTTCGACTTACCATAGTCAGCAGGCGGCGGGCTTGCTATAATGACGTTCAATATGGAGAGATCGCATAGTGGCCTAGTGCACCCGCTTGGAAAGCGGGCCGGGGAGACCCGACGAGGGTTCGAATCCCTCTCTCTCCGCCTCAACGCGAGGGTGTGTGTCCACCTCCGCGTTTTGTTTTTTCATAGGTCGTACAGCTTACGAATGTCGTCTTAAACACAAAAAACCGGAACAACTCACTTGTTCCGGTGGGCAGTGCTGGATGAAATACTACTGGCTGACGGTGGCTGTAGTCCGAACCGGCATGCCGGCTTGTTCGGTGACGACGGTTGTCTCAGTGGTGCGCGGACGGCTGTCCGTGCCGAGGTAGCCCCCGGCTCCGGCGGCGAAAGCCCCGGCAACCATCATGGCAAAGATCGCCCCCGCCAGCAGCGTTGTGATGTCAGTCGCGGCCTGTGCCGCTCGGCGCGCCAACTGCTCGGCCTCCGTGCGGATCTCAGTGTAGACCGCCTCCCAATTGGCGATCATCTCACGGGCTTCTTGCTGTGTTTGGCCGGTGCGCTCGGCGATGGCTGCGGCCAGCGCGTCACGGTCAGCGTCGGTGATGCGGTCAGGGTCGGTTGCGAGGAAGGCTGCAATCTGGCGGCTGAGCTGAATCTGATCCAGCGTCAGCGGCGCATCTTGCAGGTTGATCGGCTGCACGGCTTGGCCCTCGGCGGGTTCAGGCTGATTGGCCAACAGAATCCTGCTGCGAACGTCGTCTTGAATGGATTGCAGCGCGCTCGTCTGGAGGTTGAGCGCTTGGGCGACCTCTGGGGCAGCGCTCGCCGCTTGGCCGGTCGCGGTCACAATCGTGCCCAGCGCGCTGGTCAAGCCGTTCACAACGCTGCCGATGGTGCTCGTGAGCAAGAGCAGCGTGACCACTGTCACAACCCCCCACGTAACAAGGCCATGCACAGCCCCATCCCCCTCATCGACGAGGCCAGCCATCCGCCCAGCCACCAACCCGCCGAGGAAGAGGCCGATCAGCGTGCTGGCTGCAAACCAGATAACCGTGCCAGTGGCAACGGCTGGCTCGACTGGGTTGGTGTCCGTGAGCGGATTAATCGTCGCCGCGCCAATCGACAACCCCATCATGTAGAGCGCGAACATCGACACCAGCGCGATGATCGCGCCTGCGACGATCGCGCCCCATGAGATGCGGCGTGACGGAACCATCGGCACAACGGTGGTGTTGTACACATCAACTTGATCGCGGACGACGCCACGACCCATATTTACGGTAGATGTCATGGTGATGCACTCCCTAAGTATAGGTGATTACCAACAAACGAGCGACGAATTAGCGCAGCAGGCTGCGCCCCAGCAGCAGCGCCCCGATGAACAGGACGAGGAACAGCACAAACAAAAACTGCGCGATCCCAGCAGCGACGCCAGCGATGCCGCTGAAGCCAAACAACGCGGCCACAACCGCCACAACGAGGAAGAACAGTGCCAAGTTCAACATATTGATAGATCCTTTCTCCTGATGAGTGATCTGCGGACAAGCGGTTTTGATTGCACTACATTTCAGTATCTGTGCTAATGGCTCCGTCGTGATGAGGGGGGTGATCGATTTCTGTCTGAGATAGGTGGTAGGGTTGAGAATAGGCTAGTTGGGGGGCGCTGCCTGTTTCGCAGTGTGCGGAGGCCGTTAGCTTACGTTTTGCTTTTCGACTTTTCAGAAGCTGCTAATTGAACATGCGTTAGATTTTGCTATACTAGAAATCAAATCAACGTTAGATTGTCTAAATTTGGGAGAGAGTTTTATGGCTGTGCCGACGCTTGAAAAGACGCTGGCAGCGTTTGACCTATACCGCATGGAAGACCACTTCAACGACAAGCAGCGCGCGCTGCGCGACAAGGTGCGCAGTTGGGTTCAGACGCGCGTCGTCCCTAACATCAACCCCTACTGGGAGAAAGCCGAGTTCCCCCGCGAGATCGCCATGAGCATCAAAGAGCTGCCGATCATCGGCGGCCCGCTGACCGAGCACGGCGCGCCCGGCCTCGACATCATAGAGCTTGGGCTGGTGTCGTATGAGCTGGCGAAGGGCGATGGCAGCATCGGCACGTTCTATGGCGTGCACAGCGGGTTGGCGCTAGGGACGATTGGCGCGCTGGGCAGCGCTGAGCAAAAAGCGCGCTGGATGCCCGACATGGTCAACTTGAAGAAGATCGGCGCGTTCGGCCTGACGGAGCCGAACGTTGGCAGCAACGCCACCGGCATCGAGACCACCGCCCGCCAAGACGGCGATTACTACATCCTCAACGGGGCCAAACGCTGGATCGGCAACGCCAGCATCGCCGATCTGATCGTCATCTGGGCGCGCGACGAAGACGGCAAGCTGGGCGGGTTCGTGCTGGAAGACCCGCAGAACATCGACGGCCTCACCATCAGCGATATCTGGGGCAAGGTCGGCAAGCGCGCCGTCCTGAACGCCGACATCTTGCTGGAAAACGTGCGCGTGCACAAGGACAACCGCCTCGCCAACGTGCGCAGCTTCCGCGATACGTTCATGGTGCTGGGGATGGGGCGCTACGGCGTGGCATGGGAAGCCGCCGGGGCCGCTGCCGCCGCGTTTGAGTACGCGCTGGATTACGCCCTCAAGCGCGAGCAGTTCGGCAAGCCGATCGCCAGCTTCCAGCTCATCCAGCAGAAGCTCGTCGAGATGGCCACGGAAGTAACGCTCATGCAGCAGTTGTGCATGTCGCTCGCACGCAACCTTGAGAAGGGCATGATGAGCGAGGGCATGGTGAGCATGGCCAAGTACAACAACGCGCGCAAAGCCCGCTACGTGACGCAGCTCGCGCGCGAAGTGCTGGGCGGCAACGGCATCTTGATCGACAACCACATCGCCCGCCTGTGGACGGACGCCGAGGTGATCTACACCTACGAAGGCACGAATGAGATCAACATGCTGATCGTCGGCCGTGAGCTGACCGGCATCAACGCCATCGTCTAACAGGATCGTCAAGAGGCGCATCGTAGGGACGGGGCCTTGCCCTGTCCGTGGGTTTTCACACCCGAACGGACGCGACAGGTCACGTCCCTACTCGCCCACGCTGCGCCAGAATTCACCCCCTTCTCCTTCGGGGGATGAGGTCTATGGCTTTAGTCGCGGGCGTTCACTTCCCCCTTTGACACATCTCCAAACTCATGCTAAGGTCAATCAAGGTGTAACGCAGTCAGAAAGGAACGGCCATGCGTAAGCTCATCGTCATCCCTCTCAGCCTTGTGAGCCTGATCGCGGTCATCTTCATGTGTGGGACGATGACCTTTGCCGGGCTGTTCTTGGCCAGCATGCAAGTGCTGACAGGGCGCGTTGTGGCTGCTGAGGTGGTCATGTTCCCGATTCAGACGGACAACAACGGCGACTTCATCGAGATCGAGTTCACCCCCATCGAGACACAGTCAGCGCTGGCGGCGGCGCTCACAGGTGGCAGCGCTGGCGAGCCGACGCGCGGCGCTGCCGAGCGCTTTCGGCTGTACGGCGACGTGGTGGCGGTGCGCGGGCCGCTCATCACGCTGCGACCGCTGATGCAGATGTTCGGCTTGCAGAACGTCTATCAACTGGCGGTCATCGAAGGCGTCTACCGCGGGCCGCAAGCCAACCGACAGCTTCAAGGCTCGCGGGCGGTGCTCAACGGCGGCTTTGACCCCGTGTGGTGGGATCTCAACAATCAAGAAGGCCGCTTCCCCTACAACGTGTTCATCGAGCGCATCACCATCAGCGGTGACGAAGAATTCGGCTTCCGTGGCAGCGGCTTGAAACGCTATCACATCGTGGTGACGAACCAATCCATCACGTGGGACCTAGTCGAGGAACGGCGCTAGGCCTCAGACGCGCCACACCTCTGAAAATTAACCACGGTGAAACTCAAGTTCTCATCATAAAAAACTCATTTTAAAATCCAACAAAAGTCACAGTTTCGCGCGTGTGAGCTTGTTATGATGGCGATGTTCGTTTTAATTGTACGAAGCGTTCACTTCAAGCTCTGAGGAGTTCCCCAATGACCCACATCATCACCTCACTCTGCCTGCGCGACGGCGCGTGTATGGAAGTCTGCCCTGTGGAGTGCATCGTCCCCGGCAAGCCCGAAGATCAATGGCCGTGGTACTTCATCGACCCGGACACCTGCATCGACTGCGGCGCGTGCATCCCTGAATGCCCGTTTGAAGCCATCTTCATCGAAGAGGAAGTCCCATCGGCTTACGAGATGATGGAAGGCCAAGAGCGCCTGCCGTTCGACACCAAGACGATTGTCGTCCACAAGGAAGGCGACATCGTCGATCTGACGCCGGACATTCAGTACAACTATCAGTTCTTCAGCAAAGGCCCGGGCTACGAAGCGCTGAACATGTAAGCGCACGCTTCGCCCGCCAGCAAACGCCTATCTTCGCCCCACGGTGGAGGTAGGCGTTTGTGCTTCTGTTCAACTCAAACTGGTCGTATCATAGAACGTGCGCGCGGGGCGCTTTACCCCCTTTGACTCACACTCATCACGCCAGAGGGCCGCATGTTCAGCACGATGCAAGAAGCGATCCAGTTCATCTTTCGCAGCAAGAACCGCCTCAAAGACGAGCCGCACACCTACGACGAATACGCGCGCGACGTGGCCCCCACGCGCAACTTGCTGCTGGCCACGCGCCTGCTCGATACGCCCCGCGAGTACATCGTTGTGACGGGCAGCAAGGGCAAGGGCAGCATCAGCGCGCTGACGGCCAACATCTTGAAGTCGCTCGGCCACACCGTCGGGCTGCTCACCAGCCCGCACCTCGTCCACTGGACGGAGCGCATCCGCGTGAACGGTGAAGCCATCCACGAGGCCGACTTCCTGCGCATCCTCAGCGAGCTGGCCCCGGCCATCGAAGCCGAGACCGAGCGCCTTGCCCCGCGCAGCTACCTCAGCCCACAAGGGATCTTCCTGCTGGTGGCGCTGCGCTACTTCGACGAGCGCGGCGTCAAGGTCGGCGTGATGGAGGTCGGGCGCGGTGGGCGCTTCGACGATGTGTCGCTCGTGCCCAACAAGGTCAGCCTGTTCGGGCCGATCTTCTTGGAGCACACCCGCTACCTCGGCGAGGCAGTCGAGCGCATCGCGTGGCACAAGGCGGGGATCATCAAGCCGTCCAGCTTCGCCTACAGCGTGGTGCAAGAACCCGCCGTGCTGGACGTGCTTCAGCGCGAAGCCGACAGCAAAGACGCCGAATTCTTCTGGTTCAGCGCGCTGGACAAAGGCGAGTTCATCCACGAGACGCCCGACGGCATCCTATGCCGCATCAGCCGCTACGGGGAGATTCATCTGCCCTTCTACGGGCGCTACATGATCGAAAACGCCGCCTTAGCGATCCAAGCGGCGGGCAACGTTCATGGGCGGTTGGGGGGCATCCCCCATGCCAGCGCCGAGTACGTGCAGCGGGTAGTGGCCGGGCTGGAGAGCGCCCGCTGGTATGGACGACTCCAGAAGCTGCAAGACAGCCCAACCGTGTTCGTCGATGGCGCGGTCAACCCGCTGTCGGTCGCTAACATGCTGGTAAGCCTCAAGAGCCGCCTCGTCTCGCCCGTGATCGGCATCTTGGGCGTGCCCGAAGACCGCGACATGAGCACCGTCTACAAGCTGATGAGCGCCGAGTGCGACATGCTGATCTTGACCGAGAACCACATCAACCCCAACATCCGCTTTCCCGTGCCCGAGGCGGCGCTGGCGCTGGCCAAGCGCTATCATCAGAACGTGCACTACGCGCCAGAGCTGCGCGCAGCGGTTGATCTGGCCAAGCAGCACGCATGGCCTAACAGCACGATCCTGCTAGCGGTGGCGCAGCCGCTCGTCGGCGAGGCGATGCTGCTGTGGGGGATCGACCCGCGCAACCTCTAGCGCGCCGCCTTCAGCATAGTGAGGCACAAGTCAGGCTGGTACAATGCGCAGAGTAAAAGAACCCTGAAGGCTGACGATGACCGATGACCTGCTCCACTCTCTCAACGACCAACAGCGCCAAGCGGTGACCGCTGGCGGCGGGCCGATCCTTGTGTTGGCTGGGCCGGGGAGCGGCAAGACCGGCGTGCTGACGCGCCGCATCGCCTACTTGATCCGCGCGGTGGGCGTGCGCCCGTGGCAGATCATGGCCGTGACCTTCACCAACAAGGCCGCCGCCGAGATGCGCCAGCGCGTGCAGGCGCTCGTGCAGGATGAGCGGCTGTACGGCTTTCAGATCGGCACGTTCCACAGCACCTGCGCTCGCATCCTGCGCGTCGAGGCTGACTACACCCCCTACACCAAAGACTTCCTGATCTACGACACGGACGACCAGCTCAGCGTGATCGGGCGCGCGATGGACGACCTCGACCTTGACCCCAAGCGCAACAGCCCGCGCGCCATCCTGAACGCCATCAGCAGCGCCAAGAACGAGCTGATCCTGCCGCACCAGTACCAGAGCGTTGACCTCTTCACTGAGATCGTCGCCCGCGTCTACCCGCGCTATCAGCGCCTGCTTGAACAGTCCAACGCGCTGGACTTTGACGATCTGCTAGTGCAGATGGTGCTGGCGCTGCGCAGCAGCGACATGCTGCGCGAGAAGTATCAACAGCGCTTCGAGTACGTCTTGGTGGACGAGTTCCAAGACACGAACAGCGCCCAGTACCAACTGGTGAAGCTGTTCGGCGCGCCGCAGAACAACGTGTTTGCCGTCGGCGATGAAGACCAGAGCATCTACGCCTTCCGCGGCGCAGACTATCGCAACGTCGCGCGCTTCCGCAAAGACTTCCCGGACGCGCAGGTGATCCTGCTGGAGCAGAACTACCGCTCGACGCAGACGATCCTCGACGTGGCGCGCGCCGTCATCGACAAGAACACCAACCGCACCGTCAAGAAGCTGTTCACCACCCGCAAAGACACGCTGCCGATCCTCGTGCACGAGGCATGGGACGACGAACAGGAAGCGCGCTTCGTCGCCGACCAGATCGACCTGCTGCGCCTCAAGCATGGCTACCGTTACAGCGATTTTGCCATCATCTACCGCACCAACGGCCAATCGCGCGCGCTGGAAGCAACCTTCGTCCACCGCGCGCTGCCTTACACGATCTACGGCGACGTGTCGTTCTACAAACGGCGCGAGGTCAAAGACGTGCTGGCCTACCTGCGGCTGGTGAGCAACCCCAACGACCGCGTGAGCTTTGAGCGCGTGATCAACGTGCCCAAGCGCGGCCTCGGCGAAAAATCGATCCGCGACTTGTTCCGCTGGCTGGATCAAGAACAGATCAGCCTGCTCAATGGGCTGGAGCGCCTGACCGAGGGGGACGCGCCGCCGCTGGCCGCGCGCGCCCTCAAGCCGCTGGCCGAGTTCGCGCTCATGCTGCGCGGCTGGCGAAGCCAAGCTCAGACTGGCCAGCTCTTGGCGCTGTTCGACACGATCCTAGCCGAGGTGGGCTATCGGCTTTACCTGCGCGAGTCGAGCGACACGCCCCAAGAGGCGCAAACCCGCGAAGACAACGTGGACGCGCTGCGGGCGACGCTCCAAACGGCCGACGAACGGCAGATGAGCCTACAGGACTACATGATCGAGGCGACGCTCATGCAGGACGCCGCCGACACGCGCACCAACGAGGGCGAGCGTGTCACGCTGATGACGATGCACGCCGCCAAAGGCCTTGAGTTCCCGGTGGTGTTCATCACCGGCGTTGAGGAGGGCATCCTGCCCCATTTCCGCTCTTTGGAGGAGCCGAACGGGATCGAGGAAGAGCGCCGCCTGTTCTACGTCGGGATCACCCGCGCCAAAGACCGCCTGATCTTGACCTATGCCTTTCGGCGCGGCCTCTACGGCAGCAGCAGCGTGCAAGAACGCTCCAAGTTCCTCTTAGACATCCCGCCGCAGTTGATTGACGCCCCGCCCGGCACGCTGCGGACGGATCAAGGCGCGGCGCAGTTCAGCAGCATGACGCGCTGGGACGGCGGCATGGGGCGCCTTAAAGACGACCTCGCGCGCGGCAGCGCCAGCAGCGGGCGGGTGATCCCCTTCCCGCGCCAAGACGCCGCGCGCGCCACTCAGTTCCGCGCCGGGATGAACGTCTTTCACGAGGCGTTCGGCCAAGGCAAGGTGATCGAAAGCCGCATCGACGGCGAGGACGAGATCGTGACCGTCGCGTTTGTAGATCGCAAGTTCGGCATCAAGAAACTGTCGCTGGCTTACGCCAAGCTGACCGTGTTGCAGTAACGTCAACCCCATCCATTCAAGGAGGCTGCATGACAATCCGCACTGATGGCATCTGGTTCAAGGACGAGTATGGGCGCACGCTGATGCTGCGCGGCGTGAACTTAGGCGGCAGCAGCAAAATGCCGACCCGGCCTGACGGGCGCACCCACATCCGCGAGGGTTTCTTCAACCACCGCGACGTAAGCTTCATCGGGCGGCCCTTCCCGCTGGAAGAGGCCGACGAGCACTTCAGCCGCCTCGCCAAGTGGGGGCTGACCTTCTTGCGCTTCCTCGTCACGTGGGAAGCGATCGAACACGCCGGCCCGGGTCAGTACGATGAGGCCTACTTAGACTACGTGGCAGCCGTCGTGCGCAAAGCCGCCGAGTACGACATCACGATGTTCATCGACCCGCATCAAGACGTATGGTCGCGCTTCAGTGGGGGGGACGGCGCGCCCGGCTGGACGCTGGAAGCAGTCGGCTTCGACTTGGAGGCGCTGCATCCGGCGCACGCGGCCATCGTGCATCAAGTCCACGGTGACCCCTTCCCGCGCATGATCTGGGCGACGAACTACAGCCGCTTGGCGGCGGCCACCATGTTCTCGCTGTTCTTCGGCGGGGATCGCGTCGCGCCCAACACCAAGATCGACGGCGTGCCCGCCCAACAGTACCTGCAATCGCACTACTTCAAGGCGATCCAGCAGGTGGCGCTGCGGCTGAAGGACATGCCCAACGTGGTCGGCTATGACACGCTGAACGAGCCAAGCCACGGCTACCTCGGCATGCGCAGCCTGACCACCACCGACGAGTACCGCCTCAAGAACGGCGTCATGCCCACCCCGTATCAGTCGATGCTGCTGGGGTGGGGCTTCTCGCAGGTAGCAGAGGAGTGGCAGTTCTCGGTGGCGGGCAACCGCAAGATCGGGCTGGTGACGCTCAGCGCAGGGGGGCGGCGCGCATGGCGCGAGGGCGCAAACTGCGTGTGGCGCGCCAACGGGGTGTGGGACTTGGACGCGAGCGGCATGCCGCACCTGCTGCGCCCGCGGCACTTTGACGGCATCGACTTCGCTGAGGACTGCCTGCGCCCGTTCATGAACGCCTACGCCGAGGCGATCCGCGAGGTGGATCCGAAGGCGCTGATCTTCATCGAGGCGGACGCGCTGGGCAACGATCACCCGCCGCGCTGGGGTCGCTCCGACGCGGGCAGCATCGTCTTTGCGCCCCACTGGTACGACGGCCTGACGCTGTTCACCAAGCGCTATTGGAAGTTCGTCGCCTTTGACGTCCACACACGGCGGCCCGTCGTTGGGCGGGAACGCATCCGCGATTCGTTCGTCAAACAGCTTGGGGTGTATCGCAACGCCGCGATGACCGCGCTCGGCGGCGTCCCGACGGTCATCGGCGAGGTGGGCATCCCCTACGACATGAACAACGCTCAAGCCTACCGCACCGGCGACTTCAGCGCGCAGGAGCAGTGCTACGACGACACGCTGCAAGCGCTGGAGGCGAACCTGCTCAACTTCACGCTGTGGAACTACACTGCCGACAACGGCAACGCGCGTGGTGACGGCTGGAACGGCGAGGACTTGAGCCTCTTCAGCCGCGACCAGCAGACGAACCCACGCGACATCCACAGCGGCGGGCGCGCCCTCAAAGCCGTGCTGCGCCCCTACGCCCGTGCCGTCGCTGGCGAACCCTTGCGCATGAGCTATGACTTACACAGCGGCGTGTTCGAGTTCACCTTCAAGCACGATCCCGCCGTCACCGAGCCGACCGAGTTCTACATCCCCAGCTATCAATATCCGCAGGGCTATGTAGTGACGGTCAGCGATGGCACCTATGAGATCGACACGCAGAACCAGCGCCTGATCTACCGCCACAGCGAGCGCGACATGCCGCATTTCGTCCGCGTTGCGCCGTCGGTTCCGCGCCCACAGGACAACACTCCGCTGCTTCAGCGCCTGCTGATCGGCGGCGTCATGCTGTGGTTGTTGTGGCGCTTGGTGCGGCGGCGCTAAGCTAGCCGATCAAGCGGGCCGCCTCGCGCCCCATCGCCACAGCGTAGTTCGTCCCGCGATCCCACGGGTAGACCTGCGACATGCTGGCCCACAACACGCCGGGCAGCGGGGTTTGCAGCGGTGGGATCGCCTCGCTGTGGTTGACGAACGGGACGGGCTGCGCGTAGGGCGCGCGCCACACCCACGCCTTGCGCACCCAGCTCTCATCAAACGCAGGGTTGACACGCTTGAGCGAGGGCAGGAAGCGCGCCACCAGCGCATCCTCGCTCAGCGTGAAGTACTCGTGGTCGGGTGGGCAGTAATCACCCAAGTAGAGCAGATGATCCCCACCGTAGTGCTGGCGATCCATGTAGTTGGTGTGCTCTACCAGCGCCAAATAGGGGAAGTCGTTTTGACGTTTGTCGGCGCTGCGGGCGGGCAGGTTCAGCCAGTACGTGCCGTCGGTCAGCAGCTGATGCTTGACGGCTAACACAACGCACAGCCCGCCGATGCTGACGAGCGCGGCCATCTGGTCGCCGTAGGCTGTCTCGCGCAGGCGATCCGTCAGCTTGAGCATCAACTGCGGCGACGTCGTGCTCAGCACCCAATCGAAGCGCTGCGCCCCCCGCGCCGTGCTGAGGACGGGCTTCATGTCCTCAAGGTGGATGCGCGTCACGGGGGTTTGCAGGTAGATCACCCCACCGGCCTGCTGCACCTGCCGCCCCAGCTCGTCGAGGAAAGCCTGAAAGCCCCCCTGATACGTCCCTAGCCGCAGCGAGCGGCTCTTGATCCGCGCCCACAGCCACGCCATGTTCACGCGGTCGTAGAGGTCGCTGAACTTGCCGATGAGCAGCGGGCGGAAGAACTTGCCGTAGGCTTCCTCGCCCATGAAGTAGCGCATCCACTCATCAGCAGTGTACTTCTCCAACGACTTCCAGAAGGGCGTGAGCTTGAGGTAAACGCCCGTCAAGCCGAAGCGCATCAACGACGGGAACGACAGCGGCAGGAAGAGGGCGCTGGGCGAAATCTCTGAGCGGACGATCTTGCCGTCAATCCAGAAGCTCGTCTTGGGGCGCGGGAAGAGGATGCGGTCGCGCACGCCCATCTCGTCGGCCAGCTTCAGCAGGTCGCGGTCGCCTTCAAACCAATGGTGATAGAACTTCTCAAGCGTCCAGTCCCAGCGCTCATCTTTGAAGCCCGCCGCGAGGCCGCCCAGCGCGTCGCCGGCCTCGTAGATCGTCACTTGATGCCCGCGCCGCGTCAGGTCGAAGGCAGCGGCCAAGCCCGCCGCGCCTGCGCCCACAATCCCGATTTGCGCCATGTGTGCCCTTTTGCTGTGAGTGTCGTCGTCAACGACTGTGATTGTAGCGCACGAGTGGGGATGTTGTAGGGTCACAGCGCGCTGTGGCCGTGGCAGTAAAAAAAACGGGCGCGGCAGGCCGCGCCCCGACGATTACGCTCCACAAGATCAGATGAGGGGGGCGAGCGCCCCCACGGGCACGCGGCAGACGCTAGGCTGCGCCACCTTCCATGATTTCGACGAACTCCGCGCTGTCGAGTGTCTCACGCTCCAACAGCACCGCTACCAACCGCTCCATCTGGTCGCGCCGTTCGAGCAGCAGGTTCTTGGCGCGGCTGTAGGCCTGCTGGAGGATGCCCTTCACCTCGTCGTCGATGGCACGGGCGTATTCCTCGCTGTAGTCGCGCATCTCGCCCATCTCGCGCCCCAAGAAGATCGGCCCGCTGCCGCTGCCGTAGGCGCGCGGCCCGAGCTTCTCGCTCATGCCGTACTGCGTCACCATCGCGCGCGCCATGCTGGTTGCCTGCTGGAGGTCGTTGCTCGCGCCGGTCGTCAGTTGGTTGAAGATGATCTCTTCGGCGGCGCGCCCACCCATCGTCGCCACGATGTCGTCGAAGAAAGCCTCTTTGGTCTTGAGCATCGTGTCGTTGGTTGGCAGCGGCATCACATAGCCGCCCGCCCGCCCGCGCGACACGATCGTGATCTTGTGCACGGGGTTCGTGTGCTCCAGCAGGTGGAAGAGGATGGCGTGCCCGGCCTCGTGATAAGCGATCTTCTTCTTGTCCTCAGGGCTGATGACGCGGCTGCGGCGCTCCGGCCCCATCACGACGCGCTCCATGCTCTCTTGCATCTCGCTCATGCTGATGGTGCGCTTGTTGCGGCGCGCCGCGAGGATGGCCGCCTCGTTCACGAGGTTCTCCAAATCAGCGCCGCTGAAGCCCGCGGTGATCTTGGCAATCGCCTCGATCGACACGTCCGGCGCGAGCGGCTTGCCGCGGGTGTGCACGCGCAGGATGTCCTCGCGGCCTTTGATGTCGGGGTTGTCCATGATGACCTTGCGATCAAAGCGGCCCGGGCGCAGCAGCGCCGGGTCGAGGATGTCGGGGCGGTTGGTGGCGGCGATGATGATCACGTTCGTGTCGTTCTCGAAGCCGTCCATCTCCACGAGGATCTGGTTGAGGGTCTGCTCGCGTTCGTCGTGGCCGCCGCCCAGCCCTGCGCCGCGCTGCCGCCCCACGGCGTCGATCTCATCGACGAAGATGATCGCCGGGGCTTCGGCCTTGGCGCGGTCAAACAAATCGCGGACGCGGCTCGCGCCCACGCCGACGAACATCTCCACGAATTCGCTGCCGCTGATGCTGAAGAACGGCACGCCTGCTTCGCCCGCCACTGCGCGCGCCATGAGCGTTTTGCCCGTCCCGGGCGGCCCGACCATCAGCACGCCTTTCGGCACGCGCGCGCCGAGTCGGATGAACTTCTCCGGCTCTTTGAGGAACTCGACGATCTCGCGCAGCTCTTCTTTGGCCTCTTCCGCGCCAGCCACGTCGGCAAACGTCACCTGCGGGCGCTCCATGTCACGGCTGACGCGGGCGCGGCTGCGGCCAAAGTTCATCGCTTGGTCTTGGCTGCCGCGCACTGAGCGCATCATCCGCCAGATGAACCACCCGATGATCACAATCGGCAGGATCGTCAGCAGAACGTTGAACAGGATGTTCTGCGTGTTGTCGCCGGGCTGAGCGATGAACTCGAAGTTGGCCTCTTGGATGCTGTTCACGCCCAACACGCGCAGCAAGTCGGTGTCGGCTGGCTTATAGCTGGAGGCCGTGCCGCCGTTGATGTAGACGATGTATAAATCTTGCCCACCGCGCTCGGTGATCGACTTCACCTGCCCCTGCTGGACGGACGCAGCCAGTTCATTCAATGAGATCATGTTCGTGCTGCTGGGCGGGCGACCCAGCATCATAAAGAAGAAGACGAACGCCACCAGTATCCCTGTGATTAGGAGAACGCGCTGGGTGTTGGGGTTAGCCCATGGGGATGGCTCACGATTTGGTGGCTCTGGCTTGTCACGCTGTGGATCGTTGGTTGGATGGTTGCTCACGCAGAGAACTCCGCACACTGTTGACAGAAACGAGGCAGCACTGCCTCACAGTTTGATTATAGTCTACTATTGTAAATTATAATCAGCATGGCCGACAAAGACAGTCGCATTTCAGCACATGGGAGTGTCTAAAGATAAACAGACAGTCATCGGCCTTCACCGTCGCGCCGAGCGCTCAAGCACTCAGCTAGGGTGCGCCCCCTGAAGGGGGGCTGAATGAGTCCTCTGTTCGAATTTAGACACTCCCCAGCACATTAGAGACCGCTTCATGACACACTCACAGTGTTGATCAAGTGCTTGTCGTACGGGGCGCTCTTCACTACAATTAAATGCAAAGTAGAATAATTTTGAGGGTTGTTAAGATGAAGTTTGGACAAGAGGCGCGTGTGTGCGTGATCGGCGCTGGCCCCAGCGGCATCGCCGCTGCTAAGCACTGCCTGCAAGCCGGTCTGACGAATTTGGTCGTCTACGACAAGAACAGCGAGGTAGGCGGGAATTGGGTCTACAGCGACGACGTGGGCCATTCCAGCGTCTACGAGACCGCTCACATCATCAGCAGCAAACGCTGGAGTCAATATCATGACTTCCCGATGCCAGAGCACTACCCTGACTATCCTAGCCACCGCCTGCTGAAAGAGTACTTTCAGAGCTACGCGCGGCACTTCGGCCTCGAACCGTTCATCCAATTCAACACGGAAGTTGTCAACGCTGAGGAAAACGCCGACCAGACGTGGACGCTGACGCTGCACGATGGGCGCGTGGAGGTGTTCGACCATTTGATCGTGTGCAACGGCCACCACTGGAACCCACGCTACCCGGACTATCCGGGCGAGTTCAGCGGGGAGATCCTGCACTCGCACTACTATCGGACGCACCTGCCGTTCAAGGGCAAGCGCGTGCTGGTGATCGGCGGGGGCAACAGCGCCTGTGACATTGCTGTAGACGTGGCGCGCCACGCGGCCTTCACCGCCATCAGCATGCGGCGTGGCTACTACATCATCCCCAAGATCGTGTTCGGGGAACCGCCGGACGTGGCCAACGCGCGCCTGCGCTTCCTGCCGCGCCGCGTCCGTCAGTATCTCAACTTCGTGATCTGGTGGCTGACGACGGGCGGCAACGAGCGTTACGGCCTCCAGAAGCCGCAGCACGGCATCCTAGAGGTGCACCCCACCCTCAACAGCGACCTGCTGCAACGCCTGCGCCACGGGGACATCGTCCCGCGGGTGGACATCGAGCGCTATGAGGGGAACACCGTCGTGTTCAAAGACGGTCAGCGCGACGAGTTCGACGTGATCATCGCCGCCACCGGCTACATCATCACCCACCCGTTCTTCGACAAGCGCTTGATCGACTTCAGCGAGGGTGACGTGCCGCTCTACCTGCGCGTGTTCCACCCCAAGCACCCATCGCTCTACTTCGTCGGGCTGGTGCAGCCGCAGGGGTGCATCTGGCCGCTGGCCGACACACAGGCGCAGCTCGTCGCCAACCGCATCCTCGGCACATGGCAGCCGCCCGCCGACATGGAAGCGCGCATCGCCCAAGAGCTAGAGACGATGCGCCGCCTCTACAAGAGCGCCGCGCGCCACACGGTCGAAGTAGAATATCACGAATATCAGCGCCAACTGCTGCAAGAAGTGCCCAAAAACGCGCCCAACTGGAACGGCGTGCGCCTGCCGCGCGCGCAGCAGATGGAGGCCGTGGGCGATTAGCCGCCGCTCTCGATGGCACGTCTTGAGGGCACGGCGTGCCGTGCCCCTACTGGTTTACCCCATCACCTCAGCGATCAACGTCACGTTGGAGATTTCGGCGCGCGGGTTGAGGTCGCCTTGATTGAAGGTCAGCTCGAAGTCGGCTTCAATTTCCGTCGTGCCGGTGACCTCAAACAGGACGATGAGCGTGCACGACTTCCAACCCTCGTCGCCTTGAAACAGGCCCACAGCAGGCGTGACGGCAGCGGCGTCGGTGGGGTTGGCTGTGCTGAGCGAGTAGTAGAAGCCTTCGCCGATGTCGTTCGTGCTGGTGCGGGCGAAGAAGTTCGCCGTCACCTTGACGATTTGCCCCGGACGCAGCCCGGGCACTTCTAACAGCGGGGTCTCGCTGCGCCCGCCTGTCACGAGGCTCCAAACGCCTTCTTTCGATGCAAAATAGGCCATCGACCTTGTCTCCTTCATGAAACAACACTGCGCTCTATTATAGCGTTAGTCTGGCGCAGAATGGGACAGCACTT
>CALDYP010000064.1 GCA_937944445.1 uncultured Anaerolineae bacterium
TTCGCTGCCGCCACTGAAGGCACAACCGCGTCCGAGTCGGTCGGGTTGATCAAGATGGCGTCCACCCCCTGCGCGATCAAGTCTTCGATGTTGGCTGCCTCGGTTGATGGGTTATCGGCTGCGTCCACCACGATCAGCTCAACCCCTAACCGATCCGCTGTTTCCTGCGCACCCTCGACGAGCGAAATAAAGAACGGATTCGACAAGCGCGAGATCGACACGCCAATGGTGTACCCCTCCTGTGACATAGTCGCCATCGGCGCAAGCGAGAGGATACCAATCACTCCCAGCAATTTTCCCAGTTTTTGTAACACAAGAGCCTCCTTTAAACGTTTTATTCGATCATAATGGTCAAGCGAGTCTGTCTTGTAATCGATTACACACTGACTATTTCTCTTTCAAATGTCTCCTCCTTTACAGTTTAAGTGGATGCTCAATCAACGGACGACGCGGTAAAGCAGCAGCGCCAGCGCAATCACCAACCCTTTGGTGATGTCCTGATAAAACGCAGATACGTTCATCAAGTTCAGCGCGTTGTTCACAACAGCAATGAGCAGCACGCCAATGAACGTTCCCCACACTGTGCCAACGCCGCCGGTGAAGCTCGTCCCACCGACGATCACCGCAGCGATCGCGTCAAACTCAAATGATGCGCCTGCCGTGGGCTGTGCGGAGTTCAAGCGCCCAGCCAAGATCACCCCGGCCAGCGCTGCCAGCATCCCCGACATGACGTACACGAATATTTTTACGCCGCGAACAGGCAGCCCAGAGAGAAAAGCGGCTTCCTCGTTATTGCCGAGGCTGTAGACATAGCGCCCCAGCGGCGTGTGGTTGAGCAAGGCATACCCACCGAGGAACACCCCGAACATCACAAAAATTGGCACAGGCACTTCCAGCACTACGCCGCTGCCAAGATACCGAAAGCCCTCCCCCAAGTCGCCCAGCCCGGTAATTGGACGTCCTCCTGTGTAGACGAGCGCTGCCCCGCGTGCAAGCGTCATCATCCCCAACGTAGCGATGAATGGGGGGATCTGCACAATGCTCACGAGCAGGCCGTTTATTCCGCCCATCGCCGCGCCGATGACCATCGCCGTCAACACGGCCCCCATTGACCCAAGTGTCCCTATCAGCGGTAAGTCAGAACGCATCATCAAATCGCAGGCAACCACCGTTGCAAACGCCAAGACCGACCCCACTGATAGATCGATTCCGCGCGTTAAGATGACCATCATCATGCCCATTGCGATCACCCCGTTGATGGCCGCTTGTCGCAGCACGTTCAGCAGGTTCGAAGTGGTCAAGAAGCGGTCTGTAGACAGCGTCAGCACCACACACAGCAGCAGTAACGAGAGCAGCAGACCGTAATTCTGAACGAACCGCCTGACGTCGAATCCGATTGGCGTTAACTTGGCCTCAATCAAAAGACGACTCCTGCAATCAAGATGATATTGGCATAGGGCGTAAATTCACCGGTACGGACAATCGCCTTAGCATTAGACGTAGTCTGCTTGAACTGCTCATGCGACACGTAGTGCACGGGTACATCACCCAGCCAATGCAAAATTGCCGTGTGCATGTCAGGGCTTTTCGTCTTGATTTCTTCCGCGAGGATAGCTCGTTCAACTTGAAGCTCACCCATCACGACTTTGAGGACGTCCCCAAAGGCTGGAACGCCTTCTGTCACCGCAAGGTCAATGCGCTGCACGCTGTCAGGAATTGGCAACCCTGCATCAGCTATTACCAGCGCATCGCTGTGTCCCATGCCAGCAATCACAGCGGAGATAGCTTGATTCAGCAACGGAGTTTTCTTCATAAATGTGACTCAAAGTAACACGAGTAATTTTTTTCAACTTTACCGCAAGAGACTAGTAAACCGCTGACTGTTCCTTACTACTAGAATAGAGTGTAGCAAATTGGCGGCTGTTTGGCTATGGGCGTGTGTAAACATACCACACGCTCTTGCAGCACTGGAGCAGGATTAAGATCCTCTACCTCCACCAGCAGCGAAATGCCACCATCACGCTGTGATGGTGGCACGATCAGCTTGTGCCCCCCATCAACCTACCACGGCTGGCGCGGGCCGCGGTTGATACTCCCCGATCATCTCGCCGACGATTTCCCCGTTGTGGTACACCAGATGACCACGCACGAACGTAGACCGCACTCGCCCCGTGAGTTCCATGCCCTCAAACGGCGTGTAGCCCTGCGTGGAGAACGACTCCTCCGCGTGGATCGTCCACGTCTCGTTGGGGTCGAACAACACCAAATCCGCGTCGTAGCCTACGGCGATGTCCCCCTTGTTCAGCAGCCCAAAGCGCCGCGATGGGTTCCATGAGACCAACTCCACCACGCGGTTGGGGCTGAGGCCGCGTTTCGTGCCCTCGCTGAACACGCCCGGCAGCAAGTACTCAGTGCCACCAAACCCGGCTTTAGCCTTCCAAATATTCTTCGGGTCGTCTGCGTCTACCTTGAGTTCAGACGGGCAGTTGGCGTGGTCTGTGATGATCCACTCGATCGTGCCGTCCAGCACGCGCTGCCACAGGTATTCTTTGTGCTCGGGCGGGCGGATCGGCGGGTTCACTTTGGCGTAGACGCCCATCTTGCAGCTCGTGTCTAGCAGCAGGTGACCGGCGGTGGTCTCAGCGCCGAAGTGCACATCGGGGTATATCTGGCGCGCGGCCATGACGGCTTCCATCGCCTCGCGCGAGGTGATGTGCAAGATGTTCACCTGCTTCAACCCGGCAGCATGGGCCAACGCGCCCACGATCTGAATGGCGACGGCTTCGCTGTGCGGCGGGCGAGCCGCGCTGTAGGCTTCGAGGCCGTCTAATTTGCCCTCTGCTCTAATCTTGCTCTCGTAGGCGCGCAGGATTTCAGGGGTCTCGCAGTGCCAACTGACTTGAATGTAGGGCGCAAGCTCAGGATAGGCGGCTTGCAGGCGGGCCGCCTCACGACAGATGAAGTCGAAGTGCGCAAGGTCGTAGTGATCGCCCTCTTCCAACATCAGCCACTTTGACTGCGTGTCTGAGCGGCCATGCAGCCCGTGCAGCCCATAGAACATGAACACTTCGCCGTAGTTGGGCGCGCCGCACGTCGTCAGCAGATATTCCATCTCGCCGATTTGTCGCCCAGTAATAGGCGACACGTGGTAGGCGTAGTCCACGTAGTAGCGGCCTTTGCTGGCCTCTAGCAGCTTCGGCCAAAACTCAGTAAGCGACCCGCCCATGTTGAGATAGAGGCTGCCCGTGCGCACATACGGCATGAGCACGGTAACGCCGCCATAAGCCGCCGCCGCCGACTCAGTCGGCGCGTCATCGTGGGGGTGCACGTAAATGCCAACGTGGGTGTGCGCGTCGATAGCCCCGGGCATGGCCATCAATCCCTCGCCATCGATGACTTGCGCCGCGCTCTCCGGCGCGATGTCCGCCGCGATCAACGCGAATTTGCCGTCTTTGATGGCGATGTCGGCTGGCAGAAGTTGATCGGTGTTAGGCCGCACCACCTGCACGTTCTTCACCACAAGGTCATACGCTGTCTTGTTTTCCACCTGTAACACTCCTAGAGGGTTCACCATCAAACGTTCAACGCGCGCACCAGCCCTACGCCACGACCTCCTGCGCGAACAGCGCTTCAATCTGGGCATCGTCATAGCCGAGTTGTGTCAGCAGTTCGCGGGTGTGCTCGCCGATCTTGGGCGCTTGAAGTCGCAGGCCGAACTCGTCGCCCTCCACCATCAAGGGCAGTCGCGGGAGTTTCGTCCAGCGCCCATCTTCCAACTGCACATCTAACAAAGATCCGCCCGCGTTGAGCTGGGGATCGTCAAACAGCTCTTCCGGCCGCACGATTGGGGAGAACGGAATCTGCGCGCGTTCTGCTTTCTCAATGATCTCATCGCGCGTCATCGTCACAAAAAACGCCTCAAGCTGCGGCAGCAGCCAGTCACGCTGAGCGATGCGGCCTTCATTGGTGGCTAACTCCTCACGCGCCAGCAGGTCTGGCCGTTCGAACACCTCACAGAACTGCTGCCAGTGTTTGTTGCTGGTGATGCCGATGAACACCATCTGCTGGTCTGAGGTGTGAAACGTCCGATAGATGGCCCACGCGCTGACCCGCGCCGGCATGGGCGGGATCACCTCTTGGCTGATCGCGCTGTAGGCCATGTGCTGCCCCATGATGAAGGCCGCCGTCTCAAACAAGCCGTTCATGACGAATTTGCCGCGGCCAGTCTTCTCGCGCTCCATCAGCGCAATCAGCACAGCCATCGCGCCGTAAGTCCCGCCCATGATGTCCACGATGGACGCGCCGGCGCGCAGCGGCTGGCCGACTGGCCCCGTCATGTACGCTAACCCCGACATCATCTGCACGACTTCATCGAGCGCGGGGCGATGCTCATATGGCCCGGCCATGAACCCCTTAAGGCTTAAGTAGATCAAGCGCGGATTGAGAGGGTGCAGCGCTTCATAGCCAAAGCCGAGCCGTTCCATTGTGCCCGGCGCAAAGTTCTCGATCAGAACGTCAGCGCTCGTCACCAATTGACGCGCGATCCCTACGCCAGTTTCAGACTTGAGATCGAGGGCGATGCTCTTCTTGTTGCGGTTGAAGAACGTGTAATACCCCGTCCCGAACCCCTTCAGCCGACGGGTCGGGTCGCCATCCGGCGCGCGCTCCACCCGTATCACCTCTGCGCCTAGATCGGCAAGTACTAACCCTGCGGCTGGCCCCATCACCGCATGCGTGAATTCGACCACGCGCACATGCGCCAAAGGCAAGACCCCATTTTCCGCCATGCAGTTCAACCTCAATCCCTGTGTGGGCACACGGCCTAGAGCTTATAGTCCCGGTGCGTCTTTAAGTAATTAACCAGCCCCCCAGCGTTGAGGATGTCGATCATCACGCTGGGCATGCGAGTGGCTTGATACGTTTCGCCGGTCGTCAGGTTGTGGACAACCCCACCGATCAAGTCAACCTCCACCTCATGCCCGGGGCGGATCGTGTGGTGCTTCACCTCCACCAAAGGCAGGCCGATATTGATAGCGTTGCGGAAGAAAATGCGCGCGAACGAGCGCGCGATGACGACCGCAATGCCGGCTCGCTTCAAGGCCACTGGCGCTTGCTCACGCGATGACCCCGACCCAAAGTTCTTGCCCGCGACCAAAATATCACCGGGCTGCACGATCTTGCTGAAGTTTGGGTCAAGGTCTTCTAAGACGTGCGCCGCTAGTTCGCTCATGTCGAGCGTTTTCGTGTACTTGCCGGGGATAATGCGATCTGTGTCGATGTCGTCCCCGTAGACGTGGGTTCTGCCCCGCAGCATCAAAGCACCTCCCATTCGCTCGTCGTGTCCAGCACGTCCGTCGGGTTCGTGATCTGGCCTGTCAGGGCAGAAGCAGCCACCACCGCCGGCGACGCGAGGTAAATCTGCGCGTTGGGGTTGCCCATGCGCCCCCTGAAGTTGCGGTTCGTGCTGGAGATGATGACCTCATCGTCGCCCGGGATGCCGCCCAACGTGCCCACACACGGCCCACAGCCGGAGTTGATGATCGTCGCGCCTGCGTCGGACAAGATTTGGATCGTGCCATCGGACAGCGCATCGTTGAAGACGCGGCGCGACGCGGGCGCGATGAGCAGGCGCACCCCGCGCGCGATCTTCTTGCCGCGCAGCACCTGCGCCGCCATCTGCAAATCCTCTAGGCGCGCATTCGTGCAGGAACCGATAAACGCTTGGTGTACCTTCGTCCCAGCTACGGCGTCGATGTCCTTGACGCTGCTCGGCAGGTGCGGCACGGCCACTTTGGGCTTGAGATTTGACACGTCGACCACATGCTGCTGGGCGTACTGCGCGTCGGCGTCGGCGTAGGTAGGCGTCCAGTCGTACCACAGTTTCAGCCCTGTCGGGTCGACAAACGCGGTCTTTGCGCCCATCTCAGCGGCCATGTTGGCCAGCACCATTCGGCTGGCAAGGGTGAAATTACGAATGGCCTCGCCCGTGTACTCGATCGCCATGTAGTTCGCCCCGTCAACGCCCAACAGCCCGACGAGCGTCAAAATGACATCTTTCGCGCTGAGGCCGCGCGGCAGCTCCCCCACTAATTCAATGCGGATCGTCTCAGGGACTTTCAGCCACGTCTTGCCGGTGAACATCACGGCGGCGAGGTCAGTTGCGCCCACCCCCGCAGCGAACGCATTGAGCGCACCATACGTGGGCGTGTGACTGTCTGCGCCTAGAAAGATGTCCCCGGGTCGCACGTGGGCGTTCTCCACCATCAACTGATGGCAAATCCCCTCCCCGACGTCGTAGAAGTGGCAGCCCGTCTCAGCGGCAAAGTCGCGCAGCAGCTTGTGCAGGTTGGCAATTTTTTCGTTGGGGGCAGGCGTGGCGTGATCTAGAATCATTGACACGCGCGCCGCATCCCACAGCGTTTCTCCGCCCATCTCGTGGAAAGCCTTGATGGCCATCGGGCCGGTCGCATCCGTGGCCATCACGCCGTCCACGCTCACGATGGCCAGTTCCCCTGCTTGAACGCTGCGACCGCTGTGGTGAGAGATGATTTTCTCAGCAACTGTTTGTCCCATTGTTCTCTATCCTGTGTTATGGCGCTCTTCTGTCAACTGATACAACTTACCCGGCAAAGGCCGCCCCAAGAGGCCAGCGAGCATGCGCGAGACCTGTGCAACCTGTTCTACGTCAACGCCGGTTGTGTAGCCCAGCGCGTGCAGCATGTTCACGGTGTCCTCGGTGGGCACATTGCCGGCTGCGCCCTCGATGAAGTTGCAGCCGCCCATCCCGCCAAAGGCCGTGTCAAACGTCGCGCAGCCGGCTTCGACCGCCGCCAAAACGTTGGCCAACCCCATGCCGCGCGTGTCGTGCAGATGCAGCACCACTGGCACATCCCCTGCCAGCGGCAGCACCGAGGCCAGCATCGCGCGGATCTGCGCCGGGTTTGCCATGCCCGTTGAATCAGCCAGCGCGAGCGAGTCTACCCCCAGCGCCAAGTGCTGCCGCGCCAGCTCCAGCACGAGGTCAGGCGTCACGTCGTCTACGTAGTAGCCAAACGCGCACTGAATTCCGCCGCGCACCCGCATTCCATAGCTGCGCGCGAGGGCCACCATCTCAGCAAAGTGGGCCACCGCCTCTTGCAGCCCCATGTTGGCGTTCTTGCGCCCGTGCGCGTCGCTGGCCGAAATCGACAAATCAATGTCGGTGATCCCAGCCGCGTGTGCCCGCTCCACGCCTTTCGCGTTCAGCACCAGCGCGCTGTAGCGCACGTCAGGCCGTCGTTGAATGCCCGCACACACGGCCTCGGCGTCGGCCATCTGCGGCACGAGCTTGGGGTGCACAAACGACGTCACTTGAATCTGCCTGATGCCTGCTGCGGTCAGGCGGTCAATCATGCGGATTTTGTCCGCTGTGGGGATGGGCACGGTCTCTCGCTGGAGGCCATCGCGCAAGCCCACTTCTACGATGTGAATCATCTTCGACATGAGGACGACTTCTCTACCAGAACGTCAAGTCATAAGGGTTAGCCAGAAACAGCATGCTGCTCACGCGCGATGAGCAGCCCAATTCACACGACTCTTGTTAGTCTCTCGCCCATGCCCATGCATAATCGCGCGCATACTCGTGAATCGTGCGCGGGGCTTTGCCCGTCACACGCTGCACGTCCTGCGTGACCGGCGCAGCCAGCATCTGCTTGACAGGCGCATAGAGGTAAATGACGCCGTTCGCCATCGCTTCAGGGCGGCCCGCGGCGATCAACACCTCACGGAATTTGTCCTCGGGCATGTTGATGTAGGTGATCTTGCGCCCCAACACCGCAGAGATCGCCTCGGCCACGTCGTAGTGCGTGATCGCCTCTCCCCCTGTTAGCGTGTAGATTTGGTTGGCGTGCCCCTCCTGCGTGAACGCAGCCACCGCCACCTCGGCAATGTCGCGCACGTCAATAAAGCTAATTGGCTCTTCCCCAGCGGGCAGCGCGATGCTGTCCCGATGTTTGATGCCGTCAGCGTAGAAGGTGTTGAAATTCTGCATGAAAAAGTTCGGGCGCAGGAACGTATAGGGGATGCCGCTCTCGGCGATGAGCCGTTCCGACTCGGCGTGTGTGGGGCTGGGTTCGTCGATGGTGCGCATCCCAGACAGGCGCACGATGTGTTTCACGCTGCTCTTTTTCGCTGCGTCCAAAAACGCGGTGACCATCTCCGCTACTGCGCCCATCGTCGGCGTCACCAAAAACACGCGATCAACGTCCTCCAGCGCGGCCACCAACGACTCAGGGTTGGCGTAGTCCAGTGCCACTGCCTCATAGTCCCCCTGCCAAGCGGCTTTCTCTGCCAGACGCTGCACCGCCTCCGCGTTGCGCGCCGCCGCTTTGACCGGGACGTGCTGCGCCAGCAGCGCCTGAACCACCTCTTGGCCTACGTTGCCCGTCGCGCCCGTCACCAACACTTTTGCCACGCTCACATCTCCTTGAATGAACAGAAGTCCTCAAATGATTACATCATGCTCTTGCCACTCAGCGGGTCGATCAGTTCACGCAAGCCTTCCCCGAGGAAGTTGAACCCAATCGCCACCAAGATGATCGCTACGCTGGGGGCCGCCGCGATGTGTGGCGCGCTGAACAAGTATTGACGCCCCTCGGCCAACATCACCCCCCACTCAGGAATGTTGGTGCTGACCCCCAGCCCCAGAAACCCCAACCCCGCCGCAGCCGGAATCGTAATCGCCACGTTGAGCGTCGCCTGCACGATGACCGGCCCCAGTGAATTCGGGATGACGTGCCAGCGCAAAATCTGAAAAGAACGCGCCCCCATCGCATATGAAGCCAGCACATAATCTTGAGTGCGAACGCTCAACACCGTCGCGCGCATCAAGCGAATGAACAGCGGGATCGAGCCGATGCCGATCGCCACGACGACGTTCGCCAAGCCCGCGCCCAACATCGACGCCAGCAGCAGCGCCAGCAAGATGCCCGGCAGGGCGAACATCATATCTACGAGGCGTTGGATCACCATATCGATAAGGCCACCGTAATACCCAGAAATTGCGCCCAACGGCACGCCGATTAGGATGCCTAGAAATGTCGCCGCCACCCCGATGAACATCGAAATGCGCGTGCCGTACATCAGCCGCGAGAGAATGTCTCGACCGAGGAAATCCGTGCCCAACCAATGTTCGGGGCTGGGAACTTTAAGCGAGTTCCTCAAGCTAAAAGCGTTTGGATCGTAGGGCGCAAGCAGGGGCGCAGCCAGCCCGATGAACACGAACGCCAGCACGATCAGCAGCCCCAGCAGCGCAATCGGGTTCCGCACGAAGTGCTGCCACGCCTTGCGCCCCCATGACGGGCGCGACAGCTTCTCCGTCAGGGGCATTACAGCGGCGGCTGGGGTGACGCTGCGATCAACCATAGTGGATTCTCGGGTCAATGGCAGCGTACAATAGGTCAACCGCGAGGTTCACAAAGACGAAGATCACAGCGATGAACAGCACCAACCCCTCCACCATTGGGTAATCGCGGTTGAAGATCGAATCCGTCAGCAGCAGCCCCAGCCCCGGCCAACCAAAGACCGTCTCAGTCAACACTGCGCCGCTCATCAGCCCGCCGAACTGCAACCCCAGTATCGTCACCACTGGCAAAAGCGCGTTGCGCAAGGCGTGCCGCGTCAACACCTGATGATTGGGCAGCCCCTTCGCGCGCGCCGTGCGCACGTAGTCTTGGCGCAGCGCCTCCAACATCGACCCGCGCGTGATGCGCGTGATGACCGCTAGGAAGATCAGGCTGAGCGTGAAGGCCGGCAAGATGATGCTGCGGATGCCATCGCCTGCGCCCGCCGCCGGCAGCCACTTCAAATTCACCGCGAACACGACGATCAGCAGCAAGCCCAGCGCATACGACGGCAGCGAGATGCCTAACAATGATCCGACAGAGATCACATGGTCAACCCACATCTTTTCGCGCGTTGCGGCCAATATGCCCAGCGGAATCCCTAGCACAGTGGTGAGCACCATCGTGACCAGCGCCAGTTGGAAAGTGTAAGGCAGCCGCGCGACGATGTCCTGCATCACAGGCCTTCGCGTAAAAAGCGATGTCCCAAAATCGCCCCGTAAGATGTTCCCAATGAAAATCCCGTATTGGATCGGAAGCGGTTGATTCAAGCCCAAACGTTCACGCGCCGCCTCAACTTCTTCAGGGGACGCAGTCAAACCGGCCACCAACCGCGCAGGGTCACCCGGGATGAAGCGCAGCAGCAGAAACACAATCGTCAACACGCCCAAAATCGTTACGATCGCACCTAGAAGTCGTTTCAGTACATACCGCCACATGGTCGCAGCCTAACTGCTCCTAACTGGTGTTTCGTGGAAGCCCAACCCAAGATGCAGCAGCCCCTGCTGCTGTGCCAAGCAGCAAGGGGCTACCCGTGAGGAAAGCTCATGAGCCGCTTGGGCGAGCATAGATGGAGTCGAATTTTTCGCCAGAGCGATACGTGATCCCCTCTAAGCCAGCGCGGTACACAATCGGGAAGTCTTGGAAGTACAAGAAGAGCCACGGCGCATCTTCCCAGATGATCTTCTGAGCGTCGCACAACAACTGAGCGCGCACATTACGATCAGGGTTGGTGAAAGCCTCGTCAATCAACGCGCTGTACTCAGGGTTGTTGTAGTAAGCCGTGTTCAACCCGCGCGGGGTGATCTGGGTGTTGTGGCTGATGAAGTACATGCCCAACGCCGCGTCGGGGCCGGGCGGCGCGTAACCGAACATGCTCATGTCGAGGGTTTGCGCCTCAGCCGGCACGAACAACTGCCCGACATACGTGCTGTAGTCGCTGGTCGTTGGCTCCGCGCTGATGCCCACCACGGATAGATAGGCAGCCACGGCCTGCGCCACTTGGAAGTCTTGCAGGAAGCGGCCAGTCGGCGCGGCGAAGTTGAGGGTGAGATTGCTCACGCCCGCCTCTGCCAACAGTTGACGGGCCAGCTCGGGGTTGTATTCATATGGCCCGGTAGCGCAATGACCAAATGAATCTTCGCTGACGATGGAGGTCGCAACCGTAGCCGCGCCAAACAGCAGATCGTTGACGATCGCCTCTTTGTCCACCGCATAGTTGATCGCTTGGCGCACGCGCGCGTCTTGCAAGACTTCGCGCGTCGTGTTCAGCGCAATGTAGATGGCGCGGTTGCCGGGGGCAATCAACACCTCTACCGCGTCGTTGTTTTGCAGCGCCACAATGTCCGACACGGGCGGCAGCACGATCATGTCCGTTTGGCCTGCCAGCAGCAAGCTCTCACGGGTGGCCGCTTCTGGGATAAACTGGAACGTCACCCCCGCGTAGTACGGCATCTCCCCCCAGTAGTCGGCAAAGCGCTCGAGGTTCATCCCCTCTGGCGTCAGCGAGACAAACTTGTACGGCCCCGTGCCAATCGGGAACTGGTAGACGCTTGCCCCGGGCGTTTCGCCTTGTGGTTCTGTATAGCTGTTGCCGTGCTCGTTGATCGACTTAGGCGAAATAGCCCCGTAGCCCGTAAAGAGCAGGTTCGACAAGAGCAAATCAGCTGTGAAGAGCGTGTCTACGCGCAGGGTGTACTCGTCGATCACTTCGATGTTGGCCAGAAGCTGCTCCGTGAAGGGGTTGGCGCGCCCGCGCACGACGGGGTTTTTCCAACGCCCCAGCGAAAAAGCCATCGCTTCGGCGTTGAACGGTTCGCCGTCGTGGAACGTCACGCCCTGACGCAGCTTAAACGTGACCGACTTGCCATCTTCTGAGATCTCCCAGCTCTCTGCGAGGCCCGGCAACACTGCGCCTGTTTCATCGGTTTGAACCAGCGTCTCCAGCACATAATCGAGCATGTTGGCGATGATGCCAGTGGCCACGGTTGGCTCAAGGTCACGCACGGCCACGCCGATGGCGATACGGAAGGTCTCATCAGCGGAGATGTTGCTCTGCGCCGCCGCCGGTGTGAAGATCAGCACAAGCGCCACAACCATCAAATACACAGAGGATAGTTTTGTTCTGACCATTGTTAAGTCCTTTCCTAAAAAGTTTTGCGTTTAGTTGGGCTTACTTAACGAATTTGACACGGTCTCAAGCATCAGTCGTTGAGTGTGTTGACGATGGCCCCTCCCTTAGCTCTTGTTTGAAAAACACACGTTAGAAATTTGTTCGTCGAAAAAGTTGCAGAAAGGGTGCGCTTGACTTAATATGATTTTATTGATCTCGATTATATCAACTATGCCTTGATTCAACAATAAAACGTCTCAATCGTAGTAGAAGGTATCTAATGCACGAAGCACACCGCGAAGATAGCTTCTCTAGCATCTTCTAAAAACGACAGCATACCGTCTGTTAAAGGTCAGACACAAGAACACAGCGTGTTTGTTCCAGCAATTGAAACTGCTAACAAAGTTTATTGGAGTGATCTCGCTATGAATTCCTTTTCCCCGCAAGAACAGCTAAAACGATTTTTAAAAGCGCGCGCCAACCTCGATGGAACCGATTCAGTCTTCTGGTGGAAAGGCTACGTCTACAGCTACATCCCCGGCCAGCCCAGCCAACGGCTGCTGCTCATCGAGGGCTACAACGTCGCCCACGTCGAACCTTACGAGGATGGCTATCGCATGATCACGCGCGAGGTCACGTTCTACAGCGACCCCACCAGCGGCAACATCCTAGAGCGCTGGCACAATCCCCTCAACGGGCGCGAGGTACAGGTGATCCAAGTGTGGAACGACCCCGTCAACCAGCAGTTCATGGCCAACGGCCCGCGCGGGCCTTTCACTCTGCCCGCTGAAGACCTCGGCAACGGCACAACCTGCCTGTATTTTGACGTGCTGTTGGCTTACCCCTCACCGCTGCCGCGCAGCCAGTACCCTCTCCATTCGCAGTCCGATCTGTATCAAGGGGCTGAGCTGTTTCAATTTTTCGTCAACACCGACCAACTAAACGACCCCGACGCAACCGACATCCCGTGCAGCACTTCATGGACGCGCTTCGGCCAGTGGCTGCCGTGGATGGAAATGGGCGATCATCCGGGCAATTTGATCTATCAATGCCGCGGCGCTAAGCTGGCCGCAGGCTTCGCTGGCCTCTCGCAGCAGATGCAGGACTACGTGATGGCACATCAGCCCAAGTATGCGGAATCCCCGCGCGAGTTTGTGACGCCCAACGAAACCAGTTGGACTTACTTCAAGAAACTCTATCCAGTGCAGGGGTGACCGCTCATGAGCGTACAAATCGTCTTGATCACACAAAGCAACATCATCGAAGGCCAAGAGAAAACCTACCAACAGTACATCCAACAGACGATCCCCCTGCTCGTCAAGCATGGCGGGGGCGTGGCCTTCGTGGGGGCAGGCATCCCCGGTGGCACCCATCAGTACGTCAACAACGCCGTCCTGACTTTTCCCAGCCAAGAGGCGATGCAGCAGTTTCTGGCCGATCCAGCCTATCGTGAGCTGAGCGCGTTGCAAAAAACTGCCGTCCAAGACCTGCACACGGCCTATTTCACGCCTAGACGCCAAACCCCGCCGCCAGAGCAAGTCGCACGCCAAGCCTTTGAGCACTTCCGTCAGGGGCTGGCCTCTGGTGAGTGGCAGCCATTTCTGGACATGGTTGCCGAGGATGTCGTCTTTCGGTTTCCAATCGGGGAGTGGAAGGGCGTCCACGAGGGCAAAGAGCGCATGGCGCAGTTCTTCGCTTACGTGCGCAGCGCCTATCCTGATGGCTTGTTCATCACGCAGGTTCACAGCGTAGCCACCGGCGGCCAAACGGTGCTCTTTGAGTTTGAAGATGAAGGCACGCTGCGCGGCAACCCGTATCATGGTCGGGTGATCGTGGCCTTCGACGTGCGCGCTGACAAGATCTGTGGCTACCGCGAGTACTTCGGCGCATAGTTCACGGCGCGGTTCTGGCCCGGCTTGACTCTAGGTTCACAAGGGGATCCTCATGACTCACCCGATTGGCGGCGTTTACGAACTGTGCATCGGCACTCAAGACCCGATGCGCGACCTGCTGTACTGGCAGCGCTTTGGCTACCACTTAGACAAGATCGGCACGTTGAGCGCGGACGACGCGCGCGCTCTCTACGGCGTGCCCTCGGCGCTCAAGAGCTATCGTTTAGGCCATCAAGACGCTGACCACGGCCTGATACGGCTCATGCTGTGGGACGCCCCCACCAACGACGGCCTACAGCTTACGTCCATGCGCGCGTTAGGCAATCGTTGGGGAGCAACGCTCACCCATGACTTGTACAACATCATTAACCACGCCGAGGACGCGCGCGCTCAGGGGCTGCCCATCACGTTCAGCCCGCCCATCCGCCAGCAGATCTACCGTGCCCCCAGCGGGCAGCCCTTCATCGACGATGCCCCCTGTGTGCGCGAGGTGATCATGATTCAGCCCCACGCGCGGCAGGTGCTGTTCCAACGCTTCGGGTACGTCATCCCGCATTACGGCGCAGTCAACCCGCATTCTGCGTTCAAAACCAGCCAGATCACGCACTGCGGCCTTGTCGTTCAGGGTGGGGATGACCTCATCGACTTCTATGAACACACGCTCGGCTTGTTGCGCGCGCGGGACAACCTCATCACAGAGTATCAAGAGGTCAAAGACGGGGCCAACGTGTTCCAACTGACGGAAGGGGAACAATACGTCTGCACGGACTTCGACGACCCACGTTCCAGCACCAACCCGATGCTGGCCCACAGCGGACGCCTGAAGATCATCCGCTACAAGCACAGCGCGCCCCTGCCTGATCATCACGCCCAGTCTCGACCGGGGGTGTTGGGGTGTTCCCTGTACACGTACCGCGTGAGCGATCTGACGGCCTACCATCAGCGGGTCACCCAGAGCGCCGCTCACAGCGTCACCCCCATCTTGACCGACGAATTCGGCCAGCAGGCGTTTTCGTTCATCGCCCCAGATGGCTACTTCTGGACGTTGATGAGTCGTTGAGGAAACCCCTATGGTCGGCGAATGGATCCCTCACTACCACGCACTGGCGCTGCAAACGACCTGCTTCGCGGTCAACGGGCTTAGCCCATCGGACGCGCGCGCGCGCATGATGGCCACCATCGAGCGCATCGACGCGCAGATCCGCGCGAGCAAAGCCTTCATCGGCCAAGACCTCAAGCTGGTAGTGCTGCCAGAGTACTTTTTGACGAGCTTCCCGCTGCGCGAGACGATCGCACAGTGGCGGGCGTTGGCCTGTGTTGAGATGCACGGCGCAGAGTACGACGCGCTCAGCGCCGTGGCGCAGCGCAACGACATTTACCTCAGCGGCAACCTGTACGAGCTGGATCCTCACTTTCCACAGTTGTACTTCCAGACGTCGTTCTGCATCGATCCGACTGGCGCGGTCGTGCTGCGGTATCGCCGCCTCAACAGCATGTTTGCGCCCACCCCCCACGACGTTTGGGACAAATACCTTGAGGTCTACAGCCTTGAGCAGGTCTTCCCCGTCGCAGACACCGCCATTGGCCGCTTGGCCGCCGTCGCCAGCGAGGAAATTCTCTACCCCGAGATCAGCCGCATGATGGCTATGCGTGGGGCCGAAATTTTGCTCCACTCGTCGAGCGAAGCATCCAGCCCAGAGCAGACGCCCAAAGAGGTCGCCAAGCGCGCCCGCGCCATCGAGAACATGGCCTACGTGATTTCAGCCAACAGCGCCGCCATCGACGGGATCGCCATCCCGAAGGACTCTACCAATGGCCACTCCCAGATCATCGACCCCAAAGGCCAAGTGATCGCAGAAGCCGCGCAAGGGGAGAGCATGGTCGCGCACGCCGAGGTTGACCTTGAGTCGCTGCGCCGCTTGCGCCACCGACCGGGCATGAGCAACTACCTCGCCCGTCAGCGCTTCGAGCTGTACGCGCAGATGTACGCCCAGCACAGTTTTTACCCACCTAACACACTGCTCAACGGCATCGAAGACAAGAGCCAGTTCGTCCAGCAGCAGCTTGCCACGATTCGCAAGCTGTCCGATGCAAAGGTGATCTAACACGATGGCAGAGGGAACGACCTTACACGTGCGCTGCCCCCGCAGCGGCCAAGTCAACTATCAGTGTGTTGCCGCCAGCGCAGACGACGTGCGCGCGGCGTCGGCTCGGCTGCGCGCGCAGCAGCCGACGTGGCAGCAGCGCGGGGCAGAAGGCCGCGCGCAAATCATGCAGCAGTGGGCAGAAAGCATCCTCGCGCACAAATCCGCGCTGATAGACGCTCTGACAGCTGATACAGGCCGAACGCGCGAGAGCGAACTAGAGGTCTACGGCCTCGCTGAACTCATCAAGCGGTGGTGCAGGCAGGCTCCGCCCCTGCTGACTGACAGCGCGCCGATCGCCACGTCCGCGCCCAACATCACCGTGAGCAGTCAATATGTGCCTTACCCGTTGGTGGGCGTCATCAGCCCGTGGAACTTCCCGCTGCTGCTAGCGCTGATCGACGCCGTGCCGGCCTTGATGGCCGGCTGCGCGGTGCTGGTCAAACCGAGTGAGATCACCCCGCGTTTTATCGAGCCGCTGCGCGCCACCATCCAAGCGGTTGCGGGCTTGGCCGACGTGCTGGAAGTCATCGTCGGCGCGGCTGAGACCGGCCAAGCGCTGATCGCCAACGTGGACAGCGTGGCGTTCACCGGCAGCGTCGAGACAGGGCGCAAGGTGGGGGCAGCCGCCGCCGCGCACTTCATCCCTGCCTTTCTGGAGCTAGGCGGCAAAGACCCTGCCATCGTGCTGCCCACTGCTGACCTTGACTACGCCTCGAGCGCGCTGCTGTGGGGTTCGACGAGCAACGCCGGCCAAGCCTGCCAATCGATTGAGCGCATCTACGCCCACGAGTCCATTTACGAAGAATTTGTGTCGCGGCTTGCGGCCAAAGCCGCCCGAACAACACTGACGGTGGAAGGCGGCCCCATCGGGCCGATCATCGCCGCCGATCAGGTCGAGATCATCCGCGCCCACCTCGACGACGCCTATGCCAAAGGCGCAGTCGCCCAGTGCGGCGGCCAGATCGAAATTCACGACGGTGGGGCGTACTGCCGCCCGACGGTGCTCGTGAACGTCAACCATGACATGCTCGTAATGCGCGAGGAGACCTTCGGCCCCATCATGCCGGTGATGCCCTTCGCCACATCCGAGGAGGCCGTACAGCTCGCCAACGATACCACCTATGGCTTGAGCGCCGCTGTATTTGGCGCTGAAGCAGAGGCCGACGCCCTCGCCCGCCGCATCGACGCGGGCGCAATCAGCATCAACGACGCGGCGCTCACAGCGATCATCTACGACGGGGAAAAGACCTCTTTTAAGGCAAGCGGCCTCGGCGGCTCGCGCATGGGGGCGAGCGCGATCAAACGCTTCCTGCGTACCAAAGCCCTCATCCACAAACACGACCAACGCGATGATACATGGTGGTACGCAGAGGCCAAACGCGGGATATAATCAGAGATAAATAACTTATTTTTCAGAGTATTCAACCGTTCAGACTGCGAAGGAGTAAACAATGTCACAAGTATTCACGAAAGAACTTATGCCTGTTTTAGCGCGTCATGCGGGCGATTGGTACGGCATCTACGTTCACACGGACGCGCTCGGCAAAGAGATCGACCGTCACTACTCACACTTGATCTCCGTCTACCCGACCGATGGCTCCTGCCACTACCACCAGACGAACCGCTACCTGTGGGAAGATGGCCGCAAAGAAGAACACCTCTTCCCGGGCAACTACGATTTTGAGAACCAGCGCATCATCTTTGACACCGAGCGCATTTGGGGCTGGGCGCGCGACATTGACGAGCGTCACGTCCAGTTGATGTTTACCTACAAAGGCGGCGACGACAAGTACGTGTACGAGTTCGTCCACCTCAGCGACGACGGCCAGCATCGCACGCGCATCTGGCACTGGTACAACGAAAACGGCGAAGTCTACAAACGCACGCTCATCAAAGAATCACGGGAGGCCACGCCCGCTCATGATCCCATCAAATAAGATCAGCCTCATCGAGGCCATGCCGCTGCTGGCGCGCAACGATGGCGACTGGTACGGCACATACCTGCATCTCGACCCGCAGGGCCGCATCCTCGACCAGCACCGCAGCCATCTCATCGTTCAGTTCAGCGAGGGCGCGACGGACTATCACCAGCGCAACATCTACACGTGGGACGACGGGCGTGAAGTGGCCTATGAGTTCGTCGGGCGCTACGAGGACGGCTTTGTGATCTACGACACCGATCGCATGTGGGGCAAAGCGTGGGAAGCCGACGCCCGCACGCTGATTCTGTACTTTTACTACAAGTCCGATCCCGAAAAATACATCTACGAGTACATCCACCTGAGCGACGACGGCCAGCACCGCACGCGCATCTGGCACTGGTTCAACGCCAACGGCGAAGTCTACAAACACACGCTCATCAAAGAGACGCGCACCCCGCCCGCCTAACTCACCTGAGAAGCCCCTGACAGCGGGGCTTCTTTCACTCTTGTTTCAGCCTTGCTTCAGCCAATCGCCAAACCCATAGGGATCCTCTAAGGGCTGCGAGAAATGCTCGTGCAGCACGCGCCACTCGCCGTCCTCGTCGTGGCGCATGACGAACGTCCCGCGCAGCTTGAGCGTTCCTTGACGGTCGTTGACCTGATAGTGAATCTGCACTACCCCCGCGATGTACCCCAACGCGCCGCTGTGCTGCGTCAACGGCCCTTCCACCCATTCGATGTTCAACATGCGCAGCGGCGAGTCAAAGAACGCGCGCCAGCCCTTCGCCACGTTCTCAAACCCGCGATTCGTCCAGCGCGGCCCCTCAAGGTGAACGTAGAGATTGTCATCATGGGCATAGCGGTTGATGACGGCCTCCACGTTCAGGCTCACGATATCGTTAAACAGCGTGTGCACTGCCTGCTGAAGATCGCTCATATCTCCCCCATTGCTCAAGCCATCCCAAGGTAAATTTGTTGGATGCGCGCGTCATCTTGCAGCGCTTTGCCCGTGCCTTCTAGGCTAATGCGCCCGTTTTCGATCACATACCCCCGCTCAACCAACGTCAACGCTAACTCCGCCAACTGCTCAACTAGCAGCAGCGCCATTTTTGTTTCACGATGCAGGCGCGCCAAAAACTCAAACATCTCCTGCACGAGGCGCGGCGCAAGCCCCAATGAAGGCTCATCCAGCAGGATTAACGTAGGCTTCGACATGAGCGCCCGCCCCACCGCCAGCATCTGCTGTTCGCCACCGCTCAGCGTGCCGGCAAGCTGCGTGCGGCGTTCTGCTAGGCGTGGGAACAAGCTCATGACCATATCGAGCTGCTGCTGAAAGACGGCGCGTTGATTGCGAAACAAAAAACCGCCCATCTCGAGGTTTTCTAGCACCGTCAAGTCCGGGAACACTTGGCGACCTTCTGGCACATGGGCGATGCCCGCCCGCGTGATCGTGTGCGCCGCCCTGCCGTTGATCCGTTCGCCATTGAAGGTAATCTCGCCCCGTGAAGGCTGAAGCAAGCCAGAGATGGCCTTCAGAATCGTCGTTTTGCCGGCGCCGTTACTGCCAATCAGCGCCACAAATTCCCCTGCGTTCACCGTCAGATCGACACGGTGGACGGCTGCAACGGATCCATATCGGATTTCAACGTCTCTCAACTCTAGCATAAGGCCGCCTTAACCTGTTTCAAGTGGTCTGCGCTGCCCAGATAGGCAGTGATGACGCGCTGATCGTTCTGCACGTCAGCGGGCAGGCCTTCGGCAATCTTCTCGCCTTCCTCTAGCACTGTCACCACATCGCACGTGCTCATCACAAAGGCCATATTGTGCTCAATCAGCAGAATGGTCACGCCGTTGTCGCGCAGCTTGCGCAGCAGGTCGGCTAAAGCTTGCACTTCGCTCGTGACCAAGCCCGTGGCCGGCTCATCCAAGATCAACAACTCAGGCGACATCATCAGCGCGCGCAGCACCTCCAGCAGGCGCTTTTGGCCATGCGGCAGCAAGCTGGCTTTGATGTTGGCGCTCTCTTTCAAATTCGCCACCTCCAGCAGCCTATCCGCCGCCGCGCGCAGCGACTGTTCTTCCTGCATGGCGTAAGGCATCCCAACAATGTAGCTGATCACGTTGTGCTTGGCGCGTTGATGCAAGCCCATCAAAACATTTTCGCGCACGGTCATATCGTTGAAGAGGTGCGGAATCTGAAAGACACGCACCACCCCCATCTGCGCCACTTTGTGGGCTGTTTTGGGCATCGGCTTGCCGTCGTAGAGAATTTCCCCTTCACACGGCATGACGCGGGTCAAACAGTTCATGAGCGTGGACTTGCCAGAGCCGTTCGGCCCGATGAGACCGTGAATCGTCCCCGCTTTGACGCGCAGATCAACGCCTTTGAGCGCGTGCAAGCCGCCAAATCGTTTGTGAATGCCGCGCGCTTCTAACAGCACGCGCTCGTCGCTGGCAGTGCGACCTGAGCTTTTGACCTGCACGAGGTCATGAATGACGTTGGGATCGAGATAGACAGCGGCTTCTTTCTCCTCGATCTTAGCCACCTTGCCGCGCGTGCGTCGCTGCTCCCACAGATTTTGAATGGTCCCAACGATGCCGCGCGGCATGGCGAACATCGTCCCTAGCATGACCGCGCCTAAGATCAACTGCTGGTAGCGCGCGTAGTCGGCGGTCAACTCTCGAATCACTTGGATGAACAGCACACCCACGATTGGCCCGGCAATCGTCGCGTTGCCGCCCAACAACAGCGCGACGAACAAGATCAAGCCGTATTCGGTTCCAGCGTCGCTCGGGCTGATGAACCCATTCTTAAACGCGAACAGCACGCCTGCCGCGCCTGCCAAGCCCGCGCTGAGCGTAAACGCCATGCTGCGATAGCGCAGCGGATCAATGCCTAACGCCACCGCCGCGCTCTCGTTGCCTTTCAGCGCGCGGAAAATGCGCCCATACTTGGAACGATGAACCAAGTTAGACAGCGTCAAGAGGACGACGACCAAGCCCCCCATCACCAGATAGTAGTAGAGTGTGTCGTCTAGCTTGACGCCGAAGAAGTCGGGGCGTTTGATGCCAAAAATGCCGATTTCACCCCCGGTAAAGCGCCCCCCTTCGCGTATGAACTCGACGATGATGATGTTGAAGGCCATCGTCCCGATGGCGAAATACAAATTGCTCAGGCGCATCGTCGTTAAAGAAATCAGCAAGCCCACCGCCGCTGCGCCCAGCACACCGATGGGCAGCACCACCCAGAAGCTCCAGCCCATCTCGCGCGCGAGGATGGCGGCGGTGTAAGCGCCAACGCCGTATAGGCCGGTTTGCACAATCGAGACAAGGCCAGTGTACCCCATCGCCAAATTCTGCGAGGTCACCAGAATGATGGTGATCCCGATGGATGTCGCCATGAAAACCCAGAAGTTGTACTCTCGCGGGTTGACAACAGAGACAATCGAAGGCAGCGTTATCAAGACGGCAATCAGCGCTAGCGGCATCCACACACGCTTGAGCCAGTTCGAAATGGCGGTGTTGGACGGAATCGCTCGAGACGGGGGTTGTTGTGAAGTTGTCTGTGCCATGAGTTGTCATCCTTACTCAGCGCTCAGTGATGATCCGCCACTGTTTGGCCAAATAACCCTTTGGGGCGAAACAGCAGCATCAACGCCAACAGCGCGAACACGACGATGTTGCTCCAGTTGAAACTCGTTTGCAGCAAGGATGGCAGCACCGCACGCAGGAACCCTTCTAGCAGCCCCACCGCGATGCCGCCGACCAGCGCCCCGCGTGCGCTGCCTAGCCCACCCACGACGACAGCAACGAAGCCTTTTAGCCCTAAGATGAGGCCCATGTTGGCATCAGCGAACACGATGGGCGCGATCAACGTGCCCGCTAGGCCGGTCACGATGGCGCTCAAGATGAAGCTCAGTTGGATCGTCAACCCAACTGGAATGCCCATCAACGCGGCGACGTTGTAGCTGTAGGCAGTGGCGCGAATCGCTTTGCCCAAAAAGGTGCGATGCGCAAACAACTCATTGAGCAGCATGAGCAGCAGCGCCGCCACGATGATCCAGATCTGCTGATAGGTGATGAACAGCCCACTGAAGGTGATCCGCCCATCGAAAAGGGGCGGCGGATTGACCGGTTCAGCCCCATAGATGATCGCCAGCACGTTACGTATGATGATCGACACGCCCAGCGTCGTCAGAATCCACGCATAGCCCCCCACGCGCCGCACGGGAACCATAATCAAGCGCTCGGTTATCAGCCCTACGACTATCATCGCCAACACGACGCCTAACAAAGCAATGGGAGTTGGGAGTTTGAGCGTCACTTGAAAGGTGTAGCCCAGCAGCGCGCCGACAGCGAGATATTCCCCCTGCGCAAAGTTCAACACGCGCGTGGTCGCGTAAATGAGATTGTACCCAATGGCAATTAATGCGTAGATCGCGCCGACGACCAGCCCGCCAATCAACGCCTGAAAAAAAATAGCCCAAAAATCACTCAGCACCATATTTAGAAGTCCCACTCAAACCCGTCAGATAAAGATAGAGTCCCCTGTTGAGGTCACGACGATCAACAGAGGACTCTTCCGGTTGTGGTTCAGCTATTCTTCTGTGCCCGGCAGCGGCACTTCAGAGAAGCCATACGTGCCATCCTCTGATTTGTACCACGAGTAGAAGTACATCGATCCTTCGCCGTAGGCCTCATGCGACTCAGGGCTGAAGGAAACCTCTGTGCCTGTCAACGATTCTTCCGCGGGAATGGTCAGCGTGCTGATCGCCTCCGCGACCGCGTCCGCGTCGAAGGAACCGGCCGCCAACACCGCCCGCTCCCAAATCTGCACAGCCGAGCCAGCCAGCGCCGTGCCGGGATAGGTTCTGAGGCTGGCCCCATCAATCACGCCGTAGGCATCGATCACCCGCTGCACGTGTTCGGCGTAGCCCGTGGGCATCTCATCAAACGGCACGCCCGCCGGAAACCCGATATACACCGACACGAACACCGAGCCGATCACCGCATCGCCCGCCAACTCAGCAAACGTATACCCCTGCAAGCCAGAAATGCCCAAAATTTGCGCCGTAGAGCCGACCGCGTTCAGCGCGACCAGAGCGCGACCCGCCAGCGTGCTGTTGCCCGTTGGGATGACAACCGCATCTGCGCCGAGCTGGTTCACGCGCAAGGCATAGGCGCTGAGGTCTTGATCGTCGATGCGGAAGAACACCGCCCCCAAGTACTCAAGGTCGTAATCGGCGGCCAGTTCTTTAAACAGGTTGTCGTAGTCGCGCCCGAACGCATCATCGGGTGAGAAGATGGCCACTTTCTTGAAGCTGCCTGCCTGCGCATAGCGCATCAGCTCTGTAGCGGTGAGCAGGGTCGACTCTTGTGCGCGGAACAAGTATTGGGGGTTACCTTCGAGCAGTTCACGCGCCCCCACCGTCGGGAAGAGCGCCAACGTGCCCGACGCTTCAATCAGATCTTTTACGGCCAGCGCGTTCGACGAAAACGACGGCCCGATGATCAGGTTGACCCGTTCACGCTGGATGAACTCGCGGACGATCTCAACCGAGCGGGCCGGGTTGGCTTCATCGTCGCGCGTGATGAGCCGAACCTGCGCGCCCAGCAAGCCCCCATTGGCATTGATCCGATCAACTTCAACTTGCACACTGTGGGCCATCCACTGGCCTAAAAAGCCGATTGGCCCAGTGAATGGCGACACCAGACCGATCTTGACGACGGTTTCCTGCGCCCCCACCGCTGCAATGCCTGACAATAACAACCAAACAAACAAAACTGAAGAAACAAACTTGTAACGGAACCCTTTCATTTTTCGACCTCCACAAATCAACTAATCAACATTCGATAGCTTGGCTTTCTATCGGTCGCTCAAGTACCAAGCGCGACTGCGACCGCCAATCACACGCCCCATCACTGGTGTAAACGCTTCAATCGCTTGGTGGAGTTGGTCTAAGCTGACGCCCGTTTCCAGCCCCATCTTGTCAGCTAGCAGCACAAGGTCTTCCGTGGCGAGGTTGCCCGCCGCCCCCGGCGCGAAGGGACACCCCCCAAGCCCGCCCAAGCTGGCGTCTATGGTGCGGACGCCCACCCGCAGCGCGGCGTAGGCGTTGGCCAAGCCGAAGGCAAGGGTATCATGCAAGTGGACGGCGAGACGCTCAGCCCCGTAGCGCTGCGCCATCGCCGACAGCAGCGCTTCAACTTGCGCCGGGTGGGCGTGGCCAATCGGGTCAGTCGGGCACAGCTCGTCCGCGCCAGCGTCAGCCAGCACGTCCGCGTAGTGCAGAACTGTCTCACTCTCCACCGGGCCACTGAATGGGCAAACCCACGCCCCCGCCAAGTAGGCGCGCACCCACACCTGATCGCCTTTCGCCTGCTGAATGAGCGCGGTGTAGGTGTCGATCCACTCAGCGGCTGTTTTGCCGCTGTTGCTCTTGCTCAGCGCGTCCGGCACGATCAACACCAGCGCGATGGCGTTCGCGCCAGCGGCCACAGCGTTCTGATAGCCTTTTTCGTTGAAGACGAGGCCAGTCGTGTGCACCTGCGGGTATTTTTCACGCACCGCCGCCATGACATCCGCCGCATCGGCCATCATCGGCACGGCCTTAGGGCTGACGAACGCTGTCAGTTCGATGTAGTCCAACCCGGCTGCAACGAGGCTATCGATGAGGCGCAGCTTGTCAACGGTGTTGATGGGCGCTAGCGTCTCATTTTGTAAGCCATCCCGTGGGCTGACCTCGCAAATTCGCAGCCTATCGTTCATCGTCAGATCACCCCCTTATGGCGCAGCGCGGCCAGCTCGTCGTCCGTTTTACCGAGCAGTGTCTTGAGCACCTCGTCAGTGTGTTGGCCGAGCAGCGGCGGCGGGCTGAAGGTGTCCTCATGCGTGTCAGAGAGTTTGATGGGGTTGCCGGGCGCTCTGAAGGTCTGGCCGTTGGGGTGCTGGATCTCAACGACCATGTGACGCGCCTGCACTTGCACGTCAGCCAACGCCTGCGCAATGTTGTTGACCGGCGCACAGGGAATCCGAGCGTCGCGCAGCACCTTGAGCCAATGCGCTTGCGTGTTGCTCATGAAGGTTTCACTCAACCTGCGGTTGATGAGGTCTTGGTTCTTCCAGCGACCGGGCTGATGTTTGTTCTCCGCGGTGTTCAACTCAGGCAGTTGAACCACCTGCATCAGGTTCTCCCAAAATCCATCGGTGATGACCGCCACAATGATGTAGCCATCCGCGCAGGGGAACGTGTTGTAAGGCACGTGCACAAAATGGGCGTTGCCCAGCTTGTCAGGGATGATGCCGCTCAAGGTGTACATCGTGGCCATGTAGTTCAGCAGGGAAATTTGCGCGTCGAGCATAGAAATATCGACATGCTGGCCGCGCCCGGTGGTGTGGCGCGCCTGCAAAGCCGCCAGCACGCCGATCACGCCCATCAAACCGCCCCCCAGATCCCCAATCGGGATGCCGGCGCGGGTGGGCGGGCCGCCGGGCTGACCCGTGATGCTCATGCCGCCCCCCATTGCCTGCGCCACCATGTCAAAGGCCACTCGATCCCGCTCGGGGCCTGTCTCACCGAAGCCGGTGATCGTGCACGTGATGATGCGCGGGTTGACAGCGCTGAGGGTGGCGTAGTCGATCTTGAGCTTTTCCGTCACCCCCGCGCTGAAGTTGCTTAAAACGACGTCCGCCGTCTTGACCAGCTCGTAGAACAGCGCCAATCCTTCTTCGCTCTTGAGGTTGATCGTCACGCTTTTTTTGTTGCGGTTGAGGGTCATGAAGTATGCCCCCATCCCGTCAATGCTGTTGAGCGGATCCTTCGCCAGCAGCGCGCGCGTGCCTTCCCCCTGCCCAAGCGGTTCTATCTTGATGCTCTCCGCGCCCAAATCGGCCAGCATCATCCCTGCATAGGGGCCGCTGAGCATGTGAGTCAGGTCTAAGATGCGAATTCCTTGTAAAGCCTTCACAGGTAACTTGCCTTTTGGGTAATGTGTTTAGAGCGTATCGAGATAAGCGTAGACCGCATCTACATCGACGACATCGCCGTACTTGCTGTCGATGTCAAAGAGGTTGGCCTCATGGGGCTGCGGGTGACGATCCGCCACGCACTCGCGCGGGACAATCACACGGAACCCGTGCTGCATGCCGTCCACTGCGCTGGCGCGGATGCACCCGCTGGTCGAACACCCTGTCAAGATGACCGTGTCCACCCCCATGCTAGCTAACATCGGCGCAAGGGATGTGCCAAAGAATGCGCTGGCGTACTGCTTCACTACCACGACGTCATTAGGCGCTGGGGTTAACTCCGGCACAATTTCAGCCAGCGGCTCACCGTCAACTAGCGCCCGCAGCGACGGGATCTTCTGCACGAACAGCCCTCCATCTGCTCCAGTGGGATGATAGACCACCTTCGTGTAAATCACCGGCACCCCTTTCTGACGGGCGCGCTCTAACAAGGGGACTGTCTTCTGAACTGCCTCCACGACCGCCGGCGCATAGAATGGGGCGCCGGGCGTCGTGTAGGCGCAGATGAAATCGATCACTAGCAAAGCGGCCTTGCGACCGAATCCTAAGCGGCCATCGAATACTCCCATATAATTGTAGCGCAGATTTTCGTCCACTCTTCATGCTTTCTTTACTAATTTTTGGTGGCCAATCTCGGTGATTTTGTCTGACTTGATTTATTGCTAATCACATTGGATAGCTATATTATCGAATAAAGATAAAGTGACGCAACCATCTGAAAGTATAAAAGAAAGGACACCCCCTCATGCCGTTTCCCGAAGTAGGTGCGCAAGCGATGGATTTTGAAACCCAGACAGACAATGGAGATACCGTTAAGCTCTCTGATTTTCGCGGCAAGCAGGTCATCTTGTACTTCTACCCCAAAGCCGACACCCCCGGCTGCACCAAGCAAGCCTGTAACTTTCGCGATAACTACCATGCCTTTGCTGAGCGTGGCGTTGTTGTGCTGGGCGTCAGCCCTGACACTGTTGAAGCGCAGGCCGCCTTCAAAACCAAGTACAGCCTCCCCTTTACTTTGTTGGCTGACCCTAACCACGCGATTGCTGACCTCTACGGCGTGTGGGGTGAACACACCGTGGACGTCGCAGGACAAGCGGTCACCTACACCGGGGTACGCCGTTCAACGCTCATCATCGATGAAAACGGCGTCGTGGTCGATGCGCGCTGGGGGGTTGACCCCGCCAACGACACCCAAACCGTTCTACAAATTCTTGACGCGAGCCGTGCATGAGCGTTGCCGCGCGCCAAGTCAACCCACAGGGCAGCCGTGTCTTCATGGGCACGCTTACGGATGGGGTCAGCCTGCACACCGCGCTGGCCGATGTCGCGCGCGCGTTCAACGTCCAGACCGCCACAATTGAGATGCTAGGGGGGCTGCACGAGGTAGAATTTAGCGCATACGACTTCACCACTCAGGCCCGCCTTGCCCCAACAGTGATCAGCGGCGCGCTGGAGATTGTGGCTGGCCACGGCACGATCTCGCTGATGGACGATCAACTGCACGTCCACATTCACTTGGCGGTGGCCTTCCGCGCGCCAGAGACGCCCGACCGAATTTCTGTGGTGGGCGGTCACGTCGCGCGCGCACAGGCCTATGCCGTTGAATTTACCCTGACCGCTTATGATGGCGCGCCCGTCGCACGTGGGCACAACGCCCAAACCGGCTTACACTTGTGGAACTTGCCACGCTTGGCTCACTAAATTCAGACATAGATGTATGTTTTATGGAGAAATGTCCCAATGGAAACGTTGAAAGAACATCTAGCAACAAAGCACTACGGAGAGATGGCATGGTGGATGGAGCCGTACCAGTGCTTCATGGCACGCTGGGAAGGCTTGTGCAAGACGTTTAGCGCCACGGGCGATTTTATTGAGTCCAGCGCGGTGCACATGGACTGCTACTGGGTGAACGCTGAAAAAACTATCTGGCACTTGAACGAGCACTTTGAAAATCTTTACGAAGTTGGTGAAACGATCTACCACACGGACTTGCACGTAAACGGGAAATTCGTACACGGCGCAAGCGACCTCGTGCGCATCGAAGGAACCATGCTCACCCCATACAACTACGTGTTCACCATCTGGTCAGCCGTGACGAACACCACCGTCTACAACAACCACTACTTCATCGACCCGAACAACCGCCGCATCATCACACACAAAATCCGCGACGGCAAAACCCACATCTTCCAAATTCAGGATTTCGTAAGGGTAAGTTGATGATTGTGCAAACCGCCCCAACAGGGCAACCTCACTTCATCATCACACAAATTGACCATGCCGACGTGTCGGGTGTGTTTGCGGCGCACTTTGGCAATGAGATCTTTGCGCCGCTCAACCCCAAAGATGCGCTGGTGCACGTGGCGCAGCATCACGACGACGGCTGGGAAGAGATCGACGCGCACCCCACGCTCGACCCTAAGACCCGCCTGCCCTACCACCTGACCCAAACGCCGACGCAGCAGCTCATCGCCACCGGCAGCAAATCACCCGACGCCAACGAGAAATATCACCCGCTGAGCGGAATCATCAGCAGCATGCACACCTATGGGCTGTATCATGGCCGCTATGGGCTGTCCGACAAGATCTACATCGACCTGATCGATGAAACGCTGCGCGACAGCGTCAAGGCCATGTTAGACGCCGAGCTGGCGCGCCAAGCCCGCATCAAAGCGGAGCTGGCCGCCGCTGGCCACGCTAACCTTGTCGAGGATCGGGTGCTCTTCCACAACTACAAGCTGCTGCAATTTTTCGACACGCTGGCGCTGTACATCCAGACCGTCCATCCTGAGGCGGTCGGCCTGAGTCAGTTCATCCACGTGCCGCGCGCCCTCGAGGACGACGTGGTCATCACCGCTCAGCACGTCGAACGCGGCGTCATCACGTTGGATCCGTACCCGTTTGACGTCGATGCGTTGACCGTCACCACGCGTGGGCGCTACATGATGCCGCTCACCGAGGACGCCCACATAGACGATCTAGGCGCTTACTTGGCAGCATTGCCCATGGCTGAGCAAACTTACACCTTTATAAGAGCGTAGCCTATGTCTCAAGAATCAGCTGCAAGCTCAGCAGTAACGTTCTCGCGCGGCGTGGGGCAGTGGGTCGGCACGTCGGAAGTGTACAACGGTGAAGGCCGCTTCGTCGGCCACGCCATCGATCAACGCCACGTCCAGCCCATCGACGATACCCACCTGCGCATCGACCTCTCGTTCACAGGGCCGCTGATGCTCTCTGGTCACTACATCATCGAAACGCGCGGGCGAGAGCGGCTGTATCGCGGGCCGGTCAACGTCGGGTTTGCCGAAACGCTCGATGAAGGGCTGGTAGACGCGGACAACTATTGGGCGCATTGGGGCCTGTCGCAGCGCTTCTTCTTGTACGTGACGCCTGATCAGAGCCGCCAGTTTGCGCTCACGCTCATGTCCCGCGGGGAACAGCTCATGTACGTGATCGTCGGCGAGTTCCGCAAAGCAGACACCACCGCTGACAGTCCACCGTCCATCCATCCATCGCTCGTGCTGCCCGGCATCCCCGCCGACCGCGTCAACGACCCGACCAACGGGCGCGGTCAGATGCTCATCCACCGTACAGGCGCGTGGGTGGGGGAACTCAAAACGCTCGATGCCGCGCTCCACCCACAAGGCAGCGTGGCCTACGAGCAGCACATCACGCAAGATTCAGCCGACACGCTTACGCTGCGCGTGGAGAGCAGCACGCCCCTGCTCAGCCCGCATCACGTCACGCTGCACACCAACCACTGGCAAGCGTGGACGCCCGCCGGTGACGTCGTGGGCAGTTACACGCTCATCGGGGGGCGCGCGTTGAGTGGGCAGTTTCACCATCTGAAGGATGAACTGCGCGTGTGGCGGCGCGAAGTCGTCAGCGCGGACGGGCTGCTCAAAGTGGCGGTGCACGTGCTGTACCGCGGGGGCACGCGCGTCGGCGTACAGTATGGGCTGCTGCATTGGAAAGACGCATGAGCGACCGTTTTACCGGGCGCTGGCTCGTCAGCGAATACGTTTTCAACCCCGACGGCGCGTTCGTCGGGGTCATCCGTCAGCAGCGCTACCTCGAGCCGTCGGCTGATAATCGCTTGGTTGTGCAGCAGCAGATGAAAGTAGACCCTGTGCTTGCAGCGCATCCGATGGGGCGTTTTGCCGGCGATTGGGCGTTTGACCTCGTGCGCGATGGCGCGCTGCGCCAGTATCACGGGCCAGACGTCGTCGGCAGCGGGCAGCCCTACGGCGATTCCGCCATGCTCGGTGAAGGCATCTGGCCGCGCTTTGGCTACAACTTCACGTCGTTCGCGCTGATGCTCCACCCGCAGCGGCAGGTGACGGGGGGCAAATTCTACGCCGCCAGCCAGATCGTCGCCAACATCATCGGCGTGGCGCACCCTGAAACACACGACCAGCCTGACGCTTGGCCGTCGTTCAGCGGCCCCCACGCCGCGCATCAAGTGAGCCGATCTTGGCAAGGCTCGTCGACCTTGTTCGACGCGGTGGGCCAGTATCTGCTCACCCGAGCGATCACTCATGAAGACGCGCCCACCTACACGCATGACCAGTACGCCGACGGGCAAGCCCTGCGCGTCGACTACACCGATGACGGGCGCGGCGCGCTCGATGTACACGGGATGCTCACCCTGCCCGACACCGCCAAACAGCAGCCCCTGTTCGGCAAAGCGAAACGGTTCGGCTGGTCAATCGAGAGCGTTTTGTACAGCCCACAGGGCACGCGCATCGAGACGATGACGATTCTAGACAACGAAAGCAGCGCGCTGCTGAGCATAAGCCGCTGGTCACAAGGGAGCCTGCTGCGCCACGTCGAAATCAAGACGCTGCGCCCAACCTAGGTAAAAGACCCGCTCATCAGCCAACGCTCAAGCTGCTGCGCTGACTCCGCAACAAAACTGGGAACAACGCTGCTCATGCCGGGGTGATCTGTTTGGCCAGCAAGGTACAGGGCCAGCAGCATGATCCGTGCAGCAATGAACGAATCGATGCGCGCGATCTGCTCGTCAGGGAGCACGCGCTGAATGCGGTAGCCGCGCAGGAGCGCCTCGCGCTTGGCGGCATAGTCGACGTGCGGCAGCAGCTTGGCCAACGTGACGCCGATGTCAAGCAGGTAGTGCCCCCATCCGCAGTTGTCAAAGTCCAGCACGCGCACCGAATCCCCGACGAAGAGCATGTTCTTCTGGTAGATGTCGTTGTGAATCAGGCCGTAAACCTGCGGGGATTGGCCTAACCCTGACATGATCGGCTCAACCCGTTGACGCACCCGCACAAAAATCTCCCGCATCGTCGGCGGGATCATCGCCCTGCCGTGCACGATCGCGTTCTGGTAGTGCTCATCCATTTGGCCGTCCCATTCCAGCGTTTTACGGGTGAAGCCATCGGGCGGCGTCCAATGGGCGCTGTGGTTGTGGAGCTTGGCCATAAACACGCCGACCGACTCCAACTGCGCAGGGGTCAGCTCGTGATCCAACATGTCCCCATCTAACCAATGGAACAGCACGTACAACCGCGTCACCCCGTGCGCAGTCGCTTCAGTCAACAGCTCTCCGTTGACGGTGGGCACGGGCACGGGAATGAGCAGATCCGTCTCACGATGCAGCGCCGTCAGCCACAGCAGTTCACTTTTGACGGTGGCGAGGCTCTGGCTTTTGGGGCGGTTCACGCGCAGGGCATAGCGCGCCCCGGACGGTGTCTCGACGCGAAAGGTTGAGTTTTGAAAATGCTGCACACACGTCAACGCGCAGTGGGCCATCCCCCAACGTTCAGCCAACGTGGCCGCCGCCGCCTCAGTGAGGACGGCCACCTGCCCCTGATAATCAAGCGCGTCAAAAGTCGTCAT
>CALDYP010000065.1 GCA_937944445.1 uncultured Anaerolineae bacterium
AGCGACTCCAAGCACTCCGTTAGCAGGTCGCGCTCGTTGTAGTAGGTGATGAGCACGCCGAGCGTAGGTGGTGCATCTGTCATCAGCGATACCCTAGCATCAAGTTAATCACGACACCAGCCAGCAAGTTTAGCACGAAGGGCAGCAGGATCAAGTAGAACACCGTGCGCCGCGTGAACACCCCCAAGAACATCAGCGCGCTCTTGATGTCCACCATCGGGCCGAAGGAGAGGAAGGCGATGATCGCGCCGGTGGTGAAGGTGTTGACGAAGGCCAGCGCGAGGAAGCTGTCAACGGTGCTGCACGCGCTGAGGATGAAGGCCAGCCCCTGCATCACCAACACCGAGGAGAGCGTGTCGCTGCCGATGGCCAGCAGCGCCTCTTGTGGGACGAAGGTCTGCATCCCTGCCGCCATCAGGCAGCCGATGACCAAGAAGCGCCCCATGTCGAAGAAATCGACGCTGGCGGTGGCCATCGCCTGTGAGAGACCGGCCCCTAGTTTCGGGCGCGGCGGCACGATAGCGCTCGCGTCCAGCATGCTCTCAGGGCGCAGCGGCTCCGTCCCGCGGGTGCTGAAGGCGAAGATCAGCCCAACTGCGCTGGCCACCAGCGCCGTGACGACGAAACGCCCCACGAACACCTCGCCGAAGCCGAACGCAATCAGGGTGCTGGCGAACACGATCGGGTTCATGAAGGGCGCGGCCAGCAGGAACGAAATGCCGATCGAGACGGGCAGGCCTTTGGTGAACAGCCGCTTGGCCACTGGCACCACCCCGCACTCGCACACGGGGAAGATCAGCCCCATGAACGACCCGAGCACCGTTGACGCGTAGCGGTTGCGCGGCAGCACGCGCACGATGTCATCGGGGCGCACGAAGGCGTCAATCAGCCCGCTGGTGATGCTGCCCAACAGCAGGAACGGAACCGCCTCCACGAAGATCCCCAGAAAGCGTGTGGTGAACACTTGGATCACCGTCGGCAGCGCCATGCCCGTGACGCTGACCGCCACAAACGGCAGCGCCGTCAACAAGCTGACGACCAGCAGCGCGTAGAACAGGCGCAGGCTGAGCGGCGTCGGGCGGCGTTTGGCTAGTGAGTAAAGTGCGTCGAACTGCATGATCTGACCTCTTGCTTGCCAGTTCAGTATAGTGATTTCACAAAGAAATCAAGGGCAAGCGCCGCGTCACAGCGCGCTAGAGCGCTGGTTTGGTCGGCAGTTCTGCCTCAGTCGGCGGCTTTTCACTGATGGGGGCGACGATCATCGGCACTTCGATGATGAAGATCGCCCCGCCGGTTGGGTTGTCCTCAATCCAGATGCGCCCCTCGTGGGCGTCGGCTACGGCTTTGCACAAGCTCAGCCCGAGGCCGACGCCGCGCCGCACGACTTGCCGATCTTCGATCTGTACGAAGCGGTCGAAGAGGCGTTCTTTGTGGCTGTCTGGGACGCCGCTGCCGCTGTCGGCTACGCGCAGTTGCAGCCGATCCGGACCGCTGCGCACTGCCTCCACGCGCACGGTGGAGCCTTGCGGGGTATACTTCAGCGCGTTGTCGACGAGGTTGAGCAGGGCGCGCTCCATCTTGTCGGCGTCGAGCATGAGCGGCGGCAGGGGCGTGATCGTCGCGTAGAGGCGCACCTCCAACCCTTCGGCCAGCGGCTCTAAATCCTTGAAGACATTTTCAACCAGCTTGGCCACTTGGGTGGGCGTGCGCTGGAGCGACATGACGCCGCTCTCCATCTTGGCGATGTCGAGCAGGCTGTCCACGCGCGCCATGACCTTGCGCAGCCCGCGCAGGCCCGCGCTGGTCAGCCGCTGGATGGTCTCATGGTGCGCGTCGGTTTCGTCCACGGTAGAGGCCAGCATCTTGAGGCTGGTGGCTACCGCTGTGAGCGGGCTGCGCAGGTCGTGCACGAGCATATGGGTGTAGGCCTCGCGGGCTTCGAGCAGCGCTTGCAAGTTGCTTGAGGCCACCTCGCGCCGATAGTCGGTCTGCTCGTAGCGTTCGGCGTTCTGCAGCGCGTTGGAGAGCAGCGCGGCGAACGACAGCATGATGCCGATTTCGTCGTCTTTGAAACTGCTCAGTCGGCGGAAGTAGCAGCCGACCACGCCTAACAAGCGCCCATTGCTGACGAACGGCAGCTCTAACATCGATTGGAAGCCGTCGGCGAGCAGGGCCGTCATCGGCTCGCGTTGGCCGTGGCGCAGGTTGTGGATGATGGTAGGCGTCATCGAGGTGAGAGTGGGGGAAGTGACCGGCGTCAGGTAGGCCGGGCTGTCGTTGAAGCCAGCATCGCGCACGCGCTCAAACGTTTGGTCTGTCAACACGAACACCGCGACGGCATCGGCTTGGGTGATGAGCGCCGCTGAGGACACGGTGGAATCCAGCACATCCGACGTAGACAGCGTTTGGGTCATCAGCACGCTGAGCTGGTTGAGCGTGCTGAGCTGGTCGGCGCGCTGCGAGATGCGCTTCATCAGCGCCATGTTGTCGGCTTCCACGGCTTGCAGCGCGACCTCTTGCTGATCCCAACGGCGTTCTAGCACGTTGATCATGAGCAGGCCGAAGACGATCAACGCCGCCACAAGCAGCGTCAGCGCGATGTTCAGCAGCGAGTTGAAGGCGTTGGGTTGGGATAAGTTGAGCACGACCATCACGACAGTCGCTGCCATCAGCGCGCCAGTGAGGATCATGCGGTTCAGGTTGATTTGACGAATCAAGCGCGGTTGTCCTTTCTGCTCACTGGCTAGCCGCTGGGCGTGCGCTGCTGAGGGGCAAGAGCGGCAGCGTGAACGTGAAACAGGCCCCGGGCAGCGGTCCTTCCGCCTCGACCCAGATGCGCCCCCCGTGAGCCTCAACGGCTAGCTTGCACAACGTCAGGCCGAGGCCTGTGCCCCGCCCGCCGCGTTTAGGGATTTGCCCGTCCACCTGCTGGAACTCGCCAAAGATGCGCTCGCGCATGGCCGGCGGAATGCCGGGGCCTGTGTCAGACACGCGCACCCGCAGCAGCGCCTCTTCGTGGTTGACATCAGCAGTAATCATGATCTTGCCACCTTCGGGCGTAAACTTCAACGCATTGTGCAGCAAATTCACCAGCACGCGGCGCATCAAGTCCACGTCTACGGCGATCTTGATGTCTGTGTCGCTCACTGTCTCAAACTCAATGCGCGCCTCGACGAACAGCGGCTCAAGCGACTCGTAGGCTTTGTGGATCAGCGTTCGGATCGAAATGGGCTGCAGCTCCAGTTGGATGTCTCTCATGCGGGGGATGTCGCGCAGGGTGTCCATCAAGCGCATCAGGTTCTCCGCGCTTTCGAGCGAGGCGTCCAGCGTGCGGCGCATGTCACGCGCTACCTCTGGATCTAACTCGTCGACCAACACTTGCAGGAACGACAAGCCGGTCATGATGGCCCCCATCGGGCTGCGCAGATCGTGGATGACCATACGCTGTAAGCTCTCGCGCAGCATGGCAATCCGTTTGTCCTCGGTGATATCGCGCAGCGAGAGCAGCCGCCCGAGGTTTGCGCCGTTGGCATCGCGCACGGGCAGCGTGCTGGTTTGCAGGTAGATCGGGCCTTCGCTGCGCGGCAGTTCCACCTCACGCGACTCGCCGACTTGTTCCGTCCCAAGCGCCAGCATGTACGCTTCCAACGGCGTATTGCTGTAGTGCTTGCGCATGAACCGCGTAAACGACTCGCCGATGGCCTCGTTCAAATCCACGCCGAGCAGGCGGCTGGCTTGCAAGTTGGCGTCGAGCACGCGGCCGAAGTTATCCAGCAGGATGATGCCATCGCGCGTTGAGTCCAAGATGGCGCGCATCCGCTTGTTGGCGGTGCGGATCGTGCGGTTGAGGGTGATCGTCTCAAGGTGGTTGGCCACCTGCACGGCCAGCAGCTCGGTAAAGTTGCGGTCGCGCTGGTTGAGGTCACGGCGCGGGTTGAAGCCGACCGCCAGCACCTCGGTCACTTCGCTGTGTCGCATGATGGGCACAGCAACGAGGGTGGGGTAGATCAGGTTGGCTTGGTCATCTGTTTCAATCGTGGGGGCGAACTGACTGCTCAAGAGCTGACGGGTGGCCACCGCCTCGTAGACGGGGTAAGTGGTGAGGCGTGGCTCAATTGGCCTGTAGCCGTCCGCGGTGCGCCGCAGCCCGGCTATCGGCACGATCTCTTGAGTAGTTGCGTCATAGGCGTAAAGCGCCGCTTCAACGCCGCCCAACACCTCGAGCGTCGTCTGCAAGATGGTCGCGGTGATGTGCTGATCGTCTTGGCTGCTGGCTACCTGAAGCGACAGATCGCGCAGGCGGGTAAGCGCGTTCACTTGGAACTGCTGCTCTGCCAGCAAGAAGGCGTTGTCGATGCTGACAGCTGTATGGCCGGACAAGCTGCGCAGGAAGTTCAACTCTTCCACGCCGAGTCGGCTGTTTTGGCCACCCCACACACGCAGCAGCCCGAGCAGCCGCTCACCGCTGAGAAGAGGCATATACACCACAAGGCCTGCTGCGGTGTTGAGGATGGTCTCCTGCGTGTGATCCGGCTGATTGAGGATCGTTTGTGCGTCGGCGTCGAGCTGGCTTTCGTCCATCAAACGGGTAGCAATCGGCTGTTCGGGCTGCTGGCGGAACACCTGCCACTGCCGCGCGCTGTCTTTGATGAACATCTCGGCTTGGTCGGCGCGCGTCACATGCAAGACGGCATCTAGGACGCTGCTCGCAATCGTTGGCACGTTGAGCGACTGTGAGATCTTGCGCGAGATGTCCTCGATGAGCGAGAGCTGCTCCAACTGCTGAGAGAGCGCTTCCTCGGTGATGGTGTATAGGCGCGCGTTGTGCACTTGGGCGGACACTTGATGAATTGCCATCTCCAGCAGGCGGCGCATCGTGTCGGTGATGCTCATGGGGGCGTCTGAGCTGAGCATGAGCACGCCAAACACCTGATCGCTCACGCTCATCGGCATGAGTATTAACACGCTTATCTGCCGCTGTTGGAAGTAGTCACGCGCTGCTTGGGACAAGCTCTCATCGTCGTGGTAGAGCACATAAGGGCTGGAGAGGTGCGGGTTTTCGATGGCCAGCCCGATTTCAGGCAGCGCGCTGAACGGCAAGGTCTCGACTTGCACGCCCTTGTCAGCGTGTGGGGTATGTACCTCAAGCAGGTTGTCAGGGCGCAGCAAGCCGACCGAGATCTGCGGCAGGCCGATCATCTGGGAGAGCATCGTTGATAAGTCCATCACGACGCGCTCAAGGTCAAGGTTGGTGTTGGAGACGCGCGAGAGGTAGACCAACTGCGCCTGCTCCGAGGCGTACACTTCAAGGGCTTGCAGCAGGTCGGTGTTGTCAAAGGCGGCGGTGACTTGGCTAGCCAGCATCTCCAGCAGGTTGACGTCGGCGTAGTCGAAAAAGTGTGGCGCGTCCTGATAGACAGCTAGCACGCCTATCAACGTGCTGCTAGAGCGCAGCGGAACCTCCAACATCGAGCGGAAGCCGCCGAGCCGCGCAAGAGCTTGTAGGTCGGGATCATCTGTTTCGTCGATGTTGGTCTCAATGCGTGAGCCGGGCAGGTAGCGATCAGGCTGGTAGGGGAAGGTCATGGTTTCGCTGATGAGCGCGTCCAGCCCAACCTGCCCGACCAGCACCATGCCGAGCCGCTCGCGCGCGACGAACAGCGCTGACTTCGGTGCGCCCGTCACTTGACAGGCGATGTGGCAAGCGGTCTGTGCCAGAATGTCACGATCTAGGTTGAACATCACCTGCTGCATCGATTGGTTGATGATGTTCATGCTGTTGTAGAGGCGCAGCGTGCGCGAGTAGAGGTTGGCATTGCGGATGGCTAGCGCAGCTTGCGATGCGATGGTCTGAAGCACGGCAATGTCGAGGCTGTCGAAGGCTTCCGCGTTCGTTTCGTGGCCGACCGCCAGCGCGCCGATGAGGGTATCCCCGACGACCAGCGGCACACCGATGAACGCTTGCACGTTCACTTGGGAGAGGTCAATTCCCAGCTCGCTGACGTCGGTGCTCTCAGTCAAGTTCAGTTGCAGCGGCTCTTTGTGGCGGATCACCCAATCGATCAACCCATGAGCGAGCTTGCGCTTGTAGGTTTTTTGCGCGCCGTAGGGGGTCGAGACGGCTGGATACTCTATCAAACCGTTGGCCTCATCGTAGAGGACGGTCGTCACGATGGTTGGCTCTACCAACTCGTGCAGGCGTGTGTGCACTTCGGCCAGCACTTCATCAAGGCTGAGGTTGCTGCTGATAGCTTGGCTGAGCGTGCTCAAGGCTGAGACGTCGCGGGTGCGCTGTTGAAGCTGGCTGCGCGCCCGCGTAACCTGCTGGAAGCGCACCGCTTGAAACAAGACTAAGATCAGGACGATGAGCGTGGGCGTCATGCCCGCGGTGTGAAATGCAAACGACACGAGCAGCGCGACAAACTGAAAGGTGACATCGACCGCCCACGAGCGCTTGACGTGGCGCAGGACGTCACGGCGCGGGCGACCCGTGGCGAGTGTGCCCAGTACAACGAGCGCGCCGTAAACCACCTGCATGGCGATCAACACGCGCAGAAAATTCCCTAGATCGCCAAAGTCGACAAACGGGCGCGACGCCCCCACCCAGTCAAACGCTGCGTAGCCGAGGGTCAACGCCCCGCCGCACACGCCCAACCGTGCAAGGTACTCATCCAACGGGGCGATGGTGTTGTGTTGGACGGCGCTGTGCCTCACGTAGTACAGGGCGACAGCAATCGCTGTGCCGACTGTGAGCAGCAGCAGGGATGCCGTCAGCCCCAACATGAGCAGCAAGACTAGCAGGATGAAGTGGACGTAGCCCATCCACAGGCCGCGCGACATTGGCCCAGCCAAGCGCACCATTATGATGTATAACAAGCCGAGGGTGATGCCGAGCAGAACGGTGTCAGTCGTTGGGGTGATATGATCGAACGGCCCGCTGACGAGGCGCACAAAGCCAATCAGCAGCACAATTGACCCCAGCACGTGGGCGGGTTTGATGACTGGTGAAAATCTTAACGTCACTTAAGGCAGACCGTTCGCTGGATGATTCACTACCGTTTGTATTATAGCCTGAATTCTGAACTTGTATGACGCTGGCGATGAACGCGATGAGCGCCCACCAGATGAAGCCCAAGCGATCCCACAGCGTGATGGCGTCGCCCAGCCCATAGACGCTGTAGGCGAGGAACGCGCCGCCCAACGCGCACGCCAAACGACGATCCCAGCGCCACACGCGCCACACCATCCACGCGATCCAACCGTGCAGCAGGCCGTACCACACTAGCCCGGGCAGGCCCAGATCGGCGGCCATCTGCGCCCAGAGGTTGTGAGCATGGGGCGCGGTGAAGTTCTGGGCCTCGAACGCGGGGATTTGATAGGCAGGCTGGCGGATGGCCGTCCGATACATTGACATGCCGACGCCTGTGAGGGGGTGATCACGCAGCATCTGCCCACTGCGTTCGATCATGTCGAGGCGGCGCGCCACGCTGTCGACGTCGCGCCCCGCCAGCACGATCGGGGCGTCTGCCGCGCTGGGGCGGCCGGGCACCGCGCCGATGATGAGCAGCTCGACGATCAGCAGCGCCCCAAGCGCCAGCATGGCCCAGCGCAGCGCCGTCCCCCGCAGCAGCACCAGCCCACATAGGCCGAGGCTCACCCCGACGCCGGCCAGCGCAAAACGGCTTTGGCCGAGGAAGAGCGCCGCCAGCAGCCCCAGCCCGATCAGCCCCCACATCACGCGCAAGCTGCCGCGTCGCCAGTAAGCCAGCCCCAGCATCAACGGGCAGAGCAGCGCCAGCGCCCCGGCAATCTCGTTGGGGTTGAAGGAAAGCTGCGCGTCGGGCAGAAAGGCGCGATGATTCAGCCGTGGCAGCGCTTGGATGATCGGATCAAGTGCGGCGCTTTTGCCGTCCCATTGGGTGGCGAACAAGCCTAGCCCGACGCCCGCCAGCGCGAGCGCGGTCAGCGCAGCCAGCGGCCAGCGCAGCTGCCCCTCCAGATGCACGAGCTGCACCGTTGCTGCCACCAGCCACATCCCAGCCAACGGACGACACACCAAGACCCAATAGTCTTGACGGCGCAGGGGGGCGGCCTCAAAGTTGAAGGCGCTGAGCGCCAAAAAGATTAAGAAAATAATGAGAATTTGGTTGAGACCAGCCGAGGTGTTCAGGCTGCGCGCTAGCACCCAACGCACGACGCCGAACATCAGTGGCAGCAGCAGCAGCCACACCCAGCGATCCCGAATGGGGGGCGAAATGTGCCAGAAAGCCAACTGCGTGAACCACGCGCAGGCCCATTCAGCGTAGGCGAGGGACGTAATGCGCGTCATAGGCGTTTAATTGTCGACAGTCGAACATTCGGCAAACGTTTTCATGATTTCTCCATCCACTTGGGCTGTGGGCTGACTGTAAAATATTTCAATTCATTACTTATTGATTGACCAATAATGCTAGCTTGTAGTATGATTGATTCTAAAACGACTTGAAGCGTAAAACCATTCATAACCTGATCACCAGATGAATCATCGTCTACACCAGACGATGATCACTGGCAGTACTAGTAGGAGATAAGAGAGTGATACCTGACTACGTTACAAACCTTAATATTGAGCAGTTTCGGCGAATTGTGATGCAGAAGAAGCTGGTGATTATCTACCCAGTCATCAGCTATCGTAATGTATTCTTGAGTTACTTTCTACAGTCCAACAGCAACCACCTCTTCTACTACCGCCTGCCCTATGACGGTATTTTGCTGGAGGACTGGCTAGAGGACTTGCGCCGTTACCTGCCCGTGACGGATTCACCCTTCCATCAAGCAGCGCTCAACACCATCACCGGCCCAGATGCTCCGAAGGTGTTGGGGCAGATGTTGGGTGAATACCTCCAGACGCTGCCCCGTGCGGCCACCGTCCTCTACTGGGATGAGATCGACCGCACGCCGCAGGACAATCAGTTCCGCGCTTTCATGGAAGCGCTCGTCCCACTGATCCCAAGCTATGTGCAGGTGGCCATCAACGCGCGGCGGCTGGACTATCTGCCGTGGATCGACTTCATCAACAGCGACGTGTGCGCCGTGCTCGGCACGAATTACCGTCGGAACAACCTCATCTACACTGATGATCGCCCCCAGAAGCCGCAGCTAGAGGTCTATGCGTTTGGGCAGGGCTTGGCGCTCATCAACGGCCATGAGATCGTCAACTGGGATGGCGCGCTGCCGCGGCAGATGTTCTACTACTTCCTCGATCATCCGCTGGTGACGCGCGACGAGATCTTCAAAGTCTTCTGGCCGCAGCTCCCGATTAAAGAGGCGACCAACGTCTTCCACGTCACCAAGCGCAAAATCGGCGAGCAGATCACCCGCCTCGTGGCCGACGGCAGAGACTATGAGCTGACCTACTACAACGCCGGCTTCTACAAGCCTAGCCCGTCGATTGAACGTCACTACGACGTCGCCGAGTTTGAAAGCGCCATCGAACAAGGCTACACCACTGACGATGAGCAGGTCATGCTAGAGTCCTACGAGCGCGCTATTCACTTATATCAGGGGGACTACCTCACGACGCTTGATCTGCCGTGGGTGGTGCAGCGGCGCGATCAACTGCGCTCGAAGTTCGTGGATGCGCTCATCGGCGTCGGGCGCGTGCACAAGGAACATGAGCGCCCCCACAACGCCATCAGCTACTACATCCGCGCCCTGCGTGAAGTTCCGCTGCGCGAGGACATCCACCGCGACTTGATGAGCCTCTATATGCAGCTTGGCCGCCGTGAGGACGCGCTCATGCAGTACGCCACGCTGGTTGACCTGCTCGATCAACGGCTGCAGGTGACCCCGTCGCCTGAAACGCAAGACCTCTACGAGCAGATCATGCTGCAGCCTGTGCATTAGTTAGAGTCAGCAGTAGCCCGTATTCCTTCAGGGGCGGCCTATGGGTCGCCCCTACTCAGTGGGGTGAACGCCCGCGGCTGAAGCCCCTACAGACGCATCATCGTAGGGACAGGGCCTGCCCTGTCCGTTTTTCCGTTCCCACGGGCACGGGTCACCCCCCTTCTCCCGCGGGAAAAGAGGCTGGGGGATGAGGCCCCTGCGGGCGCGCCCCAGCCGAGCGCTTGAGCGCTTAGCGTTCCAAGTCGTGCCCTGATGCTAAATCTCGCGCACCCAGAACTGCGGGTGCACATCCACCCCTGACGACCCCGCCCCCGCGCGCAGGATCATCGTGCCGCCTGAGACGCGCCACTGAAGCTTGAAGGTGTGCTCACCTGCGCTCAAGGTTGGCACGAGCGCTGTAAAGCTCAGCGTGCCGTGCTGCAGCGATGTGCCGCTGCCGTTCTTGCGCGCGATGAGGGCAAGGCCATCATCGCCGCCCACGCGCACCCCGTCCAGCGCCACATCCAGATAGCACAGCGTGTCGGCGCTGCTTGCTGCGCTGAACGTGCCATAGAAGCCAATCAGCACAGCGCTGCCGCTGGTGTTGAGCGTGAACGCGAGCCGCGTCGCGTCGACGTCCACAAACGTTGTGCTGGCGGTCGTATAGTCGGCGGTTTCGTTGAGGGTGTACTGCGCGCTGGCGGGCGCGTCGACGCGCTGCTTGAGGTAGCTCAAGTTGTCGCGCACTTGTTCATTCAAGTCGGTATCGGTGACGAGCTGGTTCACCAGCCACGTGATGGGGGAATGCCACGGCATGAGGGTCTCTCCTTAGGTGATTGCGATCATGATCGAACCAGAGAATGGTGAATGCTCAATACGCCAGCTGTGTATCCACGCTGAGCGCACGTGTGTTCAACAGCCAATAGCGCCAAGCCTCCGCATCTTGCAGCGCCCACGTGACGCGGTGGCGCGCCCCGCGATGGCTGATTTCGTGGATTTGCGCGGTGATGAACGCGCTGACGGACTGCGGGGGCTGCGTCGTGTTGAGCGCGACCCGATCCCACAGCCGCGCCGCCAGCACCGACGGCGTGCGCGCGGCGTCGAACGTGACGGACTGCCAGCCAGAGCCGGCCGCCTGCAAATGGAACTGCGCCAGCCCCGCCACGCGCCCTATTACAAGCGGCAGGTCAAGCTGGCGGGCGTGCAGGCCATAGGCGGCGATGGCGCGGTCATCGCGGGCGATGGTCAAGGGCTGCGGCAGAGGGGCTAGCGGTGTGCCGCGGATGACGCTGCCGGGCAGCAGGTAGAGGTCATACGGGTAGGGGTTGCGCAGCTCCAGCGTGGCCCCGCCGCTCGTGCGCTCCACCAGCGCCAGCCCGACGCCGAAAGTGGCCGCGGCGTTGTATGTCGTGCTGTTGCGCCCGATGCGCAGGTCACCCCCGCGCGTTGGCTCGATCACATCCACTGCGCCGACCGGCTGGCCCTGCGCCCCCTGCCAGCGGACGGCCACCCGCAGCGTTTCACCGCCGGCGCAGCGCAGCGGCTGTGCGTTCGCCCACAGGACGCTGCCCGCTGTGCCGCGCTGCACGGCCATCGTGCGCACGCTGACGACGGTCTGCCTTGTGGGGATGGTTTGGGTCACCGCTTCGAAGGCGTCGGTGAAGCTTAGGGCAGGGGTGTCAATCGTCAGCAGGCGCGTGCGATCCCAAAAGACGAGCTGATCGTCTTCATCGCAGAAGAAGCGCCCGCCCTCGGCCTCAGCGACGGCGCGCAGCGTCATCAACAGCGCGCGGTCTTCGCCGCTGTCGCTCAAGACGGTGCGGCCTGCATCCGCGTGCAGATGCGCCGCAGGCGGCAGCCGTACCGCCCCCAGCACCCCATGCGACGGCACGCCCAAACGCCAGCGCCCGCTCAGCCAGCGGCGGCGCAGCGGCAGCCGCTCGAGCAGCGCGCGCACCCACGCCCCGCTGAGCGCGTCCTCCGGAACGGCTGAAGTGGGCAGATCGGCCAACTCGGCCAGCGCGTCGCGCAGATGCAGCGTGGCCTGTGGACGAGCGCGCCCCAGCGCCCGCGTGACCCCGCCCACCCGCGCGGTGAGCAGCGGCTGATTGTCGTGCAGCACGCGCACGGCCAGCCCCTCCCAGCCGCTGACGTCCAGCGCCGCCGCGTCGAGCAGCGCGTGCCCGTCCAGCGGGGCGGCGATTGAGTCGGTCGGGTCTGCCATGCCCGCGCGCCAGCGCAGGCTCAGCAGGCGCGGCGTCAGGTCGGTTGTGAAGGATAAATCGTTGGCGCTGTCGAGCAGCAGCCGAATTCGGTTGGGCATGGTCGGCTCCTCTCACATTACAAGCGCAGCAGCCACTGATGGCGGAACGCGCAGCCGTAGAAGCGGCTGACGCCCCACGGGTAGACCCCCAACGCAGCGCGCACGCGCATCGGCTCGGCCAGCGCATCGCCCAGCAGCGGGTCAGCGGCGTAGGCGGCCAGCACGGCGTCCACAGCGGCGATCAGCGCGGGGATGGTCGCGCGCAGCGGCTGCGCGGCCTCGGTCGTCGTCAGCAGCAGCAGGTGCGTCACGCTGATCTGCGCGTGGGTGCTGCCCTGTTCGAACGTCGCGGCGCTTAGCCCGTCGCTCGGCAGCAGCGGCAGATCGGGCAGGTCGAACGGCACGACCAGCAGGGCGGGCAGCGCCGCCCGCTGCGCCACCGCAGGCAGCGCGCCTACTCCATAAGCGTTCACCCCGCTGATAGGCAGGGCGGCGAGCGCGTTCAGCGCGTGTTGCAGGCTCATCTTGACCTCCTCATCATAGGCGGGGGCGCGGGGGTGGCGCATCCGTGGGCAGGGTGGTGGCCTCTTCCAGCGGCTGGCGATAGAAGAACGCGGCGAGGCGCAGGCAGCTTTGGACGTGATTCGCGGGCGGGACGTAGCGCGCAATGGGCGTGGCGGCAGGGTGGGCGGCTGCGAGTGTGCCGTGCGCCCCACGCTGGACGTGCAGCGTGTTGGCGGCGGCGTCCACGCTCAGCACGATGCAGAACTCTTCTTCCAGTTGGATCAACTGGCCGACGCCGAAGCGCGGGGCGATCAACGCGGCGTCTGGCCCGTCGGCGTCGGTCACGCTCAGCGTGGGGCTGGTCGCGTCGAGCGGGGCGCTCAGCGCGTCGTTGGTGCTGCGCCATGCCTGTGCCCAGTCGTCGTGGCAGCCCCAGATGCCGGCCACGCGCACCGCCCCAATCGGCCCGCCGCGGTGGGGGAAGACGCCGTTCAGTCGGTGCAGCACGCTGCCGTAGAGCAGCACTAGGTCGTCTAACGGGATCGGCTGATCGTAGGCGTCCCAGCAGGCGTGCAGCGTCAGCAGCTCCTCGCGCAGCAGGCACTCGCGCAGGTCGTGCAGCAGCAGGTCGGCGTAGCGCTCGCCGCGCCACGGGGCAAGGCGGCGGTGGGTCTGATGTTCGATGTGGGCGGTGGCCGCGCGCAGCGCGTGCAGCAGCGGCGCGTCCGCCCCCGTCTCCACGCCGAGGTAGGCGCGGAACTCGGCCAGCGTGGCCAGCGTGAACAGGCTCATTGTGATGCTCCTTTAATCACACAGAACGAGTTGACAGATTGAGCATGGCGCGCCCCCTGATGCCGTTTGAAAATCAGATACGGGGTAGGGCGCAGATACACCCGCGGCTGAGACTCCCACGCACGCGGCATCGTAGGGACAGGGCCTGCCCTGTCCGTCGGTTTACACCACCCGACGGACGCGACAGGTCGCGGCCCCACGCACGCGGTATCGTAGGGACAGGGCCTGCCCTGTCCGTGGGCCTGCCCTGTCCGTGGGGCCTGCCCTGTCCGTTGGTTTCCACCTCCCGACGGAC
>CALDYP010000066.1 GCA_937944445.1 uncultured Anaerolineae bacterium
CGACAGGTCGCGTCCCTACATCACCCACATCGTTGGGACAGGGCCTGCCCTGTCCGTGGGGCCTGCCCTGTCCGTAGGCCTGCCCTGTCCGTTGTTTTACACCTCTCCACGGACGCGACAGGTCGCGTCCCTACATCACCCACATCGTAGGGACAGGGCCTGCCCTGTCCGTGGGCCTGCCCTGTCCGTGGGCCTGCCCTGTCCGTGGGCCTGTCCGTTGGTTTCCACCTCCCAACGGACGCGACAGGTCGCGTCCCTACCGCGGCGTGCAGAGGGGGGGTGGGGGCGTCCCCCCGTTTCGTAAAATCCCGCAAAAACGGCTATAGTTGTATGTGTACTAGACACAACTTGCGGGCACGTTATGACTCGTCTCGAACACTTCTACTACGGCCAGCTCATTCACCACGGCCAGCCGAAAGGTGACGCCCGCGTGTTGGCGCGCTCGGCTGGTTTGACAGATGAGCAAATCCAAGCGGCGCTGCAAGTGCCACGGCCAACCCCGCTGCCAGACGCGCCGCGCTTGAGTTGGGCGGTGGTGCGCGGCAGCCGCCAAGCCCCCTACGTGCTGGTGCACGCTCAGCAGACGCACCCCACCCACACCCTCTACCACTACATCCTCATGAACGGGGATGTGCCGCGCGCCGTGCAAGGCAACCTGCGCGCGTATCTGTCGTTGATCGAATCGCGCATGCCCATCTTCGAGATGTTGGGCGACCTCATGTCGCCGCTCACGTTGAACGTGGAGCTGCCCACGCCCGCCCAACAAGCCGACGACCTGCTTGAGCTGATGAGCCTGACTGGCAACAACACCCGCAAGCTCGAGCCGCTCATCGCCACCATCGTGAATGGGCGTCCGCTCGTCGTGCGCAATGCGCCCCCAGACCTCAACCAGCGCCTGAATTTCGTGCAAGGCCTGCTCATCACGCTGCCATCCTCAACGCGCTTCGGCGTCAGCTTCTGTTTAGAGTCGAAAGACCCCGAGAGCGCCCAAATCGTGTTCAGCGCCGCGTCGGTCGATGACCGCTTCGCCGTGTTCGACTGGCAGACGCAAGAGGTGAGCAGCGCGTCTACTAACGACTACGCGCGCTTCATCGTGAGCCAACTGCGCCTTGACTGCGCGCTGGCTGTCGAGCAGGCCGAACGGCTGACCCAGCCGGCCGGGTGGCGCTTCCGCAATGGGGATCGCCTCGCGGATGCGCTGGCTTACGCTTCTAACCGCAGCAAGATCGACCAAGCGGTGAAGAACAACCTGCCCGTCTCAATGGAAGAAGTCGCGCGCATCCTGCACGAGGACCCGACCCTAGATGAGCCGCTCCAAATCGCATACGCCAGCCACCTGCTCAAGTTCGCGCTGGCGCTGGACGACGTGCAGCACACCGGCGTTGCCGCGGCGTTGGCCGGGCGCAGCCCGGCGCTGGCCAAGGCGTTGTTTGCGCTGCTGCGCGCCGCCACCGACGGGGGCAAAGCGGCCACGGTGTTCACGCTGCTCGCGTCGTGGCTGCGCAGCCCCAACGCCCCCCACGCCAGCGAATGGGTTGAGCTGTTCAACCGCGCGGCGCTGCTGCACCTGCGCGACATCATTCACACGCGCAACACCCCAGCCATCAAAGACTTCGTCCGCGAAGTTCACGACTTCCCTGAACGCGGGCTGCTCCAGCGCGTGCTGCCCAAGATCATCGACGTGACGCTGCCCTTTGCCGGCGAGGACGCCGACCTGCCCATCCTGCTGATGATGCTGGCGATGAGCGTCCTCGACCGTGGGCGCTTTCAATCCTTGCTAACGCAGCCCAACTTCACCCGCTACCTGCCGAAGGACATCAAGAACTTCTTGCAGATGCTGCCCACGGGCGGCATGCCGCCCCAGCCCGGCGCGCTCATGGCCGCCGTCGCCAGCCTGCGCCCCGAAAGCCGCGATGAAGCCCTCATGCAGTTTGCCGATATGGCCTTCAACGCCGATCGCATCGACCTCATCGACACCGACGTGCTGCGCGAAATGGCGCGCATCAGCACCCTGCCCATCGGCAAGCCCTACATCAACACCACCCTGAACATCGCCCGCGCCATCAGCGATGACCACCTGCCGCGCATGGCCGACCCCGCGCCGCGCTACGTGCTGAAGATGTTCGCCACGTCTTACCGCTACGATCTGCTGCTGAAGGCGATGGGCGAGCAAAGCCGCGAGCTTTACGGCGGCGAGCGGCAGGTGGACTACGTGCGCATGCTGCAAGAGGTCTTCAGCGACATTCACCTGCCCACGACGGACTTACGCCAGATGCTCGTCAAAATCCGCGAGCACGGCGTCAAAGAGATCCCGTACCTGTGCATCATCTGCGGCGTGCTGCAAGCCTCAGGCTGGGCGTCTGACCTGCAAGAGTACGCCGACGTCGTCGCCAACGAACTGTTGACCCACCCGATGTACTGCGAGGTGATCCACTTTGAGGCTCCGCTGGCCATCCTCAACTTCTACCTCGAGACGCGCAACGTCAGCGGCATCCAGCAGATCGCGCGCCTGATGCCGCTCGTCACCAGCAGCAAAGACGACAAAGAGAGCCTGCTCGGCATCCGCGCGACGTACAACGCGCTGCGCCGCCATGAGCGGCTGCAAGGGCTGGCGTTCGAGGTGCTGCGCCAGTACGTGCGCATGGCCGCCCCGCGCCCCGCCCAGCGCCTCATCGAATACTATGGCCGCGAGTTGGGGCGCGAGGCAGGCGCGAAGCTCCAGCGGTCTTACGATTTCAGCGTCTTCCTCAATCGGATGCCGCTGCCGGAGTACGCCTTCGTCGTGGAAAACACGGCCAACTTGCTGGAGGGGGCGCTGGCCGTCTACCTGCGCGAGAAGCCCACCACCACCAAGATCGAGACCTTCTACGAATCGCTGCGCTTCCTCATGGACGCGCCCACCCGCGAGAAGCTCGGCGTAGAGGTGCTCAACTTCGCCCGCAGCGTGTTGAACTTGGGGCGGCAGGCTGACACCCGCGCCGTCAACACTGGCGCGCTCGGCGCGTTGACCAGCGGCACAGAAAACCCGCGCACGCTGGTTGACGTGTTCCGCGTGGGCGGCGGGCGCTTGCTGCGCGGCCAGCTCGTGCGCACCACGCTCAAACCCAGCCCACAGATCACCCCCTTTGCCGAAGTGCCGCTGCAAGAGCTGTTAGAGCGCGTGACGCTGGCGAGCGCCGTGCTGCGCGCGCCGTTCGCGGTCTTCCCCAACGGCAAGGCGATCTCGTGGACGTCTGCCGTCATCGCTGACGAGTTGGAGAGCATGTTGAAGATGCTGCCTGAAAGCGTCGCCGAGGAAGTGCGCCTGCGCTTGGGCACAGCGTGGCAGCGCCTTGCGGAGTATCTGCCGCTGATGGTCAAAGACGTTGAGGCGGGCATCCTCGACCCTGACAACAAGACCGGCCGCAAGCTAGACAAGTTCAACGCCCTGCCGCGCAACCCGATTGAGTTCTGCCGTTATCTGGCCGCTATGCTGCGCTAACCCCCATTGATTGAAGGAGTTTGCCCTGTGACCCACACGGAAGCGGAAGTTTGGGCGTTCGTCGAGCGCCACTTGACCGCCATCTTTGAAGGCGACTGGCCAACCTACGAGGCCACCACCAGCGCGGATCTGTCGCTCTATGAGTGGTGGATCGTGCCGCACCGCCAAGATGGGCTGGCTTTCCACCAGTTCATGATTGAAAACCGCTGGACGGGCCGGGTGCGCGCCCAGCGCTTTGACCTGTTCGAAAAGCGCTGCCAGCTCTACGGCGACACGGCCATCGTCACCTACACGCTGCACCTTGCCCAAGCCACCGAGGAGGGCATCCAACATCACACCCACAACGAGTCGCGCGTGCTGATCTACTTCCCCGATGGCTGGAAGGTCGTCCACGTTCACAAGTCACCCGCGGGCGTGACGTAAGGGCACGGCACGCCGCCCCCGCGGGGGGGGGGCGGCGCTCGCAGGGATGAAAAAACCACCAAACGCCCACGTTGACATTTCGCCGCTTTGTCACACAATCACTGCAACAAGTACTGCTGAGGAGCCAAGATGACCACCCTGCACGGGTTTGAACTGTTGAGAGAAGCCACCATCCCTGAAATCTCGTCGCGCGTGCGGCTGTTTCGCCACGTCAAGACCGGCGCGGAACTGCTGAGCGTCGAAAACGCCGACGAGAACAAATCCTTTGGCGTGGCGCTGCAAACCCCCGCCCCAGATGACACCGGCCTGCCGCACATTCTGGAGCACTCCGTCCTCGCGGGCAGCCAGAAGTACCCGCTCAAAGAGCCGTTCGGGGAACTCATCAAAACCTCGCTGGCCAGCTTCATCAACGCCATCACCTTCCCCGACATGACGATCTACCCCGTCGCCAGCACCAACACCCAAGATTTTTACAACTTGATCGACGTCTACCTAGACGCGGTCTTCTTCCCGCTCATCGAAGAGCGCACCTTCCAACAAGAGGGGTGGCACTACGAACTCGCCCCCGACGGCAGCGGGCTGACCTACAACGGCATCGTCTTCAACGAGATGAAAGGCTACTACTCATCGCCCGAAGTCTTGATGAACGCTTTCGTTCAGGCCAGCTTGATGCCCGACACGCCCTACGCCTACGACAGCGGCGGCGACCCGTCGGCCATCCCGAACTTGACCTATGAGCAGTTCCGCCAGTTCCACGCGACTTACTATCAGCCGTCTAACGCGCGCTTCTTCTTCTACGGCGACGACGACCCCGAAGAGCGCCTGCGCCGCATCGACGCGGTCATCAGCCACTTTGAGCCGCGCCCCGTGGCGAACCCCTTCACCCTCCAGCCGCGCTTTGACGCCCCCCAGACGGTCATCAAGCCAGTGGACGCCGGCGACAGCCCGGAGTCAGCGTTGAAGGCGCTCATCACGGTGAACTGGCTGCTCGGCGACGTCACCAACACGCGCGAGCTGATGGCGCTCACGCTGCTCAACAACATCCTGATCGGCACGCCGGCCGCCCCGCTGACGGTCGCGCTGCTGGAGAGCGGCCTCGGCGAAGACCTGACCGGCGGCGGCCTCAGCCCCTACAGCCGCGAGGCGCTCTTCAGCGTGGGCATGAAGGGCGTTGAGCCGGACGACGTCGAAGCGGTCGCAGCGCTCATCCTCGAAACGCTCGCGCGGTTGGCCCAAGACGGCATCAACCCCGACACGATCACCGCGGCCATCAACACCGTGGAGTTTGAGCTGCGCGAGCGCAACACCGGCCGCCTGCCGCGCGGGCTGGCGGTGTTCATGGGGATGCTGCCCGTGTGGATGCACGGCGGCGACCCCTTTCAGGCGCTGTCGTTTGAGGCCGACCTCAACGCGATCAAGGCGGCCTACGCCGCCAACCCGCGCTTCTTTGAGGGCTTGATCGAGCGTTACCTGCTGGACAACGCGCACCGCGTCACGCTCATCTTGAAGCCTGATCCGAACGTGCGCGCCGAACGCGAAGCCGCCGAACGCCAACGGCTCGAAGCGGCCAACCGCGCGCTGACCGACGCCGACCGCGCTCAGATCGCTGAGCAGGTGGCCGCCCTCAAGGCCTATCAAGAGTCCCATGACAGCCCGGACAAGCTCGCGCTGCTGCCCACGCTCAAGCTCAGCGACATCGACCGCAAGATCAAAACGATCCCGACGGAACACCTCGACCTCGACGGCGTGCCGCTGCTCTACCACAACCTCGACACGAACGGCGTCCTCTACCTTGACCTCGTGTTCGACCTGCGCAGGCTGCCGCCGCACTTCGTCCCTTACTTGAGCCTGTTCAGCAAAGCGCTCACCCAGTTAGGGACGCACGCGCAGGACTTCATCGCCTTTCAAAATCGCATCGGGGCGCACACCGGCGGCGTCAACGCCTCGGAGTTTGCCTCTCTGCACCGCGTCACGCGCGAGCCGCTCATCAAGCTCATGGTGCGCGCGAAGGCCATGCGCCCCAAAGCGGATGAGCTGCTGGCGATCCTGCGCGATGTGCTGCTGAACATCAACTTCGACAACCGCGAGCGCTTCCGCCAGATGATCCTTGAGGACAAGGCTCAATTTGAGTCGTACTTGGGCGTGTACGGCCAGCGCGTGGCCGGGCTGCGCCTGCGCAGTCAATTCGACCTCACCGGCTGGTTCAGCGAGCAGACCAACGGCATCAGCCAGTTGTTCTTCCTGCGCGAGCTGGCCAAGCGCCTTGAGACCGATTGGTACGGCATCTTGGCGACCTTCAACGCCATCCGCGACCACGTGATGAACCGCGCGACGCTCATCGTGAATCTGACGGCTGACCGCGCGATGCTGGACGACCTGCTGCCGCGGCTGCGCGGCTTTGCGGCCGGGCTGCCCGCGCACACGGCTGAGCCGCAGGCGTGGCCGTTCGAGCCGACCCCGCGCTATGAAGGCCTCGCCGTCACGACGCAGGTGAACTTCGTCGGCAAGGGGGCCAACTTCTTCGACCTCGGCTACCAGCTTCACGGCTCGCACCTCGTCATCCTCAACCACTTCAACATGGACTACATGTTCAGCCGCATTCGCCTGCAGGGTGGGGCCTACGGCGGCTCGCTCAACTTGAACCCGATCACAGGGGTCGGGGCGTTCCTCTCGTGGCAGGATCCCAACATCCGCCGCACGCTGGAGGCCTACGACGCGGCAGGCTCGTACCTCAAGGGGCTGGAACTCTCGCCGAGTGACCTTGAGCGCGCGCAGCTTGGCGTCTTCAGCACGCTGGACGCCTACCTGCTGCCGGATGCGAAGGGCTTGTCGGCGCTGGTCAATCACTTGGTCGGCAACACGGACGAGATGCGCCAGCAGCGCCGCGATGAGGTCTTCAGCACGACGCTGGCAGACTTCCGCCGCTTTGGCGAGGTGCTGGAGGCCGTCGCCCGCGAGGGGTCGGTGGTGGTCGTCAGCAGCGAAGAGCGCCTCAAGCAGGCCAACGAGGAACTGCCCACGCCGCTTCAGATCACCAAAGTCCAGTAGGGGCATGGCGTGCCATGCCCGTTGAGGGGAAGACCGACATGATCCGTTTGATCGCTTGTGTTGTGCTGCTGCTGACGCTGGCCGCGTGCCAAAGCCAGCCGACCGCCCCTGCCGCCTCGCCCACGCCCGACAACGCCGCCGGCGAGGCCGTGCAGCGCTACTTGCAAGCGCGCATCGACGGTGACGCGGACGGGCTGGCGCGCCTGCTGTGCGCCGAACGCGAGGGCGACGCCCGCCGTGAAGCCGCGTCCTTCGCGGCGGTGGAGGCCAGCCTCAAGGATGTGACCTGCACCGCAGACGTGGCTGCCGCCATCGTGACCTGCACCGGGGCGATCGTCGCCGTGTACGACGGGGAAGGGCGCGACATCGACATCCCGCGCTACCGCGTCGTGCAGGAAGACGGCGAGTGGAAGGTCTGTGGGGAGGCCTGAGCGTTATGAAGCGCCTGCTCACCCGCGAGAACGCGCTGGCGCTGGGGCTGTGCCTGCTCTTGATCGCCCTCGTCGTCGTCCTGACGGACAGCGCCCCGACGTGGATCTATCAGTCCTTTTGAGCGGCGGGCATGGGGTTCGCTGAGTTCGTGGTGCTGTTGGGGCTGGCGGCGCTCTACGGGGCGCTGCTGCCGGCGGCGTGGCGGGCGTGGGCGCTCATGCTGGGCAGCGCGCTGGCGGTCTACTGGCTTCAGCCGCTGCTCGTCGTCCGCTGGCTGGATTACAGCCTGCCGACGGCCATGCTCGCCTTGACGGTGGGCGGCTGGTGGCTCACTAAGCCGCATGACGCGCGGCGCTTCACGCGGTCGGATGGGGCGGCGCTGGCGCTCATCGTCGCGGTGATCGTCGGCCTCGCGCTCGCCCGCTACGTCGAGTTCCCTGCGCCGCTGCGCTTTACCAGCCGCCCGCCGGAGCTGGTCGGCGTGGTGGGGGCGCTGGCGCTGGGGTGGGGCATCGCGTGGGCGAGTGGGCGCTTGGCCCCGCGGCGCGCGGTTGGGCTGGGGCTGCTGCTGGTGATCGGCCTGCTCGTCGTCCTGCAAACGCCCCCGCTGGCGGAAGCGGCTGCCGCCCTGCTGCGCGCCCAAGCCGGGCAGAACCCCGCGCTGGCCAGCCCGCTCGATCTGCGCTGGCTGGGCTTCTCATACGTCGCATTTCGCCTCATCCACACCCTGCGCGACCGTCAGACGGGCATCCTGCCTGACCTGAGCCTGCGCGACTATGTGACGTTCGTCGTCTTCGCGCCCGCCTTCACTGCCGGGCCGATCGACCGCGCGGAGCGCTTCCAAAGCGACCTCGCCGCGCTGCCTGCGCTGCGCCTGTGGGACGCGGAGCGCGTCACCGGCGCGCTGGAGCGGATCGGCGTTGGGCTGTTCAAGAAGTTCGTCATCGCCGACAGCTTGGCGCTGTTCGCCCTCAGCCCGCAGAACGCCGACCAAGCGCTGAACGGGGCGGCCTTGTGGGTCATGCTCTACGCTTATGGGCTGCGGCTCTTCTTCGACTTCAGCGGCTACACCGACATCGCCATCGGCTTGGGGCGGCTGTTGGGCGTGACGCTGCCGGAGAACTTCAATCGTCCCTACCTGCGCGCCAACCTGACCGCGTTCTGGCAGGCGTGGCACATGAGCCTCACGAACTGGGTGCGTTTTTACCTCTTTTCGCCGCTCTCGCGGGCGCTGCTCAAGCGCGACCCCAAACCGCCCAACGCGCTGATCATGTTCGTCTGCCACCTCAGCACGATGGCGCTCATCGGCGTGTGGCACGGCGTGACGCTGCCGTTTTTGCTCTGGGGCGTGTGGCATGGGCTGGGGCTGTGGATCCACAAGCTCTGGTCAGACCGCACGCGCGCGTGGTATCTGCGGCTCAAGCAGCAGCCGCGCCGCCTGCAAGCGTGGACGGTCGCCGCGTGGCTGCTGACTTTTCACTTCGTCATGCTGGGGTGGGTGTGGTTCACCTTGCCCGACGTGGAGCAAGCCCTGCGCGTGTTCGGTCGGTTGATGGGGGGGTGAGGGGTGACAACCTTCGATACGGACAAGGCTCACCTTGTCCTGATGAGATGAGGAATCCTATGCTTGAGGGGCTGTATGCACATCCTGCTGAGCGCGTCGCGTTCGTCACGCCTGATGAGGTCGTCAGCTACGGCGAGCTGGCCGCGCGGGTGAGCGGGGCGGCGCGCGCGTGGCGCGCGGCGGGCGTCCAACCGGGGGATCGCGTCGCGCTGCTGCTGGCGGACGGCGCAGCGGGGGTGATCTGCTTTCACGCGGCGCTGGCAGTGGGCGTGACGCCGGTCATGCTCAACACGCGGCTGACGGGGGCCGAGTTGAGCGCGCAGATGGCCGCCGTCGGCTGTCGCTGGCTGGTAGTAGACGCGCTCACCGAGCCGCTGGCGGCGCAGATCGACGCGCCGCACCTGCGCCTGCGCGCGGGGGCGTTCCCTGTGGCAGAGCCGCTGCCGCCGCGCCCGCTTGACCATGCCGCGCCTGCCGCGGTCATGTTCACCAGCGGCACGAGCGGCACGCCCAAAGCCGCCCTGCTGACGGTGGGGGCGTTCCACGCCAGCGCGACCGCCAGCGCCGCCCGCATCGGCGCCCAGCCGGACGACAACTGGCTGTGCGTGCTGCCGCTCTACCACGTCGGCGGGCTGAGCATCGTCTACCGCTCAGCGCTCTATGGGACGGCCTTCACGCTGCTGCCGCGCTTTGACGCCGCGCAGGTGGCGGGGCTGCTGCTGCGCGGGGAGGTCACGCTGGCCTCGCTCGTGCCGACCATGCTCTACCGCCTGCTCGACCACCTGCCGAGCGCGCCGCCGCGCCTGCGCTTGATCCTGCTCGGCGGGGCGGCCCCGTCTGCGGAACTGCTGGCGCGCGCCCACGCCCGCGGGCTGCCTGTGGCCACGACCTACGGCCTGACGGAGGCGGCCTCGCAGGTGGCAACCGCGCTGCCGGAGCTGGCGCGCCGCAAGCCCGGCACAGTCGGCCAGCCGCTGGACGGCACGCAGGTGCAGATCGTGGGCGCGGACGATCAGCCGCTGCCGCCCTACGCCGAGGGCGAAATCTGCGTGCGCGGCGCGACGCTCATGCAGGGCTACCTCAACGACCCTGCGGCGACGGCGCGCGCCCTGCGCGGCGGCTGGCTGCACACCGGCGACATCGGCTACCGCGACGACGCGGGCGATCTGTTCGTGCTGCTGCGCCGCAGCGATTTGATCGTCAGCGGCGGAGAGAACGTCTACCCGGCCGAGGTCGAGGCGGCGCTCAAGTCGCACCCCGCGGTGACGGATGCGCTGGTTGTGGGCCTGCCAGATGCTGAGTGGGGGCAGATCGTGGGGGCGCTCGTGACGCTGCAGGCGGGCGCAGCGCTCACCGAGGCTGACCTGCTGGCGCACGTGCAGGGTCGGTTGGCGCGCTACAAACAGCCGCGCCGCCTGCGGATCGTCTCTGCGCTGCCGCTCACCGCGACGGGCAAACCCAATCGGCCCGCCGCGCGTGATCTGTTAGCAAATTCGTAGATCAAAAAAAACGGGCAGGGCAGGCCCTGTCCCTACTCTAACGCCTAACGGGCAGGGCAGGCCCTGTCCCTACTCCAACGCCTAACGGGCAGGGCAGGCCCTGTCCCTACTCCAACGCCTAACGGACAGGGCAGGCCCTGTCCC
>CALDYP010000067.1 GCA_937944445.1 uncultured Anaerolineae bacterium
GCCCCAACCTGTCGCGTCCGTCGGGAGGTGGAAACCGACGGACAGGGCAGGCCCTGTCCCTACGACGCCGCGTCCGTGAGGCCCCAACCTGTCGCGTCCGTGAGGGCCTCATCCTCCCTATCCTCCTTCGGATCGAAACCGCCGCGCCAGCATCGGGATCAGGCCGCCCGCGTCGAGGATCGCCTGCACCGAGGGCGACAACGGCGGGATCGCGAACGTCTGCCCCGCGGCGCGGATCGTCCCATCGTCGATCTCGATCACGTCGCCCGTCTGCACCAGCGTGTGCAGCGCCGGGCAGACGATCGGGTGCACCCCTTGATTGATGCAGTTGCGCAGGTACAGCCCACCAAAGCTGGCCGCGATGATCGCGCGGATGCCGTTCCACTTTAGGCAGGTCACGGCTTGTTCGCGGCTGCTGCCGTTGCCCCAGTTCTGCCCCGCCACGATCACATCGCCGGGCTGAACGCGCTTCACGAAGTCGGGGTCAAGGTCTTCTAGCGCGCGGCGGGCGATCTCGTCGCGCTCGCGCAGGGTGTAGGTGTACTTGCCGGCGAAGATCAGGTCTGTGTTGACGTTGTCGCCGTAGACGTGGACGCGGTGCTGGGTCATGGAGGGGGTCCTTTCTCGAGGCGGGCGGGGCTAGGCCATTACCTCGCGCGGGTCAACGATGCAGCCGGCGACCGCCGCCGCCGCCACCACGTAGGGGTTGGCGAGGTAGCAGGGGGCGTCGGGCGTGCCCATGCGCCCGCGGAAGTTGCGGCTGCCGGTGCTGATGGTGGCCTCGTTGGGGGCGGGCACGCCCATGTGGTTGCCCATGCACGGGCCGCAGCCCGGCGTGTTGAGCGCCGCGCCTGCCTCGATCAGCGTCGCCAGCACGCCCGTCGCCAGCGCCTGCTGGATCACCTGCGCGCTGGCCGGGATGACGATCAACCGCGAGCGGATGCGCTTGCCCTTGAGCACCGCCGCCGCCGCCGCCAAGTCCTCGTAGCGCCCGCCCGTGCACGTGCCGATGAAGGCCTGATCAATCGGCTGGCCGAGCGCGTCCGTCAGGTCGAACACGTTGTCCGGCTGATGGGGGAAGGCCACCTGCGGCGGCAGCGCGGCGCAGTCGATGGCGTGTGTTTGGTCGTAGGCCGCGTCGGGGTCGGGGTAGATCGGCGTGTAGTCGCGGGTGCGCTTGGCCTCCAGCGCGTCGAACACGAGCGAATCCGGCGGCAGGTAGGCGCTCATCGCCCCGAACTCGGCCATCAGGTTGGGCAGCACGGGGCGCTCATCCAGCGAGAGCGTGCCGATCGTGTCTCCGTCGAACTCGACGGCGCGATAGCCGCTGCCAGTCAAGCGCAGGTCGCGCAGCACTTTCAGCGCGATGTCTTTGGCCATCACGCCGGGCTGCAAGCGCCCCGTGAGCGTGATCTTGAGCGTCTCCGGCACGCGGATCCACAGCTCGCCGGTGGCCCACAGCGCGGCCATCTCAGTGCGCCCGACGCCCATCCCGAACGCCCCCAGCCAGCCGAAGTGCGTCGTGTGGCTGTCGCTGCCGAAGATCGTCTCGCCGGGCAGGACGAGCGCCTCTTCACTGATGACCTGATGACAGATGCCGCGCCCGACCTCGTAGAAGTGTTCAATGCCCTGTTCACGCACCCACGCGCGGATGTCGGCGTGGTTTTGGGCGTGGGCGGTGGTCGGGGCGGGGACGGCGTGATCGAGCGTGATCGCCACCCGCTGCGGGTAGGCGATGCGCGTCGCGCCGATCTCTTTGAACAGGCGGATGATGGCGGCGGTGTTGTCGTGGCTGAACATCACGTCGGCGCGCACGTCGAGCACGTCGCCCACGTTGGCGTGCGCCACGCCCGCGGCGCGCGCAAGAGCTTTCTGCACGAAAGTCTGTCCCATCGGCTGCCTCACTTCAGGTCGTCGTGTGATGTCAAGTCGTCGTGTGGTGTCAAGTCGTCGTGATTCGCTGGCTCAATCGGCTCCATGCCGATGTCCACAATCGGCAGGCGCGGGTCCGGGGCGGCGTGGGCGTAGACGTGCCGATACCACCCATAGTCAGGGTAGGCGTCGCGCGTTGCGCTCAGGCTGTGGCTCATCCCCAGCGCATACGTCACCCCGATGGGGCTGCTGACGAGCGAATGATACGCCCCGCACGGGACGATCACCACGTCGTTGTGGCGGCTGGTGAAGGTCTCTTCATGGCCGTCCGTGCGCAGTTGATGCAGCGCAAAGCCGGTGGCGCGGTCTTGTTTCATCAGCAGCAGCGCCTCGCTGTCCTGATACCGAATCGGTGGGAAGAAGGCCCAATTGGTGCTCGGGATGTACGTTTCCCACAAGCTGAGTTCGCCCTGCACGACGCGGTTCACCTGATAGCTGATGCGCCCGACGGCGTGCAGGTGGACGTTGACATCGCGGGGGCGGATGACGCGCGTCTGCACCGGCTGCACCGCCGTGGCCCAGCAGGCCGCAAACTGAAAATCGTCGCTCAGCGCCTCGATCTCAAACTCCGTGTTGGGGGCAATCGTGACGGCGTAGGGCATCCCGGCGAACACGTCCGTGCGCCGCCCGACGTCAAGGAACGTCTCGGCGCTGGTGCGGATGTCCGCCACGCCGCCGAGGATCACCGCGGCGTAGTTGTATTGGCCGGTCGTCAAGGCGAACTTCTTGCCCGTCGTCAGCGCCATCGCAATGCCGTTCAAGCGGGTGAGGTCGGCTTGCCCGGCGGCGACGCGCTGGATGAGGTTGCCGGTCTCGTTGGCGAGGAGGAGATGATCCATCATGGCGGCCTTTGTGTGCGTCCGAGGGGATTGTAACCTATGTTGCGCTAGGCAATCCACAAGCGCGGTATTAACAAGGCGACAAACGCCGCAGGCAGCCACGAAGCCATGCTCATCCTCGCAGGTGCGCCATGAGGTGGATATACGCCTCGTTGATCTGCTTCATGCGCAGCGAGGCTTGGGGCGTGCGGTTGACGTCCGGGTGATACTGCCGCGCCAGCTCGCGGTAGGCTCGCTTGATCCGCGTGAGGTCGTCGGTCGCCTCCAGCCCCAGCGTCTGATAGTGGCGCACCAGCGCTGGCACGACCTCGGCGATGGGCGGCGGCTGGTAGGCGGCGTCGCCTTCGCGCGGGTCGAACGTGGCCACGCGCCAACGCCCGGCGATGCTCGGCTCTTCCGTCTGGACGACCTCGCCGCGCAGCAGCGACAGGTCGAGCAGGTCGCCGTGCGTCACGTGGCGATGCGTCCCCTCGCCTTGAAAGTAGACAGGGAAGAAGAACGAGTGCTTCTTGGCGACTTCAAAGCCGTAGATCTTGCCGCCCTGCACTGCCAGCAGCGCCTGCATCCAGTCCTCGATCGGGTAGTAGTCGCCGTGGGCGGGCAGGAAGATGTCGAAATAGAAGATGAAGAGCGAATAGCGCCCGCGCGCCGTGTTCGTCCGCAGGTGGTGCTGCAAGTTTTGCAGGTTGAAAGGCCGTTCGATCATGTAGGCCATGACGCGCTCGCCGCTCATCAGGCTGAAGAACATGATGTCGCCGTCTTCATAGATGTGGCGCACGAGCTGGCGCTGTTGCAGCTCGGTGATGAACTGGTTGGCCGCCGTAAAAGTGTCGTAACGCATAGCGGAGCTTTCTTGACTTGCGAGCGATTGCGGGCCTGCGGGGTGAGCCGATGCCCACCCCTGACCCAACGTGGGCGGCGTTACCCTTCCAGCAGCAGCGTCTCGGGGTCTTCGATCAGTTCCTTGACCTTGACGAGGAACTGCACTGCCTCGCGCCCGTCCACGATGCGATGGTCATAGGTCAGCGCGAGGTACATCATCGGGCGGATGACCACCTGCCCATTGACCGCCACCGGGCGCTCTTTGATCCCGTGCAGGCCGAGGATGCCCACCTGTGGATAGTTCAAGATGGGCGTGCTGAGCAGCGAGCCGAACACGCCGCCGTTGGTGATCGAGAACGTGCCGCCCAGCAGCGACTCCAGCGCCAGCGTGCCGCTGCGCGCTTGGTCGGCGTACTCTTTAATCTTCTTCTCGATCTCGGCGAAGGACATCTTGTCGGCGTCGCGCAGCACCGGCACGACGAGGCCTTCTTCCGCGCCGATGGCCATGCCGATGTCGTAGTAGTTCTTCTGGATGATCGTGTCGCCGTCGATCTCGGCGTTGAGCAGCGGGAAGGCCTTCAGCGCGCCGATGGTCGCCTTGACGAAGAACGAGCTGAAGCCCAGCCCCACGCCGTACTTCTTCTGGAAGGATTCCTTGCGGCGGGCGCGCACGTCCATCACCGCGCTCATGTCCACCTCGTTGAAGGTGGTGAGCATGGCGGCCTCGGTCTTGGCCTGCACGAGGCGGCTGGCGATGGTGCGGCGGCGGCGCGTCATCTTGATGCGCTCTTCACGCGGGCTGTTGTCGATCAAGCGCGGCAGGGCGGGCGCAGCAGGGGCTGGGGCAGGCGCGGGCGGCGGCGCCGTGGGCGCGGGCGGCGGCGCCGCCGGCGCAGGGGCCGCCTGTTTGCTGAGGTGTTCGACGACGTCGGCCTTCATCACGCGCTGGCCGTCGCGCGGGGGAACCTGCGCAAGGTCAACGCTGTTGGCCTCGGCCACGCGGCGCGCGACGGGGCTGGCTTTGGGGTCGGATGATGCGGCAGTCACTGGGGCCGCGGCGGCAGTCACTGGGGCCGCCGTGTGGGGTGTCTCGACGGTGGTCGGCGTCTCGCTCGTGGCGGGGGCTGCTGCGGCAGCGGCGCTGCCTTCGCCTTCGACCACGCCCAGCACGTCGCCCGCTTTGACGTCCGCGCCTTCCGGGTGCGCAATCTCCGCGAGGATCCCATCCCCCGCGGCGGTCACCTCCACGGAGACTTTGTCCGTCTCTAGGATGACGACGACCTCGCCGCTCTTGACGGCGTCGCCCACTTTCTTCTGCCACTCGCTGACGGTGGCCTCCACGACTGACTCGCTCAGGGGGGGGACAACGATGTTGAACGCCATATGTCTCAGACCTCCGATGGCCGTGCTCAGCGCGAGCAGGGCATTAGCTAAAGATGTGGTGATAGGCGGCGTCGATCACGGTGGCTTGGTTGATGGCCCATGCCGACTTGGAGCCTTCCGCCGGGCTGGAGCTGCGCCGCCGCCCGACGTAGTTCACCGGGATGTGAATGCCGACCAGCTTCTTCAAGCGGTAGTTCATGAACTCCCACGCGCCCATGTTCTTCGGCTCTTCCTGCGCCCACACCACCTGCCTCACTTTGAGGTATTTGCGCAGGATTTGGCTCAGGTCGTCGGCGGGGAAGGGGTAAAGCTGTTCGACGCGCACGATGGCGATGTGCGGGTGCTCGTCGCGCGCCGTTGGGCGCAGGTTGGCGGCGCGCGGCCCCAGCTCTTCCAGCTTGCGGGCGTCGTTGCCGTAGATCAAATCGTAGTAGAACTTGCCGCTGACGAAGATCAACCGCGTGACCTGCTCAGGGTCGGCGAGGGGGTCGTCAATGACCGGCTGGAAGCGGCTCTCTTCGGTCAGTTCGAGCGGGGCGCTGGCCACGTCGGGGTTGCGCAGCAGGCTCTTGGGGGTCATCACCACCAGCGGCAGCGGATCCGTCTTGAGCAGCAGCGCCTGCCGCCGCAGCAGGTGGAAGTACTGCGCGGCGGTGGTGCAGTTGGCGATGCGCACGTTGAACTTGGCCGCAAGCTGCAAGAAGCGCTCTAAGCGCCCGCTGGAGTGATCCGGCCCGGCCCCTTCGTGGCCGTGCGGCAGCAGCAGCACCAGCGACGGCGTCTGCCCCCACTTCTCGCGCGCCGACAGGACGAACTCATCGACGATGGTCTGTGCGCCGTTGATGAAGTCCCCGTACTGCGCCTCCCACAGGACGAGGCGTTCCGGCGCTTGGACGTTGTAGCCGTACTCGAAGCCCAACGCCGCCGCCTCAGACAGGGGGCTGTTGCGCACCTCAAACGCGGCCTGCGCCTGCGGGAACTCCATCAAAGGCGCGAGCGGCTGGCCGGTCTTGGCGTCGTAGAGGACGCTGTGGCGGTGGCTGAACGTGCCGCGCTCGGTGTCCTGCCCCGTCAGGCGGATCGGGATGCCGTCCGCGAGGATCGTGGCGAAGGCCAGCTCTTCAGCGATGGCCCATTCAATCGTCTTGGCGTGCGGGTCGTTGAGCGCGGTGCGCCGCCCGCGGATGGTCTTTTCGAAGCGCGGCGAATAGAAGTTGAAGCCCTCAAGCGTGCCGGCGAGGCCGTCGTTGATGGCGATCAGCCGCTCCATCGGCACGCCCGTCGCGATGCGGCGCGCCATGCCCGGCTCGGGCGTGTAGCGCGCTTCGAGGTTGAGCGCCTCCGGCTGCAATTGGTCGTAGGTCTGCTGCATGAGCGCGTCGTACTGGGCTACCAGCGCGTCGCCGTCGGCGTGGTGGCCGCGGGCTTGCAAGGTCTTCTGCCAGATGCGGCGGACGTTGTCGTGCTGGCGGATGACTTGGTACATCAGCGGCTGGGTGAAGCCCGGCTCGTCCAGCTCGTTGTGGCCATACTTGCGATAGCCGATCAGGTCGATCATGAAGTCCTGTTCGAACTCAGCCTGATAGGCGAACGCGATGCGCACCGCCTCGATGCAGGCGGCGGGGTCGTCGGCGTTGACGTGCAGGATCGGCACTTTGAAGCCCTTCGCGAGGTCGCTCGCGTAGAGGGTGCTGCGCCCGTCTTTGGGCAGGGTCGTGAAGCCCACTTGGTTGTTGGCGATGAAGTGGATCGAGCCGCCCGTCCAGTAGCCGGGCAGGCGCGAGAGGTTGAACGTCTCGGCGACGATGCCCTGACCGGGGAAAGAGGCGTCGCCGTGGATGAGGATCTGCATCGTCTTGCGGTGGTCGAAGGTGGGCAGGCCGCGCTTGGAGGTGTCCGTGCCGGCGGCGCGCGCCATCCCGACGGCGACGGGGTTCACCGCCTCAAGGTGGCTGGGGTTGGGCGGCATGGTGAGCGTCAGCTTGTGGCCGTCGCGGCTGATGACCTCGCGCTTCCACGCTTTGTGATACTTCACATCGTCGATCGTCCAACCCAACGCGGACTGCCGTTCCTGCACTTCGACGAAGTCCTTGAAGTCGGCAAGGATGAGGTCGTAGGGCTTCTGCATGACGTGGGCGAGCACGTTCAAGCGCCCGCGGTGGGCCATCGCCACGGCGATCGTCTCGATCTTCGTCTCGGTGGACAGGCGCACAATCTCGTCCAGCATCGGCACGAGCATGTCGAGGCCTTCGATCGAGAAGCGGTACTTGGTCGGGAAGGCGCGCTGGAGGAAGTTCTCAAACGCTTCGATCTGCGCCAGCCGCTCCAGCAAGTCGAGGGCCTCTTGCTCATCGCCTTTGAAGCGGTAGCGGCGGCTTTCGGCGGCCTCGCGCAGCCATGCGCGCTGGAACGGGTCGCGCATGTGGTCGTTGTCGAAGCCGATGCTGCCGCAGTAGACGGCGCGCAGCTTCTCGCAGACCTCGTAGAGGTTGGCGCTGTGGGCGCTGAGGGGGCTGTCGATGAGGCTGGGCGGCAGCGCGCGCAGGTCATCCTCGGTGATGCCGTGGAAGGCCGGGTCAAGCTCGGGGTCGCCCAGCGGCTGCGTCCCTAAGGGGTCAAGCCGGGCGGCCATGTGGCCGAACTGGCGAATGGCCTGCGCGTAGTTCATCGCGCCTACAACCTTCTGAAGGTCAACCGCCGGCGCGCTGGCCGGGGCAGGCTGGCCGTTGGCCGCTTCATGGGGCGACCAGACGCTGAAGAAGGCGCGCGTCTTGGCGTCGAGCGCCTCAGGATGGGTCAAATAGCGGTCGTACAGCTCCAAGATATAAGCCGCGTTGGGGCCGACGAACTCTTTTGAAAAAGTCATGATCGTGACAATCCAATGATATTATTGTATGCTTCAGACTCTATGATGATAGCATCCTGCGGCAGCGTTGGGTATGTCATCTCAACGCTCTTAAGCCAATCCTAGCCACAAACGGGCGTCTTTCTAAGGCATTTTTCAGAAATCGACATGGGTAAACTGTCACAATTCGCAAGCGTCACCAGCGCCTCGCTGGAACATTTCGTGTTTGTGCCGCCGACCGCGGCGATGAAAGCCGCGCGGACGCTGGTGCTGGCCAACTTGGGCTATGCGCCGGGCGCGGCCCCCGCCCTGAACTGGGGGACGCTGGCGGCGGTGCTGCGTGGGCTGCGCCGCGCCAGCCCGCTGGGGCGCATCCTGATCGTGGATCGCCTCTGCCCGGCCAGCAGCGCCGAGGCCATCTTCCAGCGCATCGGCCTGACGGACGCGCTCGACGCGGAGATGCGCGCCGCCCCCGTCGACGCGCTCACCCGCCGCGCGTATCCTGTGCCGCGCACGCCGCCCGTCCACGCCAGCAGCCTATCCCTGCCGGAGTACCTCAGCGAGTTTGACTGTGTGGTCGTGGTGGCCACCGCCGAGGCGGCCGCAGGGGCGTTCAAGGGCAGCGTCAGCTTGTTGGAGCATCTGCTGCCGTGTGAGGCGGCGCTGCCCCCGCGCGACGACCCGCAGCGCTATCATGACCTCTATCACACCGTCGCCCCACACGTGGACGCCGCCGCGCTGGAGGTGCGCCTCAGCCGCGACGAGACGCGCATCCTGAGCGGCTCCAATCTGCTGGCGCTGGACGAAACCGCCTGCCGCCTGCTCGGCCAGCCCGTGGCGGAGTATCTCAAGGCGCTGTAGGGAGTGGGCGCTGCCTGCCCCCTCATCCCCCAACCCCCTTCTCCGAGGACAGGGCAGGCCCTGTAGGGACGCGACCTGTCGCGTCCGTGAGGCCCCAACCTGTCGCGTCCGTTGGGAGGTGTAAACCAACGGACAGGGCAGGCCCTGTCCCTACGACGCCGCGTGCGTAGGGACGCGACCTGTCGCGTCCGTGAGGCCCCGACCTGTCGCGTCCGTGAGGCCCCAACCTGTCGCGTCCGTTGGGAGGTGTAAACCGACGGACAGGGCAGGCCCT
>CALDYP010000068.1 GCA_937944445.1 uncultured Anaerolineae bacterium
CGGCTCCAGCGGCAGCAGGACGCTGAAGGTGCTGCCGCGGCCCGGCTCGCTCTCAAGGCGGATGCGCCCGTCGTGCAGCCGGACGATCTCTTGTGAGATGGCCAAGCCCAGCCCTGTGCCCACGTGGCGCGTCTCGACGCGGTAGAACGGCTCAAAGATCGCCTGCTGATGCTCGGGCGCGATGCCAATGCCCGTGTCGATGACGTCTACTGCCACGTATTCCCCCTCTAGGCGCTGAAACACGTCCACGCGGCCGTCTGGGGGCGTGTAATGGATGGCATTGGCGATCAAGTTGGTGAACACCTGCTGCAAGCGGTGCGCGTCCACGGTGAGCGTGATCGGCTCGGGCAGCAGGGTCAGCGTGATGGGGATGTGCTTCTCCTGCGCTTCTGCTTGCAGCAGCTCGACCGTTTCTTGCAGAACATCTTGCAGCACAGTGGGCACTTTGTGGATGACGAGGCGGCCTTGCTCGATGGAACCAGAATCCATCAGATCTTCAACGAGGCGGTTCATGCGGCTGGAGATGCGTTTAAGCACGAGCAGATGATCGGCCATGCGCTCAGGCTGCTTTTCGAGCAAGTAGAGCCGCGTGTTGAAGTTGGTGACGGGCGTTCGCAGCTCATGCGCCGCGTTGATGATGAAGCGGCGCTGCTGCATCTCCAACGCGCGGCGCGCGCTCACGTCGCGCACGACGATCACCATACGCCGATCATCCTCTTGCAGCACAGAGAGCGTCAGCTCCACTGGCACAGTGTCATCGTTCTTGCACTGCAAACTGCCATCGCAGCGCTCGGCTCGGCCAACGTCCACATGGCTTGGCAGCCCGATGATGATGTCCGTGATGGGCTTCCCCAGCAGATCCGCTTGATTGTAGCCGGTGAGCTGGCACAGCGCGCGGTTGACATAGCGAATCAGGCCATCCTCCACGTAGGCGATGCCATCGCCGGTGGCCTCAAGGATGGTCTGGAGGCGTTTTTGCTCAGATTGCAGGTCGCGCGTGCGCGCTTGCACCAGATGCTCCAGCTCGGCGGTGCGGCGGGCGTTGCGAATGGCCAGCGACACTTTTTCAGCAAACACGCTCAAGACGATGCCATCGGCGTCGGTAAAGGCGTTGACGCGCTGGCTGTCGAGGTTAATGAGGCCGACGAACTGCCCATCGATCAAGATCGGCGCGCCCAGATACGAGCGAATCCAAGCCGTCTCTGGGAGATGTTCCCAATTCGGGTTGTCGTGCGTGTCTTCAATCAGCACATAGTGGTTGCGGATCAGCAGGTCGTATTTGCCGGTGCGCGTTGGGTCAACGCGAAGCGCTTGAATGCGCTCGAGGTCATCATCGTAGCCGCGCTGAGCGACGACACACAGCGCCCCGCCGCTCTCGTTTGACAGCATCAGCGTGCTGGCGTCGTGGGCAGGGATGATCGTCTTGAGCGAGTCAAGGATGCGGTTGAGCACGGCATCCAGATCCTGCTCAGTGACGACCAGCGTCACGGCCTCACGCAGCGCCAGCGTCATCTCCACGTGGCGGCGCTGCTGCTCACGGTTGTGTTGGGTCTCGACGAATGTGCCGAGGATGTTGCAGATCGACTGCAAAAAGTACACCTCGTTGATGTTGAACGGTCGATCGGTGACGCGGTACACCGCCAACAAGCCGTAACGTTGTTTCATGCCGGGGACACTAACCATCAGGCTGTGCTGGATGCCATGCCGCACGAAAAAGGCGTGCTGGTTGTAGGGGGGAGCATCTGGGATGTGGTTGAGCAGCAGATAGTCTTGATACAAGGCCGCGCGCAGCGGCAGGGATTGATCGTTCAACGAGAGCCGCCGCTCTGGGCGAGTATAAGAACCGGCTGCGCCGCGCAGCTCCATTTGGTCGGTGGCCTCAAGATGTTCGTAGATGTCGCAGCCGCTGATGTCCAGCACCTGCTCGACGCACAGCGCGGTGTGCTCGGCCAGTTGGCTTAGCGATTCAAACTGGATGGCGCGCATCCCCAACTCGGCGATGACGGCCTGTTGCAGCATATAAGCTCGCAGGTCGGCCTCAGCCTGTTTCTTGTCGGTGATGTCGCGCAGCACCCCATGCACGCGAACGCCGTCGCTGCTGCGCTGGGCCATAGCGTGATCAGACATCCACAACCAGCGCTGATGATGGCTGCACAGGCGATACTCCGCTTGGTGTTCGCCCAGCGCCAGTGCCTGCCGCCAGTGCTCATCGAGCAGGTGACGATCATCGGGGTGGATAAACGCAGACCAACCGTTGGCAGCGATGAGCTGCTCAGACGTGTGCCCGACGGTGTTCATCGGGCTGCCGAACACCACTTCCAGCGTGAATCGATTGCGCTCGGTCACGGTCAGGCGGTACAGAAACCCCGTCGTGTGCTGCTGCATCAGGGTCATCGTCTCGCTCAGCCCACCGTAGAGCGCTTGAAAGTAGGCGCGGGTGAGCGGCGGCCAGATCAGCCGCAGGGCCAGAACAGCAACAATTGTCCCAATGACGCCTAAGCTCAGCGCGGGTGACGGAGAATGAACCGCCAGCGCGTTCATGATCAGCCACAGCCCACCTAAGATAAGCGCTGTGGCCCCTATCAGGCCGATCATTGAACAACCGATCGAGGCCAAGATGGCTGCGTTCATCAGCAGCAGCAGCGAAACTCGCTGCGTCGTCGCAAAATCCGTCAGCAGCCCCAACGCCAACGCCAAGCCGAGTACGACCGCGATGATGGCATACTTGCTGACTTGAAACGGGGCGCGCAGCGCCGCCAGCGTCGCAGCGCCCATCAGCAGCGGCGCAGCCAGCGCCTGCGGCTGACCCGCCACCGCCAGCAGGCCGCCGATCAGCACGCCCACCGCCACGCTCAGCCAGCACACAAAAAAGAACGCGCGCGCCTGTAGGAGATCAAGGCCGCTTGCGTCCTGTCCATGAGGCGTGATACTCTGAAAGAGCGCTTCACGGAGCGACTGCCAATGTTGTAAGCTGAGTCGCAGCATATGAATGATTTCGCGCTAAAACAACACCTATTAGATTATAGCTAAACAATATTCTAATTGGTCTTGCAAAAAACTTGTCAACTGACAAAAGTAAGGACACTGTATGACCCGCCAATCGTCATCTCTCACCCGCGAGCTGGTCAAGCTCGCCACCAAAGGCGTTGTGCACCTCGTTAACGAGCAGCGGCGCAATCGCTCAGGTGAGCCTTACGACTATGTGCAGTTCAACCTGCCTGCCGCCATGCCCGCCTTCCCGGACCCGCGCAGCCTCATCCAGCAGCGCTTGTTCGGGCGCAGCGCCCTGAGCCTCTACAGCTTCGGCCAAGCGCTGGAGCAGCTGGCCGAGAAGCCGCACGTCAAAGGCATCCTGCTCAACCTGCCGACGTTCGCCATGCCCCAAGCAGACCTGCAAACGCTGCATGACGCCCTGAGCCGCTTCCGCGCGCAGGGCAAGCGCGTTATCGCCTACGCGCAGATGTACGACCTCAAGAGCTACTTCCTCGCCAGCGCCGCCGATGAGATCTGGCTGCAAGAGGGCGGGGCGTTCATGGCGACCGGCTTGATCTCACAGCAGGTGTTCCTGCGCGACGCGCTCGACACGATCGGCGTGACGGCGGACGTGGTAGCCATCTCGCCTTACAAGAGCGCCGCCGACCAGCTCAGCCGCTCCGAGCCGTCTGAAGAGAGCGCCGCCCAACTCAACTGGCTGCTGGACAGCCTATTCGACACCTACGTGAGCGCCATCGCCGCAGGCCGCAGCCTGAGCACCGACGACGCCCGCGCCATGATCGACCGCGCCCCCCTGACCGACCTTGAAGCCCAAGCGTTGGGCTACGTTGACCGCGTGACCCGTCAAGAGCTGTTCCATCAGCACTTGGGCGATGACGTCAAACTCATCATGTGGGAAGAGGCCGAGCGCCGCCTGCCGATCAAGGTGTCATTCGATGAAGAACAGATCGTCGTGCTGGCGCTCTCCGGCGTGATCGTGAACGGCACAAGCGCCACCCCGCCGGTGGACATTCCGATCCCGTTGGTAGGGGGGCCGCGCATCGGCGACGTGACCGCCGTCAACCAAATCCGCGACTTGATGACCAACGAGAAGGTGAAAGCGGTCGTCGTTTACATCGACAGTCAAGGCGGCTCGGCCACCGCGTCCGAGGCGATCCACTCGGCGCTGAGCGAGCTAGCCAAGACGCGCCCGGTTGTGGCTGTCATGGGCGACATCGCGGCCAGCGGCGGCTACTACATCGCCACGCCGGCCCACCACATCATCGCGCAGCCCGGCACACTGACCGGCTCCATCGGCGTGGTGCTGGCCAAGCTAGTGACGGATGACCTGCTGCGCAAGCTGCGCTTCAACCCGTTCACCTACCTGCGCGGCGCAAACGCCGACATCTTTGCCAGCGTCGCGCCCTTCAGCGAGGCGCAGCGCGAACGCATGCGCGCCAACATCGAACGGATTTACAGCTTGTTCCTTGAGCGGGTGCAAGCGGCGCGCAAGCTCACCCGTGAGCAGCTAGAGCCGATCGCGGGCGGGCGCGTGTGGACGGGCAAGCAAGCGCTGGATCTGGGGCTGGTGGACGAGCTGGGCGGGCTGGACGCAGGCATCGCCAAAGCGCGGCGGCTGGCGCATCTGCCGTCCACTGCGCCGGTGCTGCTCTACCTGCGCGGGCCGCGTCAGCCGCTGGTGGCGCAAGTCGCCGAGAAGGTCAACCCCGCGGCTGCCCTGCACTACTGGACGACCACCCTACAGCACTTAACCAGCGGGCAGGCCCTCTACCTCGTCGATCACGAGTGGGAGTAGGGACAGGGCCTGCCCTGTCCTGTCATCGGTAACGCTCGGCGCAGATACGCCCGCGACAGAAGCCCTTGCAGACACGGCATCGTAGGGACAGGGCCTGCCCTGTCCGTCGGTTTCCCCCCTACCACAACCGCACGGGCAGGCGCTGCATCCCGTGTATCAACAGCGAGTCGTTCCAGACGAGGGCTTGCTCTGGCACGTTCAGGCGGATGTTGGGGTAGCGCTTGACGAGCGCATCGAGCGCGATGGTCGCCTCCATGCGGGCGAGCGGCGCGCCGAGGCAGTAGTGAATCCCGAAGCCGAAGGCGATGTGCGGGTTAGGGCTGCGAGTGATGTCGAACGTGTCGGGGTTGGGGAACACTTTGGGGTCACGGTTGGCGGCCAGCAGCGACGGCAGCAGGATGTCGCCCGTTTCGAAGCGGTGGCCTTTGTACTCGGTTGGCTCGGCCACGAAGCGCAGGGTGGGCGTCTCGACCGGGCCGTTGTAGCGCAGCATCTCCTCCACCGCGCTGTGGATGAGCTGTGGGTTGGCTTGCAGCATCTGCATCTGATCAGGATGCTGCATGAGGGCTAGCGTGCCGTTGGCGATCAAGTTCACGGTCGTCTCGTGCCCGGCCACCAGCAGCAAGAAGACCATCGAGAGCAGCTCCACGCGGTTGAGCTTGTCGCCGGCTTCCTCGGCGTAGACCAGCTCGCTGAGGATGTCGTCTTTGGGGGCGCGCTGACGCTCGTCGATCTGCTCGTTGATGAACTGGATGAACTCCATCGCGGCGAGCTGCGAGGCCTCATAGCTGGGGCTTTGGATGACGACGAGGCGCGTCCACTCGCGGAATTTTTCGCGGTTTTCCGCCCCCACGCCCAACATCTCAGCGATGACCGTGATCGGCAGCACGTAGGCAAACGCGCTGATGAGGTCACATTCTGGCTCGGCGGCCATCGCGTCGAGCAGGCTGTGAGTGATCTCGACGATGCGCGGCTGAAGGGCTTGGATGGTGCGCGGGGTGAACGCCTTGTGGACGAGCGAGCGCACGCGGGTATGGTCGGGCGGGTCCAACTCCAGCATGTGGCGGTTGATGGCCGCAAAGGCGGGGTTTTGGTTGTCGCCGTAGAAGCGCGTGCGGAACGGCTCTGGCAGGCGGTTGTAGCCGTCTTTGATGAAGCGGGGATCTTTGAGGACGGCCTGCACGTCGTCGTACTCGGTGAAGAACCAGAAGACGTTGCCGCTGTGGGGGCCGAGGGCGCGGTAGATGGGCGCGGCTCGGCGCATGGCATGGTAGACCGCTTGGGGGTTGGCGCGGGTCTGCGGATCGAAGATCGGGAACGTGAGCGCGGCGGTGGCCATCGTCATCTCCATCAACTGGATGTGCTTCTTGACTAACAACGATAACGCCAGACGCGCTTGAAGTGATGCTGAACTGGAGTTTCTTTAATGAAACGCACACCCCCTATCGAAGGGATGACGCAGCCGCTAGATCGGCTGCAAGACGCGATCTTGCCGAAGCTGCTTCCACAGCACTTGGTAGTCCTTGCCGCGCGTGGTTTCGTCTACGGCTTCGCGCCAAACGGGGATTTTGATCTCGCCAACGGTGATGTGGTTGTAACCGTTCTCTTGAAACGCGCTGATCAAAGCGGCCGGCGTGTCTTTGGGCAGGAAGTAAAATGAGACCTCGCTTTGCAGCTCTTGGCTGGCTGATTCCACCGCGCTGACCATCGCCTTGACAATCGGCTTGATGGGCGTCTGCGGCGAGATGTAGAACTCATCGATGCGCGTCACGAGGTTCTCGACCGTCCAGCCCACTACGCTGATGACCTTGCCATCGGGCGTCTGGCCGATGAGGAAGCTCTTGAGGCCGAAGGCCATCATGACGTCCTCACGGGTGAGGGGCTGCTGGCGGAACTGGCTGATGAACTCGGCGATGTCGGCGGCGTTGTTGGGCATGCCGCGCTTGACGACCACACCGACCACCGCCGTTGCCACCTCTTCCGCCGGAGTTGGATCATTAAGCTCGCGGGTAGGGGGCTGCGCGGCGCTGGTCGTCTGGGCCGCGGGCTGAGGAGAGGCGGCGCTCATCAACTGCTTGCGCACGTCGTTGAAGGCGATTTGTACCTGCTTCCACGTGTCTTCAACGCTGCCATCGTTCTTGATCACCACATTGGCGCGCTTGAGCTTTTCGGCCTGCGCCTGCTGAGCAAGGATGCGCTGCTTGGCGTCGGCTTCGCTCATCTTGCGCTTTTCGATCAAGCGGCGGTACTGCGTGATCGGGCTGGCGTCGACGACCCACACGCTGTCGACCATGTTGGCGAGGTCACCGTCGAGCAGCTTGATGGCCTCGATGACGATGACGCGCTGCTGCGCGCGGGTGATGAGCGCCATGATGCCCTGACGGATGATCGGATGGGTGATGTCCTCAAGTTTTTTGAGCGCGGCGGGGTTGCCAAAGACGATCTTGCCGAGGATGCTGCGGTCGATCCGACCGTCTGGCCCCACGATGAATTGACCGAACGTAGCAACGACCGACTTGTAGGCTGGAGCGCCGGGCATCATCACCTGATGCGCGAGGCTGTCGGCGTCGATGGTGTACGCGCCGAGATGCTGCAACATCTGTCGGACAGTGCTCTTGCCGGTCGCAATATTGCCGGTGAGGCCGATCACATATTTATTCTGAAAGCGACCCACAACACACGCTCCTGATCGTCAGCACAAACTTTCACCAAGATGCCACGCAATGACGCACTCTAGTATAGCGCAAAAGTGGCAACAGTTCTAATGGGGGGTGTTTTCCGCACAAGCCTCACCCCGAGGAACGCCGCCCCGGCCTGTCCCATGACGACGCGACAGCGATGATGCTCACTTGCAATCGAAGGGAAGGTACTGTGCCGGCCATCATCTGACGCAAGTCGACGTGGCTGCACTAGCCGCTATGTGGCTCATTTGCGGCGTCAGGTGTTGACAGTCTGAGGCAGCTCTCCAGCAATCAGCACTTAGTCTCTCAGCTAGAGCCAGACAAAACCACTATCGTGATGGATCGACCGGGAAGCTCAACCGCCGCGGCGGGGTCTGTGCTGAACGTGACTGGTGGGGTTTGTTCAGGTGAGAATTGATGCACTTGAGCCGTTGCAGCGCTGAACCCGTTCAGCGTTAGCGGCACGCGCTGTGCGTCGTCGCCGAGGTTGACGAGCAGCACCGACAGCTGCCCGTCGTCGCGCCGCGCCGCATAGGCGTTGACCAGCGGCACAGTGGACGAAGCAGCGACCAACTTGCTGCCGAAGTGCGTGTACATCAGATAGGTGTAGTAAGTCGGGCGGACGTCAAACGAGCCGAGCAGCCCCCAGCCGCGCCCGGGTGACCCTTGCAGATCCCAGTAGGCGACGATTTCAACCCCGTTGACGATGAGCCGTCCGAGTGCGTCTGCCAGCCAGATGGCGTTGAAGTGGCTGTCTAGGCTGGCTTCGCCGCCTACGCTGTTGGCCGAGTTGGAGTTGATTTCCGTGACGGCAAGCGGGATGTCGCGCCCGGTGGCTTCGCGGATGATTTGGCGCAGCAGCGGGATCGTAACGTCCCACTCGTTGTTAATCGTGCGCAGCTCATCGACCGTCGCGCCGCGGTTGCCAAACGACGGGAACGGGTAGCGATGAATGGCCACGTAGTCGATCAAGTCCTCGTTCGTCTTCAAGAACTCAACAAGCCAGTCTTGGCCGTTTTCGTCGGCGTAGTCGCTGGCGGGGTGGAAGATCACCCGCCCATCGACGATGTCAAGCGGGATATACTGGGTAATGTCTGGCCCGACGAAGATTAGATCCGGGTCAACCTCGAGCATGGCCAGCGCGATGGCGCGCCACTCGGCTACGAAGCGCTCAACTGGGTAAGAGTCGATGCTCATCAAGGCGGTGAAGAGGTTCGGTTCGTTGCCGATGCTCCAGTA
>CALDYP010000069.1 GCA_937944445.1 uncultured Anaerolineae bacterium
GTCTCTGCTTGAAAGGTATACGCTTGGGACATATCACCCCCGTGATTGAGTCGGAACAATACACCACCTGCTGTTTTAACACAGCCGCGTAAGAAGAAAATAAGCGGCGACGCAGCGTGATGTGCTTGTGGGAACTCATCCTCGTCGCGCGTTATCTGCTGGTGATCGGCAGCGCAGCGGGCTGCATCCAGCCGTGGCGCTGCATAAACCGCGCGAGGCGCTCCAGCGCTCGTTCGATGTTCTCCTCGCTAGAGGCGTAGCTGGCGCGGACGAAGCCTGCCCCGCTCGCGCCGAACGCGCTGCCCGGAATGAGCGCGCAGCGTTCCTCATGCAGCAGCAGATCGCAGAAGGCGTCGTCGTCCATGCCCGTGTGCTGGATCGACGGGAAGGCGTAGAACGCGCCGCGCGGCATGAAACAGGCCATGCCCAACTCGTTGAAGCCCGCCACGATCAAGCGGCGGCGGCGGTCGTAGGCTTGGCGCATCTCTTCTACGTCGGGGTCGCCGTGCTCCAGCGCTTGAATGGCGGCGAACTGCCCCATCGTCGGCGCGGACATGATGAGGTACTGGTGGAACTTCTTCATCGCGCTCAGGATCGGCTCGGGCGCGAGGGCGTAGCCAATGCGCCAGCCGGTCATCGCAAACGACTTGCTCATCCCGCTCAGAACAATCGTGCGCTCGTGCATGCGCGGCAGACTGGCAAACGCCACGTGCGCCACATCATAAACCAGCCGTTCGTAGATCTCATCCGAGATCACCACGAGGTCGTACTTCTCAGCGATCATCGCTACCTGCTGCATGTGCTCATAGGTGAGGATTGCGCCGGTGGGGTTGCTGGGGTAGCTGATGAGGATGGCTTTGGTGCGCGGGGTGATGCGCGCCTCGAGGTCAGCGGCAGTCACTTGGAACTCGTGCTCGACGCGCGTCGGAACCATGACGGGCACGCCGCCGGCCATCTCCACCGCGGCAGCGTTGGCGACGAAGCACGGTTCTACCACCAGCGCCTCATCGCCCGGGTCGAGCACGGCTTTCATCGCCAACCAGAGCGCTTCACTCACGCCCACCGTGACCAGCACTTCTTCATCAGGGTTGTAGCACAGCCCATACAGCCGCTGCACGTAGCGCGCGATGGCGCGACGCAGCGCCGGCTCGCCCGCGTTGGCTGTGTAGCCCGTGCGCCCCTCGCGCAGGGTGGCGATCCCTGCCTCCATAATGTGCTGCGGCGTGGTGAAGCTGGGTTCACCAATGCCCAACGTCACGACGTCTTCCATCGTGGCGGCAATTTCAAAGAAGCGGCGAATGCCCGACGGTTTCAAGTGGTCAGCAGTGACAGAGACGAGGCGACGCATGAGCGGAACTCCTAAAAGGCAGCAGATTACGCTATCACTTTAACACAGACTGCGGCGGGCTGCTTAAACAGGCGAGTCGAAAGTGTGGACGGTTTTTGCGACACATTGTCCAATGGAAAGCATGGCTCAGGCCGCTGAGCGCTAAGGCCGTTTGACAAATTAAAGCAGAGCTAAACCGACATAGCGAAGCCAGCACACGCCGAGCGCAGACGCGACCTGCCGCGCCCGTCGAGGGGTGAAAGCCGACGGACAGGGCAGGCCCTGTCCTTACTATGCCGCGTCTGTAGGGGCTTCCACCGCCTACGTGGCATGCTGAACGTAACCGAGCGGTCACCCGTAGAGAGGGAACTTAAACTTGTGCTCTAAAGCCGGCCTGCGCCCCCGCTAGCTGTCGGCCATCATGCGGTCGATGCTGTTGGCCAGTTCGCGCAAGTTGCGGACGAGCATCACGCCGTCGCTGAGCGGGGCATACAGGTGCATGTCGCTGTCGCCTGTGCCCCACTGGGGCGGCGGCTCTGGGCAGAACCAGAACAAGCGGCGCGCTTTGCGGTGCATGTCCGCGGCGATGTCAAGGCGCGGGTTGTTGTGGTTGTTGCGCCCATCGCCGAGGATGATCACCGTCGTGCGGCTGTCGATCAACGACATGTAATCACGGTTGAAGGTCGCAAGGCTGTTGCCGAGGTCAGTGCTGTAGTAGCCGGGCGGGTTCTCGCGCATGACTTTCTCCACGGCCACGCGGCTGTCATGTTCTTCCAGATCCATCGTGATGTCGACCATATCGCTGATGAAGATGAAGCTGTGCGTGCGCTTGACTTGGTCTTGCAGTTGATACACCAGCGTGAGGAAGAACTCCACCATGTAGCGCATGGAGGTGCTCAGGTCACAGATGAGGACGAGCGAGGGCTTTTTGTGCTGGCTGCGGTGCTGCAAGCGGATGGGCACGCCGCCATAGCGCATGTTGGAGCGCAGCGTGCGGCGCGGGTCGAAGCTGCCGGTGCGGGCGCGCTTCTGGCGCAGGGCGTTGCGGCTGCGCAGGCGGGCGGCAAGCTGGCGCATCTGGTCGCGCAGCGCTTCAATGTCGCTGTCCGTTAGGCGGTGGAACGGCACGTCCATCAAGTCCGGTTTGGGGTCTGGCTCGCGTTGGCCCATCTGCTGGGCAATCGTCGCGCCCGCGTATTGGCTGATCTGTTCGGCGAGGCCGCGCATGTTCTGGCGCAGCATCTGCTCTAGCTGGTCGAGCTGCTCTTGGCTGAAGCCCATCTCGGCCAGCGTCTCTAACAACTCGTCGATCATTTGGTTGAGCTGGTTGAGGCCGGCTTGGCTGTTCATGCGCCGTTCGAACCACGCGCGCTGATACATGTCGCTGCCGTTATCGAGGCCGGCCTGCTGGCCCATCTGTTGAAGCTGCTCATCGCTGAAGCGCTGGCCGTTGAGGATCTGCTCTAGCAGTTGGCGCAGCGCCTCCATGTCGCCCATGAGCGCGTCGAGCGCCTGCTGCATCAACTGCTGCTGCTCGGGCGTCAGCTGCTCGTTGATGTCCTCCATCGGCGGCTGGTTGGCGCTGAAGAAGAGCGGGAAGAAGTAATCGAACGTGCCTTGATCGTGGCGCTCTTTGACGAGCGTCGTCTTGAGCGCGGTGCGGAAGATGTCAGGGTTGAGGATGCCAACTTTCTCGATGCCGAAGAGCGCATCTTGGCTCTCCGCGACGCTGATGCGAACGCCTGCTGCGCGCAGCGCCCGCACGAACTCCACCATGCGCCGATCCATAAGGCGACCTTTTTCTACTGGCTGTGTTACCTCACATAGTAACGACTTTCGGGCTTGGGCACAAGCGGCCTAGCCGAAAGCGCAGGGCATTCATCAAACGCCTAGAAAACCCTCAATGCGCATTTGAAGGCTGTTCAACGCCTGCGCAGACTGCGAGTTGAACAACGCCTCTCGGTAGAGGCTGGAAGGGATGATGTTCAGCCGATGCCAGATGCCGCCCCGATTGCCTCGGTAGGTGACGATTTCAAAGCCTTTCAGCCCTTCCAGCGAAATCTGCTGGTGGCCGAAGGAGATAGGATGCGTGCGGATCGCGATGGCCTCGCGTGTGATCGTCACGGTGCGCGTGTTGACGCCGTACAGCACCATCGAGGCGACCAAGAGCAGCAAGACCGGGATGAATATGACCGCCGCGACGAGCGCTGCGCCCCCCTCGCGCACTGCGAACACCACCAGCACGCCGATCACGCCGAGCATCGGCAGGCCGAAGATGATCGTCACCAACGCGCCGATGAACGGGTTGGGCGGCTCAGTGATGATGAGCGCGTCTGGCGTCTCTTGGACGTAGAACGTCTCAAAGAAGGAGCCTTTGATGCGATCTTGTGCGGGTTTTCTCTTGACAGCTGTCATGGCAAGGCGACCTGTCCCATTAGCGCTTTTGTTCGATCTGAGAATTGCAGGGGCTGAGATTGTCAGAACGCCGCCCAACCGCCCTTGCCGTACTCGCCGCGCACGGGCACGTTCTCAAGCCGCAGCAGACGCTCGATCTCTTGCTCCATGAACAGGGCCGCTTCTGGTTGCAAGCTGCTGTCGATCTGGACGTGCCGCCCATCGCGCATCACCTTGTTGAGCGAGTAGGTGATGGTGGTGCTGCTTCTGCCGTTGCTGCTGGAGGTGCTGACGTGCTGCTTGACGTAAAGCTGCTCCACGCCGTCAAGGTCGAGCGTTTTGCCCGGCCACGGCAGCGGATGGTGCGTTAGGACGATGCGCTGGCGGTTGATGCGGTACGTCGTGCTGTTAACCAACGAGTAGATGCCCGCGGCCAACGTCAACAAGCCGATGGCTAAAAACAGCCCGATGAACCAGAAAGGCGGCGCTTCGCCCCCTTCCCATCCGTCACTTGGGATGAGAATAAAGACGCTGGTGATGCCCGTCCAAACGATGCCGAAGAAGAGCGCGCCGATGCCGGTGCTGATGGGCCATTTGCGCGTGATGAGCAGGTCGAGGCCGTCCTCACGCATTTTGATGCTCCTAGGCTGAGGCAGGCGAATTTCCTTGCGGCGGGGGCGCGCTTCATCGCGGCGGCCTTCCTCGTTCAGAAGCTGCGCAGCGCTGAACTCTGAGCCACAAAAACGACACTTAATCGTTTGGGTCTCGGTTTGGATGTCGATGAAGCGGGCAGGCCCGCCACACGCTGGGCAAAACATTGGCATAGCAGTATTCCTAAGTGTTCTTTTGATGAGAATACTTTACCATTGCGTAGCAATTGATGCCAATCGACTCAGCGGGAGCGTCTGATGTAGAGACGCCCCGCAAAAATGAAAAAAAACGGACACGGCCTGCCGTGTCCTACGGTGATGCTACCTCGTGTTTTTAGGGGGTGGCGCGGGTTATTCAAAAATCCACGGGTCGGTGTTGCGGTTCCAGCTCACCAGCTCGTCCTCGCTGAAGAAGTTGGCGACCTCCAAGACGCCGTTTTCGACGCTGTCGCTGCCGTGAACGAGGTTGCGACCGATCTCAAGGCCGAAGTCACCGCGGATCGTGCCTGCGCCGGCCTCGTGCGGCTTCGTCGCGCCAATCGTCGCGCGGGCAGCGGCAACCGCGTTCGTGCCCTCCAGCGCGATGACCACAACCGGCGCAGAGGTGATATACGACACCAGCGCGTTGAAGAAAGGCCGCTCCGCGTGGACGGCGTAGTGCTTCTTGGCGAGCGCTTCGCTCATGTGGATGAACTTCATCCCGATGATGCGCAGGCCGCGCTGCTCAAAGCGCTTGATGATCTCGCCGACGAGGCCGCGCTGAACTGCGTCCGGCTTGATGATGATGAACGTGCGTTCCATGTTGAGAGGTCTCCGTGTGTTATATGAACGAGCCGATTCTCATTGTGCCAGATTGCCCAAGCGCGCGGGAGTGTCGGTTGAGCGTCGGGGGGCCTACAACACAAATAAATCTGAAGCCATCCTCGCATCAGACGACAAAATTTTTGCGGCGCTGCCCAACATCTGGCGTTATGATCAAAGTAATCGGTCAAAAAGTTCATTTGCGTCGCTTTCAACTTATTGACGTTTAGACAAAAGAGCGTTTTTGATGGAACTTTCTGTTGGCATTGTGGGCATCGGGACGTACTTCCCGCCGACGGTGGAGACCGCCGCCGACCTCGCCCCGCGCACGAGCATCCCGGAGCACATCCTGCGCGAGAAGATGGGCATCCGCCAGCGGCACATCGCCGGCGAGGCGGAAACCGTCACTTTCATGGCCAGCGAGGCGGCTAAGCGCGCCATTGCGATGGCAGGCATCGACCCCGCGCAGATCGGCCTCGTCATCTCGCACGGCAGCGAACACAAAGATCACCTCGTCTGGAACTCGGCCAGCAAAATTCAGCACAACGTGGGCGCAGTCAACGCCTATGCCTTCGAGATGTATGCGCTGTGCGCAGGCGCGCCCATCGCCCTGAACGCCGCCCGCGGCCTGATGCTGGCTGACCCCAAGCTGGAGTACGCGCTGCTGGCGGCCGGCAGCCGCGAGAACGACCTCATCAACCCACGCAACGAGCGCAGCCGCTTCATGCTCAACTTTGGGGCGGGCGGCGGCGCGATGATCCTCCAGCGCAACGCCGAGCGCAACCGCATCCTCGGCGCGGCGGCCATCACCGACGGCAGCCTGTCAGAAACGGTCGTGCTGACGCGCGACGCCGTGGCCGAGGGCGAGCCGGAAGCCGTCGGCGACCTGCGCGGGCGGCTCGACGTGACCGACCCCGCCTACATGGCCGACCGGCTCGGCCAAACCAGCCTGCCGAACTTCGTCCGCGTCATCCGCGCGGCGGTGGAACAGGGCGGCCACACGCTGGCCGATGTGCGCTTCTTGGGCATCACCCACATGAAGCGCTCGTTCTATCTGGAGATTCTCAACGCGGTCGGCCTCACGCCGGAACAATCGGTCTACCTTGAGGACTACGGCCACGTGCAAAGCGTTGATCAGGTGCTGGCGCTGGAGTTGGGGCTGGCGCAGGGCAAAATCCGCGCGGGCGACCTCGTCGTGTTGGCGGGCGCAGGCACGGGCTACACGTGGAGCGCAGTCGCGCTGCGCTGGGGGTGAGTGAGCGATGCGATATTTAGCGTCTGACTGGTTAGCCTTCCACGCAGATCGCACGCCCGACAAGCTGGCGGTGGTCGATCAAGCGACGGGGCGGCGTTTCACCTATGAGCAGTTCAACGCGCGGGCAGCGCGGCTGGCGGCGTATCTGCGCGAGGCATGGGGCGCGCAGGCGGGCGACCGGCTGGCCATCCTCGCCAAGAACAGCAGCGACTACTTTGAGTTCCAATTCGCCTGTTGGAAGCTGGGCGCGCTCATGCTGCCGCTTAACTGGCGCTTGGCCGAGCCGGAGCTGCTCTTCATCCTCAACGACAGCGGCGCAAAAGGGATCGTCTACGACGCAGAATTTGCGGATCGCATCCCCGCGCTGGTGGCAGGCAGCCCCGCCCAACACCGCCTGCGGATCGACTTCCCCGATCAGCCGACCGACGACGCCCCGGCCTATGAGGCGGCCATCGCCAGCGCCGCGCCCGACGTCGTCATGGATCCGCAGACGACCCACGACGCCCCGATGACGATCATGTACACCGCGGGCACGACCGGCCACCCCAAAGGCGTGCTCATCACCCACGGCATGACGCTGTGGAACGCCATCAACATCAGCACGCCCGCCGGCCTGAGCTGCGAGAGCGTTCACTACGTCGTCCTGCCCACGTTCCACACTGGCGGCCTCAATCTCTACGCCAACCCGCTCTTCCACCACGGCGGCACGGTGATCGTCGCCCGCCAGTTCGACGCGCTGACGACGCTGCAAACCTTGAGCGATCCGGCGCTGGGCGTCACGCACTTCTTCGGCGTGCCGAGCGTGTACCTCTTCCTCAGCCAGCACGAGGCCTTTGACATGACCGACCTGAGCCGTGTCTACAGTTGGGGGTGCGGCGGCGCGCCGATGCCCGTTAGCGTCCTTGAGCGCTACGCGGCGCGCGGGATCATCGTGCAGTTGGGCTTCGGCATGACCGAAACCAGCCCAACCGTCTTCTTGATCGACAAGCGGCGCGCCCTCGCCAAGCCGACCAGCGTCGGCAAGCCGCTGCTGCACACCCGCGTGCGCGTCGTCGATGAGCAGATGCGCGATGTGCCTGTGGGCGCAGTAGGCGAGGTGGTCATCAGCGGCCCGAACATCACCCCCGGCTACTGGAACCGCCCCGACGCCAACGCGAGCAGCTTCACGCTCGACGAGCACGGCAACCGTTGGCTGCACAGCGGTGACGCGGGCATGATCGACGATGAGGGCTGCATCTACATCGTTGACCGCTTCAAGGACATGTACATCAGCGGCGGCGAGAACGTCTACCCGGCG
>CALDYP010000070.1 GCA_937944445.1 uncultured Anaerolineae bacterium
ATAAATTGTAAATAATTCTCGTCTTTAAATTTGTAACCGGCACTATATTTGGGCGTGTCCCAATGATCACGCTTTTCAAGTTCCTCGAGTAATTTTTCTCTTGCAATCCGAAGTCTAGTGGTAGAAATCTCCAAGCCTATCATGCCCAAAACAGCATTGAGACCATTTTTAATCCGCGTAGACAGTGGCATTGAATCGATAGTTTTCTTAGACATCACACCACATCCGCAAAAGTTTTTTCCATGCGACGGAAGTAGAACAAACCGCTAACGAACAGCAGCAGTGACGCCAGCGATGAAACGATGATCACAGGGCCGGGCGCGCTGTCTGTGCCCAGCAGTGCCCACCGGAAACCCTCCACCACCCCAGCCATCGGGTTGAGGCCATAAATTGCCCGCAGCACCTCATTCTCGATCAAGCTGCTCGGATAAGCCACAGGAGTAATGAATAACCAGAACTGCGTAATAAATGGGATCGTATAGCGCACATCGCGGAATTGCACGTTCATCGCGCTCAGCCATAAGCCCACGCCCAGCGCTGTTACAAATGCCAGCAGAACAAAAAATGGCAAAAAGATCACGTTGACTGTAGGCAGAATGCCGTAAAACAACATCATCACCAGAAGCACCACAAAGGCAATTAAAAAATCCGCTGCGCCAGATAGCACAGTTCCGATTGGGATGGTTAAGCGTGGGAAGTAGACCTTCTTAATCAAGTTAGCACTGCCTACCAGACTATCAGAAGAACTTGTAAGCCCGCTAGCAAAGAATGCCCACGGGACGAGCGCAGCATAAGCAAAAATGGGATATGGCACGCCGTCTGATGGGATCTGCGCCAGCCTACCGAAAAATAAACTGAACACGACCATGGTCATGAAAGGTTGAAGCACTGCCCACGCTGCACCTAACACCGTCTGTTTATAGCGCACCTTGATGTCGCGCCATGTGAGGAAGTAGAGCAGCTCACGATATTCCCACAGCTCGTGCAACTTGAGGCTCACCCAGCCTTTCGAGGGCTGAATGCGCAGATGTGGCAGCGGTGCTTTGCTCGTAGTAGATAGTTGATTAGTTGGTTCGCTGCGAGTTGTCATTAAATTTTGATTGACCTTGAGGAACGCATCCGCAGCTGCGACATGCTTTTGAGGCAAGCGCGCTAGCGGCATATACAGCAAACGGGCATTGAGAACACGCTTGTTTATGATCGTCCACCCGTCCTGATGAACCGGTGTGCCTTTTTTCAACGTTTGCGTTTTTTCAACGTTTGCGTTTTTGATTCGAACAGTTCTATTTGAGCACAATTGACAAAGTAGCTCAGGGCGTAAGCCTTAAAACTGTCACCATAATAGGAGTATATTTACTGTCTAAGTCTTTTATACTTCATTCTAGATCATATCCTAACTTATTGAGCAAAACAAGTTAAGAATTCTTAACATAGAATTCCATAGGGTTGCGGCCCTACCCTTGCGCGCGTTGGAACAACCAACGCATCTTCTGGATGCTGTCGTCAAGGCCGCCGCGCCGATGCCGCGCCAGCCAGTTTGCCCGCTGTTGATCGATCAAGCGCTGCGCCTCTTGCGCCGATGGCAGCCTTCCCGCGCCCAACTGGTGCAGCCCGCGCTGCGCCGCCACCTTGAGCAGCTCCGCCACTTGCACAGACTCCGCCATGACTCGTTCAACGTCGCGTCTCACTTGCACAGACTTCAACGCGTCGAGCATCTCATCGAGGCTGTGGTCGATCGCTTGCAGCGCTTGCAGCATCTCAGGTGTGTGGTACGCTGGCTTCCAAAGCGTGTTGAGTTCGTCATCCTCCACTTGAAGCAGGTAAAACAGCGCCGTCCCATTGCCGATTTGCAGCGGCAGATGGCGGTAGAGGTTGCCCATCCGCAGCGCGATCTGCCCCATTTGTTGGGAAGCATCCTCAAAGGCGTACAGGTTCAACGCCTCCGCAAGGTCAAGCGTTTGACCCTGCTCGTAGTTCCACGCGACGCTGGCCCCGTAAAGGAACCCCGCATAGGCTGCGCTCAGCGGCTGCCAATGGCCGTTGTCGCCCCACTCAGTGATTAGGTACCCTCTTGACCCGTACTGACGCGCTAGGCGCGCCGCGTTGTTCAAATTGGCGATCATGTTATCGGTGCGGCCTGCAAGGCTGTTCCACGTGGACGTGCCGGGAACCATGTAAGTTTCCAAGCCAGACGCAACAATCAGCTTGACCTCTTCCTCTTTTGGCTCATCGGCTTCATAGCCCCAAATCATGGCGATGGCGTCGCGCGGCAGTTCTTCTACTAGCGCGGGATACTTGACGATGATATCCGCCCAGAACTGCATCCGTCGCCCGCGCCGTGTGACGTCTACGTGCAGCCCCTTCAGATAGTCCAAGTAGACGCGCCCCGGCTCGGCCTCCCACGCGGCTTTGCTCGCGCCTTTGCCCAACTCCCACGGCTCATCTCCACCGACGTTGACGTACTCGCTGCTGAAGTGTGGCAGCAGCTCATCCAGCAAGCTGCGCACGAGGGCAGCGCTGCGCGGGTCGCTGGGGTTAAGCGTCGAGGCGGGCAAGAGGCGTTGATCGTCGTGCCACGGCGAGGGGAACCCCTGCGGCATCTCAGCCAGCGGGTTGTACGGAGCATGCTTCAGCCAGCGCTCCATGTGCCCCAATGTGTTGAGGTTCGGCACGAGGTCGATGTGCCGCTGCTTGCAGTACGTGTTCAGCGTCAGCAGGTCTTCGCTGGTGATCGGGCTGGCGTCCTGCCAGACGAGCGGATGCGCTTGATAGGCGAACGTGTGTTCTGTGTAGAGCTGAAGCTCGTTGATCTTCCAACTGGCGAGCAGATCGACGAGTTCGAGCAGCGTCGCCAGCGTGGGCACACGGTCACGGCTGATGTCCAGCATCACCCCGCGCCGCCAAATTTCAGGGAAGTCGAGAATCGACAAGCACGGCAGGCGCGTGCCGTGCTGCTTGAGAAGCTGCGCTAATGTGCACACGCCGTAAAACACGCCAGCAGGGTCTGACCCGTGAATGCTGATGTGATCAGGGCGAATCGACAGCGTGTAGGACTGCGTCAGCAGCGCATCCATCCCCGCCGCCAAGCTGAGGCCGATGCGGCCCTGCGACGTCAGCGCGATGTCCCAATGGACGCCCACTGCCGCCAGCGCGTCGCGTGCGCGCTGCGCCTCGAACAGCAGTTCAGGCTGCTGAATCGCAATCAGATGTCCATCGCTGAGGTGAAACGCGCCACCTTCCAACGTCATCTTCTGTGGTGGGGGGGCAATCAGCGTCATGTGACAAGCCTTTCCAGAAAAATCACTGATGATTGTAACCCACCTCAGACATTTTGGTTTCCGCGTGCAACCCCATTACAATCAAGCTGTTACCCGCCGTCAACAAGGTTCAACTCCCATGCGCCATCGGATGCGTTTCACCCTAGAGAAAATCGCGCAGCGGATCAGCTTGCTGCTGCCGTTTGTTTATCGCCAGACGACCCCCATTCCCGCGTTTAAGGTCAAGTACCTGCCTGATGAGACGATCCCTGACAATCTCCCCACTCTGTCGCCGGATGACACATGGCAGACGATCCAGCCCGGCCAATATTGGGGGCCGATTCAACAGAGCTTTGTCCTGTGCAGCACGTTCACCGCGCCCCCAGACTATGCGCCCAACGCGGCGCTTTACCTTCCTCTAGGCAATGCTGAGGACTTCGTCCACCCGGAAGCCCTCATCTACATCGACGGCGAGCCGCTGGCCGCCGTCGACCGCGCGCACCAAGAGATTGCCCTGCCCGCGCGCTGCTGTGACGGGCGCGAGCACCGCCTGACGCTCCACGGCTGGACGGGCTACAGCAACTATCAAGGCCGCGACGCGCTGCTGCTGATGCGTCAGCCGCAGGTCGTGCAGATCGATCAAGCGCTGCGCGCTTTTCTCGTCACGGCGTCAGCGGCTTTAGACCTCGTCAAGCGCTACGCCGAGGACAACCCCCTGCACGGCGCGCTGCTCAACGCGCTGGACGAGGCGTTCTTGACCCTCGACACGCGCGACCCGCTCGCGGAACACGTCTACGCCACGGCGGCGGCGGCCCATGCCCTGCTCAAAGACCGGTTGAGCGCCGCAGGCGACCCCCTGCCCGTGCACGTCTGGAGCGCAGGCCACGCCCATATCGACGTCGCGTGGCTGTGGGTGCTGGCACAGACCCGCCGCAAGACCAGCCGCACATGGCACACCGTCCTGCACCTGATGGAGCAGTTCCCTGAGTATACCTTCACCCAAAGCCAGCCCCAGCTTTACGAGTACGTCCGCCAAGACCACCCCGCCCTGTTTGAGCGCGTCAAAGCGGCTGTGAAGGCGCGCCGTTGGGAACTCATCGGCGGGATGTGGGTGGAGGCCGATTGCAACCTGAGCGGCAGCGAGAGCCTCGCGCGGCAGTTCCTCTTGGGGCGGCGCTTCTTCCGCGAGCACTTCGGCCCCGATCAAGATTCGCCCGTCCTGTGGCTGCCGGACGTGTTCGGCTACAGCGCTCAACTCCCGCAGCTGATCCGCCTTGCAGGCATGCAGTACTTCTTCACGATCAAAATCGGCTGGAGCCAGTACAACAAACTCCCCTATGACAGCTTCTGGTGGCAAGGGCTGGACGGCTCGCGCGTCATCACCCACTTCAGCACGACCCCCGAGAGCGACGATCCGCGCTATGCCAGCACCTACAACGCCGCCGCCATCCCGGCGGATCCGCTGCGCACGTGGCAGCGCTTCAAGCAGAAAGAGACGCAGCGCGACTTGCTGATGGTCTACGGTTGGGGGGACGGCGGCGGCGGCCCCACCCGCGAAATGCTGGAGAACATCCGCGAGGTGAGCCGCTTCCCCGGCAGCCCACAGGCCAAACACGCCTTCGCCAGCGATTTTTTCCAGCACCTAGAGGCTGCGTATGGCGATCAACTGCCCACGTGGAACGGTGAACTGTATCTAGAGTATCACCGTGGAACGTACACGACCCAGAGCCGCAACAAACGTGCCAACCGCCAAGCCGAGATCGCCCTCCACAACGCGGAGTTCCTCTGCGCTTACGCCAAGACGCTCAACCCTGATTTTGCCTACCCGCGTGAGGCGTTCACTGAGGCGTGGCGCTTGGTCTGCCTCAACCAGTTTCACGACATCATCCCCGGCAGCAGCATCGGCCCTGTCTACGTCGAAAGCTTGCAGCAGTACGAGCGCGTGATGCTCATCGCTGAGCAAGCGCAAAACGCCGCGCTGGACGTGATCCGCCAGCACGTTGCAGGCGATGTCGTCGTCAACCCCTCCCCGGTTGCGCAGCGCGGCGTCCCGCCTTACGCGATCGCTGCGGCGACGCAGCCCCACCCAACGGCCACGATCACGCTCGGCGACGTGCACACGCTGGAGAACGAGCGCCTGCTGGCGGCGTTCAACGCGGCGGGCGATCTGGTGCGCTTGTACGACAAGGCCAACGCCCGCGAGGCGCTGCCCGCGGGCGCGGTCGCCAACCAGATGCAGGCCTTTGAAGATCGCCCGCAGATGTGGGATGCGTGGGACATCGACATCTTCTACCAAGATCGGATGTGGCTGGCGGAGCCGGCCCACCGCATCACACACGAGGGGGACGCGCTCATCGTCCAGCGCCAAATCCTGAACAGCCCCTACACGCAGCGCATCCACCTTGAGGGGGACGTGCTGCGGTTTGACACCGAGATCGACTGGCGCGAGCGGCACATCTTGCTCAAGGTGGCGTTTCCAGTGGAGGTATTGTCGTCGGCCGCGTCGTATGACGTGCAGTGGGGGCACGTCCAGCGCCCCACCCATTGGAACACAAGCTGGGACTGGGCGCGGTTTGAAGTCGTCGGCCACAAATGGGCAGACCTGAGCGAGGGCGGCTATGGCGTCAGCTTGTTGAACGACTGTAAATACGGCCACGACATCCGCGACAACGTGATGCGCCTGACCCTGCTTAAGTCCCCGACGTGGCCAGACGAGACAGCCGATGCAGGCGTCCATCGCTTCAGCTATGCGCTCTACCCGCACGCGGGGGCTGATCTGCGCGCGACGCAAGCCCGCGGCTATGCTTTCAACAACCCCGCCTTCAGCCTGAGCGGCGGCGGCACACAAGCCGCCCTGCCCTCGCTCATCAGCGTGGAGGGCAGCGCGCTGATCGAGACGATCAAACTCGCGGAGGACGATGACAGCGTGATCGTGCGCCTGTACGAGCCGAACCGCGTGCGCGGCGCGGTGGTGCTGCGGCCAGCGTTCCCCGTCGCCCGCGCGCAGATGGTCAACCTGTTAGAGGATCCCTTGTCTGAGCTGCCGCTCAACCCTGATGGCAGCTTGACGCTGCCCCTGACGCCGTTCCAGATCGTCACAGTGAAGCTGCATCATGAGGCAAACAAATGATCTCGCCCTTCTAAATTTAGTGATTGCTAGAGGCCGAGATAGAACGTCTAGCTGTCAGGCGTGGCCTCAGGGGTAGGCGACACGGCGGGAACAATCGGGAACGTGGGCGCAGGGACAGTATAAAGCTCAATGTCTTCACGCCAATCCGGGGCGAACAGGCGCAGCCCGGCGCAGTCGGCGGCGACGGTGGCGGTGCTGCTCAGCACCCAACCGAACCCACCGCGATAGGCGATGCGATACCAGCGCCCACCTTCCACGATGCCATACGCTAGCGTGACCTCTGACGGGCTGATGATGCCCACCAGCGCTGTCGACGCGCTCGGCCCTTGTCGCACGTTTAAGCTCACGTCGTCGGGGGTGCTGACGCTGACCACGCAGCCGTCGATTGCGGCGTCTAGCTCAGCAAACGTGGTCGCGCGCACGACATCAGACAGCCCCTCGCCCACATTTGCCCGAATGCCAAACCCGGGCGGCACGAGCGCGCTGTCTGCGTCTTGTGTGCTTTCCACTTCCCCCTCGCTGACGAGCATCGCGCTGCGGCCGGTTCCCTCAACGCGGATGGCAAACGCTGTCCCACGCGCGACCAACGTCATGCCGGGTGTGCGCACGTCGTAGATCGACTCGGTGTCGATCAACCTTGCCAGCCGTTGAATCGTCTGCCCGATCACGACGTTCACAGACAGTTGAAACGATTGTTCTGTGCCGCTGAAGCGCTCAATGACATATTCCGTGTTGGGCAGCAGCTCGGTGTCGGTTCCATCGGCGAAGAAGGTGATGCGCGCGCGGCCGGTGTTGTCTGTGCGGATGACATCCCCTACCCCAACGATGGCTTCTTGCGTCACTGCGATGAACGCAGCGGTGTTCACGCGGCGCACGCTCACACCCGCATCGAGTACTTCTAGCGTCGCCGCCAAATCTGTTTGTGCTTTGACTCCCCACACGCTAGCAAGCAAGCACACGATCCACAGCCAACGCCGCATTTCATCTCTCCGTATGGTTTTCTGATACCTAAACAAGTATTATAACGCACCTGCGGCGTTCATACGCTG
>CALDYP010000071.1 GCA_937944445.1 uncultured Anaerolineae bacterium
GTCAGAGGTTCGAGTCCTCTACTGCCCAACAGCGTTCATGAGTGATGAGCGCTTTTTTTGTTCCTCAGCCCAGCGCGCCGGGCAGCACCCGCCAAACCACGTAGAACGCTAAAGCCGCCAGCCCCAGCGGGGCGATCAACGCCAGCCACGCGGCGCGCACGCGCTGCCCCAGCGCCGTCAGCCCCAACGCCAGCCACAAGCTGAAGGGGATCAGCGCGCTGAAGAGATAGCGACCCTGAAACTGCACGAACTGCGTGTTGTAGTAGAGGAACACCAAGACGGCCAGCCCGGCCACGCTGAGCAGGATAAGGTGAGCGTCGCGCCGTTCGGGCTTGAGCGGTGCGCGGCTGCGCCCGATCCACAGCCCGAGCGCCCCCAGCAGCGTGATCGCCCCGGCGAACACGTAAGCCAACGATTCCCCCTCAAAGAAGAGATTGTGCATCGGCACGCCCATCCAACCGAACTGCCCCCAGAAGCTCTGAAAAGTGGTCGTCTTGAGCTGGATTAAGTAATCGACAAGGCCGACCTGAGCGATGAGGTCAGCCGTGCGCAGTTGGCCGACGACCACGTCATCATGGGCGCGCAGCCCCATGATGTCCGGAAAGCCGTAGGTGAGGACGTTGCGCCCGAACCAGAAGAGGGCAAATCCCCCCGCTGCGATGGCCGTCCACAGCAGGGGGGGCAGCAGCCGCGGCCCACTCGCCTGCTCGGCGCGCCAGCGCAGCAGCACCGTCAGCAGCACAACCGCCGCGGTGAAGTAGATCGTTGTCTTGGTCAGCACGACGACCCCCAAGCCCAGCCCCAACCACGCCGGATGCACGTCCCCGCGCAGGCGATAGCGCAAGCAGCCGTAGAGCAGCGCGCTCATGACGACGCCCGCCAGCGCGTCGTTGTTGACGCTGCCGAGGATCATCAGGTGCTGCGGCAAAAACGCGATGAACGCCGTCGCCGTGAGCGCTATCCACGGCAGATCGGGGTAGAGCAGGCGCACGGTCAGATACGCGAGGCTGAGGGTGAACAGCCCCAAAAACCCCGAAAACAGCCGCAGCGTGGTCAGGCTGCCGTCAGTGAGGGCGTAGATCGGCGCGGCCAACCAGTAGTAGAGCGGCGGCTGGTGGTCTTCGTACTCGATGGCGGGGATGGCGGTGGTCAATTCCCCTTGAAAGCGCTGCGCCTTGAGCTGCTCCAGCGTGGCGTTGTCCCAGTCGCCTTCTTCGATGATGGGCAGCAGAGTTCCCTCGGCCACTTGGCGGATGTAGTTGTAGTGGGCGGGTTCGTCGGGGGTTTGCCATGCAGGCGTGCGCACGGCGAACAGCGTCACCAGCACGCCGTAGAGCGCCAGCACCAGCAGGAAGCCGCCCGTTTGACGTGGCATCGTCGTCAGAGCAGCTCAGCAATGGCTGCCAACAGATATGGACGGCTGATCGGCTTGGGCAGGTAGCCGTCGCAGCCTGCGTCGAGGTAGCGCTCACGGTCGCCTAGATCGTCGTTGCCGGTCAAGCTCAAGATGGGGGTGCTGCTGTGGGCTTTCAGGCGGCGCGCAACTTCGTCGCCCTGCACATCTGGCAGGTCGATGTCGAGGATGATGAGGTCATAATCATGGCTGGTGGCAAGTTTGATGCCATCCAAGCCAGTGAGCGCGCCAGTGAAGTGATAGCCGGCGTTCTTCAAGATCTTTTCGATCAGTTCTAAATTGTCAGCGTCGTCGTCAATTGCCAGAATGCGTCTCATGGTTTAGTGCATCCGTATTGCCTAAATTGGTGATGCGGATGGAGACGCTATTTGACCGCTCGCCGCCATGACCGCTTCAGGCGTTCATTATAGACGACATCGCGCGGTGTTTGACAGGTGTTGAAAAGCGCCGTGCTGGCGTTGAGCGCATCGCCGCTCTCTGTGTGGCGCGCTTGCGCGTGTAAGACGGCGGCCAGCAGGCGATAGGCGATGGCCTGCCCATAGGGCGCGTCGTTGGCGATGGCTTGTTCCAGCGCAGCGCGGGCCAGCGCCTCAGCTTCGTCCAATTGGCCAGCGCGCAGCCGCAGCTCAACGTTCAGCCCGGCCATCCAATCGCTAAAGATGCCTGTGCCTGCTTTGTGCCGCAAGGCGTCTTCATAGGCCGCTTCATGTAGGCGCGCCTGCTCAACTTGGTTATCGCACAGCAGCAAGTAGCCGTGCAGCAGATGGTACAGATCGCTCAGCAGCGCGTCGTTCAGTTCATTCAGGCGTTCCGACATCAACGAGGCTTCAATGAGCGCGATCTGAATCTGATCGGTATAGGCGTAGAGCCAGATGCGCAGCAGGCGCGCCACCCCCCCTGCGACCAGCACGCCCTGATAGCTGGCTTGGGTGATCACATGGTTGTAGAGGTCGAAGGCTTCCTGCACGCTGCCTAACATGCCGGTTGCCTGCGCGATATAAGCCTGAGTGAGCAGGCGCTCACGTTGATGAGTGGCGACGCCAAGGCTGGCTTGCAGCAGCGGCAGCCCCTCGTTGAAGCGCCCCTGCATCACCAGCACCCGCCCGCGCAGCCCGTCTGCCCGTTGAGCGTCGTTGGGCTGCCCGTTGGCTTCAGCAAGGGTGCGCATCTCTTCCACATAGGTCAGGGCGCGCGCGTATTGACCTGATTGGTAGTTCATGCGCACCCAGTAATCGTAGAAGGGGATGAGCAGCGCTTTGTCCGCATCGTTGAGGCGTTCAAAGTGTTGCTGGACGAAGGCATGAGCGGCGGCCACTCGTTCGTAAGGCTTTCGCAAGACGCCGACCAAGTTGGTGAGGCGGGCGAGTTGTGTCATCGCCTGCACGTAATGGTTGAAAGGCAGCGCGTCAAGCGGGATGCGCTCAAGGGCAGCGATGGCTTGCGCTTGATAAGCCAGCGCGTCCTCAAAGGCGAAGGCGCGTTCTGCCACGGCTGAGGCGCGCATGGCGGCGCTTGCCTCGCGCTCGTGCTCGCCGCTCTCGTGCCAGTGATGCACCAACTGCGGCAGGATGTCCTCACGTTCGCCGTAGTGCGCCGTCATCGTCTCGGCGACTTGATGGTGTAGGCTGCGCTTATCGGTCGGTTCGAGCTGCGCTAGCAGCGATTCACGGATTTTGTCGTGGGCGAAGCGCCACGTGCCTTCATGATGATCGAGCACGGTGAACGCGCAGTCGCTCAGCCACAGGTCGAGGTCATGCTGCGGGAAGAGATGCTGGAGCAGGTCAAGGTTGATCTCGCGCCCGATAACCGCCGCCGCCTCGAGCACGGGCATGTTTTCCTCTGGCAGCAGGCTGAGCCGATAGCGCGCGGCTTGGTTGATGCCTTTCGTCAGGATGGTGGCCGGCAGCGTCTCGGGTGTGATGTGCAGCGTGTCGCCAACCTGTTCCACAAGCGCGGTCAGCACTTCCTGCAAGAAGAAGATGTTGCCCTCTGTGTGCTGAGCGAGATAGTCCACAAGGCGGGGATCGGCTTGGCCTAGCATCGACTGTGTGAGGTCGGCAATTTCATCGTGGTTGAAGCGCTGCAAGCGGATGAGGCGCAGGCTGCGCAGCGACTGTGAGGGGAACAGCGCCTGCTCATCGCGGAAGGTCGTCAGCAGCAGCAGCGGCGTGTCGCTCAGAGCGCTGCTGAGCCGCCCTAAGAGCTGCTGGCTTTCGCTGCCGGCCCACTGGATGTCCTCCAAGATCAGCAGCGTGGGCACTTTTACCCGTGTGAACAGGCTCACGATGACGTTGAACAACCGTTCTTGGGTGCTGCGCATGTTCTCAGATACTTGTGGACGGATGGGGCGACCGATAATGTCCTCTAGGTCAGGGATCAGCAGGTGCAGCAGGGCAGCTTCGTCGTCGTTGACGCTCATCAAAAAGCACAGCCAGCGCAGCGGGTCTTCCCACATTTGAAAGGGGCGCGAACGCTCGCGCAAGGCTTGGCCTTGTAACACGATGCAGCCATCAACCAGCGCCCGCGTCCGCACCTCGGCGGCCAAGCGCGACTTGCCCACGCCGCTCTCACCAGCAATCATCCACGCGCTGCCCTCGTTGGCACGTGCCGCGCTCAGCGCGTGCAGCAGCAGGTTCAGCTCTTCCACCCGCCCGACAAAGCGCGGGCTGCGGAAGTAGCTTTCGCGCTGTTCGGGCGTCTCCAGCGGCAGCGGGACGGGCAGCGCAGCGTTAACCGCCTTGAGAAACTCGGTGGCGCTAGGGAAGCGGTGGGCGGGGTCTTTTTGCAGGGCGACTTGCAACGCCGCGCGCAGCGCCTCCGGCACGTCGAGCGTCGTCAGGTCGGGCATGATCCCCAGCACGTGCGCCATGATCTGCGACATCGTCAGGCCGCTGTAGAGCTGGCGCTCCGCTAGCATTTCGTAGATGATCACCGCAAAGCTGTACAGGTCGGACTGCTCGGTCAGCCGTTCGTTTTGCAGCGTCTCGGGCGACATGTAGGCCAGCGTGCCAGCCGTTTGAGCGTACACGCCTCTGTCCACCGCGAGGCCGAAGTCAAGCAGCTTCAATTGTCCATCCGTGATGAGGATGTTGTGCGGCTTCAGGTCACGATGCAGGATGTGATGCCGATGCAGGTACTCCAGCGCCAGCAGCCCCTGCCAGATCAAGTTGAGTTTGAAATCGAGCGGCTGGCCTTTGGCCGCCTCGAGCACGGTGAGGGCGTCCGTCAGCAGTTCCATTGTGAAGTAAGGCTGACCGTCTGCGTCAAAGCCGTAATCGAGCACTTGCACGATGTGCGGATGGTGCAGCGCCGAGAGGACTTTGAACTCTTGCGACAGGTGCAGGCGGATTTGCCGCATCTGTTGCATGCCGCCACGTGGCAGTTGATTGACCCTCTTCAGAGCGATGCGCCGCCGCAGCAGCCGATCATAGGCGCTGTAGACGACGCCCATGCCGCCGCTGCCGATACGGTCGATGAGTTCATAACGGGTGGAGATCAGCGGCAAATCAGCCATCAGTGGTTTGATTCATCCTCATGCTTCATAGACGTGGCCCAAAAAGGCTTCAAGCGTGTGCGGCTCGAAGCGGCTGAGTTCGCGAGCGGCCTCCTGCCCCTGCGGCGACGCCAGCGACTGCTCCAGCGTCGGCAAGTCTGCAAAGTAGAGTTCCAGCAGTCGGTAGTAGTCGGCCTGACCGCGCGGCGACCCCACCACGTGCAGCACCTGCTTGCGTTGGATGTCAGGCATGCGCTCCACGAGGGCGAGGAAATCTTGATACGCCGTCTCGAACGCTTCGGGCTGTGCAGGCTGTTTGAAGGCGATCACAAATTTGACCATGACGGACTGCTTTCTGTTGTCACACTAATTTTAACATGAACATGGCTTTAAATCACACTGTAACCGTTGATTTAACAAAAAGAATAGGTTTGTTTGCCCCTATTCAGCGCACAAGCTCGATCAATCTCAAAGCTTCTAGCTGCATCTCGGCGCTGCGGCGACCGAGGCTGGCCAGCTCGACGCTCGGCTCAAGGCCGGAGAGGTGGCGGTTGGCTTGGCTCATGCAGATGATCCCCCAGCGGATGTTGCCCATGATCTCCCACCAATCGACCGCCTGCCGATCGACGGGGAGGCCGCTGGCGGCTTCGTAGGCCTGTAGGAAGGTTTCGCGGTCGCTCAGCCCGGCGAAGTGGCGGTCAATCGCCCCAAAGCGCCAATCGCGCATGCAGATGTAGCCTAGTTCTTCATTCGGGTCGCCGATGTGGGCAAACTCCCAGTCGATGACGGCGGCCAGCCCTTGCTCGTCTACGAGCAGGTTGCCCACGCGAAAATCGCCGTGGATGACCGTCGTCCGCGTTTGGGTGGGCAGGTGGTTCTGTGCCCAGCGCAGCGTCCACTCCCAGACGGGGTTGTGCACGCCCAGCTTGTCGAGCAGCGCGTACATCTGATCGACCACGTAGCGGCTGTAGGCGGTGCCCTCTGGCGCGCGCGGCAGGAAGCCCAGCTCGTCCATCGGCAGGCGGTGGATGCGGGCGAGCTGCTCGGCGAGCTGCTGCGGCAGGCGCTCGCGCGCGGCGGCCAACTCCGGCGCGTGGATCACTTTCGTGCCGATGCTGACCCCGGGCACGTAGTCCATGACGAAGAAGGGGCTGCCCAGCACGGTCGGGTCTTCACACAGGGCGCGCACTTTGGCCACCTTGACCCCGTGCGCATGCGCGACGCGCATGATGTGGAATTCCTGCGCGCGGGTCAGCGCTTCGTCGAACATCTGGGTTGGCAGGTCGCGCCGCAGCACCTGCTCCAGCGTAACATCCGCCCCTTGTAGCGTGAGCTTCCACGTGTCGCGGGATGCGCCCCCGCTTAACGGCTGGGCGGCTGTCACCGTGACGGGCTGCAAGGCTTGTGAGAGGAAGGCATTTAGGGCGTGCTTTTGTGTGTCGTTCAGCGGCTGCATCTCAAAAACTCACGATGACTTTGCCGATATTGCGGCCTGAATACATGTACTCAATTGCGTCGAGCGCCCCGGCCACGCCCTTGAAGGTTGTCGGGTCATAAGTAGCTTGGAGCTTGCCCTCAGCGATCAAGGCGAGCAGGCGAGCGGCGTGTTCGGGCACGTCGCGCAGGTAGTGCATCAGCCAGAAGCCGCGGATCGACGCGGATTTGTTGAGCAGCTTGTAGCTGTCGCGGACGCGCGTCACTTCCTGCGGGCCGCTCTCGTACTCGCTGATCGCGCCGATCACGATCAAGCGGCCTTTGACGGCCAGCGCGTTGAGGGCGATGTCGTAGAGCTTGCCACCGACGCTCTCAAAGGCGATGTCGATCCCTTTGCGATATTCGGCTTTCAAGACCTCAGACAGCGACTCATCCTTGTAGTTGACGGGGCGATGACAGCCGATGCTGCGCAGGAAGGCCGCTTTGTCGGCGCTGCTGCACGTGCCGATGACGTGGTTGCCTGCAAGGCTGGCAAGCTGCACGGCAAAACTGCCCGTGCCGCCCGCGGCGGCGGTCACTAGGACGGTCTCGCCGCTGGTCATCTCACCGACTTTTTCCAGCGCGATGCTGGCGGTGAGGCCGCTTACGCCGATCGTCACCATGTCGGGCGTGGCAGCGGGGAGGGGGATGGCGTGGCTGGCGGGCACGGTGAAATACTCGCGGTAGCCGCCGCCGATGGCAAACACGGCGTCCCCCTCTTTGAAGTAGCTGACGCCCTCGCCCACAGCGGCCACCACCCCAACCGACTCCGCGCCGAGGTCGTAAGGCGGCGGGGTGGGCGCGAGGTAGCGCCCAGCCGCCATGAGGTAATCCGCCGCGTTGACCCCGCTGTAGCGCGTCTGCACGACGATGTGACCGGCCTCCGGCTGAGGGATGGGCGCTTCGTGAATTTCGGTGGCGGCGCGCAGGTCGTTTGAACTGCGCACCACAACTAATTTTTGGTAAGTAGACATCAAATAGGCCTTTAGTGCGAGTGAATTCAGACAGCCCTATTGTAACGCATCTGCACCGCGCGCGGCGGATGAAAGGGGGGATGAGGCCTCGCGCCTCGGTTCTCGGCGTTCATAGCTAAGGCCTTCTGCCGATTGCTAAGCCTCATCACGAGGGAGTGTCTAAATTCGAACAGACGCCTTATCCAGCTGACTTCAGGGGGCGCGCCTGAGCCGAGCGCCTCAGCGCTCGGCGCGGCTGTCTGTTTATCTTTAGACACTCCTCATCACGAATATGTTGCGCGTATATGAAAGGGATGTTAAATTAGTGGCGTAGTGTGGACTAGTCCACATACTGTTCGTTTTTTTTCAGGAGCAGACCCATGAAAAGATTTGTTGCATTTTTCGTCTTAGCGCTGACGGCGGTTATGCCGTTCCGCGCGCAGGAAGCCCCGGTCGGCACATGGCTCGGCACTTGGCCGTATGTGCTGCCCCCCGATCATCACCTGAACAGCTTTGCCGGGGGCGGCCTCAACGACAACCTCGGCGTGGTCTATCGCCCGCTGGTGGAACTGACGCCGGCTTACTACATCTGGGCAACGAATGAATACATCCCGATGTTGGCGGAAAGCTGGGGCTTCGTGGATGACAACGCGGCCTACCAGTTTACGCTCAAGGCGGGCGCAACGTGGAGCGACGGCACGCCCATCACCAGCCAAGATGTGTTGGACACCTACGCCATTGGCCGCATCCTCAACTGGACGCAGTTCCAGTACATCAGCAGCGTGGAAGCGGTGGACGACCTGACGGTGAAGTTCACCTTCAGCGGGCAACCCAGCCTGCTGGCCGAGCGCTTGATCCTGAAGGAACCCATCGTCGCCAGCGCCACCTACGGCGAACTGGCTGAGAAGGCCCGCGACGTCGTCGCCAGCGGCGCAACCCGTGAGAGCGAATCGTGGACGGCCCTGATCGCTGAGATCAACAGCTTCCGTCCGGACGTTCTGCGCGCCAGCGGCCCTTACACCTACTCGCTGGCCGATGTCAACGACGCTTTCATGACGCTGCGCTGGCACCCGAACAGCATCTTCAGCAGCACCGTCAAATTTGGCGAGCTGAAGATCTGGGCTGGTGAGACCGAGCAGACGACCCCGCTCGTCCTCAGCGGTGAACTGGCCCACTCGACCAACGTCTACCCGCCCGCCACCGTGGACAGCTTCGACCGCGCAGGCATCCGCTTGGTGACGACGCCGCGCGGCTACGGCCCGTCGCTCTTGTTCAACTTCGCGCTGCCCGTCTGGCAGGATGTCAACGTGCGCAAGGCAGTGGCCCACGCCATCAACCGCGACCAGAGCGCCTTCCTGACGAACGGTCTGGGCGCGTCGGGCACGGTGTTCTTCAGCGGCATCTTGGACAGCATGACCCCCACCCTGCTGAGCGCAGAGGCCATCGCCTCGCTCGATCCCTACGAATATGACCTTGAGAAGGCCGCCGCCTACATGGAAGCTGCCGGCTACACGCGCAACAGCGCCGGCAAGTGGGTGGACGCCAACGGCAACACGATCCGCGTGGAGTACACCTTCCCGCAGGACTTTGCCGACTTCAGCGCCGCTGCCCAAGACGCTACCCAACAGCTGAACGACTTCGGCTTTGACATCACGCTGCGCGCCCGCCCGTGGCAGGAAGCCCGCGATGCCATCTTCGCCGGAACCTTCGACCTAAGCGTGTGGAGCTGGGGCGCGGGCAGCCCGTTCGCCAACGGCCACTTCCGCAACCCGACCGTGCGCTTCAACTTGGGCGCTGTGCCGGGCGGCCAGCCGGGCATCAGCTTCCCGCTCCAGTTTGAATTTGAGGGCGAGATGGTCGACCTCGAGGCGCTCATCGCCGACGTGAGCACCGGCCTTGACCCCGCCGAGCTGACCGCGAAAGCTGACCGCGTCGCGCGCATCATCAACGCGACTGTCCCGTTCATCCCGCTCAACGAGATGCTGAGCGTCGAGCCGCTCAACGAGACGCGCATCGCCGGCGCACCACCGGATGACGACCCGATCTACTTGAACCCCAGCGGTGACCACTTCATCATCAAGCTGATCTTGGACGGCACACTCGCCCCAGCCAGCTAAACACAACCGTTCGGGCAAGGTGGCCGGTCAAGCTGCCTTGCCCGCTTTGATTTCGGCAGGCCACGGCTTGCCACTTGTGAGCAACAATATTTTTTACGAGGCTGTTTGATGAGTTCTGTGCCGATTTCTCCGCAAACGCGCATTCCCGCGTCCGCGATGCCGATTCGTGTGGTGCGTCAGCTCTGGGGGAGTTACGCGCTGCGGGCGCTGCTCCAAGCCTTGCTGACCGTCTTCGCGGTGACGACCTTCACCTTCTTCTTGATCCGCTTGATGCCGGGCGACCCCTTCAGCAGCAAGGTGGAGAGCCTGATGATCCAGCAGAACTTGACCTACGAGCAAGCGCGGACGGTGGCCGCGGGCTTGTTCCTTTTCGACCCCGACGAGCCGATGATCGACCAGTACACGCGCTACATGTCGTCGCTGCTGCGCGGTGACTTGGGCAAGAGCATCCTCAGCGCGGGCACGCCCGTCGCCGACCAGATCGCGCGCTACCTGCCGTGGACGCTCTTCAGCGTCGGGCTGGCGCTCACCATCAGCTTCACGCTGGGGGCGCTCATCGGGCTGGCGATGGGCTATTGGCGCGGCGGCATCCTCGACAACGTGATGACCTTCCTCGCGTCGATCCTCTCGGGCATTCCGGATTACATCCTCGCGCTGCTGTTCGTCTTGATCTTGGGCGTGCAGCTTCAGTTGTTCAACGTCGGCGAGTTCCGCGGCGGCAGCGACCCGAACATCCCGGCCGGCTTCACGTTTGAGTACATCAGCAGCCTCTTCAAGTTCGCCCTCTTCCCTGTGACGATCTACGTTGCATCGACCATCGGCACGTGGATCCTCTCGATGAAGAGCAGCACGATCAGCACGCTGGGGGAGGACTACATCACTGTGGCGCAGGCGCGCGGCCTGTCGCAGCGGCGCATTCTGACGGCCTACGTCGGGCGCAACGCGCTGCTGCCGCTCATCACGCGCCTAGCGATCAGCATCGGCTTCATCGTGGGCGGCAGCGTCGCCATCGAGCAGATCTTTGAGTATCCCGGCTTGGGGCGGCAGCTTCTGCGGGCGATTGTGACGCGCGACTACACCACCATGCAGGGCATCTTCCTCGTGATCACGATTGCGGTCGTGCTGTCGAACCTGTTGAGCGATCTGGTGCTGGGCTGGCTCGATCCGCGCGTGCGCGTGAGCAAGGAGGGCAAGCTGTGAACCTATTTGCGACTGTTGCCTCTCCGACGGGCCTCGCGTTGGGGGTGGTCGTCGGGATCGTGCCGCTGGTGCTGTCGGCGTATTATCGGCAGTGGCGGGCGGGGTTGTTGGGCGCACTGGCCTGCATCATGGCGGGCTTCGGCTGCGGCTTGATTGGCGGCCTGCCGATGATGGTCGTGGCCTGCGCGGTGGTCATCAGCTACGCTTACGTGAACCGTCAAGACCCGTTCACGAGCCGCGCGGCGCTCTCAGAGGTGTCGTTTGAGGAGACGCGGCGCGAGGCGTTCATGCGCTGGATGGCCAACCTCGGCACGAACGTTCGCGCCGGGTTGAACGCCTTGATGCGCAACAAATCAGGCTTCATCGGTTTCTGCGGGATCATGTTCTTCGTCATCGTGACGGTGTTCGGCCCCTTGTTCATCGAGTATGAGGGGCGGGCGCGCTTGGATCGGCGGCAGCCCGGGGCGCGCTCGCTGCTGGCTGGCCCTAGCTCGGAGCACCCACTGGGGCTGGATTGGCAGGGGCGCGACGTGCTCTCGCACATGGTCTACGGCGGCCAGCGGCTGATCTTGACCTCGCTGGCGGCGGGCTTGTTCGCCACGATCTTGGCGGTCGTCTTGGGGAGCGCGGCGGCGCTGCTTGGGCGCTATGTGGACAGCCTCATCACAACCATCGCCAACTTCATTCTGACGATCCCATCGTTTCCGCTGTTACTCGTGATCGCCAGCATCATCAAATTTGACGACAGCTTTGCGCTGGCGCTGTTGTTCGCTGCGCTCAACTGGCCGGTGCTGATGCGCGCCGTCCGCGCGCAGGTCTTGAGCTTGCGCGAGCGCGACTACGTGGAGGCGGCCATCGCGCTGGACTTGGGCCTGTGGCACATCATCAGCCGCGAGGTGTTCCCGAACATGATCAGCTACATCGCGGTGAACTACATCTTCACCGTGCGCGTAGCGATGTACAGCATCGTCGGCTTAGTGTTCCTCGGCCTTGTGCCGCTGGTCGAGCCGGATTGGGGCGTGATGATCTTCATGGGGCGGCAGCAGGGCGTGTTGGCTAACCCGCTGGCGGCGGGGATGCTGCTCTCGCCGGTGGTGGCGATTGCGCTCTTCCAACTCTCGCTCGTGCTGTTCACGCGCTCGTTAGAAGAGGTGTTCAACCCGCGCTTGAGGAGCGGCTTATGAAAAACCGAGATGTCGTCTTAAGCGTGCGCGGCCTGTCCGTCAGCTATCTGGCGCGGCGGGGGCGCGTGCGCGCGGTGAACAACGTGTCGTTTGACCTGCACGCGGGCGAGACGCTGGCCTTCATCGGCGAGAGCGGCTGCGGCAAGAGCACGCTCAACCTCGCGCTGATCCGCACGCTGCCCAAAGCGGCCAGCATCGACGCGGGCCAAGCGCTCTACACCGATCGCAGCGGCACGCTGATCGACGTGATGAAGCTGAGCGACCGCGCGATGAAGCAGTTCCTGTGGTCGGAGTGTTCGATGGTGTTTCAAGGGGCGCTGAACTCGCTCAACCCGGTGCTGCGCATCTCTGAGATGGTCTACGACACCGCGGCCGCGCACGGGATGGATCGCAAAATGGCGCAGAAAGAAGCGCTGGGGCTGTTCGAAAAGGTGCGGCTGGACGCGCACCGCGTGTTCAACAGCTACCCGCACGAACTCAGCGGCGGGATGCGCCAGCGGGTGCTGCTGGCGGTGGCGCTGCTGCTGCGCCCGCAGATCGTCATCATGGACGAGCCGACGACAGCCGTTGACATCCTGACGCAGCGTTCGATCCTCGACGTGTTGAAGGAGCTGCGCGCGGAACTCAACTTCAGCACGATCTTCATCAGCCACGATCTGGCCGTAGCGGCCGAAATCGCCGACACCATCGCCACGATGTACGCCGGCGACATCGTGGAGATCGGGCCGGTGGAGGAGGTCTTCTACCGCCCGAAACACGCCTACACGCTCAGCCTGTTAGACGCTGCGCCGCGCTTGTCGTTCGGCCATGAGGAACTCGACAGCATCCCGGGCAGCCCGCCGGACTTAATCGCGCCGCCCCCCGGCTGCAAGTTCCACGAACGCTGCCGCTTTGCAACGGAGCGCTGTGCCGCGCAAGTGCCGCCGACTGAGATCGTCGCCCCGGCGGATGACCAGCAGCAGGCGCACCTCGTGGCGTGTTTTGAGCGGACGGCGGTTGCCCAAGCGCAGCGCCGCCGCATGGGGGTGAACGCATGAGCACCCCTCTGTTAGAACTGCGCGATGTGTATCGCTCGTTTGAGAAAGACCGCGTGACGATCCCTGTGCTGCAAGACATCAACCTCGCGGTGCACGAGAACGAGATCCTGTGCATTGTGGGCGAGAGCGGCTGCGGCAAGACGACCACCGGCAAGATCATCGCTGGGCTGAATGACCCGTCCAGCGGCAGTGTGCTGATCCGCGGGCGCGAGCGCGCCACCTTCACGAAGGAAGAGCAATCGAAGCTGCGGCGCGAGTTCCAGATCGTGCACCAAGACCCGTTCGCGTCGCTCAACCCCGCGCACACGATTGAGCAGATCCTGAGCTTCCCGCTCAAGCGCCACAAACTCGTAAGCGACCGCGCCAGCCTGCGCCGCCGCATCTGGGAGCTGCTGACGTTGGTTGACCTGACGCCGCCCGGCGACATCGTCAACAAGTACCCGCACCAGCTCAGCGGCGGCCAGCGCCAGCGCGTGAGCATCGCCCGCGCGCTCACCGTGCAGCCACGCTTGATCGTGGCCGATGAGGCCGTCAGCATGGTGGACGTGAGCATCCGCGTCGGCATCTTGAAGATGCTCCACCAACTGCGCGCTGAGTTCGGCATGAGCATCGTCTTCATCACGCACGATCTGGCGTTGGCCAAGTACTTCGCGTGGGAGGGGCGCATCGCGGTGATGTATCTGGGGCGGATTGTGGAGATCGGCCGGACGCCGGACGTGATCGGCAACCCTGCGCACCCCTACACGCGGGCGCTGCTGGCCGCCGTGCCAGAAGCCGACCCCGACATCACGCGCCGCAAACAGCCGATGCGCCTGCGCAGCGACGACATCCCGAAGCTGACGGCCATCCCGCGCGGCTGCGCCTTCCACCCGCGCTGCCCGTTCTTCGTCCCGGGCACGTGCGATCACGACGTGCCGACGCTGGCCCCCAGCGCAGAGCACCCGCAAGAATTCGCTTGCACGCCGTTGCAGCAGGAAGGCAGCTTGCAGCCCTATGCAACCTAGCGATCACCCAGTCCGTGGTTTTATGCAGATCGGCTTCTTCTTGGCGGGGGGCGGGTTCTTGATGGCCGCCGCCAACGCGCCCACCAGCCCCGAGTTCGTCGTCAGCGTGTGCAGCGGCTTGATGGGCGTCTTCTTGGTGACGGCCAGCGCCCTGCTCGTGCGTTGGATGCGCCGCGAGAGGTGACCCGTATGATCGAACAGCCGCTTGACGCCACCTCGCCGAAACCGCTCTACGAGCAGGTCAAGGACTTCATCCTGCACCACATTCAAGACGGGACGTTCAAACCGCACACCCGCATTCCGTCTGAGCGCGAGCTGGCGCAGCGCTTCGGCGTCAACCGCTTGACCGTGACGAAAGCGATCAAAGAGCTAGAGCAAGCTGGGCTGGTTTACGTGCGCATCGGCAAGGGGACGTTCGTCGCCCCGGAGACGTACAACTTACAGCTTGACACGCTGATGAGCTTCACCGAGGAGATGCGCCAGCGCGGCCACGAGGTCAGCAGCCGCGTGCTCAACGCCGCCATGACCGAGGCCAACGCCGAAAGCGCTCATCGCCTGTGCGTGCCCGTCGGAACGCGCGTAGCTATCTTGCGCCGCGTGCGCTGCGTGAACGATCAGCCGATCGCGCTGGAGACGTCTACGCTGCTGGCGTCGGCTTGCCCCGACCTCTTCGAACACCACGATTTCACAGCGGAATCGCTCTACGCCGCGCTGCGAACGCGCTACAAGCTGGCGCTGGCCTACGCCGAACAGACGCTTGAGGCGCGCGCCGCTTCACGTGAAGAGGCAGTGCTGCTGGAGATGGCCGAGCGCGCGCCCGTCTTGGCGATACAGCGCGTCACTTATGACGACCGCAGCCGTGCGGTAGAATACGCAAGCAGCGTCTACCGCGGCGACCGTTACAAGTTCCGCGCTGTGTTGAAAAACCTCTAGGAGTCGATGATGAACCTTGAACAGCAGGTAGGGCAGTGCTTCTTGGTGGGGTTTGCGGGGACGAGCGCGCCGCCCTACCTGCTGGAGTGGCTGGCGGCGGGGCGCGTGGGCGGGGTGATCCTGTTCGCGCGCAACGTGGAAAGCCCGCGCCAGCTCGCCGCGCTGACGCAGTCCCTGCACGAAGCCGCCCTTACGCCGATCCTCATCGGCATCGACCAAGAGGGCGGCACGGTGGCGCGGCTGCGCGGGGCGTTCACTGAAGGGCCAGCCGCGATGGCGCTGGCCAACACAGGCGACCCCCACGCCGCCGAGACGGCCTACCGCCTGCTGGGGCAGGAGATGCGCGAGTTGGGCATCAACTGGGACTATGCGCCAGTCGTTGACCTTGCCTACAACCGCGAAAACCCGACAGTGGGGACGCGCAGCTTTGGCCGCAGCGCGGCGCAGGTGGGGCGCTTTGCGCGGGCAGCAGTGCGCGGCTTGCAGGGCGCGCAGGTGGCGGCCTGCGCCAAGCACTTCCCCGGGCTGGGCAACACCGCCGTTGACAGCCACCTCGCCCTGCCCACCGTGGACGTCACGCTTGAGCACCTGCTCGAGCATGACCTTGAGCCTTATCGGCAGGTGATCGCTGAGGGGGTAGCCAGCATCATGACGACGCACACGCGCTTCCCGACGCTGGACGCGCAGCACCCTGCCACGGTGTCGCCGGTGATCGTGCGGCAGCTGCTGCGCGAGGCGCTAGGCTTCGACGGGGTGGTGACGACCGATTGTATGGAGATGCGCGGGATCACTGACCACTACACGCCGAGTGAGAGCGCGATCATGGCGCTGTTGGGCGATGTCGATTTGGTGCTGGTGAGCCACACGCCCGCCACGCAAGAGGCGGCCATGCGCGGCGTGTTGGAGGCAGTGCAGCAGGGGCGCATCCCGCTCAGCCGCATTCAGCAGGCCAACATCCGCCGCGCGCGCCTGCTCGCCCAAGTGGCCGTGCAGCAGGTAGACATTAGCCACGTCGGCAGCCCGGAGCGCCGCCGCATGATGGAAGAAATCGCCGCGCGCGGGCTGTCGCTGCTGAAAGGCAGCCTGCCCGCGATGACCTTTGACCAGCAGCTCGCCTTTGTCGAGTTCGCCTCAACGTTGGAGAGCGAGGTGATGGAGGCAGGCGGCCAGACGGGCATTCAGCAGCAGCTGGCGGCGCTGGGGATGACCCCGCGCTATGTGGCGCTCCAGCCCATTGGTGACGATCTGCGGATGGAGCAGGCGCTGGCCGCCGCGCGCGAGGCCGCGATAACGATCATCGCCACGCGCAACGCCTATCTGCTGCCCGACCAAGCGGAGCGTGCCTGCCAGATCGCCGCGCAAGCGCGCAGCGTCGTTCATCTGTGCCTGCGCAACCCCTACGATGCGGGGCTGTTCGACGCTGACGCAGTCCTCACCACCTGCGGCGACGGGCAGCCGCAGCTCGCGGCGGCGCTGCGGGCGCTGCGTGGGGATGTGGCTGTGGCCAGCGGCCTGCGGGTAGACATCGTATGATCGCGCTGGGGGTTGATCGCCTATTCACAGAGCAGTTTGACCTCATCCGTGGCAAGCGCGTCGGCCTTTATACCAATTGGAGTGCTGTCAACGCCGACCTTGTGCCTTCGTATGTTCTGTTCGCAATGGCGAACAACGTCACGCTGGCGGCGCTGTTCGGCCCGGAGCACGGCATCAGCGGCGCAGCCAGCGCGGGCGAAAAGGTGAGCAGCCAGATCGACGACTACAGCCGCGTGCCCGTCTACAGCCTGTACGGCGAGACGAACAAGCCGATGGCTGAGACGCTGCGCGATCTGGACGTGATGATCTGCGACATTCAGGATGTGGGGGTGCGCTTCTACACCTACGTCTGGACGCTGTCGTACATCATGGACGCCTGCGCCGAGCAGGGCGTGCCGCTGATCGTCTGTGATCGACCGAATCCGCTGGGTGGGCAGATCGTGCAGGGGCCGGGCGTGCGCGCCGGGTTTGAATCGTTCGTCGGGCGCTTCGACGTGCCCATCCGCCACGGCTTGACCATCGGCGAGCTGGCGCGGCTGCTCAACGCGCAGTATCTGGCCAAGCCGTGCGATCTGACGGTCATCCCGTGCGGCGGCCTGCGGCGCAGCATGACCTTCCCGCAGATGGGGCTGCACTGGGTCGCCCCGTCGCCCGCGCTGGCGGGCTTCGCCAACCTTGAGCACTATCCCGGCTCGTGCTTGATCGAGGGGACGACGCTCAGCGAAGGGCGCGGGACAGGCTTCGCGTTTCAAGTGCTGGGCGCGCCGTTCATCAACGCGGTGGTGCTGGCGGACTATCTCAACGTGTTGGGGCTGCCGGGTGTGCGCTTTCGACCGGTGACGTTTCGCCCTTGCGCTGGCAAGTACGCGGGTGTGGACTGCGCCGGCGTCATGGCGCACGTCACCAACGCCAGCGCCTACCATCCGATCATGACGTGGTTGATTGTCCTGCGCGAGGTGATGATAACCTACGCTGGCCAAGTCGATTGGCTGCCGCCGCACCAAGCGCGCTATCACTTTGACCTCTTGATGGGCACGGACGACGTGCGGCGAAATTTGTTGAACGACGATACGACTGTGCGCGCGCTGATGACAGAATGGGCCGTGGAGGAGGCCGCCTTCCGCGCCAAGCGCGCGCCGTACCTGCTGTATCAGGAGTAATGATCTTATTATGCTTTTACTGTCATCAAGTGCTCTCAATCAGCTTGACGCGCTGATGGCGCAGTACGTCCCTGAGCGTGTGCCGGCGGCGGTGCTCAACGTGTGGAGCCGCGACGGCGAGCTGCTGCATCGCGCGTGGGGCTGGCGCGATGTAGCATGGCGTACCCCGTGCGACACGGATACGCTGTTCGATCTGGCGTCGGTTACCAAAGTGTTCGTCACGACAGCGTTTCTCATCCTCGTGAGCCGCGGTCAGGTCACGCTTGACGCGCCTATCGTGAGCGTGCTGCTGGAGTTTGGCGGCGATCCGCGCCCCATCAGCGGCGGCCAAGACCCGCACAGCAAGCAGCTGCTGCCCACGCCGCCCCACCTGCGCGGCCGGACGGTTGACCCCAACCGCGTGACCTTCCGCCACCTGCTGACGCACACCAGCGGCCTCGCGCCGTGGCGCGCGCTCTACGCTGAGATCGGTGACGCGCCGCCCCCGCCCGCCCAGCCTGACCCGCTCGACCGCGCCACGCGCTGGCAGCGCGGCCTCGCTGCCCTGTGGAAAACCCCGTTTGTCGATCATCCTGACAAAGGCGTGCACTACAGCGACCTCGGTTTGATCCTGCTGGCAGAGTCCATCCAGCGACTAACTGGCCAGCCGCTGGACGCGGCGCTGGCGGCGCTGCTGAGGCCGAGTGTCGGCGAACTGCCGATCTTCAACCCGGTGCGCGAGGACGGGCTGCCGTTGGAGCGCATCGCCCCCACGGAGCACGACCCAAGCTGGCGCGGGCGGCGCGTGTGGGGCGAAGTCCACGATGAGAACGCCAGCGGCTTGGGCGGCGTCAGCGGACACGCGGGGGGCTTTCAGCACGCGCGCGGCGTGTCGGCGTTGGGGTGCTGCTGGCTGCTGGGGCAGCTGCCGATTGCGCCCGAGCTTCAGCGCATGGCTACCACGTCGCAGGTCATCGACGGGAACGAGCGGCGCGGTCTGGGGTGGATGGTGCGCTCTTTGACGGGGTCAGCCGCGGGCGATCTGCTCTCGCCGGAGACCTACGGCCACACCGGCTTTACTGGCACGTCGCTGTTCATCGACCCAGTCAACGGGCTGGTGATCACGCTGCTGACTAACGCGGTGTATCACGGGCGCGACGTCATGCCGAGCTATCAGATGCGCCGCGACGTGCACAACTTGCTAGGGGAGGAATTGACGGCGTGAAGGTCGTCGGGTTGATGTCGGGCACGTCGGCGGACGGGATCGACGCAGCCCTGTGCGAGATCAGCGGCGCGCCGCCCACGCTGAGCGCGCGCGTGCTGCATGGCCGCACCTTCCCCTACGATGCAGCGCTGCGCCAGCGCATCCTTGAGGCCTGCCAGCCCGAGACCAGCAGCAGCGCCGCCTTGTGCGCGCTCAACGTGGAGCTGGGCGCGGCGTTCGCGCAGGCGGTGCTTGACCTGCTGCGCGAGGCCGAGCTTGATGTGTCAGCGGTCGACTTGATCGCCAGCCACGGGCAGACCGTGTGGCACGAGGTGCGCGCGGGGCGCGTCTACGGCACGCTGCAACTGGGCGAGGCCTGCGTCATCGCCGAGCAGACGGGGGTCACGACGATTCACAACTTTCGCGCGCGCGATGTGGCGGCGGGCGGCCACGGCGCGCCCTTGACCGCCTACGTCGATTGGCTGCTGCTGCGCCATCCGACGCGCTGGCGCGCCGTTCAGAACATCGGCGGGATGGGCAACGTCTCGTGCTTGCCCCCGCTGAGCGAGCCGAGCGCGCCGCTCAGCGCGTTCGACACAGGGCCGGGCAACGCGCTGATCGACGCCGCGACAGACGCGCTAACCGAGGGGCAGCATCGCTACGACCCGGACGGGCAGTTCGCCGCGCAGGGGCGCGTGGACGCGGGGTGGCTAACTGCGCTCATGCAGCACCCGTACCTCCACCAGCCGCCGCCCAAGACGACAGGCCGCGAGCTGTTCGGGACGGCGCAGGCGCGGGCGCTCGTCGCAGAAGGCCGCGCGCGCGGCCTCGGCTGGCGGGACATCCTCGCCACGCTGACCGCCTTCACCGCCCACAGCATCGCGCACGCCTACCGCGCCCACCTGCCGCACGCGGTAGATGAGATCGTGCTGAGCGGCGGCGGCCAGCACAACCGCACGCTGGTCAACATGCTGGCGCAGGCCGCTGATGCCCCCGTGCTGACGCATGAGGCGCTCGGCCTTTCGGGCGACCTCAAAGAAGCGCTGGTGTTCGCGGTGCTGGCCTATGAGACGTGGCACGGGCGACCGGCTACGCTGCCCAGCCAGACGGGCGCGCGCCATCCCAGCCTCTTGGGGCAGATCACGCCGGGCGCGAACTATGAGGCGCTACTGGCTCAGCGGGGGCGGGCATGAGCTGCTACGTAGGGATCGATGGGGGCGGAACGAGCCTGCGCGTCGCGGTGGTGGACGCGGAACTGCGCGTGCTGGCAGAGGCGCACGGGGAGACGGTCAACCCGTCGGTGGTGGGGCACGCGCTGGCCGCACAGCGCATCCAAGCAGCGGTGCAGGCGGCGCTCAGCCAAGCGAACGTGCCGCCGCGCGCGGTGGCTGCGGTGGGGGTGGGGGTAGCCGGGGCTGCGCCCGAGCACAGCGCGCCGTGGCTGAGCGCGACGCTCGGCGCGGCGCTGCCCGACGTGCCGCAGGCGTTGGCCAGCGACGTTGAGGTTGCCCTCGTCGGGGCGCACGGCGCGCGCTTGGGGCTGCTCGTCTTGAGCGGGACGGGCAGCTGCGCTTACGGCGTCAACGCGGCGCGCGAGAGCGCGCTGGTGGGCGGCTGGGGCTATCTGCTTGGCGACGAGGGCAGCGGCTGTTGGATCGGGCGGCAGGCGCTCAAGTGCGTGGCGCAGATCGCCGATCAGCGGCGGCAGGATGAGCCGAGCCGCGCGTTCAAAGAGCAGGTGCTGGACTTCTTAGAGATTCGCACGCCGCGCCAGATGCTCCAGTGGGTGTATCGAGAGGGCGCGCCTGCGCCGCGGGTGGCGACGCTGGCCCCGCTCGTGCTGGCGATGGCGCAGGCTGGGAACGCTCACGCGCAGCGCATCGTCACGCAGGGGGCGCTGCGGCTGGTTGACCACGTGCACCAGCTGCGCGCACAGTTGGGCCTCGACGGGCCGATTGGGTTCGCTGGCGGCTTGTTGGAAAAATCGGCCTACTACCGCCAGATGCTGGCGGATGCCCTTCAGATCGACGTGCCGACGCCGCGCTACCCGCCTGTGATCGGGGCGGCGCTGCTGGCCAAATTGACTCATGAACGAGAGGATGACCCATGCTGACCGAGAGCCAAAACCCCCGCAGCGCCCAACTCGACACGCTGCCGACGCTGGAGATCCTGCGCGTCATCAACGAGGAAGATCAGACGGTGGCGCTGGCGGTGGAGCGCGCCCTGCCGCAGATCGCCCGCGCGGTGGATGCTGTCGTCGCGGCGCTGGCGGCAAGCGGACGCCTGTTCTACGTGGGGGCAGGCGCGAGCGGGCGCACTGGCGTGATCGACGCGGTCGAGTGCCTGCCGACTTACAGCGTCCCGCCTGACGTCGTGCAAGGCGTGCTGGCGGGCGGCGAGCGCGCGATGATGCGTTCCATCGAGGGCGCTGAAGACGACGCGGAACAGGGCGAGCGCGACCTTGTTGAGCGTGGGCTGACGGCGCAGGACGTCGTCATCGGGATTGCGGCCAGCGGCACAACCCCCTACGTGTTGGGAGCGCTCGCCTATGCGCGCGCGCTGGGCTGTGTGACGGCGGGCATCGCGTGCAACGCGCCCGCGCCCGTGCTGGACGCTGCCGACATCCCGATTGCGTTGCTGACGGGGCCGGAGGTGGTGGCAGGCAGCACGCGCATGAAAGCCGGCACAGCGCAGAAGATGACGCTCAACATGATCAGCACCGCGTCGATGGTACGGCTCGGCAAGGTTTACGGCAACTTGATGGTGGACGTGCAGCCCACCAACCAAAAGCTGGTCGAGCGCAGCCTGCGCATCATCGAGCAGATCACTGGCGTGGATCGCCCCACTGCGCAGCATCTGCTTGAGGGCAGCGGCAGGCGCGTCAAACTGGCGATCGTCATGGGCAAGCTGGGGGTGAGCGCTGAAGAGGGTCAGCGCTTGCTCGACGCGGCGGGCGGCCACCTCAGAAAGGTGATCGGGTGACATGGCTGATATGCTAGTGAAGCTCTACGAACTGCCGCCGCTGGAGCCAGCCCTCACCGAACAGCGCGCCAAAGGGGTGCTCATCCGCCGCGGCATCGCGCCCGAAAAGCACCACGTGGCGGCGTGGGTGGCGCGGCACTTCAGCGCGTTCTGGGCGAGCGAGGTGGAGGTGGCCTTCAGCCGCGCGCCGCTGACGTGCTTCGTCGCGCTGGCGGACGATCGCCTGATTGGGTTCGCCTGCCACGACGTGACGTTCAAGGGCTTCTTCGGCCCGACGGGCGTCAGCGAGGCGGCACGCGGGCGCGGCACGGGGCACGCCCTGCTGCTGGCCAGCCTGCACGACCTGCGCGCGCTGGGCTACGCCTACGGGGTGATCGGGGCGGTGGGGCCGGCCGACTTCTACAAGAAAGCGGTGAACGCCCTCGACATCCCCGACAGCACGCCCGGTCCCTACGCGCACCTGCTGCGCTCGTCGGAGTGAGGGGGGCGAGGGCTGAAGCCTCTTCAGGGAGGGAGCTTCAGCCGGGTGCTGTGGCGTCTGGCGCATCAGTGATGTCATCCTCTGTAGGGACGCGGCCTGCCGCGTCCGTGAGGAATAGTATACCTTCCCTTCATAACAAGCCCACTGCCCGCCGGATCGAACGCACGACTCCCTGACCAAACCAGACCAATCTGGCATGAGATGGCCTGTGAGCGTGTGTTACAATGACATAGCATTAACGCTAGTTGTAAGCACAAGGCAGTCTCCCCTATGGCCAGTTCAACGCTCCCGCCCCGCCGCGTCGCCGATGCCCGCTGGTTCGCGCATTACGTTCTGCACAACCGCCTGCCGATGCTGATCGCTGTGGGCGCGGGCATCGTGGGCGGCATCGCGGACGCCATGCAGCCCTTCTTGATCGGCGTCATCGTCGACCACATCACGCGCGGCCTGAGCATGGAGCAGATCACCGCCGACATCGGCACGTTGATCGTCTTCAGCGTCATCACCCTTGTGGCGTTCTACGGTCAGCGCTACTTCAGCGGGCTGGTGGCCTACAAGACCCACCACGAGATGCGCAACGACATCTTCGAGAACATGCTGACGCTTGATCAACGCTTCTATAACCGCTTCCCGACGGGCGACCTCATCGCCCGCCTGCACGGGGATTTGCAGTACGTGTGGCGGATGTTGGCGATCAGCGTCAACCGCAGCGGCAGCGCCCTCGCCGGGCTGGCGTTTACGTTTGTGCTGCTGGCCACCATCGACTTGACGCTGACGGTGATCGTCTTCATCGTGCTGGCGGTCAGCACGGCGTTTCAGATGGTCGCGGGCTTGGCGATCACGCCGCTCTCGGAGAAGGTGCAGGATCAGCAGGGGGTGCTGGCGGCGCTCGTGCAAGACAGCGCCAGCGGCATTCAGACGCTCAAGAGCTTCGGGCGCGAGCGCGACGCGGCGGCGGCCTTCCACGCGCAGAACGTGAAGCTGCGCAAGACGTGGCTGTACTTCAAGCGGCGCTATGAGCCGGTCGGGATGCTGCCGCAGGCCATCGCCCAAACGGCTGCCGGCGTGGTGGTCGTCGTGGGCGGCTATCAGACGCTCACCGGGCAGATGACGTTGGGCAACTTCACTCAATTCCTGCTCTATCTGACGTTCATCTCCAAGTCGCTGTTGGAGATCGGCATGATCTACCAGCGCACGATGCAGACGCGCGGCGCGCTCAAGCGCGTGACGCCGCTGCTGCAAGAGGCTGAGATCGCCGACGCGCCCGACGCGGTGGCCATGCCGCACGTGCGCGGCGACGTCGAGTTCCGCGGTGTGACCTACCAAGTGGGCGACAAAACGCTGCTGAAGGACATTCACCTCAAGATCCCTGCCGGACAGACGGTGGGGCTGGTGGGCGCGACCGGCTGCGGCAAGACGACGCTCGTGAACCTGCTGGCGCGCGTGATGGACGTGACGAGCGGCGAGGTGCGCATCGACGGGGTGGACGTGCGGCGCATCCGCTTAGACGACTTGCGCCGCGCCGTAACCTACGTCCCGCAGAATACCTTTTTGTTCAGCCGCGCCCTGCACGAGAACATCCGCATGGGCAAGCCCAACATCAGCGATGCCGACGTGGAGGCCGCCGTGCGCATCTCGCGCTTGAGCAACGACCTGCCGCAGCTTCCGGATGGCCTCAACACGCTGGTGGGCGAGAAGGGGGTGATGCTCTCCGGTGGGCAGAAGCAGCGCGTGGCCATCGCGCGGGCGCTGGTGCGCGACCCGGCGATCCTTGTGCTGGACGACGCGCTCAGCAGCGTGGACACGCGCACCGCCGCGGACATCCTCGGCGACCTGAAGCACGTGCTGCGCTCGCGCACGAGCCTCATCATCGCCCACCGCGTGGCCACAGTCAAAGACGCGGATTGGATCGTCGTCATGGATGAAGGCCGCATCGTGGAGCAGGGGACGCACGCCGAGCTGGTCGCGCGCGGCGGCCTCTACGCCCATATGGTGGAGCGCGAGCTGCTCACGGACGATCCGCTGCCCGCTGAACCCACAGGAGACTAACGATGACCGCGACGATTGCCGCGCAAGGCGAACTCAAGGCCAAGATCAACGATCGGCGGGTGGCGGGGCTGCTGTGGCGCTTCCTGCGGCCCTATCGCGGGCAGGTGATCGCAGTGTTCGGGCTGCTGCTGCTCATCAGCGCGATGAACTTGGCCATGCCCTATTTGATCCAAGTGGCCATCGACGGCCCGATTGCCGAGGGCGACCTGAACGGCCTGTACCTCATCGGGCTGGCATACGTCGGCTTGATCGTGGCGATCTTCGTCGTGCGCTTCGTGCAGCTCTATTGGCTGCACACCATCGGCCAGAGCGCCCTCGTCAACCTGCGGCAGACGCTCTACGAGCACATCCTGCGGCAGGATTTGGCCTTCTTCAACCGCACCCCCGTGGGCAAGATCGTCAGCCGCATCAGCACCGACGTTGAAGAACTCAGCGAACTGGTCTCGACGAGCTTCGTGATGGTCGTCAGCAACTTGATCACGCTGGCCGGGATCATCGTGGTGATGTTCCTGCTCAACTGGCGGTTGGCGCTGATCGGGCTGGCGGTGATCCCGGTGATCCTGTGGGCGAGCCTCTACTTTCGCGGGGGGGTGCGCCACTACTCGCAGTTATGGTATCGGGCGCTGAGCGACTTCCAAGCCTACATCAACGAACAGTTCAACGGGATGCTGGTTGTGCAGTTGTTCAACCGCCAGCCGGTCAGCCGCGAGGAGTACGGCGAGATCAGCCGAGCGATCTACAACGCGGTGATCGGGCTGCGCAACGCCTACACGAACTACGCGCTGATCCTGCAAGGGCTGACGACGATTGGGCTGGCGCTGCTGCTGTGGGGCGGCGGGCAGGGCGTGCTGGCGCAGTGGGCCACGTTGGGGATGCTCGTGGCGTCGATTGAGTACCTGCGCCGCAGCTTCGAGCCGATCTTGCAGCTCGCCGAGCAGTTCACCCAGATCCAGACGGCCTTCAGCGCTGCCGAGCGCATCGCCCAACTGTTGGAGGAGCAGCCGACGATCACCGAGCCGACGCACCCCGTGCGCGTTGACGACTTCACGCCGACGGTGCGCTTTGAGGGCGTCACCTTCCGCTATGAGGACGACGAACAGCCGGTGATCCGTGAGATCACATTTGCAGTGGAGGCGGGGCAGCGCGTGGCCATCGTGGGCGCGACGGGCGCAGGCAAGACCTCGCTCGTCAAGCTGCTGGCGCGCTACTTCGACGTGACAGCGGGGCGCATCCTCGTGAGCGGCGTCGATCTGCGCGCGCTGAGCTTTGCCGATCTGCGCCGCTTTGTGAGCGTCGTCCCACAGAACCCCTACATCTTCAACGGGACGATTGCCGACAACCTGCGCCTGTTCGACCCGTCTATCACCGAGGCGCAGATGCGCGCCGCCTGCGAGACGGCCTGCGCCCAGTCTTTCATCGACCGTCTGCCCGGCGGCTATGACTACCCACTGCTGCCGCAAGGGGCCAACCTGAGCGAAGGCCAACGTCAACTGCTGGCGCTGGCGCGCGCCCTCATCCACAGCCCACAGAGCATCCTCGTGCTGGACGAGGCCACGAGCAGCATCGACACTGAGACGGAAGCCGACATCCAGCGCGGGCTGGCGCAGGCGCTCCACGGGCGCACCAGCATCATCATCGCGCATCGCCTCTCCACCATCCGCGACGCAGATCGGATCATCGTCATGCAGCATGGGCGCATCGTCGAAGACGGCACACACGAGACGCTGCTCGAGCGCGACGGCCTCTACGCGCAGCTTTATCATCGCCAATTTGCTGAGGTCTAGGCCGTGCGGGGCGCATTACAGCCTACCAACTGCGGGGCGATTGTGGTCAAATAGCGAGCTTAGTCTGCTCTATCATGGTTATTTGCGCATGGCCGCACTCGCCGATCTGTATCAGCTTGACCAGTTTATCGACACCTTTGCGTTGGGGCACTATGCGCGGGTGCTGCACGGCGTTCAGCTTGCGACGGGCACGCCGGTTGCTTTTAAAGTGCTGCGCCCGGAGCATCTGCTGGCGGATGGGGAACTCAAGTGGGAGTATCGCGCGTTCAGCAACGAGGCGGAGATCATGCTGGCGTTGAAGGACAGCCCGCAGGTCACCCGCCTGTACGACTGCGGCTATCTCTCAGACAAGCAGGAAGCGCCCAGCGGCGGCGAGATCGTCTCATTTGGGACGGATGTTGAGGCGTTCAACCGCTCGATGTACCATCACGCGGCGCAGGGCTGGCGGCCTTACCTCGCGCTGGAACTCATGCCGCGCCACAACAATCTGCTGTATCTGATGAAGCCCAACACGCCCGGCCAGCGCTGGCGGCTGCCCAGCGAGGAAGCCCTCGCGCTGGCCATCCAGTTCACGCAGGCGCTCGCGCTGGCGCACGCCCAGCACATCATCTACCTTGACCACAAGCTGGAACACGTCTATTGGGACGGGGTGGCGCTCAAGCTGATCGACTTCAACAGCAGCAAGCAGCTGGGCAGCGCCGCCCGCGAAACGGACTTTGCGCGCGACATCCATAACCTGTGCGTGGGCATCCTCTACCCGATCTTCACTGGCATGCCGGCCCACGCTGCCAGCTTGCGCCCCCAGCCGGGCGGCTTGGATGTGGTGGAAGCGCGCTATGCTGACGTGCAAACGCTGGATTTTGGCGTGGAGCCGTCGCTCAGCGCGGCGGTGCAAGAGCTGCTCCAGCGCGGCGCAGCGATGGCCTTCCCGAACACCGTCGCGTTCATGTCAGAGCTTCAACGGGCGGCGGCGCTGCACGGGCGCGATTTCCCCAACTACAGCGCCAAGCCCGCCACCCGCCAAGCGCGCGACATCATGCGGCAGGGGCTGAAGGAACTGCGCGGCGGCACAGCCCAGTTGAAGGCCGCCCGTGACCACTTCCGCGATGCGCTGGCGCTCGACGACCTAACCCCCGACCTTGAGGACGAGCTGCGCCGCCTCGTCAAGCAGCTCAACGAGATGCTCAACGCCCGCGTGATCCCTTAAGCGCCTTTAGTTGGCGCTGAACACGAGGCCGTCGCTGTTGGCATCCACGCGCACGCGCTGCCCCTCGTGGATGCGCCCCTCCAGCAGCGCCAGCGCCAGCGGGTCTTGCAGCTCGCGTTGGATGGCGCGTTTGAGCGGGCGCGCCCCGTAGACCGGATCGTAGCCCGCCTCGCCCAAGTAGAGCTTGGCCGCGTCCGTCAGCTCTAGGGTGATCTTCTTGTCGGCCAGCAGACGGTGCAGGCGCTTGAGCTGCACGTCCACGATCTGCATCAGGTGTTCTTTGCCGAGGCTGTGGAACACGATGATCTCATCCAGACGGTTGAGGAACTCAGGGCGGAACGTGCCGTCGAGGGCGCGCATGACCGCCGCGCGCATCGTCTTTTGGTCGGTCACGCCCAACTGCTTGATGATGTCGCTGCCGACGTTGCTCGTCATGATGATGACGGTGTTCTTAAAGTCCACCGTGCGGCCTTGCCCGTCGGTCAGGCGGCCATCGTCGAACACCTGTAGGAAGACGTTGAAGACCTCCGGGTGCGCCTTCTCGATCTCGTCGAAGAGCACGACGCTGTAGGGGCGGCGGCGGACGGCCTCCGTCAGTTGGCCGCCTTCCTCATAGCCGACGTAGCCGGGCGGCGCGCCGATCAAGCGGGCGACGGCGTGCTTTTCGCCGTACTCGCTCATGTCGATGCGCACCATTGCGTTCTCGTCGTCGAACAAGAAATGCGCCAGCGAGCGTGCCATCTCGGTCTTGCCGACGCCGGTCGGCCCCAAGAAGAGGAACGTGCCGATGGGGCGGTTGGGGTCTTGCAGGCCGGCGCGACTGCGGCGGACGGCGGCGGCCACCGCGCGGATCGCGTCATCTTGGCCGATGACCCGCTCGTGCAGCCGTTCTTCCATGTGCAGCAGCTTCTCGACCTCGCCCTCCAGCAGGCGGCTGACGGGGATGCCTGTCCACTTGCTGACGATGGCGGCGATCTCGTCGGCGTCGACCTCTTCACGCAGCATCAGGCGGCCTTCCGCGCGCATCTGTTCAATCTCGCGCTCCGATTGTTCGAGCTTCTTCGTCAGCTCAGGGATCGTGCCGTAGCGCAGGCGGGCGGCGGTCTCGAGGTCGCTGCGGCGCTCGGCTTGCTCAAGCTGCACGCGCGCCTCGTCGAGCTGCGCCTTGATGTCGCGCATGGCCTGAATGATGCCCTTCTCGTGCTGCCAGCGCGCGCTCAACACGTCAAGCTGTTCCTGCCAGTTGGCGATCTCGTTTTCCAACTCAGCGAGGCGCTGTTTGCTGGCCTCGTCGCGCTCTTTCTTGAGCGCCTCGCGTTCGATCTCCAACTGCATGATGTGGCGCTGCACGTTGTCGATCTCGGCAGGGCGGCTGTCGATCTCCATCTTGAGGTGGGCGGCGGCCTCGTCGATCAAGTCGATGGCCTTGTCTGGCAGTTGGCGGTCAGGGATGTAGCGATGGCTGAGCGTGGCGGCGGCGATGACGGCGCTGTCTTGGATGCGCACGCCGTGATGCACCTCGTAGCGCTCCTTCAAGCCGCGCAGGATGCTGATCGTGTCCTCGACGCTCGGTTCATCGACGAACACCGTCTGGAAGCGGCGCTCGAGGGCGGCATCTTTTTCGATGTGCTTGCGATATTCGTCAAGGGTGGTCGCGCCGACCATCCGCAGCTCACCGCGTGCCAGCATCGGCTTGAGCATGTTGCCTGCGTCCAGCGCGCCCTCGGCCGCGCCTGCGCCCACTACGGTGTGCAGCTCGTCGATGAAGAGGATGATGCGCCCGTCGCTCTCGCTCACCTCTTTTAACACGGCCTTGAGGCGTTCCTCAAATTCGCCGCGATACTTCGCGCCCGCCACCAGCGCGCCCATGTCGAGCGCGATGATCGTCTTGTCGCGCAGGCCTTCGGGCACGTCGCCGTTGACGATGCGCTGCGCCAGCCCTTCGACGATGGCCGTCTTGCCCACGCCGGCCTCGCCGATCAGCACCGGGTTGTTCTTGGTGCGGCGGCTGATGACGTGGATCACGCGGCGGATTTCCTCGTCGCGCCCGATGACGGGATCCAGCTTGCCCTGCCGCGCCAGCGCGGTCAGGTCGCGCCCGAACTTCTCAAGCGATTGATAGGTGCTCTCCGGGTTCTGCGTCGTGACGCGCTGGCTACCGCGGATGCTCGTTAGCGCTTTGAGGATGGCCTCTTGGGTGATGCGCTGGCGCTTGAGGATCTCGGCGGTGCTGCTTTCGTCTACCAACGCCATGAGGATGTGCTCGGCGCTGGTGTATTCGTCTTTCATGCGGGCGGCTTGCTTCTCGGCGTTGTTGAGCGCTTGCAGCGTCCCACGGCTGAGCGCGGGCTGCACGTTCGTGCCGTGCACCTGCGGCATGGCCACCAGCTTGCGCTCGGCTTCGTTGATCATCGCGTTGAGCGGCGCGCCGATCTTGTGGATGATCTCCGGCACGACGCCCTCTTGCTGCGTGAGCAAGCTGTAGAGGATGTGGATCGGCTCAATCGCGTTGTGGTTGTACTCCAGCGCGAGGTTCTGGCTGTTGACCAGCGCCTCCTGCGCTTTAGTGGTAAAACGGTTTAAATCCATGTGACAGTGTCCTTTCCGGCCTGTGAGAAATCGGCAGGTGGGGTGGCCCGCTGCCGTCACCTCGATTGAACACCGTCAGTATCTGAACTGTATAGGAAAGTTACAAGAGTTTTACAAATAGTGTAGGGACAGGGCCTGCCCTGTCCGTTTTTCTCACACGCCACCCGACACGCGGACGCGGCAGGCCGCGTCCCTACATCATACGTCAACCAACACGCGGACGCGGTTACCCCTTCACGCCGGTGATGACGATGCCCTGCATGAAGAAGCGCTGCGCGAAGAAGAACAGCAGGATCGGCGGTATGATCATCACCACGCTAGCGGCCATCACAAGGTGCGTGTTGGTGCTGTAGAGCGCGTTGAACGATTGCAGCCCGATGGCCATCGTCCAGTTTTGCGGCGTATGGAGGAAGATCATCGGCTCGTAGAAGTCGTTCCATGCGTAGAGGAAGTGAAAGATCGCCACGCTGATGAGCGCAGGCCGCGCCTGCGGCAGGATGACGTAGAGCAGCGTCTGGAAGCTGTTCGCGCCGTCAATCTTGGCCGCGTCGTCTAGGTCAAGTGGGATGCGCATGAAGAACTGACGCAGCAAGAACACGTCATAGGCGTTGGCGAAGAAGGCCGGCACGATGAGCGGCAGCAGCGTATCAACCCAGCCCAGCGCGTTGTAGAGCAGATAGGTGGGGATGATCGTCACTTGGCGCGGCAGCATGATCGTGCTGAGCAGCACCAAGAACAGCACGTTCAGCCACGGGGCGCGAAAGCGGCTGAAGCCATACGCCACCAGCGTACACGAGATGAGCATCCCCGTCATGCCGCCGAAGGTGACGATCAAGGTGTTGATGAGGTAGCGATCAAACGGGACGGTGGTGAAAGCCTCTTGAAAGTTGGTCAGGCGCGGGTCAAAGTAGCGGATCGGCTCAGCGTCGGCGAGGGGCAGCAGCAGCACCTCTTCAGGGTTGGCGGGGTCGACAAACTGCGCGTTGCCGCCCGGCGCGCGCCGCACCAGCGCCAGCTCGCGCTCCACGCCGTCTAGCTTGACGCGGTGCATCGGCGCGCTGCGCCCGTCGATCTGCACGGTGAGCGCGCTCATCGGGATGAGGTTGAGCGGATCGGTGCGGATTTGCGCGGGGCTTTTGAACGCCATCGAGATCATGTAGAGCAGCGGGATCATGAGCACCACCGCCCCAAGCGCCAAGAGGAACGTCGTGATGACGTGCAGGATGAGGCGCGTGCCCTTCATGCCCAGCTGAAAGCGGCGCAGGGCGTTTTGCGGTGGGGTCGCCTCAAGGGCTGCGCTGGATTGTATGGTGGCCATGTCTTATTTTTTCCCTCTCAGTTCACCTTCATAGAACACCCAGATCTCTGAAGAGCGGAAGATCAGCAGCGTTAGGACGAGGATGATGACGAACATGATCCACGCCAACGCTGAGGCGTCGCCCATCTCAAAGAAACGGAAGGCCGTCCGATAGAGGTTGAGGTTGTAGAAGAGCGTGCTCTTGAGGGGCGCGCCGTCGGCCCCGCCTACGAGAAAGGCATTCGTGAAGTAGCTGAACGTGCCGATCAGCCCCAGCACCAAGTTGTAGAACAAGACAGGCGTCATCATCGGCAGGGTGACGTTGAAGAAGCGCTGCACGACGTTCGCGCCGTCCACTTTGGCCGCGTCGTAGAGGTCAGTTGGGATGCCTTGCAGCCCCGCGAGGTAGATGATCATCCCGCCGCCGATGCCCCACAAGCTCATGATCGTCAGCGAAAGCAGGGCGTAGTTTGGGTCAGTCAGCCAACCGGGGCCGCGAATGCCGAACAGGGCAAGGAATTGATTGAGCGCACCGATCTGCGGGTTGAAGATGAGGATCCACAGTAAGGTGACAGCGACACCGGCCAGCACCGAGGGCAGGAAGTAGATCGTCCGCCAGACGTTGACGAACGGGATCTTCTGGTTGAGCAGAATCGCGATGACGAAGCTCAGCACGAGGCCGCTCGGCAGCGCCATCGCGGCGAACGTCACCGTCACGCGCAGCGACTGCCAGAAGTCAGGGCTGTTAAACATGCGGAGGTAGTTGTCGAGGCCGACAAAGTTCGGGGCGCGCCCAGCGATCGTGCGGTAGTCGGTGAACGACAAGCCGAGCGAGACAACCATCGGCCCCAGCGTGAAGATCAAAAAGCCGACGATCCACGGGGCGATGTAGACATACGCGGCGGCCGCCTCACGCTTTTGCAGCGACCAGCCGTCCATGAAACGCAGCAGCGACCGCTTCGGTGGGGTGTTAGAGGCTTGTGACATGGGTCACCTCAGGAGTGGGATCAGTGGTCATGATGACCAAACGCCCCCGGCGTGGCGCGCCGAGGGCGCTTGGTGAACGGGCGAGCGCGCGGCCTCAACCGCCCTGACGCGCCCAATACGCGTCGAGAATCTGCTGAACTTCGGCGTTGGCCGCGTCCAAGATGGCTGTCACGTCGCGGTTGCCTTGCTGCACCTGCTCCGAGATGCGATCCAGCACTTCGTTCACGCGCGGGCGATCCGGAACCCACGTCTCATGGTGCGGGTTGTCGAGATACTCAATGGCGGCAAAGATCGGGTCGAAGTCGATCATCGGGAAGACCTCGCGCAGGCGGGCTTCGTAGCTCTCCGCCACCGAGGCGCGCGCCGGGATGCAGCCGTAGATCAAGCAGACCTCTTCGATGTTCTCCGCGCTGGAGAGCCATTTCATGACGTACCACGCTTCTTCTTTGTTGGTGGCCGCCTCCGGGATTACGAAGCTGTCGGCGTGGATGCGGGCGATGCGCTGGCCCTTCTGGTTGAGCGGCACAGCGGCGATCCCCACTTGGAACGGCAGATCCGGCAGCACGTCGCGCAGCTCACCTAGATACCATGTGTGGGTGTGGAACATGGCCACTAGGCCGCTGTCCAACGGCGAGCCGACGCCCGCTGCCTCGTAGGTGGCGATGTCGGTTGGGCGGCCCGGGTAGAAGTGATGTTCCCAGATGGCGTCGGCGTACCATTGCAAGCCCTGCTGCCACTCCGGTGAGTTGACAACCGCTGTGCGGAAGTCGGGGGTGGTCACGCGCCCGCCGTTCTCCGGCCCCCAGAAGACCATGCGCCCCAACGTGCCGATCCAACTGTCGTCGAAGCCCCACTGCACGACGTTCTCCGGGTCGAAGTCCGGCGAGGTGGCGTCGTTGCCGTTGGCGTCCAACGTGAGCAGCATCGCGGTCTCGGTCAGCGCGTTGATGTCCCACGTCATGTCATCGTAGCTGGCGGGCGGGTAGTCCACCCCTGCCGCGTCGAACAGATCGACGTTGTAGATGATGAACGAGGGGTAAATCCCCAGCGGCAGGCCGACGTTCTTGAAGCCGAAGTTGTTGATCTCCAGCGTTGGGCCGTAGAAGTCGCTCGTGTCGAGGTTCTCGGCTTTGATGAAAGCGTCGATGTCTGCCCATGCATCTAGGTAATCCGCGATGGTGGACGTGCCAATCGGCCCGACGAGCTGGGGCGCGTTGCCGCCCGTGATCATCGTGATGAGGCGCTGACCCGCCTCAGAGTAGGGCACGATCAAAAATTCAATCTGGATGTCGGTGTGTTGGCTGTTGAACTTCTGCTCAAGCGCACGCTGAGCGGTTACCTGCGTGGGCGATGTGCCCGTGCCGAGGCCGACAAAGATCGTAACCTTGACGGGCTGCTGGGCGGCGACCGGCCCGACGGCGAAAGCCATCAAGGCGGTCAACATAACGATGAGCCATTGACGTATGCGCATAGTTTACCCCCTTATCCAAAACTTTAATTTGACGTAAACAAATTTTGTAAACGCTTTCAAGATTCTATGATAGGATGGAAAATCTGTCAAATCATGGCAAGGGTGAGAAGTGGCTGAAACCGACAGGATGCGACACCGAGCGCTCAAGCACTCGGCTAGGGCGCGCCCCTTGAAGGGGGCTGGATGAGTCCTTTGTTCGAGTTTAGACCCCCCAAACAGCGTGACAACTTGACGTTTGCAGCAGTTTTCGCTACGCTTGTAAGCGTTTACACTTTGAAGGAGAACAGGATGCTGCGTATGAAGCGTGTCACAATTGAAGATGTTGCGCGCCAAGCTGGCGTTTCAATTGCGACCGTTAGCCGCGTTGTCAGTGGGTCAACCCACGTCGCACCGATGACGACCGCGAAGGTGCAAGCGGCGATCAACATGCTGGGCTACAAGCCTAACCCCATCGCCAAGCACTTGGCGGGTCAGCGCACCAACACGATCGGCTTGATCGTGGATGAGATCGTGGGCGATTTTTTCCAGCCGATGCTGCGCGGCATCGAGCAAACCAGCAGCGAGCACGGCTATGATCTGTTGATCCACAGCACGCGGATGCGACGCCGCAGCGGTTCCTACCCGGTGGCGGAACACAACACCGACGGCATCATCGTCTTTGGGAACAGCCTGCCGCTGGATGAGCTGCGCCGCCTTTACATTAAGCAGTTCCCGATGGTGCTGATGCACCAAACGCCCCCCTCAGATGTACACGTCCCATGTGTGACGATCGAGAACAAGCGCTCAGCACAACGCATGGTCGATTACTTAATTGAGCAGCGCGGCTACACCGAAATCGCCTTCCTGCGCGGGCCAGAGGGCAACGAGGACAGCCAATGGCGCGAGCTGGGCTTCCGCGAGAGCATGGCCGCGCACGGCCTCAAGGTGGACGATGAGCTGATCGGCATGGGCGGTTTTGAGGAGATGCAGGCGCACCACACTGTGACGCAGTGGGTGCGGCAGGGGAAGCGCCCGCGCTGCATCTTCGCCGCCGATGACGACAGCGCGCTGGGCGTGCTGCGCGCGTTGAAGGAGGCCGGGCTGCGCGTTCCGCAGGATGTGGCAGTGGTGGGCTTTGACGACATCCGCATTGCCAGCTACCTCTCGCCTGCCTTGACGACCGTTCGCGCGCCGATTGAACAGGTGTCGCGCGTGGCGGTTGAAACTCTCATCCAACTTCTAGAGGGGGAGACGCCACAGATGCTGACGCTGCTGCCCACAGAACTCATCATCCGCGAAAGCTGCGGCTACAGCGCCTGAACACGCCGCCCGCGAGGGCGCACCTCGTTCAGCAGGGGGGATCATGGGACGTTACTTTCTTGGGGTAGACGTTGGCAACACCAAAAGCCATGCGATGATCTGCGACGATCAGGGGCGCTTGCTGGCGTTGGCTCATGGCAGTCAGGGCAATCATGAGGTGGTCGGGCGCGAGGGCTTGACGGCCACCTTGCATGCCATCGTTGACGACGCGCTGCGCCAAGCGGGGCTGCACGCCTTCGACATCGCGGGCGCGGGCTATGGCATCGCTGGCTTTGACTGGGAATGTGACCGCCCTCTGCACGATGAAGTGATCGGCGAGGTGGGGCCGCCCTGCCCCTACTTGCTGGTGAACGATGCGGTGTTGGGGCTGGTTGCAGGCACGACAGAAGGTTGGGGCGTCGTCGTCAGCGCGGGGACGAGCTGCAACGCGCGCGGGCGCGATCGACAGGGGCGCGAGGGGCGCGTGACGGGCAACGGGGCGTGGTTCGGCGAGTACGGCGGCGGGATCGAACTGGTCTATAAAGGATTGGAGATGGTCTCGCGCGCGTGGTCGCTGCGCGGGCCGCAGACGACGCTCACTGAGAAATACGTGGCGTGCACGGGCGCGGCGGATGTCACCGATATGTTGGAGGGGTTGGCGCGCGGGCGCTATCACCTGCGCGCGACGGACGCGCCGCTGGTCTTTCAAGCTGCCGACGAAGGCGACGCAGTCGCGCGGCAGGCGATTGTGTGGCTGGCGCAGGAGCTGACCAGCCTCGCCGTTGGCATCGCGCGGCAGCTTCACTTTGAGGGCACAACGTTTGAGTTAGTGCTGGCGGGCAGCCTCTACCGCGGCACGCCCTTGATCCACGAGGTCATCCTGTCCGAGGTGCGGCAGGTCGCCCCGCTGGCGGAACTGCGGTATCTCGACGCGCCGCCGGTGGTGGGCGGTGTGTTTTTGGGGATGGAATGCGCGGGGGTGGCGTTCGCAGCGATCCGCCAACATATCATCGAGCAGGCGCGGCAGCGGCTCTACGTCGGCAGTTGAGCGAGATAGACGGGGCGGCAGCGCCGACAGTCGAAAGGGAACAGAAGATGTTAGTCCGCACGGGAAAGCTGGAGATCACGCCATCGTTAGAGCGCACCGTTTATCTGGCGGGGTTTGCGAGCAACAAACCCGCCACGCGCGTTCAAGATCCGCTGTGGGCGCGCTGCCTGCTGCTGGAAAAAGACGATCTGCGCGTGGCGTGGGTGATGTGCGATCTGATCGGCCTCAACCGCAGCGTGTGCCAACAGCTCGAGGCGCGCCTGCGGGAACGCCTGCCCGCGCTGCACCTGCTCATCGCCTGCACGCATACCCACTTCGGCCCGGACACGATCGGGTTCTGGGGGCCATCGCTGGGCGTGACCGGCGTCGACCCGGTGTACTTCGCGGCGCTGCTTGCCAAGATTGAAGCGCTGGTGCTGGCCACGAGCGAGCAGCCGCCAACCCCTTGCGACCTGCGCACGGCGCGCGTGCGCGTTCCGAACGTCGCCAAGAACTACCGCGACGAGCACATCACCGATGAAGAAGCGACCTGCCTTCAGTGGCTCGATCACGCAGGGAAGGCCGTGGCGACGTGGGTGATCTACCCCTGCCACCCTGAGGCGGTCACGTATGACTGGACGGACATCACCAGCGACTACGGCCACGGCCTGCGCGAAACGCTAGAAGAAGTGGCGGGCGGCATGGCCTTTTTCGCTGTCGGGGCGCTGGGCGGGATGATGTCCCCCACGCCCACCGACCAAACCCATGAGCAGACCTACGCGATGGGCAAGACCATCGCTGAGGCGGCGTTGGGGGCGCTGGCGCGCGCGCCGATCCAGATGATCCCGCCGCTGGCGCTCGCACGGCACGAGGTGCGCTTCCCGCTGCGCAATGAGCTGTACGTACAGGCGATGCTGCTGGGTTTGTTTGAAGATCGGCGCGACGCGGACGGCTTCATCACCACTGAGACGAGCCAACTGCGGGTAGGCGATGCGCTGCTGGTGACCGTGCCCGGCGAGCTGTTCCCGCGGGTGGGGCTGCACCTCAAAGAGGCGCTGCGGCGCGACGGCGTGGAGGTGGTCGGCGTGGTGGGGCTGGTCAACGACGAGTTAGGCTACCTGCTGCACCCGGAGGATTTCACCTTCCCGCAGAACTATCTTGAGCCGGGCAAGCAGTACGAGGAGAGCATGTCCCCCGGGCCGGACGCCGTGCCCGCCCTGTTGAGCGTGTGGGGCCTGTCATGATCACAGGGACGCGGCCTGCCGCGCCCGTCAGTTGGAAAATAGTCAATATTTTAGGAGAGAACGATGAACGAATTGGCGCTGTTGGGTGGTGAGAAAGCGCGTGTCAAAGCCTACCCGGAGTGGCCCGTCCACGATGAGCGCGAGATCGAAGCGGTGACGCGCGTCATCAAGAGCGGGCGCTGGGGCGGCTTCCCCTATCCGGGGCCGGAAACGGCTGAGTTCGTGCGGCGGTTCTGTGCGCTGCACGGGGCTGAATATGGCGTGGCCATGATGAACGGCACGGTGACGTTAGAGGTGGCGCTGCGGGCGGCTGACATCGGTTGGGGGGATGAGGTGCTCGTGCCGGCCTACACCTTCGCGGCCACGGCCAGCGCCCCGATTGCGGCGGGCGCGATCCCGGTCATCGTCGACGTTGACCCGAATAACTTTTGCATCGACCCGCAAGCGGCGGAGGCCGCCATCACCGAGCGCACGAAGGCCATCATCCCGGTGCATCTGGGCGCGCAAATGGCCGACATGGACGCGATCATGGCGCTGGCCGAAAAGTATCACCTTGTCGTGATCGAGGACTGCGCCCACGCGCACGGCGCGCGCTGGCGCGGGCAGGGCGCAGGAACGATCGGCGATTTCGGGTCGTTCAGCCTGCAATCCAGCAAGATCATGACAGCGGGCGAGGGCGGCATCCTGCTCTGCAAGAGCCAAGAGATGATGTACCGCGCGGCCAGCATCATCAACTGTGGACGCCCTGCCGACCCCGAGCACAAGATCTACACGATGGGCGCGAACTATCGCATGGGCGAGCTGCAAGCGGCGCTGCTCAACGTGGCGATTGAGCGCTTCCCTCAACAAACCACCGAGCGCCAAGAGATGGCCGACTACATGGACGAAGCCTTGAGCGAAGTGCCGGGCGTGCGCGTGCTGCGCCGTGACCCGCGCATCACCACGCGCGCCGTCTACCGCTACATCTTCGCCGTTGACCCTGCGCAGTTCGGCGGGGCGACGCACGACCTGATCTGCGCAGCGCTCGACGCGGAAGGCGTGGATTGCTGGGTCGGCTACGAGGCGATGCACCATTACAGCCTGTTCCAGCCCCACCTCAGCAAGTTGCCCGTGCCAGCGGCATATCCCGAGCGCTTCCAGTTCGATCAGATGCGCTTCCCTGTGGCAGAGCAGGCCTGCGAAGCCGAAGCCGTCTGGCTGGACGAGAGCATCTTCCGCAGCGGGCGCGAGGGCGTAGACGACGCCGTCAACGCCCTCAAGAAGATTCAAGCCCGCTTCAGCAGCGATCCCGCGCTCGTGCAATCCCTGCGCGAGAAGCTGGCGCAGATGCACTAGGCGGGTGCGATGGCCAAACGCTGGAACCTGCCGTTCGGGATTGCCCACACCTTGTGAGCGGTCAACCACTGATGCGGTATACCGCGTCTACTTTGAAGCGCTGCTTGAAATCTTCCACGAGCGAGGGCCGCACCACCACACAGGCCAGCCGATACGCGCGCCGCTTCAGCAGGTCAAAGGCCGATTGAAACCCGGCGTTGTGTTTCAATTCTAGCGGCCCCAACTCGTCGATGACGAGCAGATCGCAGGGGGGGGCCGCTGCGAGGACGGCGTCCCCCCAACGCAGCGCCTCGTCGTTGAACTGCCACTGCGGGGTAGGCGAGGTAGGGTCAGGTTCGGGGCGGCGGGTCGCGAGGCGGCGCGGTTGGCCCGTGCTGAGGTCGTGCAGGTCAATCGCAATCCGCACGTCGTCCACGTAGATGCCCAATGAGAGCAACCCGCAGACGAGGCCGCCGCTGGCCGTCACATGGCGCACCAATGCCGCGCAGTAGCTCGTCTTGCCTGTGCCGCTCTCGCCGCTGATGACAACGATCTTCGAACTCCGATTAAACTGCGTCCAAAGGCCTTCTGGTGTAGGTGGGGGAATCATCGCTGCCTCGGCAAAATGGCGCGGGCAACGCTGCCGCTCTGGTCGTAGATCACTTCCGTGTCTAGTTCATAGGCTGCGCTGAGCAGCGGTTCCGTCAAGACATGGGCCGGGCTGCCGTCAGCCAACACATGCCCCTCTTGCAGCAGCAGCACTTTGTGCGCGTAGACCAGCGCGTTGTTGGGCACATGTGAGGCGATCACGAAGGAAAGCCCCTGCTCGGCAAGTTGGGCGACGATGTTCATCACGCGCTGCTGGTTGTTCAGGTCAAGGTGGGAATCGGGTTCGTCCATCAGCAGGACGCGGCACTGCTGCGCCAGCCCGCGCGCGATCATGACAAGCTGCTGTTGCCCCCCGCTGAGCTGGCTGAAGGGCACATCGGCCAGCGCCAACATCCCGACTGAATTCAACGCATCCTCGGCGATGTCAACGTCTGGCTGGCGCGGCACGCCAAACAGCCCCAAGTGCGGCGCGCGCCCCATGAGCACGATCTGGCGCACGGTGTAGGCAAATGGGACTGCGTAGGTCTGTGGGATGAGGCCCACGCGCTTGGCGCGTTCCGCTGCAGACAGGCTGAAGAGCGGCTGCTCACCCACCTTGACCGTGCCTGCTTGTGGGCGCAGCACCCCGCTGAGGCAGCGCATGAGCGTTGATTTGCCGCTGCCGTTGCGCCCCAGCAGGTAGACTATCTGACCTGTTTCAACTTCAAGCGACACCTCATGCAGCACTGTGTGCCTGTCATGATAGGAATGGGTGAGGTGATCAGCACGGAGAAGGGTTTGTGTCATTGACTATGGCTTGCATATGGCGCGAAGCCCGTTGAGGCTTGGCGCTGCGTAGGTCAAATTAGCTACAAGCATACTACAAAACACGGCGCTAAGAGAAGACGAAGAATTAAATCGTAGGGACAAGGCCTGCCCTGTCCGGTTTCCCACGCGCGGACGCGGCAGGTCGCGTCCCTACGCCACCCGTTACCCGACATGCGGACGCGGCAGGCCGCGTCCCTACATCACCCGTTACCCGACATGCGGACGCGGCAGGTCGCGTCCCTACACCACCCGTTACCCGACATGCGGACGCGGCAGGCCGCGTCCCTACATCACCCACGTCGTAGGGACAGGGCCTGCCCTGTCCGGTTTCCGCAGGGGCTGGGGCAGATTTAGTTATCGGCCAACCGCCGCTCGAGGATCAAGATGCGGGCATTGACCAACGGAGAGCGTTCCGTGGCAACTTCAAGATATTGGCGGTAGGCGTCCAGCGCGGCTTGATCACGGCCTGCGGTGTAATGGATGTCGCCGATGCGCAGCAGGGCCGCCGCGCTCTCAGGGTTGAGGGCAAGAGCCTGTTCAGCATCTGTGAGGGCGCTGGCGAGGTCGGCGTTGCGTTCGTGGATGCGGCTGCGCTCCAGCAACAGGGCATCGTCTGCGGGCGCAAGGGCCACTGCGCGGCTGATGTCGGCCAGCGCGCCGTCGAAATCGTTGAGGAACAGCATCAATTCGCTGCGCCACCGCAGCCATTCGACGTTCGTCGGCTCAAGGAACAGCGCCACGGACAGATCAGCGAGGCCTTGGCCGATGCGATTGGCGAATAAGTTGGCGCGGCTGCGCACCGCGTAGGCCGCCGCGAACGACGCATCTTGAGCGATCACAAAATCTGCATCGGCGATGGCTTGCGCCGTGTTGCGCTCCAGCATGATGCCGACGGGTTCAAGGCAGGCGTTGGCGCGGTCGAGGTAGGCGCTCAGCGGGTCTTGCGCGGTGAGCGCTGTATCACAGGCTACAGGCTGGCTCTGTGCAATGGCGCTAAACGATATTGCCGTCAGCACAGCTGCGCCGACGAAAAACAGGCGAAGTGCTTTGGGCTGTATTCTCAGATGGTTGAATTCAAAGGGCATGATTTTTATTAATATACCCCCCACAAACGTTTAATGCTCATTACTTATTCTCCTTGATTGTTTGACTATTCGAGCGCTTGCTCAATTTATATCATATGATATTTCACAGGCAGGGTAAATTAAGGGCTAATGAAAAATAAAACTTAATATTTTAAGAAAATTAGCCGTGCAAAGCGTTGACTCGTCCCAGCGCCCGCAGTTGAGGTCGTTTGAAAATCAGATACGGGGTAAAAGTGGGGGGCGCGCCCCCCCACAAACACAGCTCAACAGGCCTCATCCTCTTCCCAATAGAAGTCTTTGTGAGTAGAACCCAAGCCGGGCTTGCGACAGCGGCGGTTTTTTTCCCAATATGCGGTGATGATGACCCTGCGGTCTTTGCTAGCTACAACGCGGATTCCATAGTAACGATGCGCCTCGTGGTGGCTCGGCAGGCCGACCAAGTGCGCGCTGGTGAGGACGTAGTGAACGGCATCGCGCTTGCGGCACGCCTTGCCATGTTTCAGGATGTAGTCTACAGCAGCTTGTGGAATGCTGCGCTGCTTTTGGCGATGTTCGGCATGGTCGGTGATAATCATGGGTCACCCTCCCTTCCTGTTTATCGTAAAAAATAGCATACCCCTCTTGCTGTTTTGTGTGGTGTAAATTCTTATAAAAATCTGCTGCATCCCCTCAAGAAAGGGGGGATTTAGTCAGCGTTGGGCAATCGTGCAGCGTCAATTGGCGCTTTCGTGCTATGATGATGCGTAGCTTGTAACACGTGCTCTTAGGGGGCAGGCGTCTCATGAAACGACTTTTCGTGCTTTTCGTTGTGTTTAGCAGCGTGGCGCTGGCAGCGCGGGCGCAGGTTGCACCTGATGCGCGCTTCCTGATCGCTGATCTTGGGTTGGAACTGCCCGTGCCCTCTCGCTGGACGTATCGGGAAGGGGACGGCGTTTACTTTGCTGCCACTGACGCGGACATCGACGCCGTGTTAGACGACAACCCCGCCACCGTGCCCAGCACGCCGGTGATTCAGATGGTGGCTGTCCAGTTGCAGAATCCGCAGGCAGTGACGGCCCTGCCCCTGCGCGATGCGTTCAACACGGCGGCGCGCCAACTCCAATTCAACACGTCTGATGAGCCGCTGCCGTCGTCGGTGTTGGGGCGCTTGGCGCTCACGGGCTTCGGCACGCGCCAGAACGCGGGCTTCATCCTGACGGTGTGGCTTCAGGATGAGCGGCTCGTGCTGTTGAGCATGACCACGCCAGACGCGGCCAGCGCGCAAGCGCAAGCGCGGGCGTGGGGCACAATCCTCTCCACCATCCAAGCTGTGGACGCGCTGCCGTTGGAGCGTCGGGCGGTCTCTACCTATGGGTTTGAGATGGCCTACCCAGAAGGGTGGACAGTGCTCAACTTGGAGGCCGGTGGCTTGTTCGGCGTGTTTGAGACCGCCGCGGACGCGCAGCTCGTCGCCAGCGGCACAGCCACCAGCGGCATCCGCGATTCGTCTGTGGTGGTGTCGGTCAATCGCTTTGAGGAACTGCGCCTAACGGACGACAGCCCGACGACTGCCCTGCAAACCATCCTCTCGGCTAACCTCGGATTGACCGAGCAGGTGACGCACGGCGAGTTCTTCGTCAACGGGATGAGCGGCACAGGGCTGTACGGCAAGATGCCCAATGGGCGCTGGCTGTACGTCGTGGGCGTGCTCGACACGGTCAACGACCTCGTGTTCTTCTACATGTTGGCTGCCCCCACCGAGGCGCGCCTGCTGGAGCTGCAACCCACCTACCTGACGATGCTGCACAGCACCAACCTCGACCTCAGCCAGCTGCCGCGCTAGCGTTCGTCACCGCTGCCGCGCAGTTGGCCGCGCTGCTGGCGGCTCGCCAGCTTGTCGAGGTTCGCATGGGCGATCTCATCGAGCGACAAGCTCAGCGCGTCCGCCAGCACCGCCAGATACCACAGCACATCGCCCAGTTCGGCTTGCAGGTCGCCGCGGATGGCCTCAACGGGGTAATCCCCGCGCAGCACTTTCTTGAGCTTGTTCTGGATTTCGCCCGCTTCGCCGCCCAACCCCAGAGCGAGGTAGGCGAGCAGGTGTTCATTCTCCGCCAGCAGCGTTTGGCGCGCGTTGGCTTGATACTCGTTGAAGGTCAACATGAGCGTTCCCTTGTGGCGTAGCATGCAAACGGGCGTGGACTGTCCCACGCCCGCGGTTCATGATATGAGAGAGGTGCTGTGTCTGTCGAGAGGGGCATTGTGCTGCCCCTCATGACGTCGTTTAGCGCACGATGGTAACCGACCCCAGAATGTCGGAAGCGGTGCGGAAGGCAGCGCGCATCTCACTGCGCGGCGCGTAGACGAAGGCTAGCATGATGCGCGAGTTGTCGATGATCGAGATCACGACGCGCCGCCCCGTGGCGAGGTCAGCAAAGGCCGAGTCGCGCCCGGCGATGGTAGTCGCTTCGGCGATGGCGTTCTCGCCGCCGGTGATGTTGCCCAGCAGCACGCCCAAGATGATGCGCGCCCCCAACGTGGTTGAACTGCCGATGTCCTCCACGCTGATGCTCATGCTGATGTCGCCGGCTTCCATCGTCGAGATGTCAGAGCCGAACAGCGGCAGCCATGCGCTCACGGTGTTGCCGACGTAGGTTACGCCGCCGTCCGTGGCGAAGGGCGGCAGGCCTTCCGTGCCCCACTCGGTCGGGTAGCTAATCGAGAAGGGGTTGGCGCTGTTGTTGTTCACGAAGGTGCTCAGGCCGCCCGTCGCGGGCTGCGTGGGCAGCAGCGGCATGGGCGTGAAGGTCGGCGTGGCGGCTATGGTCGGGGTAACGGTGGGAGTGGGCGTCAGCGTGGGGCGCATCGCCATGGCAGCAGCGGTGGCCGTGGCGTCAGCGGCGATGGTCGCCACGAAGTCAACGGTTGGGGTTGGGCGGGGCGCTTCCTGAGCGACAGGCGTAACCCCTACCGTCAGGCGCACGATCAGGTAATCGTCGATTTGCTTGATGCTGAACACGCCCGCGTCGAGCAGGTTGCCAACGCGGATGAGCGTTTGGAAGTCGCGTTCGTTGATGCGCAGCAGCGCGGCCACGCTGGGGCGCAGCGCCGCCAACCCTGCGTTGGACATGTAGCCGTTGAACGCAGCGCCCGGCAGCACAGGGAAATTGCTGCCGGTGAAGCGACTGGCAGCCGACGCTCGCCGAGCGTCCAGCACGCTTTGGTATGCGTCCACCGTGCCGATGAACACGAAGTCGGCGGTTTGCGCTGCAACCACCTCGAAGGTGAACCTGCCATCATTGTAGACGACCGAGAACCCATCATCCGTCCATTTGTAGAAGGTAGCGGGGCGGCCCAACGCTTGCAGCGTGCGCGGAAGCGCGCGGTAGAGCCGTTCGATGCCGCGCGTGGCTATGGCGGCATCGGTGTTGGCGACGATCAAGCCGAAGTCCAGCGGAACCTCCAGCGGGGGCGGGACGGGAGCCGTGCCGGTCTTGGGCGCGACGAACACCACATAATCCCCTACCAACGCGGGCAGCACGTCCGTTTCGAAGTCCAGCCCGAAGCCAACCGTCGTGACGATCCCGGCCAGCAGATCCAGCCCGCGTGCGCCGATCTGCTGCGCGGTGGGCAAGAGGCCCAGCGTGGCCGTGTCCGCCAGCGCGCCCAGCGAGTTCGTCAGGTCGCGGTAGGTCTGTGAGAGGTTGGCCCCGTGGATGGCGTAGAGGGCGCTGTTCGGCAGGAAGCGGATGAAGGACGGGTCAACGGGCGTCAAGTCGCTGGTTTCAACCCCCAGCGCGGTGGCAATCGTCGGCAGGCCGATGGGCTGCACGATATCGATTGTCAGGATGTTGGTCGGCAGGATCGTCAAGCCCAGCAGAGTTGGCTCTGTGCCTTGTGTTAGCGCCAGCTCTTCAAGGTGTGGCTGCTGCCAGCTTGGGCGTGTGGCCAGCGTGAGCTGCGCTGTGTCAACGTAGATCAGCGCGTTGTAGGCGGACTCGGGCAGGGCCTCAAGCATGCGCTGGAAGCGCAGGTCGTCGCGCAGTGTCGGCTGTGGGCGCTGGTCATTGGCGCGCAAGTAGTCAAAGTAGCCGCGGCTGGTGACCCCAAGCGTCTCATTTGAGACGATGACGAGGAAGTTCACGCGCTCGTCGTTGGGCACATAGAGCGTGGCGCTGCCGAACCTCTGCGGCGTGTTGGGGATGTTCTGGCTGCGCAGGACGCGCTCCACAGCGGCGCGCGCCGCCGACGGGTTGCGCACCTCAACGAACAGCCCACCCGGCACGGAACTATCGTTGTTCCGATCCATGTCAAGCAGCACATCAATCGACTGCACGGCAACCGCCAGATAGTCACCCAGCCACGCCTCTTGCTGCGCAAAAGTCTCGTTGATCAGATCTTGCGCGAACAGATCGAGCACATCCTCAACCGTGAGGTTGCTCGGCACGCCCAACTCTGGCAGGGCGTCGCTCACGATAGCGATCAAGTCGTTCAGCGCAGCGCGATAGTCGCGGTCGATGCGAATGGAGGCGTAGAACGGCGCTTGGGCGGGGACGAGATCAGCCATGCGCGCCGGGCCGCTGAGCAAGGGCTGGGCGGATGAGCCGCTTTGCGCTTCCGTGGTGATGCTGACTGCTGATAAGCTTAGCATTGCCAAAATGAACGCGACCACAGAAGCCAATGTGTTCGCCCGTCGTTTGTCTGCTCGTAGAGCCATGTCTCCCCCATTAAACGCTATTTCTTTAACGATTTTTGTAATTCATGATAAAACTAAATTCATGAATTACAATTTAATACATTCTACTCTGAAAAATAAAAAAATCGACCATTTGGTCGATTTTTAACAAAAGCTTAGAAATCTTAGCTTCTGTTGAAGCTGTCGCGCAGCTGCTCGACGAGGCGGCGCTGTTCTGGGGTGAGACGCTCTGGCACGGTGATGTTGATGCGCGCGTAGAGGTCGCCCGGGCTGCCTTTGATGCTGGGCATGCCCTTGCCCGCGAGGCGGAATTTGCGCCCGCTCTGCGTGCCAGCGGGGATCTTGAGCTTGAGCGGTCGGCCTAACGTGGGCACTTGCACCTCGCCGCCCAACATCGCGGTGAACATGTCGATATTTACGTCTACTGTCAAATCGTAGCCGTCGCGCTTGAACTGGGGGTCTTCTGCCAGTTCGACAACGAGGTAGAGGTCACCCGCCATGCCGCCGTTCGCGCCGAGGCCGCCTTCCCCTGCCACGCGCACGCGCGTTCCGTCGGTCGCCCCCGCTGGGATCGACACGCGCAGTTGGCGATTGCCCTTGTTCAGGATGCGCTCTGTCCCGTGGTAGGCCTCATAGAGGCTGATCTGCACCGGCTGTTCGATGTCTTGGCCGCGCAGTGGGCCGCGCCCGCGCTGGGACGTGCGCCCAAAGTTCATGAACGAGTTGAGGATGTCCTGCAAATCCTCTGGGTTGATGCCGCCTGCGCCGCTGTAGCCGGGCGGCGGGCTGCCTGCCCCCTGCCGCGCGTAGTCGTGCCCGAACAGGTCGTACTGCCGCCGCTTCTCAGGGTCGCCGAGCGTCTCATAGGCCTCGTTGATCTCTTTGAAGCGCTCTTCGGCCTGTGGGTCGTTAGGGTTGGCGTCGGGGTGATAGCGCTTGGCCTGCTTGCGGAAAGCCTTCTTGATCTCGTCTTGAGTTGCGTTTTTGCTCACACCCAACACGTTGTAGTAGTTCTGTGCCATACTGCCATCCTTGACATGGAGGTAGGTCAGCGTTTCACTGACCCCGTATTCATTGTAAGAAAGGTCAAAATCAGGGTCAATCAGGCGGCGGAATTTCTTATACGCTGTTTACACAGCTCAGAACGGGCCGAAGAAGAAATACTCCATGATGCGGCGCACCAGCGGGGCCGCCACCGCTGAGCCTTCCCCGCTGTTCTCAACCATCACGCCGACGGCGATCTGTGGGTTGTCTTTGGGCGCGTAGGCCATGAACCATGCGTGCGAGGTGCGGTTGCCGGGGGCCTGCGCCGTGCCCGTTTTGCCACACACGCCGATGTTCAGCAGCGGCGAGCTGCGGAAGATGTGGGCGGCTGTGCCGTAGCGCTCTGTCGGGACGGCGCACAGCCCTTCCCGCGCGATGCGGAACGAGTCGGCGGTCATGTCGAACTCACCGTTGACCTCCGGCATGGCGACGAACGTCCGCTGGTCGAGGATGCCGCGTTCGCGCACGATCTGCGGGCGGTACAGCAGCCCGCCATTGGCAACAGCAGCGTACAGGCGGGTCATCTGAAGGTTCGTCACCTCTACCTCGCCCTGCCCGATGGCCAAGTTGACCGCGTTCGAGTACGTCCAAGTCAGGCCGCGGTTGACGCGAAACCACTCCGGGTCAGGGATCGTGCCGGCGGCTTCGCTCAGGTCGCGCGCGAGGCCGGTCGGCGCGCCCAGCCCCATCCGCCGCGCGTAGTTGGGCAGCAGGAAGGGATCCGCGGCGTTGAGTTGGAAGCCGATTTCGTAGTAGAAGGGGTTGCAGCTCTGGGCGAGGCCGGTCGCCAATGTCACACGGCCATGCCCCCCCGCCAACCAGTCAAAGCGTCGGTCGCCTTGATACGTCCAGATCCCAGAGCAGCCATACGAGTAGTTGAGCGGCAGCACGCCCGAATCGGTCGCAGCGAACGAGTCGATCACCTTCATGATCGAGCCGCTGGGGTAGATGCCCTGCGTAGGGCGGTTGAGCAGCGGGTTACGCGGGTCGTTAGCGAGCGTGAGCTGCACCTCGTTGGCGACGGCGCGCCCGATGGCCGGGAAGGGGTTCAGCGCGTTGCCGTCGTAGGTCGGGTAGCTGACCAGCGCGAGGATTTCGCCGGTGTTGACGTCGAGCACGACGGCGGACGCGCCGGGCGAGCTGGCCCCCCAACTGGCGGCGTTGTCGACGTAGGCCTCGCCCAGCGTGCGCAGCACGTACTCTTGTAAGTCAGCGTCGATCGTCAGCCAGAGGCTTTCAGGGATCTGCGAGGTGGACTCTGCCAGCACGCGGATCAACGTGCCGTTGGGGGCAAAGAGCGCCAGCCGCCCGCCGGGCCGCCCACGCAGGGTGACGTCCCAACTGCGTTCGATGCCCGCCCTGCCGATGATCGTCTCCGCGTCGAAGCCCTGCCGCACGAGGTCGGGCAGTTCGGCCTCGTCGGGGTAGCCGACGTTGCCGAGGATGTGCGGCATGAGCGAACCGCGCAGGTAGCGGCGGATCGAGCGCTGGGCGAAGGTGGCGCGGCACAGCGCTTCCAGCGTGGCTTGATGTTCGAGGTAGGCGGGCGGCTCGAGCGTCCCCACGCGCACGACCCAGTTTTGCCCCGCGCGGGCGAAGCGCTCTGCGACGGTGTCCAGCGGCACGTTCAGCGCGGCGGCCAGCGCAGCGTTGCAGGCGTCTGGGTCGGGCATGGCCCCCGTCGTCACGTTGACATCGACGACGACTCCGTTTTGATCAGCTAAGATTTCGCCGTCGCGGTCGTAGATGTTGGCGCGGCGTGGGATGGTGGGCTGAAAGCGCAGCGTTGCGCCGTTGCCCATCTCTGGGAAGATGTCGCCCAGCGACCACGCCACGCGCCATTCGTTCGTGTTGCGGTCGAGGATCAAGCGCATCTCGTGGTTGCGGTCATGGATCGTGCCGAGGATGTTCGTCTCGAGTGTCAGGTCATAGCTGAAGACCACAGTACGATCGCTCTCGCGCATGAGCGCCAGCGGGCGGTAGCTGATCGTGTTAGCTGTGGTGAGGTTCTGCACGCCTAGATAGGCGCGCTCAAATTCCTCAAAGGTGATGGCCTGCTGGTTGTTGAAAGTCAGCCGTTGATACATGGCGGCGAAGTCTTGGCGCGTCCATGCGTCGAGGAACTCGTTAGCGACCCGCTCCGGCGCGGTCATGTCGATGGGGGCGGTGGGCGATGGGATGAGCGTCGGCAGCAGTTGAGCGCGGGGCTGCTCCGCGGCACACGCTGTCAACAACAGGCAGACGACAAACATCACGCCACGCTTGAATTGCACCATGTCACATCATTCTAACCAGCGGTCATGCGGGTATTATAGCGGCTTTGGCTGTTGTGCGCATAGCGAGGGAGACCCGAGGGACAGGGCAAACGCGTCAAATTTATCTGGAAGACCACAATGAGTCACAAAAATTGACTAGTAGTCATTCGTTGTTACGAACATACTCTTTGTGATATTTAGTGGCCTGCTGTGAAAACACTTTTGATTTTGATGCGTTTGCCTCGCCTCAACGGCAGCCTCCTCTCCTAAAGCGCGGCACGATTTGCTACAATCTGATTGGTGCTGTGTCTAGTTCAACCTTGTGGAGAGCTTACAATGTCGGTGATGGCCGCTTTGAAATTCCTAGAACGTGTCGAACGCGAAGAAACCCTGCGCACGCAGCTTTACGTCAGCCGCGCCGACGATCTGCCGCGCTTGCTGCAATTTGCGCACGGCAAAGGCTTCATCCTAACCGAGGAAGACCTCAAAGAGGCGCTCAACACCTACAAGCCGAAGTTCCCCACCGGCAACATTGAGCCGTTGAAGCAGTTGGCGGCCAAGAACGACTAGGCGCGCTTAAGTATTACGTTGTGGGGCAAATCCAACTTTTGTCACACAGCCAACCGGCCCACAGCCTGTATACTCTGGCAAATAGCCTGTGAGTCCCTTGCATGTCGATTGATTGGTGTAGTGTTCCTTGTTTTGCAGGGGTGGCCCCAGCAGTGCTGCGCCGCCTTGACGAAGCTGCCCACAAGCACACCTACCAAGCGGGCGCGACCATCTTCGCGGAGGGGGAGCCGTGCGCGGGCTTCCACGTGGTGACAGAAGGCATGGTGCGCATCTACCGCATCAGCCCCGAAGGCCGCATGCACACCCTGAGCCTGCTGCGCCCGTTGGCCACGTTCAACGAGGTGAGCGCAGTCGATGGCCGCGCCAACCCCTACAGCGCCACCGCCCTCACCCAAACGAGCGTGTTTCGTATTGCCCATGAGCCGTTCATGGAGCTGCTGCACCAAAACCCGGACCTGCTGCGCGGCTACCTGCAAGCGCTGGCGCAGGTCAACCGCGAGTACATCGAACGGCTGGAAGATATGACCTTCCGCACGATCCCCTCGCGCCTCGCCAAGCTCTTCCTGCACGAGAGCACTTACGCCATCGCCGACATGCCCAGCAAGCTCAGCCAAGAGGACTTGGCGTCGATCTTGGGGACGACGCGCGAGGTCGTCGGGCGGGCGATGCGCGGCCTGTTCAACGCGGGGCTGCTGCAAAGACGCGGCCGTGAAGTCTACATCGCTGACCGCGACGGGCTGGCCTATCTGGCTGAGACCAACGAGATGCCCGAAAGGGCGCTTGTGCCCCTCATGCCCGCAGAGCGCAAGCCGCGCAAGGCCGCCTCTACCAAACGGAGACCGGCCTCATGAAGAAGATCGTCAGCCTGACGCTGAACCCCAGCCTCGACAAGAGCACCGCCGTCGACACCGTCGCCAGCGAGATCAAGCTGCGCTGCGACGCGCTCAAAGTTGACCCGGGCGGCGGTGGGGTCAACGTGTCGCGGGCGATCCACAAACTGGGCGGCGAGTCTGTTGCAGTGTTGAGCGTGGGCGGCTGCAGCGGTGAGACGCTGGCGCGGCTGCTGCAAGCCGAGGGGTTGACAGTGCGCAGTGTGCCCGTCACCGCTGACACGCGCGAGAGCTTCGTCGTCTTTGAGCGCAGCAGCACCCTGCAATTCCGCTTTGGGATGCCCGGCGAGCCGCTCCAGCCCGCCGAGTGGCAAGCGCTGGTCGACGCGGCCTTTGCCGAGCAGCCAGATTATCTGGTGGCCAGCGGCAGCGTTCCGCCGCGCGTGCCCGATGACATCTACGCGCAGATCGCGCAGCGGGCGCAGGCGGCCGGCGTGCGCCTGATCGTTGACACGTCCGGCCCAGCGCTGGCCGCCATGAGCGGCGCGGGCGTCTACCTGCTCAAGCCTAACCTCCACGAGCTGGAGATCCTCTCCGGCGAGCAGTTCACCGGCGAAGAACAGATGCTGACGGCGGCGCGCCGCATGATCGCCCAACAGATGGCGCAGGTGCTGGTTGTGAGCTTGGGGGCGGCAGGCGCGGCGCTCGTCACTGCGGATGACTTCGTCGAGATGAAGCCGCCCGTCGTGCCGATCCAGAGCAAGGTTGGGGCGGGCGACAGCATGGTGGGCGGCTTGGTGCTGGCGCTGGCGCGCGGCTGGTCGCTGCGGGACGCGGTGCGCTACGGGATCGCTGCGGGCAGCGCCGCGGTCATGACCCCCGGCACAGAGCTGTGCCGCCGTGAGGACGTAGAGGCCATCTACCCGCGGGTGAAGGTGCTGCAACCGGCGTGATTGGCGCTAAATGCGCGGCACGTTGGCGGGAGATGCCACAAAACGGGGCGCGCGTTTCATTGGCTGGCGGGCTGAGACGCCGCCGGGGCGGACGGCTCTTCGAACAGCCGCCAGAAGCGCCGCAGCAGCACCGGGTAGCGCATGCCGTGTTCGAGCAGCACGATCGACAGCAGCAGCGTCGACACCAGCAGGGCGATCACGCCCGGGTCGCGCTCCCACGTCATGATCCTGAACTCGAACAGCTCCGGCAGCGCGTACATCGTGAGGATCGTCAGCGTTGTAGAGAGGGTCATCAACAGGGCAAAGCGCCAGCGCGCGATGAACGTGCGCGGGTTGAGCACGTCCAGCCCCATGATGTGCATGACCGTGTATGCGCCGTAGAAGGTGACGAACAGCGTGATGCTGGTGCGGGCGGCCTGCACGTCGCGTCCCTCGTAGAAGAACACGCAGGCGTAGACGATGGCTTGCATCACCGCGCCGATCAAGCCCGCCGTCATGATGAACTCCAACACGTCGGAGCGGAAGCGGCGGATGCGCGTGGGCCGCAGCCAACCGAACGCCACGAACGTGGCCGGCAGGTTGACCGTGCCGAAGGTGCTCCAGCTGATTTGCACTGGCGTGATCGGGAAGGGCAGCGACATGAACGCCACAAAGATGAAGAACAGGATGTTGTAGACGTTCTTCACAAGGAACATCTTCATCGTGCCGAAGATCGTCTGCGTGATCTCTGTGCCTTCGCGGAAGGCCTTCGGCAGGGTGCTCATGGCGTTGTCGAGCAGCACGATGTCGGCTACATCTTTGCTGATCTGCGTGCCGTCGTTCATGACGATGGCGAGGTTGGCCTGCTTCAGGGCGGGCACGTCGTTCACGCCGTCGCCGACCATCGCCACGTAGGCCCCGCGCCGCTGGAGCGCAGCCACGATGCGCTTCTTCGTGTCAGGGTCGACGCGGGCGAACACCGTCGCTTCCCCGACGAGGGTTTCCAGTTCGCTGTCGCTCATCTCGTCCACCTGCGCGCCGGTGTAGGCGCGCTCAGCGTCCATGCCAGCTTGTGTGGCGATGGCCTTCACCGTGTCGAGGTTGTCCCCGCTGATGACCTTGAGGTCGATCCCTTCGCGGCGGAAGCTCTCAAGGGTCTCTTGGATGTCGTCGCGGATTTGGTCGCTCAAGACGACCAGCGCCAGCGGCTCTGCGTCGTTGGTCACGTCCTTCTCGTTGAGCGGGCCGCTCACGCGGGTGAAGGCCAGCACGCGCAGCCCTTGCAAGCTGAGGTGGGTCACGTTGTGATCGAGTGTGTCGGTCAGGCGCTGCTTGGGCAGGACGCGCTCCGGCGCGCCCAAGACGTAGGCGGCGTCCTCAAAGACGACCGCGCCCCACTTGCGCCCGCTGGTGAAGGGCACTTCGCGCACTTTGCGGCGGGCGGGCACGTCGTCGGCGTGGGCGGCAGCGTATTCGCGCACGGCCCCGGCGGTGCGGTTGAGGTGGGCGAGGTTGTCCAGATAGGCCAGCAGCAGCCCGCTCAGCGTGCGCTCGTCCATGTCCGCTAGTGGGATGATCTGCTGCACGGCCAGCAGGTTCTTGGTGAGCGTGCCGGTCTTGTCGAAACAGAGCACGGTGGCGTTGCCCAACGATTCGACGGCGTTCACCCGCTGGATGAGCGTGCGCTGAAGGCTGATCTTGATCGCGCCGATCGTCAGCGAGAGGATGGCGACCAGCACCAAGCCCTGCGGCACTAAGCTCGTGACGAACACGACGGCGCTGCGCAGCGCCTCTAGCGGGGTGATGGAGTTGACGAACGACGCCACGAACACCATCGGGATGAGGGTGAACATCACGACCACGGTCACCTGCACGATGGTTTCGATGATCTGCTGGGTAGGCGTGCGGACGCGCTTGTACTGCTTGGCGACGGCGGCCAGCTTGTTGATGTTGCTGTTCGCGCCGACGCGCGTCGCCTGCATCGTGCCGCTGCCCGCGAGACAGAACGAGCCGCTGAAGACCTCCATGCCCGGCTCTTTGGCCACCGCGTCGCTTTCGCCCGTCAGCAGCGACTCGTCCATCTCAAGCGAGTCCGACGTGACGACCACCCCATCCACCACCAGCTTATCGCCCGGCTCGATGCGTAAGATGTCGTCAATCACGACGGCGCGCATGCTGATCTCCTGCCATTGGCCGTCGCGTTTGACGTGCACCGTCTGCTCAGAGAGCGCCGCGAGCTTGTCGAGCCGGCGTTTGGCGTGGATCTCTTGCAGCATCCCCAAGAAGGTGTTCGAGACGACGCTGAAGCCGGCAAAGAAGACCGTCGCGTAGTCGCCCATGCTCAACACGATGAACAGCAGGCTGAACAAGACGATGTTGAAGAGGTTGAAGACGTTTTCAACGACGATCTGCCCATAGGTGCGGCCTACACGCACTTGGAAGCTGTTGTCGTCGCCGCGCCGCTGCCGCTCCAGCGCTTCCGCATGGGTTAGGCCGCTGGGGGCAGGTGTGGTGGTCGTCATCGGGGGGGGCAGCGTCACTTCGGCCATGCGTCTATGCTCCGTGAGCGTTGTTTTCAAGGTTGCAGCTTACCAATTTTACCAATACAACACGAGAAATCCTCAAACGATTTGCCTCTTTTCGAATATGCTATACTAAAACTCAGACCATGCACGGAAATGAGAGACGCCCTATGCGAATGGCAATCGGCTGTTTGATGCTCGCAGTGCTGCTGGCGGCGTGCAGCGCCCCGCCACAGCCAGATCGTAACGAGCCGATGCCCACCCCGCGCGCGCTCGACACGCCGCTGCCCACGCTCCCGCCGCCGCCTTTTCAAGCGGCCGACACTCGCATCACCGCCCAAAACGCGGAGCAACTGCGCTACTTGGGCCGCCTGAGCACCGACGCCGCGCGCCCCAGTTCGATCTTTGCGCATACCATCTCGCTGGATGGCACGCGCCTTGCTGCCCTCAACAACGATCTGCTGGTGGTGTGGAACCTGACGACGGGCGTAGTCGCCTTCACGAAAGGGCGCTTAGGCGCGACGCGCGTCTTTTACTCGCCCGACAAAGTCGAGATTTACACGCTCGGCGCAGAGGGGCTGGTGCGCGTCCACAACGCTGATACCGCGTCTGACTTGAACCAGTTCCAGCTTGGGGTGGCCTACAGCGGCGCGAGCGCCTTCTACGAGGAAGAGGGGTGGCTGGCGGTCGGCGGCCTCGATGGGCGGCTGCAAGTGTGGGACACCCCAGCGCGCCAAAGCCTCAGCCGATGGGACGCGATCCGCGCACAGATTACCGCGGTAGCCTTCGACACGACCGGCGAGCGCCTGCTGAGCGCCGCCGACGACGGCACGGTGCAGGTGTGGGACTGGCGGGCGCGGCGTTTGATCGCGTCGTACCGCACCCAATTCCCGAACGTCGTAGCCGTGGCCTTCTCGCCGGATGGGTCCCAGTTCAGCTTGGTCACGCCCTTCTATCTTGAGACGTACTCGCTGCGCGAGAACCGCTTCCTGTGGACGATCGAGATCGGCGTGAGCGACACGAGCGACGTGTTCCGCTACAGCCCAGATGGGCGCTTCGTGCTCACGGGCGGGAACGAGGAAACGCCCATCACCGTTCTCAACGCGGCCGATGGCACGGTCAAAGCGCAGCTCCCTCAGACGACGGGCACGCGCACCGCGGCCCGCTTCAGCGCGGACGGGGCGCTGCTGGCGACAACGGTGCTCGATGGGCAGGTGACGCTGTGGAACATCGCTGAAGCGACGGAGGACACGATCCCTTCGGCGCGGCTGCTGGTTGGCTCCACGCGCATCACCGGCGTCGAATGGTCCGGCGACGGCTTCACGCTGGCCTTTTTCGACGCCAACGGGCAGGTTTACCTGTGGGGCATCCGCCGCGCCAACACGCCCTGACACACCGCAGACGCGCCATCGTAGGGACAGGGCCTGCCCTGTCCGTCGGTTTCCACATCTCGACAGACGCGACAGGTCGCGTCCCTACTCGGCGGCGTGCCCACAAGACGCCGTTCTGCGTTCAAGTTCCGCGCGCGGTGTGCTACAATCGCGAAAGAAAAGGCAGATGAGGGCAGGGCATTATGGCGGATTGTTCCCATGCAGATCATCACGCGCTGGCGTTGGAACGGCTGCGGTCGGCAGGCTACAAGCTGACGAGCGTTCGACAGACGGTGCTGGAGGTGATCCACCAGTTGGGCGGCCACGTGACATCCGCCCAAGTGCTGGAGGTGGTGGCGCAAACTGACCCCACCATCGGCCGCGCCAGCGTCTTCCGCACGCTGGATCTGTTCGCGCGGCTGGCCATCATCCGCCCCACGTTCATCGAGAGCAGCCTCACCCCGAGCTACGTTCTGATGCCCAACGGCCATCATCATCATGTCGTGTGCATGACCTGTAACCGCGTGGTCGAATTTGAAGAGTGTGACCTTGATGCCATCGCGGCTGAGCTTGAGCGCCGCCTCAACGTGCGCATTCAAGGCCATCTGCTCGAGTTTTACGCCATCTGTGACCACTGTCTGCCATCTTCAAAGCAGGGCTGACACCTCATGCATGTGATCTTCAACGGTTGGTTTTGGGACCGCCCCGACACCGGCAGCGGGCAGTACATTCGCCACCTGCTGCCCGCGCTGCGCCGCCTCGCGCCTGACCTTGAGCTGACGCTGGTGCTGCCCGACTCAACAGAAGACGCGGTTCCTGCTGGTGTGAACGTCATCTCCACCAACACCGCGCGCGGCCACCTCAGCAAGGTCTGGTTTGAGCAGCGCACCTTTCCGCGCTTGGCGGGCAAGGTCGGCGCGGATCTGGCGCACGTTCCCTATTGGGGCGGCGCGCTCAGCAGCCCCATCCCACAGGTCGTCAGCGTGTTAGACGTCATCCCACTGCTGCTGCCGGAGTATGGGCTGGGGGTCTTCAACCGGCTCTATACGTCGCTCGTCAGCACATCAGCGCGCGGGGCCGACCACCTCATCACGATCAGCCAGACGAGCAAGCTCGACATCGAGCAGCAGCTCAACATCCCAACTGACAAGATCAGCGTGACGTACCTCGCCGCGTCAGAGCGCTTCCACCCGATGATCGGGCGCGAGCGCGACGCCGCCGTGCGCGCCAAATACGACCTGCCCGAACGCTTCGTGCTCTACTTGGGCGGCTTCGACCGACGGAAGCAGGTCAACGAGCTGCTGCTGGCCTACACCTACGTGATCGAAGCGGAGGGCGCAAACTTCCCGCTGGTGCTGGCGGGCAAGGAACCCGCGTGGGGCAGCAGTCCGCTCTTCCCTGACCTGCGCGCTTACGCCGACAAGCTCCAACTGGGCGACATGGTGCGCTGGATCGGCTATGTGCCAGAAGAGGACAAACCCTCGCTCTACCGCTTGGCGGATGTCTTCGTGTTCCCCAGCGTGTACGAGGGCTTCGGCCTGCCCCCGCTGGAGGCGATGGCCAGCGGCACGCCCGTCATCGCGTGGGACAGCGTCGTGTCGGATGAGATCTTCGAGGACGCGGCCTACCTGACGGACAGCAGCCGCAAGCTGGCCGGGGCGATCATCGCGCTGCTGCTGCAACCGGACTTCCGCGCGACGATGGTCACGCAGGGCTTGAGCCTCGCCACGCGTTACACGTGGCGCAAAACCGCCCAAGCCACCCTAAACGCCTACGAGCGGGCGCTTGGTGGGCAGTAGTGTGCCATGCTGCTATAATGTCAAATGCCTCAAACAATCAACGCGCAAAACACTAGTATGTTGACTCGCATTGAAACACTCAACTATCGCGCACTACGGCACATCCGACAGGATTTGCAGCCGTTTCAGGTGTTGATTGGCCCAAACGCAAGCGGTAAATCCTCTTTTATCGACATTGTAGGGTTCATCGCCGATATTATTACGCGCCCATCTTTGCTGGAGGCAGTTCGCCTGCGCGTTCCAGATTTTCGTGATTTGACGTGGATGAAAAGCAGCACGTGGTTTGAATTGGCGATAGAAGCCCAAATCCCCCATGACATCGCCAAAGACTACAGGTATCTACGTTATGAGATACGGCTCGGTGAAGATGGTGGCAAGCTAGCCCTGCAAGAAGAGACGCTTTGGATGAGATCGGCGCAGGCTTTGCGGCCACAGCCTCCGATAATCCCGCCAGAGCGAATTACATTTGAGCCAAATCGTCGAACGCCAGCAGGCTGGCGCAAAGTGGTCAGCAAGACGGCCTCAGGCAATGATTATTTCAAATCTGAAACCACCGACTGGAACAACCTGTTCCGTTTGGGGCCTCAGCGCCCCGCGCTTGCCAATATCCCCGAAGACTCGGAGCGTTTCCCTGTCTCGGCATGGTTCAGGCGCTATTTGATGGAGGGGGTTCAGCGCATCATGCTCAACAGTGAAGCCCTGCGTCGCCCATCGCCCCCTCAAAGCCCTACCAATTTTCTGCCAGATGGCTCAAACCTGCCGTGGGTGATCCATCACCTTGAAGAAGCCTATCCTGATCAGCTTGACCGTTGGGTGCGCCATGTTCAGACCGCGCTTGCAGACATCACCGCCATTCGAACTGTAGAGCGCCCAGAAGACCGCCACCGTTACCTTGTGATTGAATATCAGTCGGGGTTATCCGCGCCGTCTTGGGTGGTATCTGATGGAACTCTGCGGATGTTGGCGCTGACGATTCTGGCATTTTTGCCTGAACAGCAAAGCATCTATCTGATCGAAGAACCTGAAAACGGCATCCACCCGCGCGCGATTGAATCGGTCTTTCAGGCGCTCACCACGATCTACAACTCGCAAGTATTCATCGCCACGCACTCACCTGTCATCTTGAGTATGGCCGACCCAAAAGAACTGCTCTGTTTTTCGCGCGCGTCTAACAGCGAAGTCGTCATCACGGCGGGAAACGACCACGAGCGACTAGCCGATTGGCATGGCGAAATCAGCCTCGGCACACTGTTTGCCGCTGGAGTGCTCTAGTGGCAACAGGCGATCTAGTCATTCTCGTGGCGGACTTGGACACAGAAATAACGATCAAGACGCTGTTGTCTAAACGCTGACCAAGTTTCAGCATTCGACCAGTCCAATTTGAGGTCATCCGACATCCTCAACGCGATTCTGGCTGCCTGAACGATGCACACAACTTACTCAAGCCCTATGCCAAAGATTACGCTAAGGCGCTGGTGATTTTTGATCATCACGGCTCAGGCAGAGAAAAAGACTCAACGGACGCGCTCGAAGAAGAGGTCGCGCGAAGGCTCAGCCGCCACCATTGGGCGTATGAAGATGTAGCGGTTGTCGTGATTGAGCCTGAGCTTGAAGCGTGGGTCTGGACAGATTCCCCACACGTGAGCCAAGTGTTAGGATGGGGGACGGATTTCTTCGCTCTACGCCGATGGTTGCAACAACACTCGCCACACTGGGGAGAGGAAGATGCCCCCAAGCCACAGCATCCCAAAGAGGCATTCAGGGCAGCACTTCGCGCCAGACGTATACAAGCCTCCGCTAGTTTATTTCAACAACTAGCGGAGCATGTCTCGTGGCGAAGCTGCCAAGATGGAAGCTTTCTGAAGTTGGCACAAGCGTTATCGAGTTGGTTCCCCTGCTCTTAGTTTCAGAAGAGTCCTACTCCACCCACCCGAACGGGTCGTCATAATCGGCCCACGCCTGCGGGCTGAGCGCGTACTCGGCGTCGGTGAGCAGGCAGGCGTCAAGCGCGGCGCGCAGCCTCGGCTCGTCTAACTGCTGGCCGATGAACACTAGCTCCTGCCGCCGGTCGCCGATGTCGGGCAGCATCTCGCGCTGGATGGACGCCACAAAGTCGGGATCGTCGGGGTAGTCCTCGGGTTCAGCCAGCGCCCACCACGTCCCGGCCGGCTCTAGGCGGACGAGACGCCCCGCCTGTGACCACGTGCCGGCGGTGTCGTTGTCGTGGGCCAGCCAGACGATCCCTTTGGAGCGCAGCACCCCCTCCAGCATCCCGCCGCGGGTCAGCGCGTCGTAGAGGCGCTCCGGATGGAAAGGCCGACGCGCCCGGTAGACGAAGCTGCTGATGCCGTATTCCTCGGTTTCGGGGGTGTGCGGCTCGCTCGTCAGCCACTCGTCGAACGAAGCTGCCTCCTCAAAGTTAAAGCGCCCCGTGTTGAGGATCATGTTGAGCGGCACTTGCGCGTTGACCGTGGGGACGATCGTCGCGTGGGGGTTCATGCGTCGCAGCAGCGCCTCTAGCTTGGCGACGTCCTCGGCGGGGGTGATGTCCGTCTTGTTCAGGACGATCACGTTGGCGAACTCGATCTGATCGACGAGCAGATCAACGATGCTGCGTTCATCGTTTTCGTCGATGGCCATGTCACGGTCAGCCAGCGTGTCGAGGCTGTTGAACTCGTGGATGAGGTTGGCCGCGTCTACGACCGTGACCATCGTGTCCAAGCGCGCAAGGTCAGACAGGCTGCGGCCTTGCTCGTCCAGCGGGAACGTAAACGTCTCGGCCACGGGCAGCGGCTCGCTGATGCCGCTGCTCTCGATCAGCAGGTAGTCAAAACGCCCCTCCCGCGCCAGCTTGCCGATCTCCACCAGCAGATCCTCGCGCAAGGTGCAGCAGATGCACCCATTCGTCATCTCCACCAGCCGCTCGTCCACGCGGCTGAGCTGCGCGCCCCCCTCGCGCACGAGCTGCGCATCCACGTTGAC
>CALDYP010000072.1 GCA_937944445.1 uncultured Anaerolineae bacterium
AGGCCACGGACAAGGCAGGCCACGGACAAGGCAGGCCACGGACAAGGCAGGCCACGGACAAGGCAGGCCACGGACAAGGCAGGCCACGGACAAGGCAGGCCTTGTCCCTACAGGGTGGTTGTGTTCAGCGCGGGGCCATACGGATCGCGCCGTCGAGGCGGATCGTCTCGCCGTTGAGCATCGGGTTTTCGATGATCGCCTGCACGAGCTGCGCGTATTCGTCGGGTTGGCCGAGTCGCGGCGGGAAGGGAACCTGCTGGCCGAGGCTGACGCGCGCTGGCTCAGGCAGGCCGGCCAACAGCGGCGTGTCGAACAGGCCCGGCGCAATCGTCATCACGCGGATGCCGTCGCGCGCCAGATCGCGCGCAATCGGCAGCGTCATGCCGACGATGCCGCCTTTGCTGGCGCTGTAAGCTGCCTGTCCGATCTGGCCGTCAAAAGCGGCCACCGACGCCGTGTTGACGATCACGCCGCGTTCGCCGTGCTCGTTGGGGGTGTTGGCGGTCATGGCCGCCGCGCACAGCCGAATCGCGTTGAACGTCCCGATGAGGTTCACCTTGATGACGCGCTCGAAGATCTCTAACGGGTGTGGGCCGTCCTTGCCGACGGTCTTGAGGGCGCTGCCGATGCCCGCCGCGTTGACCAGCACGTGCACCCCACCGAAGGCCTGCTGTGCCGTCTCAACGGCCTTCTGCATGTCGGCCTCGCTGCTCACGTCTGCCTCGACGAACGCCGCCGCCTCTCCGAGCGATTCCGCGAGCGGTTTGCCGCGCCCGTAGTTCAAATCGACGATGACGACGCGCGCGCCGTGCGCTGCCAGCCGCTTCACCGTCGCCTCACCGAGGCCCGATGCGCCGCCGGTCACGATTGCGCTAAGCTGTTCTAACTTCATGGCTCAAACCCCTTTAATAAGACGATAATCTACTTGCGGGTAGATTATAACGCACTCAATCGGGGTGGCACATGCATCGTCAGGCCATACAACGGACAAGGCAGGCCGTGCCCGCTCACACTAGCCGTAGGGACAGCGCAGGCGCTGTCCGCATTTAGTTCAGCAGCGTGTTGATCGCGGTCAGCAGCGCTTCCAGATCAACGCTGCGGGGCGTCGCCGCGGCGGGCAGCGGCGGCAGCAGGGGCGCGGGCAAGCGCTCTTGTGTAAGTGCCTCATAGCGCTGTTTCATCTCCACGTCCTGCACCAGCGCGTAAGCGTCGGCGTAGAACGCTGCGGCGCGCTGCGCTGCCTCAGTTTGGGTGGGGTCGAGCTTCCAGCGCCAGTAGTCTAGAAGGGCTTGGGTCTCAGGATCCTGCGCGGCTGCTTCAAGGCGGCTGAGCGCGGCCATCGTCTCGGCGAGGGGGCGTTGGTTGAGCTGCGCCTGCGCCACGATCTGATAGAGGGCGGCCTGCGCTTCTAGGGTGGGGGCGGCGCTGGCCTGTGCCGCGCGGCGCGCATCCTCAAACGCAGTTGAAGCGCGCGCCCATTGATTGACGGCCAGATAATGCAGCCCGAGGTTGAGCGCGATCCCGGCTTCTGTGAGCGGCGCGCCGATCTGTTGGGCGAGGCGCAGCCCCAACATCAGCAAGCGTTCGGCCTCGGCGTGTTGGCCGATGAGGGTGTGAATGCGCCCCAAATTGCCGAGGACGCGCCCGCTGTTGGCGAGGTCCTGCTTGTCTACGGCCAGCGCCAGCCGCTGCGCATAGCAAGCGCGCGCCTCGTCGTATCCGCCGCGCACGAAGTAGATCCCAGCTAGCGAGGTGAGCGCCCGCGCTTGCTCGCGCGCGTCGATGTGCGCCGCCTGCTCGACGGCCTGCCCCAGCCGTTCCACAGCCAATGGCAGGTTGTTCAGGTCGGCGTAGGTCAGGCCGATGGCTTGCAGCGTGCGCACCTGCTGAAAGTCGCTCAGGCCGCCGCTGGCGAGCGCCTGCTCGCTGTAGGTGATCGCCTTGGCGATGTCGCCCGCTTCGCTAGTGAGGTTGCTCAGGCCGACGAGCGCCAGCGCTTGTGAGGGCTTGTGCGAGAGGCTAGCCGCTTCGCGCAGCAGTCGTTGGGCTTGGGCGAGGTCATCGCGCAGCCGGGCACAGGTCGCCAAGCCCAACATGCAGCGAGCGCGCGTTTGAACCTCCTTGCTCTGGCTGAGCGCCCCGCGCAGGTGCAGCTCGGCGCGGTCTGCGTCGCCCAGTTGGATGTACGCCTCCCCTAGCAAGAGCAGCACACGCTCGGGATCGCGAAGTTTTCTCTCAGCGGCCAGCAGGCGCTCCAGCACAGCGATGGTGTACTCGGGCGCGCCGCCAACAGAAGCCGCCTCCGCAGCGCGCAGCGCGAAGGGATAGGCCAATTCATCGTGCCCGGCCTGCTGGAAGTGATAGGCGATGCGCTCTGGGGCGGCGTGCAGATCATCTAGCAGCGCCGCCAAACGCAGGTGTGCGCCCTCGCGCTGGCTGTCCGTCAGGTGAGTGCGACAAGCCGCGTGGATGAGTGGATGGGCGAAGGCCCACTGCCCGCCCACAGCGCCGATCACGCTGGCCTCGTGCGCGTCGAGCAGCAGGCGGTTGGCGGTGGTTGGGTCGGCCAGCTTGGCGAGTAAGCGCAGATCGAGGCGCTCACCGTCTAGAGCCATGACGCTGAGCAGTTCCAACGCTGGCTCATCCAACAGCGACAAACGCCGGTTGAGCGCCTCCGTCAAGCCTTCTGCGAACAGTTGATCTGGCAGCGTCTTGATGCCGATCTGTTCGAGGTCGCCGGTTTGCTCGGCCAGCGCGCGGATGACTTCCATGAGGAAGAAGGGGTTGCCCTCCGTCTCGCGGAAGAGCAGCGCGTTCACGATGGGCAGCTCGCCTGCGCTGCCCAAGAGATCCTGCGAGATGCCGGAGATGTAGCGCACAGAGAGGCGGCGCAGTGACGTCGCAGCAGGCAGGTTCAGGGTGGGGGCGCGTTCCGAGTCAAACGCGCCGACGATGGCCAGCGGGCAAGCCTGCGTCAGCGGCAGGATTTGTTCCAGCAGCCACAAGCTGTCTGGGCTGGCGTCGTGCAAGTCATCTAGCAGCAGCAGCAGGGGGCACTCTGCTGCCAGCGCGCTAAGCAGGTGGTTGAAGACGGCCAGCAGCGCCTCGGTTTGGAGCGGTGGGGCGTCAGGCTGCCCCGCGTCGAGCATCTGCCGCAGCGTCTGTTGATCGTGCGGGCTGGCTTGGTCAGAGAGCGCCATACAGCGAATGAGAGGCCGCCACAAGCTCCACGGGCCGCCTCGTTCGCCCTCCGGAACCAGCCGCAGCGGGTTGATCTGGCGGGTCACCGCGCGGCGCTGAGCCTCGTCGAGCAGGGCAGTCTTGCCCATGCCTGCGGCAGCTTCAAAGAATAGGATGCCCCCGCGCCCTTCTCGGAGGCCGCTCAAGAGAGTGTCAAGCTGTGCCAGCTCAGCGTCGCGCCCGGACAAGCGCGGCGTCCGCAGGTAGGGAAAGCTGCTAAACGGGCTGACCAGCCCAAGCGAGCCGCCGATGATCGTTTCCAACGCGGCGAGCGCCTCGCTGGCGCTGGAGAATCGCCGCGCTGGATCCTTGTCGATCAGCCGCATGATCAGCTCTGCGACGGCGGGCGGGGCGTCTGCTGCGCTCAACGGAGGGGTGAACATCTGGATGTTGGTGATCAGCTCGTAGTGTGTGCTGCGTTGATAGGGAAAGTGCCCCGTCACCATCTCGTAGAGCAGCACTCCACAGGCGTAAAGGTCGGTTTGGGGGCTGGCGCGCCCGGAGTCGAGCAGTTCTGGGGCGCAGTAGGACAGCGCTTCGATTGGCCAGTGGTTCCTATCGCGGACGCTGATCGTGCGGCTCAGGCCTGTGTCGAGCACGCGCACCTGCCCATCCACAACGCAGACGTTGGCAGGCTTCAAGTTGCGATGCAGCACGCCGCGCCGATGCAGATAAACGAGCACGCTCAACACCTGTGCCATAAGCCGCAGCCGCCCCTCCAACGGGAGCGCCCGCACGGCTGTGGTGATTGGGGTGAACGTCGGCAGCATCTCGCGCGTATAGTAGTAGACGTTATCTCGCGTAGGATCAACCCCATAGCCCTGCACCGAGACTAGATGGGGATGATTCATCCGACTTAAAGCGTCTAATCGCTGAACGAGGGCTTGGGAAGTGAGATCGAGTTGTGGAAATCCCTCTATCTGCTTGAGAACCAGTTGAGGCGGGGGGTCAGTCTGGCTGCCAGCGTCAGCGACTTGTAGGGCTGCTCCCAAAAAGCCGCTGCCAAGCGATCCCTCAATCTGATAACGTTGATAGATAATCTGTGGCATGCATCTCAACTTTACAAGACATGGCTATGACTGCTCAAACAAGCTAAGATAATACCCTTATTATCACATACATAATCGAAATTTTGACGATGACAAAGAAATCTTTACTGATTTTTTATAATTTTTTGCCAAAGACTACTTGACAAGCGTGTAAACCATCACATGAAACTGTTAGAATCATTAACATAAGATTGAATTCAACCCATATCAGCGCTTAGCGACAGGTTCACTATGACAACGCTCACGCACTCAATCAAACTTCCGCCGGGCCGCCCACCGGCGATTGTCGGCGGCAACTTGCTGCACTATCGACGCGACGCGCTCGGCTATCTGACAGACAACGCCCGCCGCTATGGGGACGTGGTGCTCGTGCGGTTTGGCAAGTACCTCGGCTACCAGATCAACCACCCTGACGACGTGCAGCAGGTGCTCGTCAAACAGGCGCACAAGTTTCACAAGGCGATCATCTACAAGGCGACGCTATCCGAGTACTTAGGCAACGGCTTGCTCATCAGCGATGGCGACTTCTGGCGGCGGCAGCGCTCGCTGGCGCAGCCCGCCTTCCACTACAAGCGCGTACAGGCCTACGCCGACGTCATGACCGAGTACAGCTTGCAGATGCGCGAGAGCTGGCGCGCGGGCGAGACGCGCGACATCGCCCACGACATGATGAGCCTGACGCTGTTCATCGTCGCCAAGACCTTGTTCGACACCGACATCCGCGGCGAGCAGAACCAGATCGCGGAAGCGCTGGAGGTGCTGCTGCGCAGCGTCATCGAACAATCGCAGAAGATCATCCGCCTGCCCGATTGGGTTCCGACGCCGGCGCGGCAGCGCAAACGCTGGTCGATCGACACGCTGCACGAGATCACGATGGAGATCATCCAGCAGCGGCGCGCCAGCGGCGAGGACAAGGGCGACCTGCTGAGCATGCTCATCAGCGCTGAGTCTGAGACAGGCGAGCGCATGACCGATGAGCAGGTGCGCGATGAGGCGCTGACCATCGTCCTTGCGGGCCACGAGACGACCGCCAACGCCATGACGTGGACGTTCTACCTGCTCAGCGAGCATCCCGAAGTGGAAGCGCGCCTGCGTGAGGAAGTCGTGCGGGTGCTGGGGGATCGCCCGCCGACGCTGGCTGACCTGCCGCAGCTCACCTACACCGAGCAAGTTATCAAAGAGAGCATGCGCCTCTACCCGCCCGCGTGGAGCTTCGCTCGCAGCGTGATCGAAGAGGTGGAGCTAGGCGGCTACACCATCCCTAAGTACAGCACGGTCATCATCCTGCCCTACGTGATTCATCGTGATGCGCGCTGGTTTGCTGACCCGGAGCGCTTCGACCCTGACCGCTTCAGCCCCGCGCGCGAGGCGAGCCTCCCCAAGTATGCTTACCTGCCGTTCGGCGGCGGCCCGCGCATCTGCATCGGCAACGCCTTCGCCATGATGGAGGCTAAGCTGATCTTGGCGGCCATCGTTCAGCGCTGGCGGCTGCGGCGCGCGTCTGATGCGCCAGTCGTCCCCGAGCCGCTGGTGACGCTGCGCCCCAAAGGCGGAATGCCGATGCGCGTCGAGGCGTGGACGTAAGCGCCGTGGGCTAGTCGACCCGCGTGTTGGCCAGCGGCTGAAGGTCTGTGTTGGTTGACCAGTTGCCGCCTGCGTCCTGCGCCCACACGGCAAAGGCGTAGCGCCTGCCGCGTTCGCCGCTGTAAGCCGCCTCGCGCTGGGTCGTCTCCAGCCACGGCGTCCAATCGCCCTCGTCCACCCGCACCCAGACTAAGAACTGCACGACCTCGCCGTCGTCCTCCGCGCCCCATGTGACCGTGAACACCGCCGGGCTGACCTCGGCCAGCGGGCGCATGAACGGGCGCGGCGGCGTGCGGTCAGCGCTCGGCTCGGTGGTGGGGCGGGCCGTGGGCAGCGCCCCGGGCGTCGGGACGACTTGTCCTGTTGGAACGGGCGTGAGGTTGGTCTGCGGGGGGCTGTCGATGCCACCCGCCGGCCGCTCGATCAAGATGAGGGGCGGCCCTCCGATGGCGACGCGCCGCCCGTCGGTCAAACCGCTGACGTTGTCCGGTTGGGCGGCGGCCAGCGTCAGCGTGTACGCGCCGCCCGCGTCGGGGATGATGCGCGAGTTAGCGTAGAGCGTGTAAAGCTGCGCGCTGCTGCCCTCAGCGGGCAGTGAGATCGTTTGTGTGGTGAGCGTCTGGTTCCACAGGACGGTGACGCGCTCGGCAGTGCGCGGGCGGTTGAAGCGGATGAGCGTGATGCCCTCGGGCGTGCGTTCGGGTTTGCCCTGCGGCGTGAACGGCTCCGCTCCGAACACCTGCGCTACGAGGCGATAAGCGTTGGCGACAGGGCGGGGCGTGCCGGGCTGGCGCGACTGGCTGAAGCAGATGGCTGTGGGCTCGTTGCGATAGATGCCAAAGGCGTTCCCCCAACACAAGCCGCTCCCCAAGCACAGCGATCCGTCGTGGGGCGGGAAGTTCGTGCCGGCCGGTTGATCGCCGCAGTCGTCGTAGAGCTGGTGGAAGAAGACCACCTGCGCGCCCTCGCTCCACGCATAGGCGCTGCTCTGGACGAAGTACCATGCCTGCTGGTCGGCGGTGGCGAGGTTGCGCCGCTCGTCCGGGGTGCGCGCCCACGTCGGCCCCGGGTAGTCATCCCACACGCTCACGCCGCTCTCGTTCAGCCAGATTGGCTTGCGCAGTTGGTAGGCGATCAACGTCTGTCGCACGTAGAGCACGAGCCAGCCGCTGCGCCACGGGTCGGTATAGCTGTGGACGGCCACGATGTCGAAGTAGTAGTTGTTCTGCGCGGCGAAGGGGTCGTTGATGAAGATCGCCAGCACGCGCGCCAGCCAATTCTCTTCAGTCGGGAAGAGCAGGCCGCCGAACATCACCTGCGCGTCGGGGTCGGCCAGCTTGATGACGATGTAGGCCGTCTTGAGCAAGCGGGCGTAGGCGTTGATGCCCCCGCCCCAGAACTGCGGCAAGTCCGGCTCGTTCCACACCTCCCACACGCGCACGCCTTCCTCGCCGCGCCACCCCTGCTGCTGCGCCAATGTGCCCCCCGGCTTGTAGCGCTGCACGACTTGATAGACGAAGTTCGCCCACGGGTTGGCGGGGTTGATCGGGTTCTCGCCCGCCCGCGGGAAGTCCCCCCCGTGGGCAAAGATCGGCTCGTTGAGGCCAGCGGGCACGCTGCCGCTGCGATGAAACGACGGGATGCCGATCAAGACCGCGTTCGCGCGCAGCCGATGGCGTGTGTCGGCGATCACGAGCCGATCGTACTCGCTCCATGTGAACTGCCCCGGCTCGCGTTCGATCTTGTCCCAGTAGACGGGGTAGCGGTTCCACCCTGCGCCGAGTTGCAGCGCGTTCAAGTAACGCGCCTCGCTGGCGTGAATCTGCGCGCTGTTGATGAAGGTGATGCCCAGCCGTTCGCTGCGGCTCATGCCAAAAGCGGCCGGGACGCTGGTCGGCGCGGGGACAACCTGCGCCTGCCCGCGGCTGCTGCTCAGCAGGAATATAACGCTGAGGCACAACAGCGCTAGCGTTCCAACAACGCGATGACTCATTCGATGGACGATCCTTTGTGTACGTCACGGATTATAAACAATCCAGCGCGTTTGGCGAGATAGCCCTGCGACAAAACGGAACGTCAACAGATCATGGCGTACCATGTCTAGCATGGCATGCCCTGCTCTAACGGGCGCGCCATACCCCAGAGATAGCGGTGCGTGATGCCGCCTCTACGGATTGGGCGTGGCAGTCGGCGCGGCGAGCGTCATCGCGGCGCTGGTGGCGACCGCGGCGGTTTGGATGGCCTGCTGCGTGCCAGAGACGGTGAGCGGCAGGGCGGTGGCCGTCTCAAGGGCGAACACGCGCAGGCGCGTTGGGATCGCGGGCACGGTCGCGGCAAAGTTGAGCGCGTCATCCGTGGTGCGCGGCATGATGAACTCCAGCGTGGGCGCAGCGAAGGTCGAGATCAGGCTCAGTTCTTCAGCGAACTCCGTCGCGTATTCTTCAATCGGGAAGCGCACGTTGCCGCTGATGATCCCCCAGATGGAGGCGGCGAACATGATGATCGCCCCCGCGCCGACGAAGAACAGCAGCCGCTGGCTGCGGCGGATGCGCGCGGCCCCCAAGTCTACGCGGTTGACGAACGCCACGATCCGATCGAGGTTATACTTGCCTGTCATGTCCAGCGGGGGCATCTCGCCCAGCCCCGGCGGCACGTCCACCGCCCGCACCTTGATGACCGCTAGGCGCACGCCGTCCTTCTCGGCTTGTTTGACTGTGCGCATGACGGCCTCATCGTCGATGCTCTCGGGTGCAGCGAGCAGGATAAGCACGCGATGTTCAAGGCGCAGTTTGGAGTAGGTGAGGTCGTGGCTGATGCGCTCGGCAAGTGCTTTGTCGATGGGGGCATAGGCGATGTTGAGCATAGGGGGATCCTCTTCAGGGTTACAGGTCTCGGCGGAATTGGTACTGCAAGACGCGGACGAAGTTCACCACGTCCCAGATGGCGTCCTCGGTAAAGTCGCCGTTGCAGGCGGGCATGTTACGCCAGCCGCGGCGGATCGCGTCGTAGATGTCGCCGTCGCGCAGGCGGTCAACTTGGTTCATGAACGCGCGGAAGTCGGTCACCGTCTGCCAGACCACACAGCGCTCGTAGTAGAGCCGTTCGCCGCGTTCGACGCTGTCCTGCGTCGGCAGGGTGGGGTTGATGACAGTGGGCGGCGGCAGCAGGTTGGCGGCCTGCGCAAGGCGCTGCTGCTCCACGGCGACGATGGCAAAGCCGATCAAGAAAACGCTGATGCCGACCGCGATCCCCGCCGTCAGCACGCTTTGCGGGGTCAAGTTCAGCCGCGCGTAAAGCGCTTTGGCTGACGGGTAGAGCACATAGGCCAGCGCCGCGCACACGACGAAGCCCAGCAGCACCGTCCAGAGCGAGGGCGGCAGCGAGAGGATCACGTTGGCCTCTTCGCTGATCTGCCACTCGAAGGCGGCGCGCAGCTTTGCGTCATCTTCTGTACGCAGGTCAACGCTGCTCCACCAGCGGCCCGGGGCGTCGATGTCGTCCAAGAAGGCGCTGTAGAGGCCTTCACCCAGCGGCTCAGCCGTTTGGATAGGGCCGCGCACGTCGCGCTCGGGGGCGCTCAGTTGGAGCGTTACGCGCAGGTCATCGCGCGGGGCGGCGCTGCTGGCCTGCGTCACGCTGACATCCACTGTGTTGATGCCCGTGCCGCCGGGCGCAACGGTGGCCGTCACCAGCCAATCCTCAACTTGCACTGTCTGCGTGTTGGGGGGAAGGCGTCGATCTAAGAACTCCGGCACGGGGACGGGCGTGCTGCTCAGCGCCCCTGCCGCGATCAGCACGACCGCAGCGAGGACAGTCTCAGCGTTGAGCGTCGCGTGGAACTGCCCCGCTTGACGGACGAGCGGCCAGTGCGACACCTTCAGCTTCTCAGCGAGCTGAGGCCGCAGCGCCAGATGGTGCAGCGCCCCAACGCCGATCAAGATCCCCACGAGCAAGGTCTTGAGCAGCAGCGTTCCGCCGTAGACGGTTGTTACGTCGTCTGCGCTGTAGAACCAATTGCTGCTGTTGTAAAGGCCGCTGGTGACGACGACGGCCAGCGCCCCCACGACCAGCAGGCTGTAGCGGCGCATAGCGGCGAGGATCACTTGGCGGCGCGCGTCGCCCTCATAAGGCTGCAGCGCGGTGGGCAGCACGAGCGCCAGCGCGGCCAGCCCGCCCACCCAGAACGCGCTAGCCAGCGTGTGCAGCCAGTGCATGCTCAAAGCCACCCATGGCATGACGAGCGACCCGGCCGCGTGGCTGATGACGGCATTCGCCCCCAGCACGAGCGCCATGCACCACGTCCCCGCGGCCCAGAACGCCCGCACCGTCTCCGGGTAGCGCGTTCGATAGTAGACGCTGGCGGCCATCAGCCCTGCCATGACGATTAACAAGACCATGCGCACGTTCCACACGTCGCCAAAGCGCGAGCCGATGCGCACTACCTGCCACAGGCCGCTCTCCAGCACTTGGGCGATGCTCGTGTTGAAAAACACTGCCGACTGCTGGATCAGCGCGAGCACGTTGCCTATCAACGCCAGCGCTAGCCCGATCGCGACAATCGCATAGAGGCGGTTCATCACGCGCGGGGGCAGCCCACCGGCGGGGTGTTTGGCGCTGCCCCACGCTGGCCGCAGCACGTAGACGTAGAGCATCGTCACCCCGAACAGCAGGTGCGTGCCGCTTAGCAGCAGCACCTTCCACACGACTTCCAGCGGCAGCGGCAGCGTGGACGCCGCTTGACTGTCCACCAAGCTAGCCGCCGCCCCCACTGTGAACACGTTCGTGCTGAGCGAGACGTGCCCATCGCTGGCGAAGGCGGGGCTAAGCTCCACGACGTAAACGCCATCAGGCAGCGCGTTGGGCGGCAGGCGCAAGCTCATCAGGTTGCGGTTGTTCTCGTCCACGCCGCCCTCTGCAACGATCTGGCCGGTGCTGTCGCGCAGCGTGAGGCGGCTGAAGCGCGGCTCCAACTGCTCGCTGAACCAGTACTGCAAGCGCGTAGGGGAGCGCTCAAGCTGGCTGCGATCCGCCGGAATGCTGCGGACGAGATAACCATGCGCGCTGACGGGCGTCACCGCCAGCCACAAGAGCGCGAACAGCAGCAGCGAGGTCAACTGAAAAGGGCGCTTCATACCAATACGTTACTCTAACTCATCAGTTACTCTAATTCAAAATGACCTTCAGACGCGCGCCGCGGCTGAGAAGGTTGAGGCTGAGAAGCGGCCGTCGTCGCCTCTTCTGGAAGTTCGTCGCGGCTGCGAATCCAACTGTTGACCATCATCACCAAAAAGACAATCGCCACCGCTACAAAGATGACTTCATCCCAGTAGCCTAGCGCGCCGTGGGCGATGATCACCGGGAAAGACATTATAAAAATCCTTCGTTCTACTCTTCACAAATTATAAGCTTAAGCGCAAGCCATGACTATGCACGGTTGACAATCGTAACTGCTTTTAGTGCAGTGCTAATCTCGGAAGAAGCTTTCAGGGTCAAAGCCGGGGGGCAGGTTGTCCATTCCCGGGGCTTCCAACAGATACGGCGAAGGCGTAGGCGCGCTTGGCTCTGCTTCAACGGGGGCTTCAGTCGGGCCGTAGACGCTGACAGTGGGGAAGGTCGCAGGCACAGGTGGGGTGATCCCGCGCCAGCGCTGAAAGTGATCCAACAGCACGATCAGCACCGCGCCGAGGCCAAAGAAGAGCGCCAGCGCGTTGATGATCCACCCCACCGCCGGCAGTGACACCGTCACCGAGATCAGCAGCGTCCCGAGCGCCAAGCTTGCCAGCGTGTAGCCGCGTGGGGACATGTCCGCACGGACAGAGCGCAGCAGGAAGCGCCCAATCGCCCAGCTCGTCAGCACGCGCGAAATGTAGATGGCGGTGAAGTAAAACGACCCGGCGATGCTCAAGTTGAGGATGAGCAGCATCAGCCCCAGCGCGCCCGCCACGCCGTCTAACCCGATGATGAGCAGCACCGTGATGAGCAGCCCGGCGAGCAGCAGCAGGATGAACACTAACGGGAACGACAAGATGAACGTCAGCAGGCCGAAGCTGACGCTGTGGATGGGCCGTGTGCGCAGGGTGATCATCGGGCGCATCCAGAACTGGGGAATCAGCACCCAGCCGATCATCCCCAGCACCAGCAGCACGCTGAACTCGCGCAGCACCTCGCGCCCATACGTCACCACAGTGTCTGGCTCGTCCAGCACGGGCACAACTGGGGCCAAGCGTCGAAATTCCACCGGGCCGAGGGTTGTGCCCTCAAATGTGCCTTCGACTGGGCCGCTGTACTCTAAGCGGCTGACGACTAAGCCCGTTCGCCCGATGACGAGGCCGGGCGGCTCCAGCTGGATGTCGAAGCCAAAGGGCAGCAGCACGCTGCGTATTTGTGATCCGTCACTGGCTGGGTCGCCGACGCTGGCGTACACCGGGCTGCGCACGATCCCGTTGATCTCAAGGCGCGACCCCCAGAAGTTGATCTCTCCGTCGACCGTGCCCGCAATCGTCCATTGGTAGGCGGCAGTGAACAGGCTGCCGGCAACGCGCGAGAGCCGTGCCAGATCCGCCCGCAGCACGCCGACCACGGCGTTCCCGCTCACCGATGGCTGCGCGCTGCTGTCGTCGTGGTCGATGACCAGCTGAATGCCGACGTAGTGCAGCGCGCGCTGGATGACCCCTGTGTGCTGAAGGGTGAACCCGGCAAGGTAAACGCTGCCGTCGACCTTGCCGCTGAGTGTCGTGCGCAGCCCCACGCCGAAGACGTCCCCGGTAACGCGCCCGGCAATCTCCAACGTGTCACAAAACACGATGAGCGTCCCCTCGACGATCTCATCTGCTGGCAGGATGCACTGCGAGTCTTGCATGATCTGGCGGGCGCTGACGACGGCGCTGCTCAGCATCAAGACGATGAACATCAGCAGCCAACGCCCACGGGGCAGGGGTCGGAGAACTCTCACGGCAGCTCCTGTGGTGTCCTTGCACGCTGCCATTGTATCACAGGGTGCTCGCTGCCTGTACTAAAGGTCTTCGCACGATGCGAGACTGTGCTACAATCCCCACACAAGATGAACGAGAGAAGGTTCCCCGATGACCCGTGATGAACTGCTCACCGAACTGGCTCAGCGCCGCGCTCACACCCTCCAAACGTTGGAGACGATCCCGCTGGAGACGGTGGTCTACCCTGAAAGCGGCTGGCGCGTGCAAGATTTGCTGACGCACGTCACCCACTGGGAAGAGCAGTGCCTCTTAACGCTGGAGCACGCGCTGCGCGGCGAACGTTACTTCCTGCCAAACTTCCGCGAGTTGGGGCTAGATGGCTTCAACGCCGCCAACGTTGAACAGCACCGCCAAGACACCCCAGAGATGACGCTCGCCCGCATGGCCAGCGTGCGCCAGCAGATGATCGCGCTCGTCTCACAACTCACCGACGAGCAGTGGGCGTCAACCGTCCGTTGGCTGGGGCAGGACGCCACGCCCGCCCAGATGATCGCGGGCATCCTCTGGCATGAGGATCATCACCTCGGCGAAATCGTCCAAAGCGTCTCACAGCGCCTATGACCCTGCGCCGCTTGCTCGTGCTGATGTGGGCGCTGGTAGCGCTGCACGGCCTCGCACAAGAACCCACCCCCACCGCTGAACCGACACCACAGCCCCGGCCTGCGCCGTTCCTCGTCCTGCCGTTGGGGGCGGGCGGCCTTGAGCTTTACTTCAACGGCTTGACGCAGGGGACGATGGGGCTGCTGCGGCTGGCCAGCCCCAACGTGACCGAGGCACAGGCCATCTTCGACGGCCGGGCGTACCCGTTCTTTCGCCCAGCAGGTGAGGATGCGCTCTATGCGCTCGTCGTCGCGCGGATCGACATGCCCGCGCGGGCCTACCCGCTGCAAGTGCTGGCTGCGCTCGACGATGGCACGCTGCAAACCCAACAGACGATGATCGACGTGCAGGCTGCGGGCTTCCTGCGCTTGGTGTTCAACGTCCCTAGCGACCGCGCCTATCTCATCAACCCTGAGGTGGAGCGCAACGAGTTTGCGCGGCTAGGGGCGCTCACCTCGCGCTTGAACCCGCTGCGCCAATGGGACGCGGGCGGCTTCCAACTGCCGATGCAGTCCGAGATGGTCAGCAACTTTGGCCAGTACCGCGTGCTCAACAACACCGTCCAGACGCGCCACACCGGCTGGGATCAGCGGGCAGCGACCGGCACGCCGGTCTATGCGATGGCGCGCGGCGTCGTCAACTTCGCGGGGATGCTCGACATCCGCGGCAACTACGTCATGCTCGACCACGGCTGGGGCATCTTCAGCGGCTATGCCCACCTCTCGCAGATGGCAGTCGCCCCCGGCCAAACGGTGGAGCGCGGCCAGCTCATCGGCTTGAGCGGCAACACGGGGCGCAGCAGCGGCCCCCACCTGCACTGGGAGATCAGCGTCGGCGGCGAGTGGATCGACGGCTTCAGCCTCATCAACGGCTGGCTTCCATAAAAAAAGAAGATGAAATACCCCAACACCGCTAGGAGTTAAATCATGAACGTCAACGGTCAGCCCTATCGCACGATCTGGCAGCACCCTGATGATCCGACAGCCGTGCAAGTGATCGACCAGACCAAGCTGCCGTTTCAATTTGAGGTGGTCACCCTGCGCACGGTGGAGGAAGCTGCCCACGCGATCAAGGCGATGATCGTGCGCGGGGCGGGCTTGATCGGCGCAACGGCGGGCTATGGGATGATGCTGGCGGCGCAGGCTGCCCCCAAGCACTCGCTGGAGGCATTCATGGCGCAGGTGTCGCAAGACGGCGCAGCGCTCAAGGCGACGCGCCCGACGGCGGTCAACCTCGCGTGGGCAGTCGAGCGCCAGCTCAACGCCGTGCAGCAGGCTGCTACCGTGGCCGAGGCCGTGGCCATCAGCCAGCAGACCGCTCAGCAGATCGCCGACGAGGACGCCGCCGCCTGCCGCGCCATCGGCGAGCACGGCCTGACGATCATCCGCGCGCTGGCGGCGCAGAAGCTCGGGCAGCCCGTCAACATCTTGACGCACTGCAACGCGGGTTGGCTGGCGTTCGTCGATCACGGCTCGGCCACTGCGCCGATCTACGCTGCGCACGACGCGGGGATCCCCGTTCATGTGTGGGTAGACGAGACGCGCCCGCGCAATCAAGGGGCGCGCCTGACCGCGTGGGAGCTGGCGCAGCACGGCGTGCCGCATCACGTGATCGTTGACAACGTCGGCGGCCATCTGATGCAGCACGGGATGGTTGACCTGTGCATCGTAGGGGCGGATCGCGTGACGGTGACGGGCGACGTGGCCAACAAGATCGGCACGTACCTGAAGGCGCTGGCCGCCCGTGACAACCACGTGCCGTTCTACGTGGCGCTGCCCTCCAGCACGTTTGACTGGCAGATGCGCGACGGCCTGCGCGAGATCCCCATCGAGGAGCGCGACGGGGCCGAGGTCTACGCGCTGGAGGGGATGGATGCGATGGGGCGTGTGGCCAGCGTGCGCATCTTCGCGGAGGGCAGCCCGGTGGCCAACTACGGCTTCGACGTGACACCCGCGCGCCTCATCACCGGCCTCATCACCGAGCGCGGCCTGTGCGCCCCCCACGAGGAGAGCATCCGCGCGCTGTTTATGCTT
>CALDYP010000073.1 GCA_937944445.1 uncultured Anaerolineae bacterium
TCGAAGTGACCTGCCCCGCGGTCACCCGTGGAGCGGGGCAACGGTCGTCACCTCGGCCTCTGGCGATCTTCCTCAGCTCTTGATGAATTTCTAACGTCTCTCCGATGCTGGTGTCTACCGCCTTTTATATAAATGCTGGTATACTTTAAAGTGTGCAATAGTCCATTGTAACGATCAGCTTGCTGCTGATCTGGAGGTCTTTTACCGTGCCGAACAAAATGGAACGCTTTACACAGCGGGCGCGCCGTGTGTTAAGCCTCGCGCAAGAAGAAGCCGAGCGCTTGCAGCACGGGCAAATCAGCACTGAGCATTTGCTCTTGGGCTTGATGCGCGAAGAGGGCGGCGTGGCTGGGCGCGTTCTGCGTGAACTGGGTCTGGATCAACGCCGTGTGGAAGAATTGGTCGTCCGCTTGACAGATAGCGGCAGCCGCGCCCCGGGGGGGACGCTTGACCTCTCGGCTGGGACGAAGAAAGTGCTGGAGCTGGCGGTGGATGAAGCCCGCCGCATGGGGCATCACTACATCGGCACGGAGCACCTGCTGCTGGGCTTGGTACGCCAGCAGGACGGCGTGGCGATCGACGTGCTGCGCCGCCTCGGCATCAGCCCTGAGGAAGTGCGCCGTCAGACGCGCCGCGTCTTGAGCGAAAGCCCCGTCCAGCAGTCGCCTGCCCCGACTGCGGAGCGCGAACAGCGCCGCAGCGCCAAAGAGAACAAGACGCCGCTCGTCGATCAACTAGCAACCGACCTTACCGCGCTGGCCAGCGAGGGCAAGCTGGACCCCGTCGTGGGGCGCGAGACGGAGATCGAGCGCGTCATCCAAGTGCTCAGCCGCCGCCGCAAGAACAACCCGGCGCTGATCGGCGAGCCGGGCGTGGGCAAGACGGCTATTGTCGAAGGCCTCGCGCAGCGCATCATCGACGGCGACACGCCTAAGCCGCTGCTGCACAAGCGCGTGCTCCAGTTGGACGTTGGCTCGCTCGTCGCCGGGACGATGTACCGCGGGCAGTTTGAGGAGCGCCTCAAGCGTGTGATCGAAGAACTCAAGGCCAGCGACACGATCCTGTTCATCGATGAGGTGCACATGTTGATCGGCGCGGGCAGCGCGGGCAGCAGCGTTGACGCCGCCAACATCCTCAAGCCCGCCCTCAGCCGCGGCGAATTACAGTGCATCGGCGCGACCACGCTTGACGAATATCGCAAGCACATCGAGAGCGACGCCGCGCTAGCGCGCCGCTTCCAACAGATCCTCGTGGATGAGCCAACCATCGAAGAGACCATCGAAATCCTGCAAGGGATTAAGATCCCTTATCAAGAGCATCACAACGTCGAAATCACGGACGAATCCATCGAAGCCGCTGCCAACTTGTCCGCGCGTTACATCCCGGATCGCTTCCTGCCAGATAAGGCCATCGACCTGATCGACGAGGCGTCAGCGCGCTTGCGCATGTACAAATCGCCCGAGGCTGCTCAAGTGCGCCGCATCAACGAGGAGCTGGAACACCTCAGCGGGGAACTGGAGCGCGCCGAGGATGACGGCTTGCCCGCCGACGAGATCGAAGAGCTGCGCCGTCGCATCGACAGCCTGAACGCCTCATTGGCTGACTTCCGCGCCAACTGGAACGAAGAGACCGGCCAGCCGCGCCTGACTGCCGACGACATCGCAGAAGTGGTCACGATGTGGACGGGCATCCCCGTCACCCGCTTGGGCGGGGACGAAACGCAGCGCCTGATGGAGATGGAAGAACACCTCCACAAGCGCATCGTCGGCCAGCACGAGGCCATCGTGCAGATCAGCAAGGCCGTCCGCCGCGCGCGCGCTGGCTTGAAAGACCCACGCCGCCCGATTGGGTCGTTCATGTTCTTGGGGCCGACCGGCGTCGGCAAGACGGAACTCACAAAGGCGCTGGCGCAGTTCATGTTCGGCAGCGAAGAAGCGCTGGTGCGCCTCGACATGAGCGAGTTCATGGAACGCCATAGCGTCGCGCGTTTGGTGGGCGCGCCGCCCGGCTACGTGGGCTATGAAGACGCCGGCCAGCTGACGGAAGCCGTCCGCCGCCGCCCGTACAGCATCGTCGTCTTTGACGAGATCGAGAAAGCCCACCCGGAAACCTTCAACATGCTGCTGCAGATCATGGAAGAGGGCACGTTGACGGATGCGCGTGGCCGCCGTGTCGACTTCCGCAACACGATCGTCGTCATGACGAGCAACGTCGGCGCAGATCAGATCAAGCGGCAGGCCTCGTTGGGCTTCCGTGGGCTGCCGACTGACGAACAGCGCGAAGCGCAGTCCAGCTATGAGGAGATGACGAAGAACGTCATGGATCAGGTGCGCAAGATGTTCCGTCCTGAGTTCCTCAACCGCGTGGACGCAACCATCATCTTCCGCAGTCTGACGAAAGACGAGATCAAGCAGATCGTCAACCTCGAACTGGACAAGGTGCGCGAGCGCTTGATCGAACACGCCATCACGCTCGAAGTCACCCCCGAAGCGATGGACTGGCTGGCCGACAAGGGCTACGACGCCGAGTACGGCGCGCGCCCGCTGCGCCGCTTGATCCAAAACGAAGTGGAGGACGCGCTCTCGGATGGCATCCTCTCCGGCAAGTTCCAACTTGCCAGCGAAATCCGCGTGACGGTCGAGAACAACGAGCTGAAGCTCGAAAACGTCGAAGAACCGACTACCGAGATGTAGCAACCCGCTGCATCGCACCGCAAGCCCCCCACACGGGGGCTTGTTTTTTTGAGTGTCTAAAGATAAACAAACAGTCGCGCCGAGCGCTGATGCGCTCGGCTAGGGCGCGCCCCCTGAAGGAGGCTTTGATCCTCAGCAGCGCCGCCAGCTCTGCAAGGGGGCTTCAGTCGCGGGCGTTTCTCCGCCGTGGTTTCGATCACAGCCCCTTTGTTTTTGTGTCTAGTTGAGTGGTCTGGCCATGTGGCTAGTTCAAAACTAGCCATGAAGTGCGTTGCTTTTCAGAGTGAAAAGCATTTAATATGATTGAAGTGGGCATAAATGATTGTACTAGTAGAGGTAATACTTCGATGAATCAACTTCAACTCAAAGGTCTCAGTCAGTGGCGTGACGCCTTCCTCAACGCGCCGATTCGTGTCAAGATGGCCGGAGCGTTTTCAGCCATCTTTGCGCTGATCGCCCTCTCGGCCGGTCTTGTGTTCTTCCATGTGTGGGACGGCGTGCAGGATCTGCAGGAACTGCAAGCGACAGAAGTCCCGCTGCTTCAGATTGCTAATGACCTGCGTTACTACGATGTCGTGCTGACCGACGCCGTTCGCGCCTACGTGTTCAACCCCCAAGACAGCGCTGCCTACGAGCGTTACTTTGCGTATGCTCAGCGCTACGACAGCGCGCTGGCCGAGGCGCGTCAGATCGCCAACGAAGCCGAAGACCGAGCGATCTTTGCTCAGATCGACGCGATCAGCGCCGAGATGACAGTCATCGAACAGTCCTTGATGGCTAACCCTGACCTGCAGCAGTTTGAGGATGTTTACACAGGCCGCTATCGGGAACTCAGAGGCCAACTCTCCGAGCAGATCAACATGCTCTTAACCGTGCACAGCGAGCACAACGCAGAAGGACAGGCCCACATCGTTGAGCACTTTTACTTGTCTTTGGTGATAATCTTGATCGCGGTTGTGATATTGTCTGCGGCTTGCTTCGCCATTGCAGCGGCCCTGACACGCTACATTGTCGGCAATTTGACGCACATGACCGCGGTCAGCCGTGAGTTCGCCAAGGGCAACCTCGAGGCGCGTGTGACCATTGCGAACAATGACGAACTGGGCGTGTTGGGTGAGGCGCTCAACAAAGCTGCCGCGAATGAGCAGCGTTACATCCTTGAGTTAGAGAACGCCCGCCGCCAAGCGGAAGACGCCACGCGCATGAAGGACTTGTTCCTCGCCACGATGAGCCACGAGCTGCGCACGCCGCTGAACGCCATGATCGGCTTCCTGCACTTGATGATCTACAGCGATCAACTCGACGAGGACAACACCTACATGGCTGAGCGCTCGCTGGCCAACACGCAGCGCCTGCTGACGCTCATCAACAACATTCTGGACTTGTCGCGCATCGCGACGGGCGGCTTGCAGATCGTGCCCGCGCCGCTTCAGATCCGCTACATGATCGCTGGCTTGTACAACGACCTCAAAATGCTGGCGCACGACAAAGGCCTGCGGCTGGCGCTAGATGTTGACCACGCGCTGCCTGAGACTATCAACCACGATGAGACGCGCCTCTCGCAGATCATCACGAACTTGGTCGGCAACGCCATCAAGTTCACTGAACGAGGCGAGGTCACCCTACAAGTGAAGCAGCAGGAAGACAAGCTCATGATCCGCGTCTCGGATACAGGCATCGGCATCCCCAAAGCCAAACTAGGCTTGATCTTCGACGACTTCTTCCAAGTGGACGCCTCGTCAACCCGCCAGCAGCAGGGGGCCGGGCTGGGGCTGGCCATCGTCAAACGCCTTGTGATGCTGATGGACGGCAAGATCAACGTCGAAAGCAAGGTAGGCGTCGGCAGCACCTTCACCGTGGAACTGCCGCTGGAGCTGCCAGCCTTCAACGGGCAGCCCAAGCCCGATCAAGAACACGATGTGTTCGCTAGCAGCATCGATCAAGCGCGCCTCGCGCCTTCGCTGAACTGAGAAAGGAGCCGCATCGTGAACAAGATTCCCAAAGTGTTCGATGGCTGGCCTGTGCTGGTGGCCGACGATGAGCGCGACAGCCTTGAGGTGGCGCGCCGCCTGCTCAAGCTAGCGGGCGCGCAGGTGACAACTGCCAACAATGGCCAAGAAGCGCTGGACATCCTGCGTGAAAATACCCAAGAATTCCGCTTCATCCTAACCGATCTCTCGATGCCGGGCGTCGACGGCTGGGAGCTGCTCTACGAGATCAAGAATAACCCCCAGACCGCTCATACCCCGGTGATTGCGCTCACGGCGCACGCCATGGCCGGCGATCGGGAACGCGGCATCGCCGCCGGCTTCCACAACTACATCACGAAGCCGCTCGAACCGACTAAGTTCATCCAACAGTTGACAACGATGCTGTCCGATGTGCCGCATCTGACGCGCCTGCTCGTGTCATTCTAGAGCCTGAGGAGAAAAACTTACCATGTCTCAGTTACCGATTCTTGTCATCGAAGACGACCCTGACGGGCAGTTCGTCATCGCACGCATGCTCAAACAGGTGCAGCTAGAGGTCACGCTGGCCGCCAGCGCGGAAGAGGGTTGGGAGCGCCTGCTGGAGTCCAGTTACGCCGGCGTCATCATCGACCTTGCGCTGCCGGGCAAAGACGGCTTCCAACTGCTGGCGCAGATTCGCAGCCATCCCACGCTGCGCCGCCTCAAATGTGTCGCGGTGACGGCCTATCACACGCCGATGCTCAAGCACAACGCGCTGGAAGTGGGCTTTGACGCCTACTTCGCCAAGCCCATCAACCGCACCCTCTTCCTCGGCGCGATTGAGGAATTGATCTTCCAAAACCAATACTAAATCCGCCTTTCCCCTACACGCTCATAGATGAAAAAAAGATGAGCGTGTGGGGGAATCTACTAAGCTTTTGAGAGAAGTAAAGCATTACAATCTGTTAACTTGGCGCTTTTTTCTCGGTCAAAAGTGTAAATAATTGCCTACAAGACCGTGGTCTTATGCCTTTTTCACCTGCAAAAATTTTGCTTGATAGTACAATAGTCCTATCAAGCAAGTGAGTGGTGAAAAGGTAGGCATACGACTATGTCACACCATCGGGCAACCAAACAAACGCGGATTGCAGACCTCACTGTTGGGCAGTTGCAACATCTTATCCGCACGACTGTTCAGCAGGCTGTAGCAGAAGTCATCATCGAGATGCAAAACTTGCGTGAGATGGATGAGGACGAACTTGTTGCCTACGAAGCAGAACTGACCGAGTACGTGCAAGCCACGTTGAAAGCCCCCGCGGAAGGGAAATGGCGCAAGCAAGACGATTAATTGCGAACTGTTACAGATCGGCCTGATTGTGATCAGCTCGTTTTCCTCGTTTTTAGGTTGTGCCTGCCTTTTTTTTCAGTTACCATGCAGCGGCATCGTCAGACGAACCTAAAGCAAGCTGCATGTCGCGTGTCCTCATCATCCTCCCGGCTTACAACGAAGCGGCCAACATCGAGCGCACCGTCCGCTGCATTCGGGCTGCTTGCCCCTCGGCGGCGGTGCTCGTCGTCAACGATGGCTCAGCAGATGCGACGGGAACCATCGCGCAGCAGGCGGGCGCGATGGTGCTGCACATGCCCTACAACGTCGGGATTGGCGCAGCCGTGCAAACTGCGTTCCGCTTTGCACAGGCGCACGGGTTTGAGGTGGTCGTGCGCAACGACGGCGACGGCCAGCACGACCCGCTCGACATCGCGCGCATCATCGAACGGCTCCAACGTGGGGACGTGGACATCGTGATCGGCTCGCGCTTCCTCAACGGCGGGGACTACGGCACGTCAACGGCGCGGCTGGCGGGCATCGGCGTGCTGCGCTGGCTGCTCAGCCGCATCGCACAGCAGCCCATCACCGACCCCACCAGCGGCTTTGCGGCCTTCAACACGCGCGCCATTGCCTTGTTCGCGCAGGTCTATCCCTACGATTACCCAGAACCGGAGGCCATTGTGCTGGCGCGGCGCGCCGGCCTGCGCCTGTGTGAAGTCCCCGCGCGGATGCTGCCCCGAACAGGCGGCCGATCGTCGATCACCCCGCTGCGCAGCGTCTACTACATGATCAAGGTGGTGCTGTCGATCTTGATCAACCTGCTGCGCAGGCGCGAGGTCGTGCCGCCCTACGGCACGTAGTCCGGCGCAAACTCGCCGAGGCGGATGCTGCGCGCCACGCCGATCTCACGCACGATCCACCCTTTCGCTTCCAGATGAGCCAAGTGGCTCAACACCGCGCTGTGCGACAGGTGAACGCCTTCCCCGATCTCGCGGATGGTGGGGTTCAGCCGCGTTTCATGGATGAAATCTCGAATGAACTCATAAATGCGCAGGGTCTGGGGGTTGGTGACGGTGGTCATCGGGTGCTCTCCTCATATGTTACAGCTTTCAAACCCTAGACCATTATATACGATTTCAGAAAGAATGTTCTATCTATTTCTCTCAAAATGTTCAGAGGCCCCACGAGCACGGCCTGCCGTGCCCCTACGGCACGTTCCAGCCGCGGGCGGCGCTGAACAGGTGATACCACTCCTCACGGCTGAGCGTCACCGTGTCGGCTTGGCAGCTCAAGATCAGCCGTTCGGCGTTCAACGTGCCGAGGATGGGCTGAATCTTGGCCGGGTGGCGCAGCAGCCACGCCAGCGCGATGGCCTCTTGGCTCGTCTGGTGCTGGGCAGCGAGGCGCGCGACTGCTGCCGAGGCCGCCTTGACCGTCTCCGGCGCGTCGTGCGGCGGGTTGAACAGCCGCCCCCCTGCCACCGGCGACCACGCTTGGATCATGATGTCATGCAAGCGGCAGTAGTCCAACAAGCCCTCTGAGTGGGCGTAGGGCTGGTTCGGGATGTTGACCACCACGCCATCGTTGATCATGTAGTGGTGCAGCAGGTTTAGCTCAAGTTGGTTCACCACCAGCGGCTGGCGCACGTATTTTTTGAGCAGCGCGATCTGCATCGGCGAGTGGTTGCTCACGCCGAAGTAGCGCACTTTGCCCGCGGCGTGCAGCGCGTCGAACAGCCGCGCCACCTCCTCCGGCTCGATCAGCGGGTCAGGCCGATGCAGCAGCAGCAGCTCCACATGGTCGGTGTTCAGCCGTTTGAGCGACTCGTGAAAGGTGGCATTCAAGTGCTCATAACTGAAGTCGTAGCGGCCCGGCAGGTCGGGTTGGCTGGGGTCAGTCAGGCGGATGCCGATCTTCTGCTGGAGGATGACCCGCCGCCGCAGCGCTGGATCACGGGCGATGAGTTCACCGATGAGCGCGTCTGACTTGCCGCGGGTGTAGATGTCGGCTAAGTCGATGAAGTTGATGCCCTGCTCCACGGCAGTGTAGATCAGACGGGCGGCGCGCTCGCGCAAGTTGTCGTTTAAGGGGGCGTCGTCCCATGAGCCGCCCAAGTGCCACGTGCCATAGGCCAGCCGCGAGACCTCCAAATCCGTCTGGGGGATGCGATACGTCTGCATGAGTGGGTCACCTTGTGTCGATTTATTGGGTATCTTTGTCGTAGAAGCTGCGTTCGGCGGCGCGCAGGCGCTGGATGCGCGCTTTATAGTCGGGCAGGTAGGTCGCCACGATCTGCCAGAAGGCCGCGCTGTGGTTGAGTTCGATCAGGTGCGCCAGCTCGTGGCACACCACATACTCCACCAGCGGGCGCTCCAGCCAGCGCAGCCGCAGGTTGAGCGTGACCGTGCCGAGCGCGCTGCACGACCCCCATTTGCGGTGCATCTCGCGCAGCACCACGCGCTGCGGCTGCACGCTCATCTGCTGTTGATAGTCCGCCACCAGCTGCAAGATGTCGGCCTCGGTCAAGTGGTGCGGCGGCTCTGGCAGGGCGAGCGCCTGCGCTTTGGGCAGGTTCTTCTTCATGAAGTGGACGACGCATTTATCCGTCTCTTGGTAGCGGCTGGGGATGTAGACCTCAATCGCGCCCGGCACGACGCGCATCATCATCGCGCGGCGATGCTGGCGGATGATGCGCACGGGGACATCAGACATGGGCTAGGCTCCGTCCGGTTCAGGGGTGGTTTCATCAAGCGGCGGCGCTGGCTCTGGGGTAGGCTGCTGGAGGCCCAAGCGCGGGATGCTCACGCCGCAGGTGTTCAGCAGGAAGTCGTAGGCGTCGATCAAGTCGGCGGGGGTGTTCTCGGTGATGAGTTCCGCGCCGCGCCGCAAGAACTCGCTGGCGCGGGCGCAGTTGCCCTGCTCGTAGTATAGGTTGGCGGCCCACCACCAGTGGCGCGGGTTGGGCGAGTTCAGGCGGGTGGCTTCTTCCAGCGATTGCAGCGCGGCAGCGTTTTGGTTGACGTTGCGCTGCGCCCGCCCCAACAGGTAAAAACAGTTGTAGCTCGACGGGTTGTAGTCCACACACTGCTGCAAGTAAGGGATCGCTTGGGCGGGGTCGCCGAGGTCGCTGTAGTAGATGCGCCCCAGCCAGAACAGCACCAGCGTGTTCTCGGCGTTCATCTGGCGCGCCGATTGTAGGATGTCGATCGCGCCCTGATAGTTCGGGTCAGGCGGGCGCAGTTGAATGCGCGCCAGATCCACCGCAATCGTCGACGCCAGACCGGGCAGCTCGCTCATGGCGATGTCGTAAGCCGCGCGGAAGTCAGCTAGCGCGCCGGCGAACTCAAAAAAGCCCGTCTCGCGGATCAGCCCGCGCACCCACAGCGCTTCCGCGTTGTCGGGGTCATCGTTCAGCACCTCGTCGATCAAGCTGCGCGCGCGGGTGTACTGCTCGTCGACGTAGAGCACGCGGGCGAGGTAGATGCGCGCGCGGACGTTCTGCGGGTCAAGCGTGGTGGCGTGCATCGCGGCGCTCATCCCAGCGGCGACGTCGCCGCTGCTGGCCAGTGCCCACCCGCGGATGGCCCACGCATCCGAGTTGAACGGGTCGGCCATGATCGCGCGCTGCGAGGCCTCAACGGCCTGTTCGATGCTGCCCGCCAGCATCAGCCCGAGCGCCACGCGGTTGTGAATCCCGACGTTGTTCGGGATGGCCCCCAACGACACCTGATAGCTGCGGACGGCCTCGGTCGTGTTGCCGACCTGCCATGCGTTGTCGCCCGCGATGAGGTTCTGGCGTGGGTCTTGGGTGGCGGTGGGCGGCGGCGCGTTCAGCGTGGCGATCTGCTCGTTGAGGTTCTCGGTCAGCGACTGAGCCACCTCACCGACTTGGGCTTGGATCGTGTCGCGCTGCTCCATCACGCGCGACGCGCCGAACACCACCCCCACCGTGAACAGCAGCAGCAGGAACGTGCGCACAGGGAAGATGCTGCGGCGGGGGGTGCGGCGGTAACGCTTGGGGGTGCGGATGTTCATGCAGCGTCCTCCGCGGTCGGCTCTGCGGTGGGCGCGGGGGGCACGCCGCCGAGGCACTGCGGGTCGCTGGCCAGCGCGGCCAGTCCCTCGTTGATGATGGCAAGGTCGCTCTCGGCGTTCGTGCGCGCGCTGGCGATGCGCTGCGACTCAGTCAGCAGTTGGCGCGCTTGGTCGCACTGGCGCAAGTAGTAGTGAGATAGGCCCAACATGTAGCGACACTGCAAGCTGTCCGGCGCGTAGGTCAGGCAGGCGTCAAAAGCGGCGCGGCTGGCCTCAAACTCGCGCTGGCTGTAGCGGAACATGCCCAAGCGATACTGCGCGGGGGTGAAGGTCGGGTCGGCGTCGACGGCGTCTTGGCACAGCCCCACCGCGCGGTTGAACTCACCGACTTTGCGGTAGGCCTCGCATTGGCGCAGCAGGGCGCGGGCGTTGCGCGGCTGCATCCCCAAAATGCGGTCGTAAAGGTCGATGGCCTCTTGGTTGCGGTCGAGCGAGAGCAGCAAGAAGGCCAGCTCAAAGTAGGGCGGCAGCAGCGTCGGGTTGAGCTGGATGGCGGTGCGCATCTCGTCGATGGCCATGTCATAGTTGCCGGTCTGCGTGAGCACCATGCCCAGCGCCCAGTAGGCGCGCGCGTCCGTCGGTGAGAGTTCGGTGGCCGTGCGCGCGCTGTCGATGGCCTCGCGCCAGCGGGCTTCCCCTGCGTAGGCGCGCGAGAGCGCCTCGTACAGCGGCCCAAAGCGGCTGTCGATGTTCATCCCCTGCAGCCCCACTGGAATGGCCGCTGCCGACTGCCCGAGCCACGCCATCGCCCGCGTCTTGAGCGCGTAGCCGCGCACGTCGCCGGGGGCGGCGTTGGTGATCGTGTTGGCCACGCGCAGGGCGTCCTCGGCGCGCTGCGCGTCGATCAGCAGTTGGCCGTACTCGTAGAGGAAGTCAACGTTGTTGGGGCGCTGAGCGATGGCCGCTTCATAAGCCGCCAGCGCGGCTGGGTAGTCCCCGCTGCGCTGCGCAAGGACAGCCCGCTCGATCCACTCGCGCGGCAGGGGCGTCGGCGTCGGCGCGTTGCCCAGCAGGGCGTAGGCCGCGTTGGTCACGATCTGCGGCTGCGTGTCGATCAGGAACGCCATGCCCGCCAGCAGCGCGCCCATCCACAGCAGCGCCCGCCACGGGAACCCGCGCCGCCGCTCGCGGAAGAACGGCTCACGGTAGTCGCGCCGAACCTGCATCTCAGACGCCTCCGATAGGGGTCGGTGGGATCGGCGTGGGCGGGATCGGCGTCGGAAGCTGCTGCCCCTGATAGCCGGCGCAGTTGCGCGTGACGTTCGTCAAACCGATGGTGATCGAGTCGATCACTGGCTGCGCCTTTGCCCGCTGAAGCGACTCGTTGAGCACCGTCCACGCTTGGTCACACTGGCCGAGGAAGTAGTGCGCCAGCCCGCGGATGTAGTAGCACTCGATGAACTCGCCGCCCAGTTCGATGCAGGTGTTGAAGCTGTCGATCGACCCCTCATAGTTGCGGCGGCTGTAGCGCAGCTGGCCTTGCATGCGGTGCGCGTCGGCGTACTGCGGGTTGATCGTCAGCGCCTGCTGGCAGAACGGCTCGGCCTCTTGGAACAAGCCGACGGCGGCATACGTCTCGCATTTGCGCAGCCACGCGCGCGCGTTGTTCGGGTCGAGTTCGATCAAACGGTCATAGATGGCGACGGCCATTTCCTCTTGGTTTAAGCGGCGGTAGAGCGCGGCCAGCTCAAAGTAGGGGGCGGTGATGTTGGGGTTGATGGCGATGGCCTGCTCCAGTTGGGCGATGGCGTCGTTCCAGCGCCCGACCCACGTCAGCGGGAAGGCGTAGGCGCGGCGCACGCTCGCGTCCATCGGGTTCTGGCGGATAGCGAGGTCGCCGCGCTGGAGCGCCTCTTGATAGCGCCCGATGTTGGTGTAGGCGATGGCCAGCGCGCCGTTGAGCGGGGCGAACGGGATGCCCAACTCGACGCCGCTCGTGGCATAGGGGATGGCGCGCGCCGGGTCGCTCCAGACGAGGGCGTTGGCCGCCAGCGCGTAGCCGCGCGGGTCTTGCGGCGCGAGTTCGATGATGCGCACGCCGAGCGCTTCCGCCTCGCGGCTGCGCTCCAGCTCGATCAAGATGCGGCCATACTCATAGAGGTAATCGACGTTGTTCGGCTGCTGCTGGACGGCCACCGCGTAAAGCCGCTCGGCGTTGACCATGTCGCCGCGCAGGTAGAACTGATGCGCCTCTTGCGCCCGTTCCGACGCAAACGGCGTCGCGGTCGGGGCCATGCCGATGGCGTCGAGCGCGGCCAGCTGAATCGGCTGATAGTACACGCTCACCAGCAGCGGGATGCCGATGATCAGGCTCAGCATCACCAGCAGGTACACAAGGCGGCCTGTGTTGCGCCGCGTGCTGAAGAACGGTTTTTGATAGTTGCGCTGAATCGGCGTTGAATGACGGTACATCGGTCGGGTGTCCAGTGACCACTTGAACCCAAAGGGTAATCGCCTAAAGCGAGCGCGTCAAGCTGAAGCTCGCGGCGGCGAGTGTCTAGCGGTTAACAGACTTGCTTCGCCCGTTCGGCGCGACAGCCACACCCGCGGCGGCGGGAACGCCGGCGGCTGATGCCACGGGCTAGCGCGCGGGAGCTGAAGCCCCCTTGAGGAGCTGATGGCGCTGCTGAGGATCGAAGCCTCCTTCAGGGGGCGCGCCCTAGCCGAGCGCATCAGCGCTCGGCGTGACTGTCTGTTTATCTTTAGACACTCCCCTGCCTTGCAGTCCGTTGAAAAGCCCTTAAGATAGAAGTTGGGCGCAAATTGTGAAGGAAGCTCGATCATGATCGGAAGCAATCGAACCGTGCTGCGCGGCGTGCTGCTGCTCATCATTCTAGGGACGATGCCATTTTATGTGCTGGGCATCGGCATCTGGGCGACCGCGCCCGACCGCAGCGCGCAGCAGCGCTTCACCCAGACGGCCACCGCGCAGGGCGGCAGCAGCAGCGTTAGCCCGACGTGGACGCCGCTCGGCATGAACCGCGCCACGAGCACGCCGCTGGGGTTCCCGACAGCTTTCGCCACCTTCACCCCGCTCAGCCCGCTGCTGCCGACCCCCGGCCAGTTCCTGCCAATTCGCACGCCAGTGCCGACCCTGTTCATCCCACCCAGCGACACGCCCGCCCCGACGCTGACGCCCATCCTCGACCGCGACGGCGACGGCGTGCCCGACCACCTCGACATGTGCCCGAACGCGCCCGGCCCTGCCAGCAATCAGGGCTGCCCGCTGCCGACGGCCACCGCCATCCCGATCCTCGACAGCGACGGCGACGGCATCCCCGACACGATCGATCAATGCCCGTCCCAGCCCGGCCCCGCCAGCAATCAGGGCTGCCCGCTGCCTGCTGACCGCGACGGGGACGGCATCATCGACACCCAAGACCTGTGCCCAGACGTGCCCGGCCTGCCGCAGTTCCAAGGCTGCCCGCCGCCGACCAACACCCCGCCGCCCCCCACCACCGCGCCCAGCGACCGTGACGGCGACGGCATCCCCGACGACCAAGACGCCTGCCCAGACCAATGGGGCACGCCGCTCACGATGGGCTGCCCTGAGCCGACTGCCTCGCCATGACGACCTCAGTCGCGCACATCATTCGGCGGCGGCGCAATCGCAAACAGCGCCAGCGCCACAGCGCCTACAAAAATCGGCTGTGGGGCGGCTTGATCGGTGGGCTGCTGCTGCTGCTCGTCGTGCTGCCTGTGGGCGGCGTGCTGGCGGTCAGCGGCTGGCTCTACCTGCGGGCGGTGGCCGTCCTGCCCACCCCCGCCGATACGATCTACACCGACCCCGCCAGCAGCGCCACTCAGCTCTACGACCGCACCGGCCAAATCCTGCTGCTGAGCGTCAGCGACCCGTTGGGGCGCAGCCGCGCGTGGATCGACATCGACACGCTGCCGCGCCACGTGCTGCAAGCCACCCTCTTGATGGAAGACCGCCGCTTCCTCGACGAAACCCGCTTTGACCCGTTCCTGACGTTGGGGGCGCTGTGGAACTACGCGCTGTGGGGCGTGGGCATCGCTGACAACTCGCTGACGGCGCGGCTGGTGGACGGCGCGCTGCTGCCGCTGGCCAGCCGCAGCGGGTTAGACGCGCCGTTGCTGCGCTTGGCCTTCATCAGCGAGCTGAACCGCCGCTACACGCCGCGCGCCCTGCTGGAGTGGTATCTCAATACGGCCTTCTACGGCAGCGACGCCTACGGCATTGAGGCCGCCGCCCGCGTTTACCTTGACAAAAGCGCAGCAGAACTCACGCTCGATGAGGCGGCCTTGCTCGTCCCGATTGCGCTGGAGCCGCGCTACAACCCCTTCAGCAACGAGGCCGCTGCGCGTGGCCGCCAAGCCGACCTGCTGCGCGCGATGTTCGCCGCCGACATGATCTCACAGCGCGAGTTTGAAGCCGCCTCCAGCCGTTTGACGCCGCTCAGCGCCCGCAGCCTGCTCGAGCCGACCCTCGCGCCAGAGTTCGCCCTCTACGCCCGCAGCCAAGCCCAAGAGATCTTGACCTACAACGGCTTGAACGGCTCGCAGCTGGTGAGCCGCGGCGGCCTGCGCATCACGACCACGCTCGATGTGCCGCTCTACTTGCAGAGCGAGTGTGCCCTGCGCGCGCACCTCGCCCAGTTGAACGGTCAGCGCCCAGCCGACACGTTGACCCTGACCGGCGAGCCGTGCTTCACCGCGGCGCTGCTGGCCAGCCCACTGAACGTCAACCGCGCGTCCCTGCCAGACAGCGGCGCGCTGCTCACGCTTGATGTGGCCAGCGGCGAGATCTTGGCGCTGGTGGGCGATGTGACCGCCTATCGGCATCAGCCAGCGGGGGCGCTGGCCCCGTTCGTCTACTTGGAGGGCTTCCGCAGCGGCGAGTTCACCCCCGCGACGATGGTCTACGACTTCCCGCGCCCCTTCCCCGGGCGCGCGGAGGGCTTGATCTACCAGCCGGTGAGCGCTGACGGCGTCTACCGCGGGCCGATCAACCTGCGGCAGGCGATGGCGGCGGGGCTGCTGCCGCCGATGGTGGGCGTGGCCGACAGCCGCAGCATCCATCGCATTCTGGCCAGCGCCCACGTCGTCGGCCTCAACAGCTTGAACGAGGGGGGCTACGACCTCTCGCTGTTGGAGCGCGGCGGGCAGGTCAGCGTGTTAGACATGGCCTACGCCTATTCGGTGTTCGCGGCGCAGGGCTTCATGGTGGGCGTGGACGCGGAGCCGATCGCGCGCGGCTTTCGGGCGCGCAACCCCGTCGCCGTGCTGAAGATCGAGGACGCCGTGGGCAACGTTCTATGGGAGTATGACGAGCGCGCGCGCCTCTTGAGCCGAACGAACATCCTCGGCGAGGACTTCAGCTACTTGATCAACCACATCCTGAGCGACAACGCCGCGCGCCGCGCCACCCTCAACCGCGATGTGAGCCTGCTCGACCCCGGGCGGCCTGCCGCCGTCGTGCAGGCCACCAGCAGCGACCGCGTCGACGATTGGACGATTGGCTACACGCCGCAGCGCCTGACCGCCGTCCACCTCGGGCGCAGCGACGACCTGCCGATGACGCTGGCGCTGGACGGCCAGCAGGGGGCCGCCGTCGTCTGGCAAGCGGTGACGCGCTACACCCATGAATCGGCTGGCTTGCCGATCCAGACGTGGGCGCAGCCGCCCGGCGTCGCCGAGTACATCGTCTGCGAGCGCAGCGGCATGATCCCGCGGCCTGAAGTCGACTGCCCGCACTATGTTGAGGTGTTCCTGCGTCAAGTGCCGCCCTTCCAAACCGACAACTTCTGGCAGCGCATCACCCTCAACAGCCAGACGCGCACCCGCGCCACCGCCTATACCCCGGTCAACCTCCAGCTAGACACGCTCTACTTCATCCCGCCTGCGGTGGCGATGGACTGGTGGCGCGCCAACAACATGCCGCTGCCGCCGGACGCCTACGACACCGCCAGCCGCCCGAACCTGCTGCGCTCGGTGGAGCTGTTCGTGCCGGCCAACTTCGCCTATGTGGGCGGCGTGGTGGACGTGCGCGGCTCGGTTGACCTGTCGGGCCAGCGCCTGCGCCAGCTTCAACTGTCCTACGGGCAGGGGCTGAACCCGGCGCGCTGGTTCAACATCGGCGAGCCGCTCACGGAGTTCACGCCCGGCGTCAGCCTCGGCCTATGGGACACCGCCGGCTTGGACGGCATCTACACCTTGCAGCTCACGGCCATCTTCACCGACGGCAGCCGTGACAGCGACTTCGTGCAGGTGACGGTGGACAACGTGCCGCCCACGATCACGCTGCAAGCGGGCGAACCCGGCCAGATCTTCCGCCTGCCGACCGACGCGGTGATCCCGATCGTGGCCAACGTGAGCGACAACCTCGCCGTGAACCGCGTCGAGTTCTACCACAACGGCACGCTGATCGCCACCGACCGCGAGTGGCCCTACGGCGTCGAGTTCCGCATCACCCAACCGGGGGTGGAGCGCTTCACCGCCGTCGTCTTCGACCAAGTGGGCAACACCTCTGAGGCCGAGGTGACCGCCGAGATCATCCGCAGCTAGGAGCGCGCATGCTGACCTTCGTCCACATCTCTGACACGCACATCGCCTTCGACGAGGCCTATGAGAAGCCCTACGCGCCCTACCCGCCGCTGGTCGGCGCGCGCCGCCTCGTCGAGGAGGTGAACGCGCTGCCCTTCACCCCTGACTTCATCCTGCACACGGGCGACATCGCCTACGACCCGTTCCCGGAGGTCTACGCGGGCATCGCTGAGCTGTTCGCGCAGCTCAAAGCGCCCGTGCTTTACCTCGCGGGCAACCACGACGACCGTGCCGCCGTTCAGGCCGTCTTGCAGGGCGTCGCTGCGCCGCAGCCCTTCCCCTTCAGCGAGCACGAGATCAACGGCGTGCAGATCCTGCTGATGGACAGCAACGCCGTCGAGCCGAACGAACACCCCGCTGGGCGCGTGCCAGAGGAGCAAATCGCGTGGTTGGACGAGAAGTGCCGCGCCGACGATGAGCGCCCGCTGGTGATCGCCGTGCATCACAACGTTGTGCCGGTGGGCGTGCGCTGGTTTGACGAGTTCATGGGGGCGCGCAACGGCGAGGCCTTCCACGCGGCGGCGCGCCAAGCCCGCGACCGGCTGCGCGGGGTGTTTCACGGCCACGTGCATCAGACCTTCGACGTGCTGCGCGATGGCGTGCTCTACAGCGCGGGCGGCTCATCATGGTGTGGCTTTATGGGCTACCCACTGGCTGATTTTAACGACGTCGTCAGCGATTCAGTCTTCCAGCCCGGTTTCAGCGTCGTGCACGTCACCGCGCAGCGCACCACCGTTCGGCGGCACACCTTCCGCGTCTAGAAGCGCCCCTGCATCGTGTCCACGTAGCCGGTCAGCTCTGCGTAGCCGACGCCAGTCTTGTCGCCGGTGATGCGGATCGCCCCTTCCCAGTAGGCGATGTCGGAGCCGTGCAGCTCTTGATCGCGCATGGCCGGCGTCACGGTGAGGGTGAGTTGAAGCCCGCCGCTGTCGACTTCGATGAGCCAGCCGCTGGGGTAGGTCGCGCCGGTGTGGGGGCTTGTCCATGTGTCGGTGGGCGTGATGGTGAAGTCTGAGGAGGGCAGGTACTGGGTGCTGCCATCCGCGAAGATGAACAGGCCGCCAAAAGCTGGTTCGCGCCCGCCGTCCGCAAGGCGAATCTTGCCGACCATCATCTCTGTGCCGTCGTCGAAGATGAGCGCGAACCAGTCCCAGCCCTGCGCCCCGTCGCCCAGCGCGCTGGTGCTGAACTCATGATCGCGCCATGAGAGGCCGGTCACGGTGTAAGTGCGCGCGCCGATGGTGATCGTGCCGTCGGTCAGCAGGCGCGAGAGGGTGTAATAGTGGCTGGCGTTGCCCGGCTCGGCGCTCTTAGGGGAGAGGCCGCCATAGCCTTGCAGGGCAGGCGGTTTGACCTGTTCGAGCGTGAGGTCAACGCCAAAATCTGCCGCGTTGGCCACGATGCGAGTGAGCGTCGCCTCGTCGTTGAGCGCGCGCACCTGCCAATCCTCCAACCAGATGCGTAAGACGGGGTCAACCGTCGCCCCAGCCAAGCCATCGCCAGCGCGGCTGTAGCGCTCTTCGTGGAAGAACTGGCCGTTGGTCAAGTCGCTGACGGTGAAATGCGCCATGTAGATCTGGTTGCTGCGCCATTCGCTGGGGCTGTCGGGCGGGGTGGGGGCCATCGCGCGGCGGAAGATCGTAAACTGGAAGCCGAATTCTTCGCCGCTGTCGGCGGTCAAGTTGCCGGTGTAGTACCACCATTCCGTTTGAAAGTCGGGGTGCTGCCCAAAGTTGCGCGGGAACTGCCAGTCGAGCGGTTCGAGCGCCCGCGTGAACCCGTCAATGTCCGTCGCGGGGGCTTGGATCACCGCCCGCGTGCGGATGTCGTTCCCGCCGCTGACGTTGATCAGCGAGAAGCCGAACAAAGTCACCGCTGCCAAGCCCACACCCAAGATCACAATACGCCACATGCTCAAATCCTCGTGAAATGCTTCACAGAAGATGCTAGCAGAACAAGATAAGTCAGGGGTGAAGGTCGAGGGATGTCACGCTGAACGTGGAGGCGCTCAATCCCCCTTCAGTTCACCGCTGCACCGTGGCATAATGAAGTGAAATAAACCCCCTCGGTCAGTAGGAAGCGCGAATGCTTGCCAGCCAAACGAAAACCGCCCGAGACATCACCCTGCGGATGCTGTGCGTCGGCGCGTTGGCCTTTCGTCGTGAGCTGGAACTGGGCTATCACCTGAGCGATTCTTCTCCTCAGCATGAACACGAAAAGGTCTGGCAGATGCTGCGCCAACTGCACATGTGGATCGACGAAGAGAAGCTCCAACCGTGCATGACGGACGCGGAACGCAGCTTGATCTACAAGCCGCTGGGCGATTGGACGCCGCGCGCGCTCGTCAGAGCTGGTTGGCGGCTGGAGACGCTCGGCATGCTGCTGTGGGCGCTGCGTTGGATCGACTTCATCCCTACCTTTGACACCCGCTTCACCTTTGCCGAACTAGCTGAGGCGCTCGACATCCTGCAACCGACAATTGATCTGCTGTGGTGTGCGGCGCTGCGCGGCCCCGACCAGCTTACGCGGATGCGCGACACCGCCGAACTATGGGACTGGCGCTGCCGTGCTGCCGAGTTGATCACGCTGGGGGTCAAGCCCTCGCAGGGCGTGAACTACCGCGACGTGATCCGCATCACCGCCGAGCAAGCCCACGCCGACGGCACGCTGCCCGCCCTGATGGAAGGGGACTTCCCCGCCTTTGGCCGCGCTTTCGCCAGCCTCAAGGCCGAGCAGTACCACCTCATCCGCGCCATCAGCGCCGAGCGTTACCATGTGATGTGTTGGCTCATGGAACCCAGCGCCGAGTGGCAAAGCCTGCCAGCGGACTTGTAGCGTTACTTCCGCCCCAGCCGCAGCAGCCGCGCTGTCCAGCGCTGCACTTGCAAGGTGAGGATGGCCGCCTGAATCTCGCTGTGGTTGTCGTATTCGCGCCCGCCGCCCATGCGCAGGTAGCGTTGATAGTCGCTGATGGCCGCGTCGAATTGGCCCAGCCGCGCGCGCACCCGCCCGCGCGCCTCGTAGGCTGGGGCTAGCCCGGGCAGCGCTTGAATCACCTGCGAGAGGTCACGCTCGGCCTCGTCGAGCATGCCCAGCTCTTCATAGCACAGGGCACGGTTGTAGCGCGCTTCGTGGAAGGCCTCATCGAGCAGCAGCGCCGTGGAGTAATCTTGCAGCGCGTCGCGGTACTTGTGCTGCACGCGGTAGAGGTTGCCGCGTTCGTTGTAGGCGTCGGGGTAGCGGTCATTCAAGCGGAAACACTCGTCAAAATCAGCGAAGGCGCGGCGGAAATCCCCTAAGTTGCCATACGCGATGCCGCGATACATGAGGATTTGCGGCAGGTCGCCCAGCGCAAGCCGCAGCGCTTTCGTGAACGAGACGACTGCGCCCTCATAGTCGCCGTTGTCGAGCTGCTCAAGACCGTTGTCGAAGTAGTTATCGACCATGAAAAAATCATACCCCAGCGAACCCACTCTTGCCAGATGCGCTGCCATCGGCTAGACTTTGATTTAATGAGACGAAGTATCAATTAGCGCATGGCATCCAAAAAGAAACAAGTGGGGTATGCTCTGCCGGCGGGGGTGCGCAAGGTCGGGGCGATGCTGCTCGACGTGCAGATGTGGTGCTTCGGGCGTGACGTGGTGAGCAAGCACGGCAACCTGCTGCTGGAGTACGGGTTCCGCAAGCAGCCCTCGCCTGATGGGCGCTTTCACAGCCTCTATCAGCACGACAGCGGCTGGCAGTTGTGGAGTTGGGGGCTGTGGATCGGCCAAACTGGTGGAAGTCTTTATTTACCTCGGCAGCGTTTTGAGCTATTCTATATGCCCTGTGCAGCCCAGCCGCTGATCTGGCAGCCGGACGACCTGCCGCATGTGCAAGCGCCATGCGACGCAGCCGAGGTGGCCCATGCGCTGGCGCTGTACAACGCGCTGTGTAGTGCGATCGTCGCTTATGAGCGTTGGGTGCAGTCGGTGGTTGGGGTGGCGCATCGCCAGCAGACTATCGAACAGCACCCGTCGTATCGACACTATCGGCATCTCAACGCAGAATCGCTCATTTGCCAGTGGCAGAGTATTTCATCAGGAGAGCACCATCATGCCTAGCAGAACCCGTATGACGCGGCGCAAACCGCAGTTTGGCCAAAGCCGCTCGCACGCCTTCAACACCTCCAAGCGCTTGTTCAAGCTCAACATGCAGACCAAGCGCTACTACATCCCAGAGTTGGAGCGGTGGGTGAAGATCCGCGTGACGACGAACGACATGAAGACCATCGACAAAGTGGGCATCTCAACCTATCTGAAGGAACGCGGCTTCAACCCCAAGAGCCTCGCTTAATTCCTTCCTGCCCCGCTTGTTTCTCTGTTTGGCCTGCCGTCCAGCGTTGAACGCATCGTCTCAATCAATTGAATCGACTATTCAAAGGGTGAACGATGAAGAAGCTGCCTGTGACGGTTCTTTCAGGCTTCCTCGGCGCGGGCAAGACCACGCTGCTCAACCACGTGCTGAACAACCGCGAGGGGATGCGCGTGGCGGTGATCGTCAACGACATGAGCGAGGTCAACGTGGATGCGCAGCTCGTGCGCGAGGGGGGCGCGCAGCTCAGCCGCGTGGACGAGCGGCTGGTGGAGATGACGAATGGGTGCATCTGCTGCACCTTGCGCGAGGATCTGCTGGTGGAGATCGGCAAGCTGGCGCGG
>CALDYP010000074.1 GCA_937944445.1 uncultured Anaerolineae bacterium
TGCCAAACTCCCCCTTGCATATCCCTGAGGAGTTTTGCTATAGTATGTGCACAACGCGGGTGTAGTACAGTGGTAGTATAACTCCTTGCCAAGGAGTAGGTCACGGGTTCGAATCCCGTCACCCGCTCACCAAAGACCAGCCAAAGAGCTGGTCTTTTTCGTTGCTTGTCTGAACATACGTCTATCCTATACAATCGAACTAACAGCTTCAGCGAACGGACGTATATGATCGGTCAAGAGCTTGGCGGCTATCGCGTCGTAGAGCAGGTCGGCATGGGGGGGATGGCGGTAGTCTACAAAGCCTTCGACCCGCGCACCGAGCGCTACGTGGCGCTTAAAGTGCTGCCACAGCAGTACTCCAAAGACCCTACATTCCTAACGCGCTTTGAGAATGAAGCACGCGCCATCTCGAAACTGGAGCACTTGCACATCCTGCCGATTTTCGCTTTTGGCGAGCAGGACGGCATCAGCTATATGGCGATGCGCTACATGGACAGCGGCACGCTGTCAGATCGCATCAAGCAGGGGCCGATCCCGCTCTCAGACTGTGCGCGCATCCTGCGGCAGCTTGGGGAGGCGCTTGACTACGCCCACAGCAACGGCATCCTGCACCGCGACATCAAGCCCTCCAACGCGCTGCTTGACAAATCCGGCAACGCCTACCTGACGGATTTCGGCATCGCCAAGATGGTGAGCGGCTCGAACGCGCTTGACCTCACCGGCAGCGGCTTGATCGGCACGCCTTTTTACATGAGTCCCGAGCAGTGCCGCGGCGAACGCGACCTGACCCCCGCCAGCGATCTGTACTCGCTAGGCGTGGTGCTGTTCGAGATGGTCACCGGGCTGACCCCCTACCGCGCGGAGACGCCGCTGGCTGTGCTGCAAATGCATCTGATTAGCCCGCTGCCGAACGCGCGTGATCTGCGCCCTGAACTGCCGCAGAGCGCGGCGGCGGTCATCATGAAGGCGCTGGCGAAAGAGCCGAGTGAGCGCTACCCCTCAGGCCGCGCGCTGGCGGACGCCTTCGAGCGCGCGCTGGCTAGCGGTGAAACGCACACCGACATCGACGACCCGCTGAGCGGGGCAACGTTGGTGGGCGATCAACCCACGCTGGGCGTCAAGCCGACGCGCACCTTGCCCAGCGCAACGCAAGCCAGCACCCCCTCAACCCCTGCCGACAGCACTGGCACGCCCCAAACGATCACGGTGATCCAAACGGAACGCTCAGTTGTGCCTTACGTGATCGCAGGGGTGGCCGTCTTGGTGGCGCTCCTCGCGCTGGCGCTGGTCGTCTCGCCGCAAGACACGCGCGATCAAGTGCTGCTGAGCGTGGGGCTGTTACAACCGACGGAGACGCTCACGCCCACGCCGACCCCTACGCCCACGCTGACCCCCACCCCCACGCCTACCTTTACCCCGACCCCCTCAGTCACCCCATCTCCGACCGCCACAGCTACAGCTACGCCGCTGGCTGGCACGCCGTTCAGCGCTGGCACAATCGGGGTGGTAATCGCTAGCAATGATCGTGACGCCCAAGTTGACCGCCTAGTGCGTGACCTGATAGGCGGTGGGGCACAGGTCATTCGCATTGACTACAGCCCAACCACCGACGAGGCGCGAGCCGAGGTTATTCAGACCTATAACGCGCCGCTGCTCGTGTGGGTGGATCGCTCGATGGCAGCGCAGTTGGCGCTGAACGTGGTGATTGCCCCCGAGTTTCGAGCGACGACGACCGCCGATGGCAAGGTGCTGCTCGTGCCCAACGACCAGCGGCTGCCTGTTCCAGCCAACGCAGATCCTCGCTTCGCCCGCAACTTGATCGATGGCTTGCTGGCGCTTTTAGATCAGCGCTGGAACGAGGCTGAATCGGCGTTGGGGCGGGCTGCCACCTTTGCCCCAGAACCAGCGCTGCCTGTCGTAAAGGCTTATCGTGGCTTGGTGAACGTTTGGCGCGCGGAGCATGCGGCTGCGATTGCGCAGCTCACTGAACATCTAGAAGCAGAGCCACAAGACGTTGCCAGCTTGAACAATCGCGGCGTCGCGTTCACGCTGGTCGGCCAATTTGAGCAGGCCATCGCTGATCTCACGCAAGCGCTTTCCCTCAACCCGGACGCGACAGCGCTCTACAGCAACCGCGCCGCCGCCTATGCTGCCGCAGGCGACTATGACAGCGCCATCGACGACCTCGACGCTGCGGTTGGCATCACGCCCACTGATGCAGCGCTGTTTGCCAGCCGCGGCCACGCTCACCTACGGTTGGGCGATCGTGTCACTGCGCGGCGTGACTTCGACACCGCCATCAGCCTACAGCCGAACAACGTAGAGGCCAACTTGGGGCTGGCGCAGATCGCCTTCGACACAGACGACCTCAACGGTGCGCAGGCTTCGCTTGAACGGGCGCTGCGCGTGTCTCCGTCAAACGCGGAAGCGCTGCTGCTGCAAGCGTTGATTGCCGTGCGCAGCGGTGACCGGGCGGCGGGCCTGCTCAACTTAGAGCAGAGCCTGTTAACGCGCCCTGTCAGCACGATTCAAACCGACACGTTGACCATCGGCGAGCCGCTGCTCAACACGCTGGATAACCCTCAGCAGCAGTCCTTCTATCGGGTTCAGATGCAGGCAGGTCAGCGCCTTGACGTCACGCTCACCCCTGCGAGCGATTTCACTGATCCGCTCTTGGTGCTGCGTGATCCGTCTGGCGCAGTGGTGGCCTTCAGCGATACCGACGCGCAAGGGAACCTGCTGCCAGCGCTGACGGGGTTTGTCGCAGCCGAAGGTGGTGAGTATACCTTGCTGGTGATGTCGCTGCGGTCGCGCAGCGCAGGCAGCTTCGAAATTCTGGTCAACGTCCGCCAAGAGACTGCGCCGGTCGTAGACTACTCCAGCTTCACCATCGAACAGCTCAACGACGTGCTGCGTGAAGATCCATCTGACGTGGGCGCGTTGGTGGCGCGCAGTGCACTACTGTTTGCAGGAAGTGACTTCACACAGGCACGTCGCGACGCTGAAGCAGCCCTGCGCCTAGAGCCGAACAATCCACGCGCGCTGGAGATAATGGGCACAATCGAATCTGTTGAAGGCAACCTGCCAGAAGCGCTCGACCTGTTGAGCCGCGCGATCAGCCTTGAACCGAGCGTGATCGCTTACATTCGCCGTGCGTCGGTTTATCGCCGTCAAGAACAATTTGACCTCGCGCAGGCCGACCTTGACGAAGCCTTCCGCCTCGACCCGACCAACGCGGATGCTTTCTACCAGCAGGGGGTGCTCAGCTACTTCGTGGATGACTATCAGCGCGCAGTGGAGGCCTTCACTGAGAACCTCAAGGTTTACGTCAACGACCCGCTGGCCCACTATTGGCGCGGCCTCTCGTATTTTGAGCTTCAGCAGCATGAGCAAGCCCTCGCAGACTTCAACATCTCAGTGGAGGGTTGTGCGACCGAATGCCATCTTGACCATTTCATGCGCGCCGAGACGCTGATGGCGCTGGAGCGTTTTGATGAAGCCAAGCGCGATTATGAGACTGCCCTGAGCCTCGAACCTAACATGGGCAGGGCTTTCATGGGGCTGGGGGTGATCGACGCTTTACAGGGGCGGCTGCGCAGCGCAGGCGACAACATCAACCGTGGCTTGCAGCTCCTTCAAGGGAGCGTTGACCGCTTCAACCTCCAGACACGGGTGAGCGCCAATGGCCGCATTGACCCGTTCGACAATCAAGATGAGTTCAGCATTGTGCTCAACCGTGGCGATGAGATCGGCGTGCGCCTCGATATATCAGAGGACAGCGTCTTCAGCCCGGTGATCCTCGTGCGCGATCCGTCAGGGAACCCGCTGGCGTTTAGCGAGGTGCGAGAGAACGGCACGCTAGAGCCGCGCGTGCGCCGCGCCCTTGCGCCTGTCAGCGGGACGTATACGATTGTGGTGGCGTCGTATAACGGGCTGAGCACGGGCATCTATACGTTAGTGATCGAACGTCGCTGAGGGGGCGCTGTGGGAATTACTGCCAGTGTCATGTGCCGCTGCTATCAGGAAGGCAGGACAACGCCTTGCCCGTTTCCTGATCAGTTCGTGGCCGATCCACAGGCGATGCCTTCGTTAGAGTGGTCGTATGAGCCAGATGAAGACGAGGCCGCCGAGGCATACGAGGAGCTTCAAGCTTGGTTGGCCACCTGCTGCCCCCACCCCAACCTGATCTACGCGCAGGAGTTCATCGCCAGTTGGAAGGGGTATCAGGCCTTTTCGGACGCGCTCGAAGAACTCGGCGCGGGGCGCTTCCCACATCTTATGGCCCATCTGCCCGATGGCGATGAAGGCGTGACCGCGCCGACGGTGGCCGCTGCGATGCTGAACGAGCTAGACGACTTCGCCCGCTTGCAGTCAGCCGTGCGCCACCCCGTCCTGATCGACGACGAGCGCGGCGAAGTCATCAGCATGGGCAGCCACATCCTCAACGGGGCGCTGTCCGTTGACACGATGAACGGGCTGGACATCGGCTTCAACGCGCAGGGCTTCTTCGTGCGCGATCGTTGGGAGATGAACCGCCTGTTGTTCCAGTCGATGCACTTTGAACAGCGCCTGCTGCACCCTGAGTCATCGCAGGTGGAGTACGTCGACGTGGCGAGTGGACGTTCGTTTGTGTGTAACACCCCCTTTGGCTCGATCATGACCGGTGAGAACGGTCTGCCGCGCATGGCCTTCTTGCGGATGCGAGTGGACTTGCAGCCCTCTGCTGAGGGGCGGTTTGCTTACATCGTCGAGCCGCTGCGCCGCATCTTGCAAGCTGCGGTGGAGATGAACCATCCTGTACGCTGGCATTAGACCATCTATAAAGTGCGACCTCACGTGCTGCTCATTGGATCTACTTGGTCTTACTAATTGGCCTGTCAACGTGGTATACGTTGTTATTGACAAGCCTGTAAAGTGAGGATAGCGTGCTGCATCAATTCAACGTTCCGCTGGATCGTGACAGCGAAGAACCGCTTTATCGTCAGCTAATCCGCTACATCAAAATGCAGATCGAAAGCGGCCAACTGCCTGCTGGGGCGCGCCTGCCAGCTAGCCGCGAACTGGCCGAACACATCAACATCAGCCGTATCAGTGTGGTGAACGCCTACGCTGAGCTGCGGGCTGAGGGCTACCTGAGCGCGCACGCCGGGCGTGGCACGTTCGTCAACCGCGGGGCCAGCCAGCCGGCGGGGGCCAACACGCCGCCTAAGCAGCCCCCAAAATCTCCGATGCCGCAGATGCACCACATCGACCAGTCCGACTATACACTACGCGACATGATCCGCCTTTCCAAACGCCCGGGGATTATCAACTTCTCACACGGCGCGCCCCCGCCCGACTTCTACCCGATGGGACACCTGCGCGAGGCGATCAACGCGATTTTGGAGCGCGACGGCGTCAACGCGCTGGGCTATGAGCAGAGTGAGGGCTACGCGCCGCTGCGCGCCAGCGTGCGCGACTACGTGAGCGGCTTGGGCATTCGGTGCAGTGTGGACAACGTACTTATCACAACCGGGGCGCAGCAGGCGATTGACTTGATCGTGCAGAGCTTGACGCGCGAAGGGGATACGATCGTCACCGCCAACCCGACCTACTTAGGCATCCTTGACATCGCGCGGGCGCGCCGTGTGCGCATCCACAGCGTGCCCGCCGACGAGGAAGGGATGCGGATCGACCTGCTGGAACAATACCTGATGGACGGCAACAAGCCGCGCTTGATTTACGTCATGCCGACCTTCCACAACCCGACGAGCGCGGTGATGCCGCTGCACCGCCGCCGCCAGCTGCTCAACCTCGCCAACGAATACCACATCCCGGTCATCGAAGACGCGGTCTATCATGAGCTGCGTTATGAGGGGGAGAATGTCCCGCTGTTGAAAGAACTCGACGAGACGGGCATTGTGATCCACGTGAGCGCGTACTCCAAGATCTTGCTGCCCGGCCTGCGCATCGGCTATCTCATCACTGACCGCGCCTACCTTGAGCGCTTAGTGCGCATCAAGGCGGCGGCGGACGTCTCGACCAGCGGCTTGAACCAGCGGGCGATGCACTACCTGATCCAGCGCGGGCTGTTGACCTACCAGCTTGACCACAACAACCGCGAGCTGCGCAAGCGCCGCGACACGGCGATCCAAGCGCTGGTGAAGCACTTCCCGTCTGGCACAGCGTGGAACCGCCCACAGGGCGGGCTTTACTTGTGGGTGACGCTGCCCAAGAACGGCCCAAGCGCGGCAGAACTGTTCATGACGGCCAACAAGAAGGATGTGTCGTTTGCAGTGGGCAGCGTGTTCTACAACGGCAGCGGTGGCACGTACAACTTGCGCATCAACTACGGTCTGGAACAGCCACGCTTGATCGATGAAGGCTTCCGCCGCATCGGGGAGGCATGGCACGAGCTGATGGGGGACTATCATCACGTAGAAGGCGCGCCGATGCTGTGAAGGGCACGGCACGCCATGCCCCCAACACACGCAGACAGGGCAGGCCCTGTCGCTACACGAGCAGTTTCATCGGGTTTTCGAGCAGGCTGCGGAAGTGCTGCATGAACTGCGCGCCCTCTGCGCCGTCGCTCACGCGGTGGTCAACGCTGATGGTGGCCTTCATTCGCGTGCCGACGCCGAGGCTGCCATCTGGCTTGACGACGGGCACTTTGCGCGCGCTGCCGACGGCGAGGATGCCCGCCTCGGGTGGGTTGATGATCGCGCTGAAGTGCTCCACGTCATAAGCCCCCAAATTGCTGACGGTGAAGGTTGCCCCGCGGATGTCCTCTGGCCTGATTTTGCCCTCGCGCGCGCGGTCGAACATCGCTTTGTGGTGCACAGCCATCGCGCTCAGGGCGGTTCGGTCAGCGTCGGGCGAGACGACGTTAATTAGCCCGTTGTTAGGGAGGGCCACGGCGATGCCAACGTTGACGCGCTTGTGGCGCACAAGTTTATCCCCGTAGTAGTGGGTGTTCAGGTTGGGGAACTTACGCAGGGTAAGCGCGACTGCCTTCACGATCAAGTCGTTCACTGTGATCTTGATCCCTTCCTGTTCAAGGCTGGCGTTGAGCTGGCTGCGCAGCGCCATCAGCGCGTCCATGTCGATCTCAGCCGTGACGTAGAAGTGTGGAACCATCTGCTTGCTGAGGACGGTGTTCTCGGCGATGGCGCGGCGCATCTTGCTCGCGTCGATGATCTCTACGTCGTCGCCGCTGGGGAGCTTGCCGTAGGTCTGCCGACCGCTGAGGGCGGGCGCAGGGGCAGGGGCCTTTTCTGCGACGGCCGGGGCTTCTTCAGGTGCGGGGGCCGCCGCTGGCGTGAAGCTCTCGACGTCGGCTTTCACGATGCGGCCATCGGGGCCGGTCCCCTGCACTTGGGCGAGGTCGATGCCTTTCTCACGGGCGATGTTGCGCGCCAACGGGGACGCTTTGATGCGCCCGTCCTCTGTAACGGAGGCGCTAGCCGTGGCTGTGGGCTTCTCTTCAGCAGGGGCAGGCTCTTCAGCCGCCTCAGCAGGAGGCTCAGGCGCAGCAGCTGGGGCGCTTGCTTCACCCGCCGCGCCGATCTGCGCGATGACTGTGCCTTCGGTCAGCTCGTCGCCGACTTCGGCCAGCAGCTTCACCAGCACGCCGTCGGCTGGGGCTTCCACCTCGACGGTGGCCTTGTCGGCCTCGACCTCGGCGATGATCTCGCCTGATTTGACTGCGTCCCCAGCGTTCTTGAGCCAGTTCAGCAGGGTTCCATCCATTGTCAGTTTGACGTCCTGTGCCATGTGATTGACCTCTCTTGCGGTAAACTGGCGTGTCTCTAAAGGATCGACTTGACAGCCTCGACGACCTTCTGCGCGTTCGGGAAGCACATCAGCTCAAGGTCGTGGCTGTAGGGGACGGGCACATCGAGCGCGCTCACGCGCTTGACGGGGGCGTCCATGTAGTCGAAACAGTGTTCTTGAATCTGCGCAGCGATCTCGCTGCCGAAGCTGTAGAAGGGCAGCGATTCCTCGACGATGACGGCGCGGTTGGTCTTCTTGAAGCTCTCAAAGACGGTGGCCGTGTCGAGCGGGCGCAGCCAGCGCATGTCGACGATCTCGCACTGCACGCCGTCTTTTTCCAGCTCTTTGGCGGCGGCGGTGCACCACTCCAGCCCGCGCGCATACGTCACGAGCGTGACGTGCTTGCCCTCGCGCTTCACGTCCGCCTTGCCGATGGGGAGCATGTAGTCGGGGTCGTCAGGGACTTGCCCCGGGCGCGGGTAGAGGCCGATGCTCTCACTGAAGAGGATCGGGTTGTCGTTGCGGATGGCCGTCTTGAGCATGCCGTAGGCGTCGCCAGCGGTGGCCGGGGTGGCCACGTACATGCCGGGGAAGTGCGCCCAGATGACCTCCGGCGTGTGCGAGTGGGTGGCGGTGGCTTGGTTGCCCCAGCCGGACGCCGCACGGAACACCGCCGGCACTTTGAACTGGCCGTTGAACATGTAGTGGATCTTCGCTGCGTGGTTGATCATTGCATCCAGCGCGAGGAAGGCAAAGTTGATCGTCATCATCTCAGCGACGGGGCGCAGGCCAGCCATCGCCGCGCCGACCGCCGCCCCGGCAATGGCCATCTCGCTGATGGGGGTGTCGCGCACGCGGCGCTCGCCGAACTTCTCAAGGAAGCCCTGTGTGACGCGGTGTGTGCCCTGCCACACGCCGACTTCCTGCCCCATGACGAACACGTTCTCGTCACGTTCCATCTCCTCCATCAGCGCCCGCCGCAGGGCGTCGCGCATGGGCAAATTCTTCGCTGCCATTGATTTCTCTCCGCCTCGGTGTGGGCCTAATCTACGTATACGTGGGCGAACAGCTCTTCAAGCGTGTTCGGCAGGGGGCTGGCGTCGGCAAATTGGATGCTCTCTTCGACGATCTTGAGCTGCGCTTGGTGAATGGCGTCCAGCTCGGCGCTCACGTCCCCGTGTTCTTTTGCGATGTGGCGCTTGAGGATTTCGATGGGGTCTTTGGTGGCTTTCCACTCCTCAAGCTCGGCTTTCAGGCGCGTGTCGTACTGCTTGTCGCTCACGCCGTGGCCGCGGTAGCGGTAGGTCATCGCCTCGATCAGCACCGGGCCATGCTCCACGGCGTGCTTGGCAGCGCGGCTGACCGCGTCGTACATGGCGATCACGTCTTGACCATCCACGCGCCCGTAGTCTTCGATGCCATAGCCGCGCGCGCGTTCGTGCAGGATGGGGTTGCCTGCGGCCTTCTCGACTGATGTGCCCATGCCATAGCCGTTGTTCTCGATGATCCAGATGTTGGGCAGCTTGTCGACGCCGCTCATGTTGAGCGCCTCATGGAAGTAACCGTTGTTGGTCGCGCCGTCGCCGATCATGCTGATGACGAACTGATCATTGCCGCGGTACTTGCAGGCCAGCGCCAGCCCGGTCGCCAGCGGCAGATGCCCGCCGACGATGGCATAGCCGCCGTAGAAGTTGTGCTCGGCGCTGGCGAGGTGCATCGAGCCGCCCTTGCCGCCGCTCACGCCGTCGCGCTTGCCCATCATCTCGGCCATGACGCGGCCTGCGTCCATCCCCAGCGCCAGCGCGATGCCATGATCGCGGTAGGCAGTGATGATGTGGTCGGTTCCGACGCGCATCGCCGCCACCGCGCCGACGTAGATCGCCTCGTGCCCGCTGGCCAAGTGCAGATACACGCCGGTGATGCGTTTCTCGTTGTAAAGGTGCTGACAGGCTTCCTCAAATTCTCGGATGAGAACCATCTGACGATACCAATCCAGCAGGGTTGCTTTGTCTAACGCCATGCTAGCTCCTGTGTGCGGTGCTTTGAACTCACGAATGCGTATAAGTGTACTCGCCTGCAGCGTTACTTTCAAACCGTGTGGGATGATGATTTACTCAGAAAAGGGGGCATTTAAGCGGATGCCAGCGCCAAAACTGCCCCTAACAAGGCTCTGAGCGCAGCCTCGGCGTCTACGGCGGCGCAGAACTCATTCGGGTGATGACTGAGGCCGCCCTTGCAGCGCACGAAGAGCATCGCCATGGGGGCCAGCCGCGCCATCTGCGCTGCGTCGTGCCCCGCCCCGCTGACCATGCGCAGGGGTGGACGCTCACTGGCGATGGCCGCGCACAGCACGTCAACGAGCCGCGGCGAACACGTCACCGCTGGCGTGATTGAGATGTCGAGCCATTCGAGCTGGCAGCCGCCCGCTGCGGCCCCCTCCTCGGCGGCGCGGCGCAGGGCTGCGGTGGCCTGTTCGCGCTGCGCGTCCTCGGCGTGGCGCACATCCAGCGAGAGCGTCACCCGCCCGGGGATGGCGTTGCTCGCGCCCGGCTGCACGCTCAACTGGCCGACCGTGGCCACCAGCCCATCGACCGCTGCGGCGTAGTCGTAGGCCTGAGCGACGAAGCGCGCCGCCGTCACCAGCGCATCGCGCCGCAGCCGCATCGGGACGGTTCCGGCGTGCCCTGCCTCGCCGACGAAGGTCAACTGAGCGCGGTGCTGCCCGGCGATGGCCGTCACCACGCCTAGCGGCTCGTCGGCGGCTTCCAGCGCGGGGCCTTGTTCGATGTGGGCCTCGAGGTAAGCGATGAGTTCGTCTGGGCGGCGGGCGGCGGTGGCGGCGGCCTCTGGGCTGCCGCCGAACAAGCGCAGCGCTTCCGCCACGCTCACGCCTGTGTCGTCCGTCAGGTCAAGGTGGGCTGCCGTCAGCGTGCCGTTGACGGCGCGGCTCCCCAAGTAGGGCAGGTGGAAGCGCAGTCCTTCCTCATCGCAGAAGGCGATGACCTCTACCGCGAAAGGCAGCCGCAGCCCCGCCGCGTTGAGGTGCTCCACGACGGCCAACCCCAAGAGCACGCCCAACGTCCCATCGTAGCGCCCGGCGTCCGCCACCGTGTCTAAATGGCTGCCGATCATCAAGGCAGGGGCGTCGGGCGTGGCCCCCTCATAGCGCCCGATGAGGTTGCCCAGCGCGTCCTCGCGCGGGGTCAGGCCCGCGGCGGCCATCCACTCGCTCACGAGGGCGTTCACGCGGCGCATGCTGGGCGTGAAGCTGGGGCGCACGAGATGCTCGCTCGACTCGCTGAGGGCGGCCAGCGCCGCGATGCGCGCTTCAAACGTCATCTGAAAGGCGGGGTCAATCGGCAGCGGCACGGTTCAACTTCCGCGGTAGGTGCTGTACGACCACGGCGAGACCAGCAGCGGCACGTGATAAGCCTGTGCGGCGTCGAACACGGTGAAGCGCACCGCCACCTTGCTGAGGAAGGGGCACTCATGCCCCATGCGCTGGAAGTACGCCCGCACGTCGAACACCAGCTCAAAATCGCCCGCGCGCAGCTCATCGCCCTCCAGCAGCGGAACGTCGGTGCGCCCGTCTTGGTTGGTGGTCGTCTCCCATGCAGGGGTGCGGTCGCCGCCCTCGCCCACGTAGTAAAGCACGAGGGCCATGCCGCGGGCTGGTTGGCCGTGGTAGGTGTCGAGCACGTGCGTTGTGAGCTTACCCATCGCTGAACTTTCCTTCTTTGTAGACTGTGCGCCCGCCGACGATGGTGCGGATCACCTTGCCGCGCAGCTTGCGCCCGGCATAGGGGTTCTGCTTGTGGCGGTCGAACAGCATCTTCTTGGTGAGCGTGTAGCGGGCCGCAAGGTCAACTAGCACCAAGTCCGCATCTGCGCCGAGCTGGATGCGCCCCTTGTTGGGCAGGTTGAAATAGCCGGCGACTCTGGCGCTGGTCATCGCCACGATGGTTGAAAGCGGCATGCCCCGCTCGAAGTGGCCTTCAGTGAGCAGCACTGAGAGGGTCGATTGGCCGCCGCTGATCCCGCCCCATGCGTCGAAAAAATCGTCTGTCTGCTTCATCTCGGGCGGGCAGGGGGAATGGTCGCTGCCGATAGTTTGCAGCCACCCTTGCTGCAAGGCCAGCCACATAGATTCGACTTCTTCTGGATCGCGCAGGGGCGGTGCACACTTGAGCAGCGCGCCGTGCTGCATCAGATCGACGCTGGAAAACGTCAAATAGTGCGGGCACGTCTCGCCGATGACGCGCTGCCCGGCCATAAGCGAGCTGTGAACCAAGTTGGCACAGTCGGCGCTGCTGATGTGGACGACGTACAGGCGGCAGTCGGCCTCATCAGCGAGGATCAGCGCGCGCTGCACCGCCTCAAGCTCGGCGATGATCGGGCGCGTCTCCAGCCAGTCCACGGCGCTGGTGGCCCCCAACGCGCGGGCTTCGCGCGTCAAGGCCGCGGTGATCGTCTCGCTCTCAGCGTGGACGGCCAGCACGCTGCCGAGTTCAGCGATGATCTGCATGCTGCGCCACAGCGTCAGATCGTCCACCGCCGGGAACTCGTCGATGCCGCTGTTAGACATGAAGGCTTTGAAGCCGATCACACCCGCTGCGTGCAGCGCCTCCAACTCGTCGAGGTTGCCCGGGACGAGGCCGCCCCACAGATAGCCGTTGATGAGCGACTTCTGAGCGATGAGGGCTTGCTTGGCCTTGAACGCGGCCACGCTCGTCACGGGGGGGCTGCTGTTGAGCGGCATGTCAAAGAAGGTCGTGACGCCGCCCGCTGCCAGCGCGCGCGTGCCGCTCTCGATCCCTTCCCAGTCGGCGCGCCCGGGTTCGTTGAGGTGCACGTGTGGGTCAATCAAGCCCGGCAGCAGCGTCAGGCCGTCGGCGTCGATGATTTCGCGCGCGTCTACCATCAAATTCTCGCCGATGGCTGCGATCTTGCCGTTGAGCAGCGCCACATCACCGGTGAAGCTGTTCAGCACGTTGACGACCTGCGCTTGGCGGATCAGCGTGTCGTACATGGTTCCTAGCGCTTTACTGCGTAGCGAATGTGGCCGTAGGGCGGGCGCGGATCCATGAACACCTTGTCGGGGCGGTCGGGGGCTTCAGCCGCTGTGTCCCAGAGGCGGTTCTGCGCGCGGAACCATACGCCGCTCATCTGAGGGAAGCGCGCCAGCAGCCGCTGGCCGAACTCGTGGAGCAGGTGCTGGATCGACATGCTGACGAAGTCGTGAAAGGTGTGGGCGATCACGTCGTAGACTTGGCGCGGCGCGATGTAGCGCGACACGTCGGCGCTGAGGCCGTCTTGCAGGTCGGTGTAGTGCCAACCCATCTCCATGAAGATGTACAGCGGTCGGTCGACGCGCTCGGGCAGCGTGGTGAACTCATCGCGCGGGAAGCCGTCGAAGGCGCTGCCCGTCAGCTTGATGAGCTTGATCCTGCGCAGGCCGCTCTCAAGCTCTTGTGCGCCGGCGCGGTTGATGAGCAGCTCGGCGGTGCTGTAGACGTCGAAGGTGGGGGCTAGCAGTCGGTCGCTGGGGGTGGTCGTCTGGCCGGCGTCGCTGGTCAGCGGGATGGGGTGGAACGGCAGTTCCGAGGCGGTGAGGCGCAGCCCTTCCATGTCGGCGTATTTGGTCAGGTATTCGCCGCCCAAGTAGTGCAGGAACTGCTCAACGGTCGCGCCGGTGAAGCTGAGCGCCTTCTGAAGGGCGAAGTTGGTGATGGTGGCAGTGGGGACGACGCGGCTGTTGTCGCCCTCGGTGTAGGACGGCAGGAACACATCGCCCAATACCTCAACCTCCAGATCAACGGCGAAGATCGTGTTGGGTTGGCCGTGGTAGGCGCTTTCGGCTACAGGCTTTAGCCCTGTGAGCGGCGCGGCGTAGCTGCGATACAGGGCGATGTTGCCCTTGCCATAGCTGATCGTGTGTTTCATGCGGTCTCCTCAACAACGTGGTCAATCAAGCGCAGGCGCAAGATCTTCAACACCTCAGCGAGGCCGGTGGCGATCTCGGCGCTGCGGGGCTGGGTCAAGCGCTGGGCAAACGCGGCTAGGATGCTGTGTTTGGTGTTCTCGCGGGCGCAGATCACAAATGGGAAGCCGAACTGAGCGCGATACGCGCTGTTCAACTGTTGGAACTGGTCGTATTCCTCAGGCGTCAGGCGGTCAAGCCCGGCGGCAGCCTGTTCCTGCTGGCTGGCGGCGCTGAGCGTGCCATCCACGGCGGCTTTGCCCGCAAGGTCAGGGTGAGAGGCGATGAGGGCGACCTGCTCGGCCTCGCTGGCGTTCCATGCAGCCTGCTCCAGCGCGTGGATGAGCGCCTCGCGGGTGTGAAACGGTCGCGCGGTCAGCGCCCGCTCCGCCAGCCACGTTTGGCCTTCCAGCGGCCCGCCAATCAACCGCAAGAAGGCATGCGGCGGCGCGGCGTTCAGTTCAGCGAGGGTAGGCATGTGCACCTATCAACGGCGAGTAGATAACGATTGCAGATTATAACACGCGCCGCTCATTTCCCAACAAGTGGGGACGACAATCTAGCGCACCGGGCAGGCGTCGAACGCGGTCAGGTCAACGAGCCACAGCCCCGCGTGCCGGCCGTTGGCGGCAACCGCTAGGTGTGCCCCATCCGGCGAGAGCCACGACCACGCGCGCTCATCGGTGGCCAGTTGCAGCGGCAGCGGCGTCAGATCGTGTAAGGCGCGCCCCTCGTAGTGATAGCATTGAAGCCATGCCTGCCCGTCAAGCGGGCGGATGATGTAGAGGTAGCGGGTGTTCAAATCGCGGCGGAAGTAAGCGGGCGCAGGATAATGGTTGCCGGGCAGGTCTTCAGGGGCGACCTCAAACAGCAGCTCACGGGTGAAGCCGCGCGCCTGCTGATTGAAGTAACCAGTGACACCGTCGAACGTCCCGCTGATGACGACGCGCTGCCCATCGTACCACACGCCGGGCACGGTGTTCGACGGCGGGTTGACCGTGATCACATTGCTGATGAGGCGGCCCTCTGCGCTGGCGGTCAGGTAGCGCACCGGCTCGCCATGCGCGCCGAAGTAGTACGCCAGCAGGTTGTTCTCGGGGGTGAACAGGAACCCGCGCAGGCTGTATTGGTGCAGGTAGCGGTGGATGAGGCGGCGGCCTAAGCCCGTCTCGCGATCGGCGCTGAAGAGGTCGTTACGGTCGTTCTGCCATACGATGCGCGTGCTGTTCGGGATCACCGTCAAGGCGGAACGCTCCAACAGGGCGGGGTTGCGCGCGTTCTGATTTGCGCTGGGCACTTGCACACCGATTGAGTCGATCAAGGCGGAGGTGATGTACGTCGCGTTCGGATGAGACGCGAGCGCGTCCTTGCTGCCGCTCAGCAGGTCGTAGCGCCGCCATTCGTAGCTCGTGAACAGGTCGCGCTCGCAGCCCACGCCGTACAGCAGCACGTCGTCCGCCACCCAATCGACGGCGACGACCTCATCGGCGGCGATGGCCGTCACCGCGCGCATCCCGTTCGGCGTCAGGTCGCGGTCAGCGGTGGTGGGGACGCCGCTCGCGCGGATCGCAAAGCGGGTGGGCAGGTCGGCCGGGTCGAAATCCCCGAACCAGTCCACTGGCAGGGCGAAGGCGGCGCGCTCTTCCGGCTGGAGCGGGTCATCTAGCAGCGCTACGCCGCAGGCGTTGACGGTGTAGCCGAACACCTCGCCGATGGGCTGGCCGTCCGCGTCCAACACGTCGCCCATCAGCGTGACAGTCTCAAACGCCTCGCTGCTCGTGTTCGTGATGTGGCCGATCAGCACCTGTTCCTCGATGCCGTAGACGTCCACGCGCGTGATGATCCGCAGGTCGTTGATCAGGAACGGGTCAGACTGCGCCATCACAGCCGACGCAGCGCAGAGGACAGCCATCCATATCATCCAGCGCATAAACTGCCAACCTATTCTTTCCAGTGTGAATTGTCCACGATCTTCACGTCATGCTCATTGAGCGATACTAGACTAGCAAAAAAGTATTTTCACAAAAGGACAGACAGATGAATTTCCCTTTAGACTCTGTGATCGTTCTGGATTTGACGCGCCTGCTGCCCGGGGCGCTGTGCACGATGTTCCTCGCAGACTTGGGCGCGACGGTTATCAAGGTAGAAGACCCGGTCGCTGGGGACTACGCGCGCTGGACGCCGCCGCTGATCGACGGGCAGGGGGCTTTCTTCCGCGCCAGCAACCGCAACAAGCAGAGCATCATCCTCGACTTGAAGCACCCCGACGGCCAAGCGGTGCTGCATCGGCTGGCGCAGCGCGCCGATGTGGTGGTGGAGGGCTTCCGCCCGGGTGTGACGGCGCGCCTCAAGGTGGACGCGGCTACGCTGCACGCCATCAACCCGCGCCTGATCTACTGTTCGCTTTCAGGTTGGGGGCAGACGGGCGATTACGCCGACCTGAGCGGGCACGACCTGAACTACGTGGCGCTGAGCGGGCTGCTGGGCAGCATGGAGACGCCGCAGGTGCTGGGCGGGCAGATTGCCGACATCGGCGGGGCCTACAGCGGGGCGCTGGCAATCGTCAGCGCGCTGTTTGGGCGGGAACGCAGCGGGCAGGGCGCGGTCATCGACATTGCGCTGTTCGAGGCGGCGGCGGTGTTCGGCATGTATCAGTGGGTGGAAAGCGCGGTCGGCTTCAGCCGCGGGGGTCAGGGGTCGCTGACGGGCGGCATGGCGTTCTACCGCGTCTATTGGAGCGCTGACAACCAGCCGATGGCGTTCGCGCCGATTGAGCCGAAGTTCTGGCAGAACTTTTGTCAGGCGGTCAACCGTCCAGAGTGGATCCCGCTCCACACCGATCCAGCGCAGCAGTCGCATTTGATCGAGCAGCTCACGGCGCTGTTTCGCTCACAGACGGCGCAGCACTGGCATGATCTGCTCTACCACGCGGACTGCTGCTTCACACTCGTGACGCCGCCGGAGCGCCTGCTGGATGACCCGCACATCCAAGCGCGCGGCATGGCTGGCATGGAGCATGGCGTTCCGTGGATGCGCACGCCGATTCAGCTCGGTGCGGCTGTGCCGCGCACCCCTGCCCCGGGCTATGGCCAACACACCGAGCAGGTGCTGATGCAAGCCGGTTACACGGCGGAGGACGTCGCGGCGTTGCGACAAGCGGGGGCTGTTGGTCGTCGGACGTAGGGC
>CALDYP010000075.1 GCA_937944445.1 uncultured Anaerolineae bacterium
GCACATTCCCCCTGTAAAATTTCGTTGCAAACTTGGTACAGTTGCGTTACTATGGGCACTATGTGGGTGGCACAATTAAGCTGCCGCCGCACTGAATACAATTACGTTTGTTGGGAGGATGAAACACACATGTTACGGAAGAAAGTGGGTGCATTGTTGGTGGGAACGGCGCTGCTAGCGCTGTCTTCCAGTGCGATGGCGCAAAGCGGCTGCCCTGAAGGCCTGTGGACGGGCATGAGCGCCGAACTCGAAGCCGCCTGCCGCGGTGAACTGGCAGGCACAGTCGTGACGATGACTGGCCCGTTTGTTGACGCAGACGAGGTGCTCTTCAACCAGTCGATCGCCGATTTTGAAGCGTGGACAGGGATCGACATTCAGTACGCTGGCTCGAAGGAATTCGAAGTGGCCATCATCGCTGCGGTCGAAGGTGGCGCGCCGCCTGACATCGCCGACTTCCCACAGCCCGGCCTGCTGGAGAGCTTCGCCCGCCGCGGCCAAGTAGTCGACGTCAGCACCTTCATGGACATGGACTGGCTGATGCAGAACTACGCCCAAAGCTGGCTGGACTACGCCACGATGGAAGGCCCCAACGGCTCGATCATGGCCGGCGTCTGGGCGCGTTACAACGCTAAGTCACAGGTCTACTACGCGGTGAAGGCCTTCGAAGAGAACGGCTACGAGATCCCGACGACGTGGGATGAGCTGATGGCGCTCTCGCAGCAGATCGTGGACGACGGCGGCACGCCGTGGTGCGTGGGCATCGAATCCGGCGCGGCCACCGGCTGGCCTGCCACCGACTGGATGGAAGAGATCATGCTGCGCACGACCAGCCTTGAGAACTACGACCGCTGGACCGTGCCCGCAACCCCTGAAGATCGCCTGCTGTTCACCGATCCGATCGTGCGCCGCGCGGCGGAAATCTTGGCCGAGGTGTGGTTTACGGACAACTTCGTGCGCGGCGGTCGTCAGGCCATCGCGGTGACGTCCTTCGGCGATGCGCCGGCCGGCCTGTTCACTGACCCGGTAGAGTGCTTCATGCACAAGCAGGGCAACTTCATCAGCAGCTTCTTCCCGGCGGGTGTGGAATTCGGCGTCGATTGGGATGTGTTCTATCTGCCGCCGATTGACGAAGAGTTTGGCCGTCCGTACTTGGTGGCGGGCGACATCTACGCCATGTTCAACGACCGGCCTGAGGTGCGCGCGGTGATGGACTTCTTCAGCCGCGGTGAGTCGCTCTCGGGCTGGCTGCAAGCCGGCGGCACGCTTTCGCCGCACAACGACGCCGTCTACAGCAACCCCGCCGAGGAAAAGATCGCCTCGCTGGTGGCCAGCTCAACGAGCGTCCGCTTTGATGGCTCTGATCTGATGCCGGGCGCGGTGGGCGCTGGCTCGTTCTGGAAGGGCATGACCGACTGGGTGAGCGGCACGGTTGACCTCGACACGGCGCTGGCCGAGATTGACGCGGCGTGGCCCGTCGGCCAATAGTGCACAGCGCAACGAAAGGGCGGTGAACGCGCCGCCCTGTGTGAAATGGGCAGGGCGGGACGTGCGTCCCGCCCTGTTTGCTTAACTTAGTGAACGTTATTGATGGAATCTGCTCATGACCACTTTACAGCCCAAACTGAAGAACACGCCTGATCTCGCAGCAAGCATTCCGAAACCGTTGATCGCCATCATTTTGACAGTGCTTGCTGTGGGTTTTGCGGCGGGCGGGTTTTTGACGCTGCGCGACGCGCGCTCTGCTGACATCCCCGGCCAAGTGCTCCTGACCGTGGCAGCGATTGTGTGGGGCATCGGCGCGGTGGTGCTGCTCTACTACACGGCCAACTATTGGGTTGAGATGCTGCCGGAAAAACTCATGCAGCGGATTCAACCGTTCATCTTCGTCGGGCCGGCGCTGGCTATCCTCGGCTGGTATCTGGCGATCCCGACACTGCGCACGTTTTGGACGAGCCTCACCGAGTTCCGCGGGATCAACTGCACCTTCCTCGGCCAGCAGATCACGACGACGGACTTCGTGCTGTTCGGGAACTACTTGCGCGTCGTGTGCGACCGGACGAACACCGCCGCGCTCGGCAACAACCTCACATGGATGATCGTGGGCACGAGCCTCACCGTTGGCTTGGGGTTGTTGATCGCCATCTTGGCCGATCGCAGCAAGTTTGAGCGGGTGGCCAAGTCGTTCATCTTCATGCCGATGGCCATCTCGATGGTCGGCGCGGGCGTGATCTGGCGCTTCATCTACGACGTGAACCCGGACATCGGGCTGCTCAACGCGCTGGTGACGAGCGCGGGCGGCCAGCCGCAAGCGTGGCTGACCATCCCCAACTTAAACAACATCCTGCTGATCATCGTCATGGTCTGGCTGCAAACGGGCTACGCGATGGTGCTGATCTCGGCGGCCATCAAGGGCGTGCCGGATGACCTGCTGGAGGCCGCGCGCGTCGACGGGGCCAACGAGATCCGCATCTTCACCAGCATCATCCTGCCCAGCATCGCCGGGACGCTCGTCACCGTCATCACGACGGTCGTCATCTTCACCCTCAAGACGTTCGACATCGTGATGGTGATGACCGGCGGGCAGTTCAACACGGAAGTGATCGGCGTGCGCTTCTACCGCGAGTTCTTCAACATCCGCGACGACGGCATGGGGTCAGCAATTGCGATTGTGCTGCTGCTGGCGGTTATCCCAGTCATGATCTACAACCTGCGCCAGTTCACCAAGCGCGAAACATTCTAGGGGGACTGCTATGAGTGCCGCAAAACGCCGCGCCCAGTTCATCGTCAACGCCGTGCTGCTCTTGATTGTCGTTGTTTGGACGATCCCAACGCTGGGCTTGTTCATTTCGTCGTTCCGCCCGCGTGAGGAAATCCGCTCCAGCGGCTGGTGGACGGTGTTCCCCCACCGCGCTTTTGCCCCCACCGGCGCGACCTTCCCGATCCCACCCGATCAAACCCGCGACGCGCCGATCACCGTCAACAACGAGGCCACCAACGGGCGCGACGTCACCGCCAGTTTCAGCGAGTGGCAGGCTGGGGTGCAAGTCGATGCCGACACACGCCTGATCTGGCGTGGCAACCTGCGCACCGGCACGCTCGTCCAGCAGGAATTACAATGGATCTACAGCCTCAACTTTACCTTTGAGAACTACGAGGAAGTAATGGCCGGGCGCAACTACCAACTGCGCCGCGCCGACGGCAGCGTTATGACCGTTCAGGGTGAGAACATGATCGGCGCGTTCCTCAACAGCGTTACCGTGACGATCCCCGCGACGGTCATCCCGATCTTGATCGCGGCCTTTGCCGCCTATGGCTTCGCGTGGATGAGCTTCCCCGGGCGGCGGTTGCTCTTCATCCTCGTGGTGGCGCTGCTGGTCGTCCCGCTGCAGATTGCGCTCGTGCCGATCCTGCGCGACTACACCGCCTTGCAGCTCAACGGGACGTACATGGGCATCTGGCTGGCGCACACCGGCTTCGGCCTGCCGCTGGCGGTCTACCTGCTCTACAACTACATCAGCAACCTGCCCAAAGAGATCCTCGAAAGCGCCTTCATCGACGGCGCATCGCACTTCACCATCTTCTTCCGCTTGGTGCTGCCCTTGAGCGTGCCCGCGCTGGCGTCGTTCGCCATCTTCCAGTTCCTGTGGGTGTGGAATGATTACCTCGTGGCGTTGATCTTCCTCGGCATCACCAGCGCCGAGCGCCAAGTGCTGACGTACCGCATCGCGTCGCTGGTTGGCTCACGCGGGAGCGAGTGGCATCTGCTGACGAGCGCCGCGTTCGTGAGCATGATCGTGCCGCTGATCGTGTTCTTCGGCTTGCAGCGCTACTTCGTGCGCGGCTTGATGGCCGGCAGCGTCAAGGGATAAAGCCTGTGGGGATTTAGGGGTGTGGCCCCGTCATGCCGAGCGCTCAAGCACTCGGCTAGGGCGCACCCCCTGAAGGCGGCTGGATGAGGCCTCTGTTCGAATTTAGATACTCCCCATATCAACTCTCGCATGCGAAATTATTTAACCGATGTTATACTACGACATATTAAATAACGCGGATGCGGAAACGATGAAGTGCCCTGACTGCGGTTTGAACAATCGTGCAGGCGTGCTCTTGTGTGAGCACTGCGGCGCTGACCTCTATGAAGCCCTGCTCGAGCGTGTGGCCACGCGCAACCTGAAAGGGTTTCAAACGCGTGAGCTGCCCTCTGGAGCGGTGGCAGCCTCTTCTAATCCGATCGTGCTCTATGTAAACAGCAGCGACTCCTCCCTGACGATTGGACGGCGGCGCGGCATCATCATCGGGCGTGGCACGGTCGATGATGGCATTGACCTCGATATGACGCCTTACGGGGCACAAAACTTGGGCGTGTCGCGCCGTCACGCTCGCTTTGACGCGCACGCTGAGCATCTCACCCTCACTGACCTCAACAGCACGAACGGCACATTCCTGAACGAATCGCGCATCCCTGCTAACCAAGCGGTGGTGCTGCGCAGCGGCGATGAGGTGCGCATCGGGCGCATGGTGCTTCGCTTGTACTTCAAGTAAACTGAGCGCGTCTGCCCGTTTGTTCACAGGTTGCCCCTGCATGGACGATTTCTTCGCGTTGGATCCCATTGAAGCCTACTGTGTGCGCTGCCGCACCACCGTTGAAGTGGAAAACCCGCAAGCCGTCTGGACGCGCAAAGGCCAAGCTGCCACGCGCGGCGAGTGCCCGCTGTGTGGCGGCGTTGTATTCCGCATTGGCCGCAGCGAGCTGCACGCCGGGCACGACGCGCCCGCCCCTGTGCAAGTCGGCGAAGCGGCCAGCCGCGCCCGCGTCAAGCTCGCCCGCGACACAGTCTACGTCAACTTTGCGCCGGACGACGAAGCCGCGGCCCGCCAGATCGCTGCTGATTTGGAGCGCAGCGGGCTGGCCGTGTGGCTGCACGAGGCCGACAACCGCACAGAGTGGGCGGCAGGGGTGCACCCCGCGCTCAAAGAGTGCGCTCGGATGGTGCTCATTCACAGCCCTGCCGCCCATGTCGAGGTGAGCGTGCGCCAAGCCTGCGAGTTCTTTCGCTCGCACAAGAAGCCGATTGTGCTGGCGGAGGTGGCAGCAGCCTCCGTGCCGGCCCTGCTGGGGCGCAGTCCGCGCTTCGTCATGACCGAACAGTACAAAGTTGCGCTGCGCCACCTCGTCGACACGCTCAGCCAGTGACCCTATGGCCGCGGATCGATGTACAACAGCACCTCAGGCAGCAGACCGGGCGAGACGAGCTGGCTGACGATCGAGCCGATGCTGGCGTCAAGCCGCAGCTCATAGCCGTAGTGAGGCCTGATCTGATTAGAAACAACGGCGTTCTCCGTCAGCAAAATGAACACCTGCGCCTCCTCATCGTCATCATCTTCAAATAGGCGCAAGTAGAGCGCGACCCGCTGGCCAACCTGTAAGTTGAGCGGCTGGCCGTCAAAGCTCCTAGCGTGTGAGAGAGGCACAGTCACGGCCATCGGCTGGCTGCCATCTAACCCGGTGTTTGGGACGACGGGGATACTGAGCGGCGTCGGCGCAGTGAACTGCTGCGCGTGGGCCGTGGCGTTCGCTATGATTTGTGTCCCTTCGGGTTCGAACAAATCAGCGGGATAACTCGTAATCGGGTTCATAGGCCGCACAACCACAGGTTGCACAGCCGGCCGTGCAGCCGCGCCGGCCACGTATGCGCCGGCCAACAGCGCCAGCGCGGCAGCCGCTTTCAGCAGGCGCGGCAGCCAGCGCACAGGGCGTTTCTTCCTCTTTGGGGTCAGATCGTCGATGCTCATCGTTAAGATCTCCTTCTTCAGTTGGTTGTAGTGTTCAGGGTTGAGAGGTGGGCGCTGACGGCGCAGCCAATTTGCGGCGGGGTCAGCGCTGGGCCTTCCGCTGGCAATCAGCTCGTCAATCTGCGCCAGCCGTTCGTGATCGTTGGGGGTCAGCGGGGGTGTCGTCATGAGCTTTGATCCTTGCTCAGCTGCATGAGGGCGCGCAGGTCATCGAGGGCGCGGCAGAGGTGCGCGGCAACGGTGCGCTCATCCAGCCCCAGCGCCTCGGCAATCTCGCGGTTGCGCATCTCGCCGTAGAAGCGCAGCGCGACGATCTCACGGCGGCGTGGGCTGAGCAAGTCGAGCAGTCGGCGTACCTGCTCGATCTGCTGCTGCTGGTCAAGCGCGTGGTCAAGGTCGAGGCTGCTGTCGGCGAACTCCGGCAGCGCCTCCAGCGAGACGGTCGGGCGGGCGCGACCATAGGCGCGCAGCACCTCGTTGTGGGCGATGCGAAACAGCCACGCGGCGAAGCTGCCCTCATGCTGGCACTGAAAGCTCGCTAGGCCTGCTACCGCGCGTCGGAACGTCTCCGCGGTGACGTCCTGCGCGTCGCGCTCGTCTGCCAGCCGCGCCACAGCATACGCATATACGCGCCCGTAGTAACGGTCGAAAAGCGGCCCGAAGGCCTGACGGCTGCGCTGCGCTGCGGCCACCTGCGCGCAGTCGTCAGTGTAAGGCTCTTCCATCACCGATCCCTCTCGGTTGGTCTCGC
>CALDYP010000076.1 GCA_937944445.1 uncultured Anaerolineae bacterium
GGCGGCCTAAATCTGCGGTGAGCGTGGCAGCGGGGTCAGCGCGTCTTGGTGCGTGCAGCACAGCACCCCGCCCATCGCAAACGCGATCACCCCTTGATCGGCCAGCGCAAGGCCGCTGACGGCGGTCATGGGCGGGGGAAGCTCTTCCAGCAGTTGGCGCGGCGTGGCCTCAACGACGAGGTCAATGGCAAATTTTTGGTGCGTTAGCAGCAGATCGGCCCCGCGGTACAGGCGCACGATCCCATCTTCATAGTCCACCAGCGCGAGCTGCTGCCCATCGGGCGAGGACGCCATGAGCGCCACACGGTAGTGCAGCGCCAGCCGCTTCTTGACCGCGCCGCTCATCGCCACTGCCACCAGCATCCGGCCGTCGGTGGCGTGGAGGTGCTGGCCGCGCTGGATCTGCACGTGGCAGCGGCGTTCGTCCTCTGGCTGCAAGCCGAGGTCATAACTGCCTTTGAACACGTTGAGTTCGTAGAGGTACAGCCGGCCGTTGTCAGCCAGCGCCGCCGTGAAGCCCAAGTCGCGGTCAAAATCCACCGCCAGCCAGCGCGTTACGCTCGGCGCGTCTGCGGGCGCTGCAAGTGGCACGGCTTCTTTGTCGTCCATCAAGACGAGGGCCGCGCCGCCGTCCCAGTGCAGGCGCTGCGCTCCATCCCGCGTGAGGAACAGCGTGCGGTTGGCGAGCTGAACGCGCGTGATGTGGCCCCCGTTGGGCAGGCGCAGGGTTTCCTCTTGAAAGCGTTCCCACAGCTCTGGTGGGGCGTTCAACGTCGGCAGGGCGGGCAGCTTGACCTCGCCCAGCGTCGCGCCGTCGCTCAGGTCGAACAGGTTCACGTGGCGCGGCGCAGACCACGCCGCCAATATCGGGCGCGTCCCGCTGATGACTTCCACCATGCGAATGGCCGAGTTGGCCAGATGCACGCGCCACGCCATGCGTCAATTCCTCGCCGCGCTGGTGTCAAGGCGAACGGGCGCGTTGGGCACGGTCAAGATGTAGCGGATGCGCGCGGGGCTGCTTTCAAATTGGCGCGCGGTCAGCAGCCATTCGTTCAGGTTGTCCTCCAGCGCGTAGATCAGATCGTCGAAGATCGGGCGCTGGTTGGTCGCTTTGCTGATGAGGAACTGGCCGCCGATGGGCGGGGGCGCGACCAGCGTCAGCGTGCCGCTGCGCACGATCAGCTCGCCCGGGCGCACGGCCACGCTCGGCGAGAGGGGTTGATAAGTTGGGAAGGTGACAACGGCGCTGCCGTTCTCAAGGTCAAGGTCGAGCCGTTCGAGGTTGGCCTGCGCCATGTCAAAGGTGACGTTGCCGTTGGCCCCGCGGAAAGCAATCGCCACGCCCAAGCTGCGCGGAACCTCCACGGTGAGCGTGCCACGCCCGATGTCCCGCAGCGGCGGGATGCCCTCGCCGCGCGTCTCGGTCAGCGTCAAGGTGGCGATCAAGTCGGCCTCGTCGTAGTCCTGTGTGATCTCGCTGGCCAAGCTGCCCACAAACCGCAGGCGCGCGCTGCGCTCGTCGTCGCCCGCTGCCACCACGCGCACATCGGTATCGAGCGCAGTTAGGTTCATTTGCAGCAGCGTCACGCTCTCGGCGATGGGGAAGCGAGCTTCAATCACGTTTTCGCTGCGCTGCTGAGTCAGGCGCGCGCTGTAGGCCACGCTCGCCAGCCCGCCAACCAACGCCACGGTGATGATCGCCGCGAACATCGCCCCCAACGGGACACGGTCGCGCAGGATGAGCGCCAGCCCGATGAACACGAGCACACCGCCTGCCGAGCGCGCCATGAGGTCGTCCGTCCCGCGGGGGAGCGCCCCCTGCGCCGCCAGCACGGTGGCCAGCGCGACGCCCACCAACACCAGCGCGATGACGATCATCGCCCCTGCGCGCTGTGCCACTTGGCGATACAAGAACACGACCGCCGTCAGCAGGGCCATGAGCGGGGTGTACAGGTCTGCGCCGTTAGGGGCAGTCCACTGGTCACGAGTGAGGTAGCCGCCCGCCACCAGCGCCGCCGCTGCCAGCGCTAGCAGCGTCCCTAAGAAGGCGCTGCCCCGCCGACCGGGCATGTTCAGCGGCAGCAGCCACCACCACAGCACATACACCAGCGCGGCCCAGCCGCCGCTGAGCACAGTCAAGACGACGAACAGCAGCCGCCACGCCCACGCGCTCAGCAGCAGCCGCTCGCCCAAGCCGCCGCACACCCCCCCAAGCAGTCGATCTTGCCAGCTTCTAATCACTCGCTGCGCACTTTCTGAAGAATGCCTCTTTGAGGGTGTATTATGAGGCGCATCGACACAAAGGGCAAGCCATGAGGAGCTGCGGCCTGCCTTGTCTGTGGGGGGACTGTGGGCGAGTCTGTTCGCATTCAGACGCGCTAAAGTTGCTTGACAGCCGTTGGGATAAAGATCCGAAGGCAAAGCGTCCCGCTCGGCGTGCTGGCAACCGCCGGCACAAAGAGTGCGCATGAAGGCTAACCGCCAGTGGGGCAACCTGCTGGCGGTTTTTCGTTCTCGGCGCGGCGAGCGTTATAATATGCGGCAATATTCTTGACCCGACAAGGAGCCTGCCCATGACCCCCTCTCATGCGATGAACGCCATCAGCCGCGCGCTGGTGAGCGGCGTCGACCGCGCCGCGGCGCGCGCCATGTTCAAAGGCATCGGCCTCACCGATGAAGACCTCGAAAAGCCGCTGATCGCCGTCGCCAACACGTGGACGGAGGTCGGGCCGTGCAACTTTCACCTGCGCCTGCTGAGCGCCAAGATCAAGGAGGGCATCAAGCGCGCGGGCGGCACGCCGCTGGAGTTCAACACGGTCACGATCAGCGACGGCATCACGATGGGCACAGAGGGCATGAAAGCCTCGCTCGTCAGCCGTGAGGTGATCGCCGACAGCATCGAACTCATCACGCGCGCCAACTACTTCGATGGGATCGTGGCCATCTCGTCGTGCGATAAGACGATCCCGGGCACGATCATGGCGCTCATTCGCCTCGACATTCCGGGGCTGATGATCTACGGCGGCACGATTGCGCCGGGCAGCATCGACGACCGCCCGCTAGACATCGTGAGCGTCTACGAGGCGCTCGGCCAGTATCAGGCGGGCAAGATCACCCTTGAGGAGCTGAAGGCCATCGAAGATCGCGCGATCCCCGGCGCGGGGGCCTGCGGCGGCCAGTACACCGCCAACACGATGTCGATGATCGGCGAGATCATGGGCATTTCCCCGATTGGCGTGAACGAAGTGCCCGCTGAGAACGAACGCAAAAAAGAGGTGTCGCTTTACGCGGGCGAGCTGGTGATGAAACTCGTCGAACAGAACCTGCGCCCCTCGCAGATCATCACGCGCAAGGCGCTGGAGAACGCCATCGCCGCCGCCGCCGCCTCTGGCGGCAGCACGAACGCCGTGCTGCACACGCTGGCCTTCGCCCGCGAGGCGCGCATCCCTTTCACGCTGGACGACATCCGCGCCATCAGCGACCGCACCCCGCTCATCGCTGACCTGCGCCCGACTGGCCAGTACGTCGCCCAAGACCTCTACGAGGCGGGCGGCGTGGCGCTCTTCGCCAAGTGGCTGATCGAGAGCGGCCACCTGCACGGCGACACGCTGACCGTCACCGGTAACACCCTCGCCGAGGCCACCGCCCATGCCCAAGAGACCCCCGGCCAAAAAGTCCTTTACCCCGTCGCCACGCCGATCAAGGCCAGCGGCGGCTTGGTGATCCTCAAGGGGTCGCTCGCCCCGGATGGCGCAGTCGTCAAGCTCAAAGGCGACGAGAACCAATACTTCCGCGGCCCAGCGCGCATCTTCAACCGCGAGGAAGACGCCTATCACGCCGTGCAAAACCGCCAGATCAAAGAGGGTGATGTGATCGTGATCCGCTATGAGGGGCCAGTGGGCGGCCCCGGGATGCGCGAGATGCTGCAAGTGACGGCAGCGCTGGTCGGGCAGGGGTTGGGCGCGTCGACGATGCTCATCACAGATGGGCGCTTCAGCGGGGGCACGCGCGGCTTGATGATCGGCCACGTTGCACCAGAAGCGGCGGTCGGCGGGCCAATCGGCCTGCTAGAAGAGGGAGACATCATCGTCGTGGACGCAGCCAAGCACACGATCGACGTCGAACTCAGCGCGGAGGAGCTGGCCGCGCGGCGGGCGCGCTGGCAGCCGCCGCAGCCGCGCTACACCCACGGGGTGATGGCCAAGTACGCCCGCCTGACGAGCCAAGCCAACGACGGCGCTTGCACGCTGTAACCCAACACGCGGAGGGGACACCCCCTCCGCGCGTTTAGCTGACACTACGATCACCACAAATGAACCAGCCTACCGCGCTTGTTTGCTTGAGTCACAGCAACTCATCCTCAGCAGGCAAACTATCTATTAATGTTTGAATCGTTACTCGCAGGTTACGCGCATCTTCAACGGCAGCCCATACATAACGCAGTGCGATCAGCTCATAGTTGTGCGCCAGAAAATCACGAAATGTAATCAACTTTCGCCAATCAATTTGAGGATTTGTCAGGCGAAACTGATCAGGCAGTCTCTTTGTGATCTCACCGATGACTTCATAAGACCGAATGACGGCTTTCTGTGTTTTGGCATCCTGCATGAAAGCTCTTTCACCGTCACTAGAAAATATGATGATGTCATCAAGCTCATTCAGCAAGTCTTGCAGATAATCGCGGACAGCCTTTTTCATAGAGGCACAGCATCCTCGCGTATGCGCTGCATGAGGCGCTCGCGTCGTGGGTGCTCATCATCGGTAAGCAAACTCACTTCACACCCGAGTAAGTCCTTCAAGGCCAACCAGAGGCCAACCAGATCAAACATACTCGCGCCTTCACGCATGGAGACGAGCAAATCTACGTCACTTTCAGCGTTGGCCTCCCCTCGCGCCACGCTGCCGAATACGCGCACATCAGACGCACCGTAGCGCTGCGCCAACGCCAGAATCTCTTCACGACGCGCACGAAGCATCTCAAGGGTGGGGGCTTGTTTGGGGGCACTGCTCATGAGCTAGGTTCCGATTCAGGCACTATGCCTATTATACGCGATCCGAATCCAGCACGAGCGAGGTTGTTACAGGCCAAAAGCCCAAACCCAACACGCGGAGGGGACACCCCCTCCGCGCGTGGTTGATCTTGTTATGGCACAATCGGCAGGTCGCTGCAATCGCGCGAGGTGCGCACGATGTCAGACCTTACCCACGCCCCGTTGTCGAGCAGCCACCATGTGAAGTTGTCACGCCCGCGCTGCTGGCCGACCGCCATCGCCACGGCTGACGGCGCAAGTGTGCCGACGGTGTTGAAGTTCATGCCGGGGCCGCTGTGCAGGTTGATCGTCGAACTGGCGCGCACCTCGCACGGAACCATCGTGTTGGTCGGCGTGAACGTGGCCGAGGGGGTAAACGTGGCAGTCGGCGTGAAGGTTGCAGATGGCGTGGGCGAAGGGGTAGGCGTCCCTAGTGGGATGCCGCGCACTGCGCTGGGGATGCGCTGACGGATGCGCTCCACGGCGGCGCGTCCGATGTCCTCCGTGCGCCGGCGAATGCCGTTCAGGCTGTCAAAGCCGACGCTCTGAAGGTACTGGTAGACCAAAACGACGTTGCCCTCACGCACCACGACGTAGAAGCCGTAAGTCGTCGGAATGCCGAAAAAGCCCAAATCAGCGATTTCAAAGGCGTAGGTCTCGCTGCCGAGGCTGGCATAGTTGCTAAAACGATTGATGCTGTAGGGCGAAACACCCAAGCGAACGTTGCGGCAGTTGGCAAGGTCGCGCCGAATGCTCTCGGCCACCGCGCGCGCGTCAGCTTCCATTTCGAGGTAATGGACATAGGATTGATACGCACCGGTCGTGCCGAAGGCAGCGGTAATCATAAAGCTGCGGAACAGA
>CALDYP010000077.1 GCA_937944445.1 uncultured Anaerolineae bacterium
CGTCCCGCCCACCGACACAGCTGTCCCGCCCACCGACACGCCCGTCCTGCCCACGGACACGCCTGAGCCGACCGAGGCCGTCGTGATCGTCGTCGTGCCGACGGATACCCCCCTCCCACCCACGAATACGCCATCTGCGACCCCCACGCACACCGCGACAGCTACCAATACGCCTGTGCCACCTACGAACACCGCCACGCCCGACCTGAACGCTACGGGCACAGCCATCGCGGCTGCGTCAACGGCTACCGCCGAGTTCCAGACGACCAGCACGGCAGTGGTGCTGGCTACGCAGACGAGCATCGCCGGGGCGACGGCGACGCGCGTTGAGTTCCTCGCCCGCGCCAGCGCCACTGCTGAGGCCAACCAGCAGGCGACAGCAACCGCCGTCCAAAACGCGCTGCTGCAAGCGACGGCCAACGCGGCCATCACGCAGACCGCCGAGGTGGCGCGCGCGACGACCGCCGCTCGCATCGTCACTGCCACTGCGGAGGCCATCGCCACCGCCACTGGCCAAGCGCAGGCCACGCGCGACGCGCAGGCCACCCGCACCGCTGACGTCCAAGCGACCTCTGACGCGCTGGCGACTAGCAGCGCCGAGGCAACCAACACAGCCATCGCGGACGCCACCAACGAAGCTCAGCTCAACGCGACGCAGACCGCCGAGGCCGCGCCGACAGATACCGCCATCCCGCCCACGCTCGAGCTGACGCCGGAAACCACCGTCGAGGTGACAGAAGAGGCCAGCCCCACCGCCGCGGCGATCGCCACTCTGACGCCTGTTCCGGGCTTGCAGCAGGGCGGTGATCAACCCCCGCCGCCGCAGATCGACGTGCTGCCTTACGTGGTGTGCGGCGGCGCGGCGCTGCTGCTCGCGGCGCTGCTCTTCCTGCTCTCACGGGCGCGCCGCGACGAGTAGCCAACTTCCAGCGCGTTTGTCAACCCCCACTTTAGCAGTGGGGGTTTTTGTTTGCTAAGCCAGTGTTATCGCTACTATAAGAATTTCGCAAGAAGCGTTGACATTCGCGCGCGAATGGTGCTATATTGACAGCGGGAATTAGCAGTCTGCGTTGTTGAGTGCTAAACGCAGGCTCATCATACCGCATAACATGGAGGTCAGTTATGAACATTCGTCCACTGGGTGATCGTGTCGTCGTCGAACCGATCGAGCAAGAGGCGACCACCGCCAGCGGCCTTGTGCTGCCGGATACCGCCAAAGAGAAGCCGCAGCAGGGCAAGGTGATCGCCGCGGGCAAGGGTCGTCTGGATGACGATGGTGACCGTATCGAGATGGAAGTCAAAGTCGGCGACACGGTGCTGTATGCCAAGTATGCTGGCACAGAGATCAAGATGGGTGACAAGAAGCTGCTCATCATGAAGGAAGCCGACATCCTCGGCATTGTCGAATAAAAGCAACCCCGCTCGCAGATACCCAAGCACGTACCATAAGGAGAGATTGAAAAATGGCTAAGCAGCTCATTTTCAGAGACGAAGCTCGTCGCAAGCTTCAAGCTGGTGTGGACAAAGTCGCCAACGCCGTCAGCACCACGCTGGGGCCGAAGGGGCGCAACGTGGCGCTGGACAAGAAGTTCGGCGCGCCCACCGTCACCCATGACGGCGTGACCGTGGCCAAAGAGATCGAACTGGAAGACCCCTACGAGAACATGGGCGCGCAGCTTCTGAAGGAAGCCGCCACCAAGACCAACGACATCGCCGGTGACGGCACGACCACCGCGACCGTGCTGGCGCAGGCCATCGTGACGGAAGGCCTGAAGAACGTGGCCGCGGGCGCGAACCCGATGCTGCTGAAGAAGGGCATCCTGTACGCCGCCGATCTGGTCGCTAAGAACATTCTGGCGCAAGCCACCCCCATCGACACGAAGGAAGAGATTGCCAGCGTCGCCAGCGTCAGCGCGCAGGACGACGAAATCGGCAACCTGATCGCCGAAGTGATGGACAAGGTCGGCAAGGATGGCGTCGTCACCGTCGAGGAGTCGCGCGGTCTGGAATTTGAAACTGAATACGTGGAGGGCATGCAGTTCGACCGCGGCTACATCAGCCCCTACTTCGTCACCGCGCCGGAGTCGATGGAAGCGGTCATCAGCGACCCCTACATCCTGATCTACGACAAGAAGATCAGCGCCGCGCAAGACATCATCCCGATCCTCGAAAAGCTGATCCAGATCGGCAAGCGCGATCTGGTGATCATCGCGGAAGACGTGGACGGCGAAGCGCTGGCGACGCTGGTGCTGAACAAGCTGCGCGGCATGCTCAACGTGCTGGCGGTCAAGGCCCCGGGCTTCGGTGATCGTCGTAAGGCCATGCTGCAAGACATCGCCATCCTGACGGGCGGCACGGTCATCACCGAAGAGACGGGCCGCAAGCTGGAGAGCGTGACGATCCAAGACTTGGGCCGCGCGGCCAAGGTCGTCGCCAACAAGGAGAACACGACGATTGTCGACGGCGCCGGCGACGAAGCCCGCATCAAGGGCCGCATCGCTGAAATCCGCAGCGAGATCGAGCTGAGCACCAGCGACTACGACAAGGAAAAACTGCAAGAGCGCCTCGCCAAGCTGAGCGGCGGCGTGGCGGTGATCCGCGTGGGCGCGGCCACCGAGACCGAGCTGAAGGAGAAGAAGCACCGCGTTGAGGACGCCCTGAGCGCGACCCGCGCCGCGGTGGAAGAGGGCATCGTGCCCGGCGGTGGCGTGGCGCTGGTGAACGCCGTCGCGGCGCTGGCTGACATCAAGCTGCCCATCGAGGACGAGAACACCGGCGTGAACATCATGCGCCGCGCGCTGGAGATGCCGATGCGCAAGATCGCCAGCAACGCAGGCGAAGATGGCGCGGTCATCATCGAGACGGTGCGCCGCCTGCAGAAGGAAAAGAACAACGCGCGCATCGGCTACAACGTGATGACAAACGAATACGTCGACATGATCGAGGCCAAAGTGCCCGATCCGGCCAAGGTGACGCGCGGCGCAGTCGAGAACGCCGCCTCCATCGCCGCCATGATCTTGACGACGGAAGCGCTCATCACCGACATCCCCGAGCCGGAGAAGCCCGCCGCCGGCGGCGCTGGCATGGGCGGCATGGACGGCATGTACTAAGCCGCTACCCGCTCGACTAAGGCTCTACACGCGCGCCCCCGATCTATGGGGGCGCGTTTGCGTCTCATGGTATAATCAGCGCAGTGAAGAACGCAGGAGCAGCCCGCATGGTCGCTCAGAAATTTGCCCCTACCCTGAGTATCGTTACAGCGAGGAGGAGTACTTCGCGTTGGATCGCATCAGCCGCATCCGCCATGAGCTGATCGACGGTCAAATCTTGGCCATGTCTAGCGCGAGCAAACGGCACGATGACATTGCCTCAGCCACCCTTGCTAACCTCTACCAACGGCTGCGCGGGCGTGGATGCAGCGTCAACGGCAGCGATCTACGCTAGCGTGGAAGTCTACCAGCGCAGCGGCGATCACTGGATTCTGACCGACGTAAAGGGGCCGAGGGCAGTCGTCCGTCTGACGCAGCCAGAGCTGGAGCTGCCGCTGGCGGAAGTCTACGAGCAGGTGGCCGCTGAATTGGACGACAGCCCCACATCCTAGTAACGAATATGCGCCTTTTGGGTTAAAATATGCACAATCATCGACAAACTTTGCCGCGAAGAGGTAAGGCGAACGCCGTTCTGTATGGATGAATCAGTGCTGCCGGTTGTTGTCATTGTCGTGCTAAGCTACTTGATCGGGTCGTTCCCGACCGCGTATCTCATCGGTCGCCTGCGCAACGTGAACATCTTCGAGGTGGGCAGCGGCAACATGGGCGGGACGAACATCGCGCGCGCTTTCGGCATCGGCTGGGGGCTGTTGACGGTGGGGATTGACGCCCTGAAAGGGGCGCTGGCCGTCGGGTTGTCGATGCTCATCTGGTCAGAAAACCGTTGGGGGGCGTTCAGCATCGGCGCGGTGTGCGCGATCTGCGGGCACAACTGGTCGCTGTTCGCCACGCTCATCAGCACAGCGGCCAACCAAGGCAAGCTGACCATCCGCGGCGGCAAAGGCGGCGCAACCTACTTCGGGACGCTGCTCATGTTCGCGCCCGCGCAGGTGATCGTCGGCATGGTGGCGCTGGGCGGCCTGCTAGTGCTGGCGACGCGCTTCGTGTCGCTCGGGGTGCTGACGGCGTTTGCCATCGCCGCGCTGTGGATCCTCGTGCTAACAGCGCAGGGACTGCTGCCGAGCAACCTGCTGCCGTATCTGTTCGCGTCAAACGTGCTGGTGTTCTGGCGCTTCCGTGAGAACATCCAGCGCCTGCTGGCTGGCAACGAGCGCCGCCTCGGCGAGCCGGCGTAGGGCAGGTCTGTTGTCCTAATTCTTCACCTGCGCCTTCATTCACTTTCAGCGGCCTGACGCAGCGTTAGAAAAACTTCTTTGAGAGGCTGACTAACAGCGCTTTCCGGTTCAGCTAGAACTAGTGCTTGGTAGGCATCAAGAAAAGTTGTCCGGTGGCGATGAAAGAGATGCAAGAAATGTCTCAAGAAACTGATACAATCAAGCACACTTATCTCAACACCAATCAAATCATATATTGATCGAGCATACTCAGATACCTCTCGGTCAATGGTTTCTGTTGTAATAAAAATATAATTGTCGACAGCATAGGGCGCTCGCGCAATCTTTTCGTGGATTGCTAAGTCAATGTCGGTGGTTGTCACGCGCCTCATTTTCATCTCGTAACAAGTCACAATACGACTTGCTCCGTCTAAAACTACTTGCACATCCCCGATGGAATTCGTTTGGCTGTCGGCTGAGTTATGAGGCTCTAGAGGTAAAACACTTTCGCGTAAATAGGGGCTTGCTGTGTGATACGCCGCAGCCACAACGAGAACAGGCAAACGGCTTGCCCCCTTTGTGGCCATATGCTGGTCTATAATTTTAATGATTTGTTCAGCAGACAGCTCAACATCACTGCGCGAGGACTTCAAATTTGCAATGAGCGAGTCCATTCGCTGTTTTTTTTCTTCTCGAAGCAAAATCAACTGACGAATTGTCTCACCTAAGAGTTGACTTGCTGTGATTTCTTCTTTATAGACATCAGTCAACAACTGAAGCATTGCGACATATACTTCTGTGGGTTTGCCCGAAAGGTTTGAGTCGCTTGTCAGAACCGTGTTACGATTGCGGAGTGCAGGCGTAAGAAAGGCTGTCGTGGGATTGCATGGGAGGCTGTGTTTCATAATAAAGGGAGAGATGTATCGTTCGTCAAATGTTCGCCCTGAGAACGCATCCGCATCACCTATTTCAGTGTAAGGTTTACGAATATCAAGTGCCGGGTTGTATACTTTTGCCAGAGAACAGGCTAGTATGACTCGGACACAAGCTCTATTCCTGAGATTTCTGCTAACTAGCTCAATTCTGCTCAAACTTTCGGATTGCATCACGAGTGGCTTATCTAGCGCTGCAACAACATCACTGTAAATGGAATTGAGAATTTGGTCAGGATTCATTCATCACACTGCTTACTCATCTGACGACTCAAACATAGGCAGTGGAGGTTGATTAGATGTTTCGATTCGATAGTTGATCCATAGGCGCTCCACTCTATCTTGTTTTACTGAATGCACTGTGCGCGATGGAGCCTCAATACATTCCCAATCTTTATAGAGTTCAGACATCAATTGGGAGGTGTACCCAGAGATGGCTACTCTACCTTTAATGCTGTGAAGAACTTCAGCAAGACGACGGTGATCCTCATCTGTCATTTCATATTTATAGGCTTTAGAGTCCCCGCGTGAATCGTGCGGGTAAGGTGGATCGCAGTAGAAAAAGGTTTCTGTGCTGTCATAGCGCTTAATTATTTCCACTGCTGGAGCATTCTCTATCTGCACTCGAAGCAGTCGCTGCGCAATTTCGGCTAACCCGTCAACGCTCCCAAGCCACCTAGATACTGCACCAGCCATGCCTGCTCTACTAGTCAAAACGCAGTGTGCCCATCGACCACTGCTGGCCGTCTGAGCGAGACCAGTGCGAACTTGACGTGCACGGACGAAGAAGCGTCTGGCACGCTCCAATTCAGAAAGGTCATCTGTAGGCCTCTGTATAGAAAGTTCAAATTCTTCTCTTGAGAAGGGAGTCAGGCCTATGGCTTCAAGTAATTTTTCTTTATCATTGCGTAGCACACGAAAAAAATTAACCAGCTCCCCGTCAATGTCGTTGTACGTTTCAACTGGTGATGGCATACGATTGAGCAATACAGCCGCTGATCCACCAAACGGCTCGCAATAATGATATGCAGAAGGAAGCAGCGGTAACAGCCAATCAAGATGACTGTATTTCCCGCCGTACCACCCAAACGCGATTCGCTTGAGCTGTGCCATATCGTTACTGCAATCTTTTACCTTTCAGTTCCCATCAATTGTAATGGATGGAGACGATCCTGTGAATTCAGTGTTTAAGGCTGGCACACACCCCCAACACCAAGCTCACCCCGTCTGGGGTGAGCTTGGTTATTTCGACGGGGGGCTTACAGCGCGGGCACGCGGTGGCAGGCGACGAAGTGGCCGGGCGTGACCTCGATCAGTTCGGGGTCGGGGTCTTGGCGGCACAGGTCAAACGCCACCGGGCAGCGCGTGCTGAAGTTGCAGCCGCGCGGCGGATTGGCCGGTGAAGGCAGGTCGCCGGTGATGATAATGCGGCGGCGCTTTTCAACGCTGGCCGGGTCAGGCACGGGAACCGCCGAGAGCAGGGCCTGCGTGTAGGGGTGCATCGGGTTGTCGTAGACCTCGTCCGTCGGGCCGAGTTCAACGATCTTGCCCAAGTACATCACGGCCACGCGGTCGCAGATGTGCCGCACCATCGACAGGTCATGGGCGATGAAGAGGTACGTTAGGCCGAGTTCCTCTTGCAGGTCTTCCAACAGGTTGACCACCTGCGCTTGGATCGACACGTCGAGCGCGGAGATCGGCTCATCGCACACGATGAACTTGGGCTTGAGCGCCAACGCGCGCGCGATGCCGATGCGCTGGCGCTGGCCGCCGGAGAACTCGTGTGGGTAGCGGTTGATGAAGTACGGGTTGAGGCCGACCTTCTTCATCAGCTCTTCGATGTAGGCTTGACGCTCGCGTTTGTCAGGGTAAAGGCCGTGGATTTGCAGCGGCTCGTTGATGATGCTGCCGACGGTCATGCGCGGGTTGAGCGACGCGAACGGATCCTGAAAGATGATCTGCATCTGTTTGCGCATCGCGCGCATGGCCGAGCCGGGCAGGCTGGTGATGTCTTGGCCTTCAAAGATCACCTCACCGCTGGTGGGCTTATAAAGTTGAAGGATCGTGCGGCCAGTGGTGCTCTTGCCACAGCCGGACTCGCCGACTAACCCCAGCGTTTCGCCGCGGTAGACGTCAAAGCTGATGCCGTCCACCGCGCGCACGGCCCCCACCTGCCGCTGAATCAAGAAGCCTGCCGTAATCGGGAAGTGCTTCTTGAGGTCGCGCACGCTGAGGATCACCTCATTGGATACTTTCTTGCGAGTTGCTTCCATCACCGGCTGGGTCATCTTATCTTACACTCTCTTTGGCAGCTTCACGTTCTTTGGCAAGTTCAGCCCGCAGGTCATACCACGCAGCCGCGAGGTGCTGCGGCGAGCCACCCGGCACGGGCAGCAGGGGCGGCTGCTCCTCAAAGCAGCGCGGGGTGGCGTAGCGGTTGCGCGGGGCGAAGGCGTCGCCTTTCGACAAGATGCGCATGTCTGGCGGGGAGCCTTCAATCTGCATCAGGCGGCTGCGCTGGCCGCTGGTGTGATCTGGCAGGGAGCGCATCAAGCCCAGCGTGTAGGCGTTGCGCGGGTCGCGGAACACTTCCTTCGTCGGGCCGCGCTCCACCACGCGCCCCGCGTACATCACTTGGATCGTGTCGGCTAGCTCGGCCACCACGCCCAGATCGTGCGTGATCCAGATCATCGCCATGTTGAACTCGCGCTTGAGCTGTTTGACCAGCTCCAAGATTTGCGCTTGGATCGTCACGTCGAGCGCGGTCGTCGGCTCATCGGCGATCAGCAGTTTGGGGTTGCAAGACAGGCCGATGGCGATCATCACGCGCTGGCGCATCCCGCCTGAGAACTGGTGCGGGTAGTCCTTGAGGCGCTTGGCCGCGTCCGGGATGCCCACCAAGTCCAGCAGTTCGGCGGCGCGCTTGTTGGCTTGGCTCTGGTTCATGCCGAGGTGCAGCTTGAGCGACTCGGTCAACTGCGTGCCGATGGTCAGCACCGGGTTGAGCGAGGTCATCGGGTCTTGGAAGATCATGGCGATCTCTTTGCCGCGCACCAGCCGCATCTGCTCGTTCGACAGCTTGAGCAAGTCGCGGCCTTCAAAGATGACCTCACCGCTCTCGATCTTGCCGGGCGGCTGCGGGATGAGGCCCATCATCGCCAGCGCGTGCACGCTCTTTCCTGAGCCTGATTCGCCTACAATGCCGAGCGTTTCGCCCTCTTGAAGCTGGTAGCTCACGTCGTTCACGGCATACACGATGCCCTCTTGGGTATAAAACCTCACCACGAGGTTTTTAAGCTCTAACAGAACGCCCACCGAGCGAACCTCCTTAAGATTGGTGCTGCTCCAGATTCTTGTTGATCCGGCGCAACGCGCACAACATCATTAAAGTATTTTGATGAGCCAAAGTGTAACGAACCACCAAGATTTAATCAAGCGACGGGGTACGCCGATTGTCGACAATATTTTTTGTGAAAAGCGACCAAACTCAGGGGGCATGGCACGCCATGCCCCTACGAGGTTGTGGCTGTGAGCGGGGTTTGGCCCACCAAACTCCGCTCACATGGCTACATTCGAAACGTCTGCAGCGATGCCTATCGCAGGGACAGGGCCTGCCCTGTCCGTAGTTTGCCCCCCAAACGGACGCGATAGGTCGCGTCTCGACTGACAGGCTTCTTCAAGTGAGCGCTCTGACAGGGATCAACCTTCGATCCTTTCGATGGTAGACACTCCCACAGGCCGCTAGGCGATGGTCACCTCAGGCGAGAGGTACACGTCTTGGATGGCGTGCAGCAGCTTCGCGCCTTCGTCCATCGGGCGTTGGAAGGCCTTACGCCCGCTGATAAGGCCCATGCCGCCCGCGCGCTTGTTGATGACAGCGGTTTCGACCGCCTCGGCAAAGTCGTTCGCGCCGCTGGCCCCGCCGCTGCTGATGAGGCCGATGCGCCCCATGTAGCCGTTGGCCAGTTGATAGCGCGTCAAGTCGATGGGGTGGTCGCTGGTCAACTGGCTGTAGATGCGCTCGTCGAGCTTGCCATAGCTGCTGCCGCCGGTGTTGAGCGCCTTGAAGCCGCCGTTGTGAGTGGGCAGTTTTTGCTTGATGATGTCGGCCTCAATCGTCACGCCGAGGTGGTTCGCTTGGCCGGTCAAGTCGGCGGCGGTCTCGTGGTTCACCCCGTTGACCTTGAAGTGCGAGTTGCGCATGTAGCACCACAGCACCGTCACCATGCCCAACTCGTGGGCGTAGGCGAAGGCCTCGCTCACTTCCTGAATCTGACGGTTGCTCTCCTCACTGCCGAAGTAGACCGTCGCGCCGACGGCCACTGCGCCCATGTCCCACGCTTGTTTGATCGTCCCGAACATGATCTCATCGTATTGGTTGGGGTAGGTGAGCAGTTGATTGTGGTTGATCTTGACCATGAAGGGGATCTTGTGGGCGTACTTGCGCGCCACCGCGCCCAACACGCCGAACGTGCTGGCGACAGCGTTGCAGCCGCCTTCAATCGCCAGCTTCACGATGTTCTCGGGGTCAAAGTAGGCCGGGTTGGGGGCAAAGGACGCGCCGGCGCTGTGTTCGATACCTTGATCGACCGGCAGGATCGACACATAGCCTGTGCCAGCCAGCCGCCCTGTGTTCAGGATTTGGCCGAAGCTGCGCAGCACCTGCGGCGTGCGATCCGTGTGGGCCAGCACATCGTTGATGTAGTTGGGGCCGGGCAGGTGCAGCAGGTCTTTCGAAATGGTCTTGGACGTGTGCCCAAGCAGATATTCGGCCTTGTCGCCGAGGTACGATTCAATCGTGCTGAGGGTCAGTGATGGGGCGGTCATCTGTTGCGTCTCCTTCTTGATCTATGAACTCAAGATGAGCGGATTATAACAGAATCGTCATCACGGATACATGTTATAATCTACACTATGAACTGACATTTCAAAGTTCAGTGAAGAGTAATTTGAGGAACTAACCACAATGTTCACCCGCTGGTATCGGCGGTTCCTTTTGTTGTGGCGCTGGGTCACGCAGCCGCTGGAACAGATCGGCGACCGTGAGGCGCAGGCGCGGCGGTTGGCGTCCGTCGTCGCGTGGTCGATCTTGGCGACGTTGATCGTGATCTTCATGCGCCTGTTCATCATGGTCGAGATTGTCTTTGAGGTGTGGCCGCTGCTGCTGACCATCGCGGCGCTGGCGTGTGTGTTTGGGCTGGTGCTGCGGCGTCAGGTTCAGCTAGCGCGCTGGGGATACGTGCTGACGATGCACGCAACGATCTACGCGATGTGGGCGCTGCACGTCACCGAGCCAGCCGTGCTGACGTTGGGCTACCTGCCCCTGCTGACGCTAATGGTGGGCGCGCTGCTGTCGCTGCGTTCTGCCGTGATCACGGTCATCGTCAACCAGCTGATCGTGTTCCTCCTCTACTTGCTCATCCCGCAAGCGCCATACTTGGGGGTGACGCTGTTCATGAACGCTGGCTTCGGCTCAGCAATTTGCATCATCACCTATGCGCGCCAGCGTGAACAGCGGCAGTTGATCGAGAGCGAGCAGCGCTACCGCGCGCTGATGGAGATCAACTTTGAGCCAGTGGCCATCGTCGGCTTAGACCGCGCCATCGTCAACGTCAACCCTGCGTTTGAAGCGCTGGCCGGCTTGCCCGCGGCACAGCTCGTCGGCCAGCCGATCGAGACGTTCATCAGCGACGACAGCAAGGCGCTGTTCGAACAAATCTGGGGCAAGCGTGAAGGGCGGCTGGTGCGGCTCAAAGCGCGCAGCGCTCACGGCGATGAATTCATGGTCGAGGTGCGCACCACCCAAGAGCTTTACAACCGAAAGCGCGCGCTGGTGATGACCGTGCGCGACCTGAGCCGCGAGACCGAGTTCGAACGCGAGCGCCGCGAGTATGAGCTGCGCTATCAGGCGATCTTTGAGCACTCCTACGACGGCATCTTCATCGTCGACCTTGACGGAACTTGCCTGAGCGCCAATCAACGCGGCTTGGAGATGCTGGGGCTGACCGCAGAGGAATACGCGCGCTGCAAAGCCTCCGACTTTGTGTACCCCGATGAAGTTGAGAACAGCTTGCAAGTGATCGAACAGCTCAAACGCGGCGAGACTGTACGCGGCTACTCACGGCGCTTGGTGCGCAAAGACGGGCAGGTGCTCTTCGTTGAGATCACCCCAACGCTGGTGCGCGATGCGCTGGGCAACCCGCTGCACTTGCAGAGCATCGTGCGCGACGTCAGCGAGCGCGTCCGCAGTGAGGAAGAGCGCATCGCCCTCACCGTTCAAAGCGAGCGCGCGCGCGTCCTGCGCCAGTTGATCAACGACCTGAACCACCACGTGCGCACCCCGCTCTCCAACATCAAGAACAGCGCCTACCTCATGAAGCGGCTCGACAACGCCGCAGGCCGTGAACGCCATCAAGTCATCATCGACAGCGAAGTCGACCGGCTCATCACCTTGCTGAACGAACTGCTCACGCTGGCGCGGCTGGAGACGGAAACCGACCAGCAGAGCATCACCGCTATTGACCTGAACCAGCTCGTCAAAGACTTGATGCCATACCCGATGGGATTATCCCCCCAAGACGCTGACCACCAGTGGCGCGTTGAACTCGCTTCGCAGCCTCCAGTGGTATTCGGCAGCTTTACCCGCCTGCGCGATGCGATGCAGCGCTTAGTCGAAAACGCCCGCAGCTACACGCCCACAGGCGGTAACATCCTCATTCAGGTGCGTGAGCATGAGCAGTTCAAAGCCGCTTGCGTGCGCATCAGCGACAGCGGCATTGGGATCGCGCCGAATGATTTAGACCACATCTTTGAAGCTTTCCATCGCTCAGATGCCGCGCGCGCGTCGAGGCCCTTCAGCACCGGCTTAGGGCTGAGCATTGCCCGCAAAGTGATCGAGCTGCACGGCGGCCTCATCACCGTGCAGAGCGCGCTCAACGTCGGCACGACCTTCACCGTCTGGCTGCCTACAGACTTGCAGTCCAAGCTGAGTCATGAGACGCTAGAGTTGATCGAACAAAATCCGCTGCCGTCACAGGATATTTAACGATGCTGCGTATGCTGCTGCTGTTTCTAGTTGGGTGGGGGCTGCCCACGCTGGCCCAGCCCGCCGCCCCTGAGTCTACCCCTGAGCCGCCCGCCCTGCTGCTTGAGGCGCAGGCGCTCTTCGACCGTGCCCAGTTCCGACCTGCAATTGACCTCTACTCGCAGATTCTGGCCACCGACCCTGACGACGTGGCCGCGCTGTTGGGGCGCGCTCGCGCGCAGATCGAAATTGCCAACACCGACGACGCCCTGACCGACGTCGAGCGCGCGCTGACGCTGGCCCCACAAGACGCGCTCGCGTTGGCGCTGCGCGGCTATCTCCGCTTGAGCGCGGGCCAACTAGAGGACGGCATGGCCGACATCGAGGCGGCCCAAACCGCCGATCCGACCTCGGCTGAGCCGTTCAACTACCTTGCCATCTACTACCTCGCCACCAACCAAGCCGCGCAGGCGCTAGACGCGCTCAACGCCTCGCTCGCGCTGGACCCAGCCCAAGCGCTGACCCTCAACAGCCGCGCCGTCGCTCACACCTTCCTCGGCAGCCGCGACGCCGCGCTGGCTGACCTGAACGCCGCGCTGGCCATCGCGCCACAATCTGCGCTGATTTTGACCAACCGCGCCGCGTTCTACCGCAGCCTGCGCCAGTATGAGGACGCCCTAGCTGACGCCAACGCCGCCATCGCCGCTGACCCAGAGTACGGGCTGGCATATTTGCAGCGCAGCTTCATCTACGTCGAAATCGCCCAGAGCCGCACCGCCCAACCGCGCCAGTTCTATCAGCTCGCGCTGAGCGACCTCGACCGCTACCTTGAGCTGACGCACCCCGACGACCGTTACGCCCGTCTGGACGAGTACCGCGCTCAGATCGTCCAGATCCTCGCGCGCACGCCCTGATGACGCCGGAAGTGATCGCGCACCTCAACGCGCTGAATCGCCAGTTTTATGCCACGGTGGCCGACGCCTTCGACCAGACGCGCGGCAGCGCATGGCCCGGCTGGCAGCGCCTGCTGCCGCATCTGCCGTCGGCGCGCCCGCTGCGTGTGTTGGATGTGGGCTGTGGCAACGGGCGTTTTGCGCGCTTCCTGCACGCGGCAGGGGTGACCATCGACTATGTCGGCGTAGACAGCAGCCCCGCGCTGCTGGCCCACGCGCGGGCGGCGCTGGCCGCGCTTGAGCGCTGGCGGCTGGTCGAGCAGGACGTGATCGACCAGCCCATCCGTGAGGGCGAGTACGATCTGGTAGTGGCGTTCGGCGTGCTGCACCACGTGCCGGCGCGCGCGGGGCGTGTCGCGTTCATGCGGGGCCTCGCCCAGCGCGTCGCGCCGCAGGGGGTGCTCGCTTACGCCAGTTGGCGCTTCATGGAGGATGCGCGGCTGCGCGCGCGGATCGTGCCGTGGCCGCTAGAGCTGGCCGACGCGGTCGAGGCGGGCGATGTGCTGTTGGATTGGCGACAAGGGGCACATGCCTTGCGCTACTGCCACGCGCTGGACGACGCCGAACAAGCCGAGCTGGACGCCAGCCTCAGCCTGACGCTGCTCGAACGCTACCGCGCCGACGGCAGCAGCGGCCAGCTCAACGCTTACAGCGTGCTGCGGCACGACCCGGCGTGAGGCATGAGCTGAAGCACGCGGCTCAGGCGCGCCCCCTGAAGGGGGGCTTGGGGGTGAGGTCACACTGTACCCCCTACTCGCTGCGCAAGGCGGCGGAAGGCAGCAGGCGCGTCAAGCGGAAGGCCGGGTACAGCCCCGCCAGCAGCGCCGCGATAACCGCCACCGCAAACGCCGCCGCGAACTCGTTCAGCGGCAAGCTGAGCTGCATCGTCCAGCCGAACGAACGCACGTTGATGACGAAGATCAGGATGAGCGCCAGCACGAAGCCGATCGGCAGCGCCAGCGCCCCGGCCACCGTCCCCATCAGGCCCGTTTGCAGCAGCGTGTAGCGCCACAGCTGCGCCGTCGTCATGCCGTTGGCGCGCATCACCCCGTATTCGCGCGTCTGCTCCAGTTGCAGCGAGAGCAGCGCCGAGAGGATCCCGATGAACGCGACGAGCGTTGCCAGCAGTTGAAGCGCCACCGTGATCGTAAACGTGCGCTCGAAGATCTCGAACACCCCCGCCCGCAGCGAGCGGTTGCTCTGGATCGTCAAGTCGTACTCGGCCAGCGCCAAGCGCAGGTCGTTCAGCACCGTCTCAAGGTCGGCCTCAGGGGTGATGAACGCGGCCAACTGGCTGATGAACGGGTCACTCCAAAACTGATCGTAGACGCTGCGGTACATGAAGACGCTGCCTTGATCGGTGCTGTAGTCGTAGTAGACGCCGATCACCTCGAACGTCTGGACGCCCTGCTCGGTCTGCAGGCGCAGCGCGTTGTTGTCGGGGGTGATGCCGCGGCGGAAGGCGAACGGCTCGCTCACGAGGATCTTGCCCGCCGCCAGCTCGTCCTTGTAGCGCGCGTAGGGCACGCTCAGCCAGACGAAGTTGCGCCCCTCGCTGATGTCGAAGTCCACCACGACGAGGTTCACCGGCGGCAGCTCAGGGTAGTCAGGCGCGAGGACGGTGAGCTGCCGCGCCGCGCTGACGCGGTCAACGCCGGGCACGCCTTGCGCGATCTGGCGCAGCTCAGGCGGCACGTCCACGGTGCTCTGGTTGTTGGCCAGCAGCGGCGACGAGATGAAGATGTCCGCGCCGATGGTCGTGTCCAGCCAGTCGCTGACGGTGCTGCGGAACGAGCCGATCATGGCGCTCACGCCGACGATGACGCTCACGGCGATGGTCAAGGCGGCCACGGCGACGCTCGTCCGGCTCAGGGAGCGCGTCAGGCTGCGCGGGGCCATGCGCCCGATCACGCCGAAGGCTGCCCCCGTCAACGGGACGACGAGCCGCATCGCCAGCACGAGCGCAGCAGGCGTGATCAGCGCCGCGCCCAACACCACGCAGAAGAGCGCCCCGAAGCTGATGAACAGGCTGTCCGTCGGGAGTTGCAGCAGCAGCCCCCCCAAGACCATGAAGGCCACCCCGCCCACCGCCAGATACGGCAGCAGGCGCACGATCTGCTCCTCAAACGTCGAGCGGCGCAGCGTCCCCGCGGGGGCGGTGCGCGTCGCGTCGAGGCTCGGGATGAGCGCCGCGCCCAAGCTGGCCGCGATGCCGATCGCCGCGCCTTTGAGCAGCGTGAACGGGTCAACCGTCAGCGTGGTGACGTTGACGCTGAAGAACAGATCGCTGATGGTCTGCGCCAGCAGGCCGACCGTCAAACGCCCCATGATGATTCCCAGTGCCATGCCGAACACCGTGCCAATCACGCCCAGCACGAACGCCTCGCCGATCACGATGGCGAAGATCTGCTGGCGCGTCGCCCCCAGCGAGCGCATGATGCCGATCGTCGGGCGGCGCTGCACCACGCTGAACGTCACCGTGTTGTAGATCAAGAAGACGCCCACCACCACCGCCAACAGCGAGAGCGCTTGCAGGTTGATCTCAAACGCCGCCGTCATCTGCTGGAGCGCGCCGCCGGACGCGCTCGCGTCGATCAGCGCCGCGCCCGCGGGCAGCACCGCGCTCACCTGCGCCACCTGCTCAGGCGTCAGGATCAAGTCGATGCGCGTCAGCCGCCCGACGCTGCCGGTCAGCTCCTGCGCGGTGGCGATGTCGGCCAGCAGCAGATCGTCGAGCGCCTGCTGGCTGACGCTGTCCTGCGGCCTGAGGATGCCGATCACGCGCGCCTCGGCGACGCGCGCGCCGGTCTGGATCGGCAGCAAGTCGCCCACCTGCACGTTGTAGCGATCCGCCAGCGACGCGCTCAGCAGCACCGCGCCCGGCTCGATGATGAAAGCTTGAATGGCCTCAAACGTGCCGACGCCGTCCGCGCCTTCTACGTCGACGTTCGCCAGATAGTCGCGGAAGGGCGGCTCAGCGAACGGGTCAACGCCCAACAGCCGCAGCGACTGCCCGCCCAACGCTGTTGAGCGCACGATCTCGCTCAAGACGGGGGCGCTGTCGCGGATGCCCAAGTCCACGCGGATGCGGCGGTAGACCTCACTCGGCAGGCCGACCCCGCCGGCGATCACCTGATGAGTGGCGCGGCCCGTCACGCTCTGCGCGGACAGCTCAAACGCCCGCGAGGCGCTGCCGTTGGCCAAGTCGATGGCGATCACAACCGCCACCCCCAGCGCCACGCCGATCACGAACAACACACTTTGCAGCAGGCGGCGGTTGACATGCCGCAGCCCCAGCCGCCAAATCACAGGTTGGAACAT
>CALDYP010000078.1 GCA_937944445.1 uncultured Anaerolineae bacterium
GCGGGCAGTGTCGGACGAGATGATCTCAACGGCGAGGTCAGGTGGGAGGGGGTTGTAGCCCTCGCGGACGGGGCGGCGCTGGCGCTCAGCGCGGACGAAGGCGACATCCGGAGCGTAGCGTTCCTCGCCCACTTGGAACCCACCGTCGGCCCCAGTTACCCACCCCAACGGGTGATCTCTCAAGTAGCTCAGCAGCAGAAAGCTGATGTAAGCCGCCAGCATCGAAGCGTAAGGGTTGCTCGGCACGTGGTGCGTCTCCCCGCTGATGAGTTCATAGGTCGTGTCGTCAAGCTGTGCCTGCGCCCACTGGTCGAAGTCAGCGGCGCTCATGACGGCGCGTTGAGAGGTCACATCAGCCAATAACGGGCGCTCCATCGGTGGGTTCCTCGCGCGAATGCTCTACAGCCAGTATAGCACACGATCATGCCAGCAGGTCGCGGATGGCTTGGGGCAGCGCCGCGCGGTCGACGGTCACTTCGTGGCCGTCCGCCAGCCGCTTGACGCGCGCCGTGCCGCTGGCGATCTCGTCCTCCCCTAGCACGACCACCAGCGGGATGGCCTTCTTGTCGGCGTGGGCGAACTGGCTGCCGAGCTTGTACTTGCCGTCGGTCATGTAGAGTTCGGCGCGGATGTCGGCTTGGCGCAGTTCCGTCACCACGCGCAGGCTCTCAGGCTGCGTCGCCTCGTTGAACACCGTCACCAGCGCCTGAACGACCGTGCCGCCGATGTGGGCGGGGTAGAGGTTCAGCTCGTCCATCACGTCGATGATGCGCTCAATGCCGAGCGATGTGCCGCTGGTGGGCAGGCTCTCTTTGCGAAACATGCTGATGAGGGTGTCATAGCGCCCGCCGCCGTTGATGCTGCCCAAGTTGGGGGACGTGATGACCGTCTCCCAGATCGGGCCGGTGTAGTAGCCCAGCCCGCGCACCGTCGTGTAGTCGAACTGATAGTGTTGGGTTGGCACGCCCATGATCGCCAGATACTCGGCCAACGCGCGCATCTCGCGCAGGCCCTCTTGGGCGGCGGGGATGCCCCCCAGTGTGCGCTCCAGATACGCTAGATCCGCGTCGATGCTGCCTTGATTGGCGGTGATGAAGTCGATCATGCGGGCGACCACGTCGGGGGCGATGCCGCGCGCCTCAAGCTCTTGCTGCACGCCCGCCGCGCCCACCTTGTCGAACTTGTCCACGCTGCGGTAAAGGTCGGGGAGCTGCGCGTCGGGCACGCCGGAGTACACGCCCATCGCCGTGAGCAGCTTGCGGTTGTTGACCTTCATCACGAACTGGGGGAAGCCCAGCCGCTGCAAGGCGGTGATCGTCAGGCTGATGAGTTCAGCGTCCGCGGCCATGCTGGCGACGCCCACGATGTCCGCGTCACACTGGTAGAACTCGCGGTAGCGGCCCCGCTGCGGGCGTTCGCCGCGCCAGACGGGGGCGATGTGATAGCGCTTGAACGGGAAGCGCAGCGCGTTCTCGTATTGGGCGACGACGCGCGCCAGCGGCACAGTCAGATCGTAACGCATGGCGAGCGGGTCTTTGTCGCTGCGGCCATGCTGCGCCTCAAAGATGAGCTGCTCAGCGTCCTCGCCGTACTTGCCGAACAGCGTCTCGCGCAGCTCCAGCGTGGGGGTTTGCAGCGGCTCGAAGCCGTAGAGGTGAAACACCTCGCGCACGACCCCGAACACGTACTCACGTTTGAGCATGTCAGCGGGCAAAAAATCGCGGAACCCTTTGGGGGTGCGGGGCTTCATCTGAGACATCGCGCTATCCTGACCTGTGCGTGAGTGAACGTCGAAACGCGCCTAATCCTAGCACTGGCTGCGTTCAGCGCAAGTGCTGCTCAACGCGCGTTAGCAGGTCGTTGGTGCGTTTCTGCTGCATCAGCAGCGCGTTGAGGTACTGGAACACCTGCGCCGTGATGACCAAGCCGCCGCCGATCACCGCGCCGACCACCCCGATGAGCACGAGTGCCAGCGTCACCCCGACGGTGACCGCGCTCACGATCATGCCGATGAGCGTCAGCAGCAGCGTCACCCCCGCCGCGCCGTAAGCCAGCACAGCCGCGCGCGGCATCGCGCCGGGGCGCGCCTCCGGCTCGAACACGGGCAGCGCTGGCTTGGCAACTGACGTTCTCCCAAGTTGGACGGTCGTCACGCGCTGGCTGTCGCCACTGCCGAGCAGGCCGCTGAAGGTGGGGCCGCCCTCGACCTCGACATCATCGGGGGCGATCTCGTCCAGTTTGGCGAGCCACTTCTGCGCCCGCGGCTCACGTGGGATGGTGTTCAAGAGCATGCGCGCCAGCCCGTAATTCTTGGCGAGGATGGCCTCGCGCGCTTGTTTGAGGATGTCTAATTCAGTGGTGGTCATACAGTTCCAAATTGCATTTAGCCCTACAGACATGTCATGATAGTAACACGATTTTGGGCGGTTGAAAGTCGAAAAACGCTTCAGCTAACATCTATCTCAAATTCAAGGAGTGGACGATGACAGCCATGCAGTACCGCAATCTGGGCAGTGCGGGGATGAAAGTCAGCGCGATTTCGCTAGGTGGGTGGATCAATTGGGGCGAGGGCAAGGTAGCCGAGGACATCGCCGAGCAGATCGTGATCAACGCCTATGAGAGCGGCGTGAACTTCTTCGACCTCGCCGACGTCTACGGGCGCGGCAGAGCCGAAGAACAGATGGGCGCAACGCTCAAGCGCTACCCGCGTCACACGCTCGTCATCAGCACAAAGGTCTACTGGCCGATGAGCGACGACGTCAACGACCGCGGCCTCTCGCGCAAGCACATCATGGAGAGCATCACCAAGAGCCTGAAGCGCCTCGGCACGGACTACGTGGACATCTACTTCTGCCACCGGCCAGACCCGAACACGCCGATGCGCGAAACCGTCTTGACGATGCACAACCTCGTTGAGCAGGGGCTGGTGCACTACTGGGGCACGTCTGAATGGAGCGGGGCGCAGATCATGGAGGCCTACGCGCTGTGTGAGCGCTACGGCTGGCACTTGCCCCAAGTCGAGCAGCCGCAGTACTCGCTGGTGCACCGCGAATTCGTCGAGAAGAACGTGATGCCGGTGACGCTGCCGCGCGGGATCGGCCTCGTGCCGTGGTCGCCGCTGGGGCAGGGCGTGCTGACTGGCAAGTACGACGACGGCGTGCCGCCGGGGACGCGCTTCGAGCGCGAAACGTGGGCCGCGGAGCGTTACTTGACTGAGCGCAACATCGAGCGCGTCAAGGCGATGCAGCCCATCGCGGAGGAGCTGGGCGTGACGCGGGCGCAGGTCGCGCTGGCGTGGGTGCTGGCCAACCCCAACGTGAGCAGCGCCATCGTCGGCGCGACCAAAGTCGAGCAGCTTGAGGAGAACTTGAAGGCGCTGGAGGTCAAGCTCAGCCCTGAGCAGAAACACAAGCTAGACAAACTGTTCGCTTATTGATCGTGACTGACACGGGGCGCGGTTGACTGTGCCCTGATGTCCTCCAAAGGATGACCTGTGCGAAACCGCTTGTTGACCGCCTACGGTCTGCTGCTGCTGATCGCCATCGGCTCGTATGCGCTGTTGGGCTGGCACGTGCGCATGCTGGCGGATGACTACTGCACAGCGGCTACGGCATTAAGACGTAGCGTGGTTGAGTCCGTGATTCATGACTACTACAGCTGGAATTGGACTTATGTTGACAGCTTTCTCAAGGCGATCATCGCGCCGATGCAGCCGGCCTATCACCAAGTGCAGACGTTGATCTTGCTGGTGGCGCTGCTCGGGGCGCTGTGGTGGCTGGTGCGAGAGGTGGGGGCGGCGCTAGCGCTATCCCCGCTGCGCCGCTTCAGCGGTCTAATTGCACTGCTGCTGCTGCTGCTGTTCGTCTACACCGCCCCGAACGCTGGGCTGTTCTACTGGCACGCTGTCATCATCGCTTACAGTCTGCCGACTGCGCTCATCATTGCGTCTGCTGCGCTGCTCATCCGATGGAGCAGAAACGGCTATCAACGCGCAGGGCGCTACGCTGTGGCCTTCATGCTCGTGGTGGCTGTTTTGCTGGGCACGGCCAACACGTTCTTCCTGCCGTTGATGGGGGCGCTGGCGCTGGGGGCGATCTACGCGGTGTGGCGCGTGCCGCTTGAGAAGCGCCGCGCTGCTCTAGGCGTGATCGCAGCGGTGGGCGCGACGGCACTCGTAGCGTTTGCGGTGGTGTTTACCGCGCCCGGCAACGCAGTACGGCAGGCGCAGGTCTTGGCGACGAGCGGCTTCACCACGCCCGGCATTGATGAGCTAATCCTGCTGACTTTCAGGAACGCTTTTTCTTATCTCATCTTTCCCTATTTTTACACGATCATCTATGCGCTGCTGGCGCTCTGTGTGGGAGCAGTCGTCACGCTAGCGCTGGGTGGAGAGGACGCCAAGCGCATTGCGCGCTTCCCCATCAGCCGCCGAGCGTGGGTCGATGCGCTTGCCATCGCAGCCCTGTTTGCGGGGGTGGCATTGGCTACAATTGTCACCACCAGTTACGGCGTTGGCCGGCTCATCTGGCACACGATGTTCTTCCCGCGGGTGGCGCAGGCCTTGTGCATGGTGGCGCTGGGGTACATGCTGGCGGTGTGGCTGGCGCAGCGCGGCTTCCCGTCGGCGCAGATCAAGCAGCGGCCCGCCTACCGCGCGATGCGCCTCACGCTGATCGGGCTGCTAGTAGCGCTGCCGTTGGGGGCGCTTGTCAACAACCTCAGCCGCCTGCCGAACTTTCAGGCATACGCCCAAGACTGGGACGCAGTGCATCAGATGATCTTGTCGGAGGTGGCGGCAGGCAGCCGCGGCGTGATTGAAGTGCCACCTTATCGCTACTCGCTGGCGGCGTTCCTCCACTTGGACGACATCGACCAGCCAGACGGCTTCACGCGGCTGTGCGCAGCAAGCTTCTACGGCGTGCAGGACATCCTTATGCCGCCCGCCCTAGAGCCGCCGCGCGTTGGTTTTCAACAGGGCAATCAGCCATAATGGGACGCACTATACAGTTAGGAGATCGATCATGACCCCACAAGCTGCCTTTGATCACCTGCAACAAGCCGTCGTCATGGCGGGGATGCGCGGCCACTTTCCGCCGCCCGTCGCCTTGAACTTGGTAGAAGTCTTCCTCGACGAAGGGATCAGCGTTTTTGAGTTCACCATGAACAGCGAACAGCCCATCGAGGCGATGGTGGCCGTCAAGAAACAGCACGGCGACCGCGTGATGGCCGGCATGGGAACCGTCCTCGACGTGGAGACGGCCCGCCGCGTGATCGACGCGGGCGCGGACTTCATCGTCTCGCCCGCTTTTCAGCCTGAAGTCGTCGAGTTTGTCATGCAGCACGATGTGTTCATGGTTCCGGGCGTCATCACGCCGACGGAGTGCGTAAATGCGTGGAGCATGGGCGTCAAGCTGCTCAAGCTCTTCCCGGTTGGCGCGCTGGGGCTGGACTACTTCAAGGCGATCTATGGGCCGTTGAGCCACATGCAGTTCATGATGAACGGGGCGATGACCGCTGAGAACGGCGCTCAATTCCTGCAAGCGGGGGCGATGGCGCTGGGCATGGCGGGGTGGCTGACCGGTGACGGCACGTGGACGGAGAGCCGACTGCGCTCGCGGGCGCACCTCATCATGAACGCGGTTCAGGCCGCGCGGGGCGGCCTCGTGCAGCAAGCGTAAGCCGATGCGCGTGGTCGTCAAACTGGGGACAAGCTCGCTGACGGCCGGGACGAACCGCCTGAAGCGCGCGGCGATGCTCAACATCGTGCAGCAGTTGGCCGCGCTTCATCAGCAGGGGCATGAGGTGATCCTCGTCTCGTCGGGGGCGCAGGCCGCCGGGCGCGAACGCCTCAACTACCCGGAGCTGCCCAAAGCCATGCCCGCCAAACAGATGCTCAGCGCGGTGGGGCAGAGCCGCTTGATGCAGTGCTACAACGAGCTGTTCGACATCTTTGAGATCCCCGTGGCGCAGGTGCTGCTCACGCGCGATGACCTCAGCCATCGCGTGCGCTATCTGAACGCCCGCGACACGCTCTACATGCTGCTCAGCCAGCGCATCGTGCCCATCATCAACGAGAACGACACCATCGCTACGGAAGAGATCCGCGTGGGCGACAACGACAACCTGTCCGCGCTGGTGGCCAGCGCCCTTGAGGCCGACCTGCTCATCATCCTGACTGACCAGCAGGGTCTCTACACCGCTGATCCGCGCGCGCACCCCGACGCGCAGTTGATCGCGGAAGTGCCGATGATCGATGAGGCGGTGTTGGCGCTGGCGGGCGGGGCGGGCACACGCTACGGCACGGGCGGCATGGTGACCAAGCTGCAAGCGGCGCAGGTAGCCACGCGCGCCGGCGTGGCGGTCGTCATCGCCAGCGCCAGCGTGGAGCGGGTGATCGAACGCCTTGCGCAAGGGGAGCGCATCGGCACCCGCTTCTTGGCCACCAGCACCCACGTCGAGAGCCGCAAGCGCTGGCTGATGACGGATCGACCACAGGGACGGGTGATCGTGGACGCCGGGGCAGAACGCGCCCTGCTGAGCAAGACCAGCGCCAGCTTGCTGCCGGTGGGGATCAAGGCGTGTCAGGGCGTGTTCAAGCGCGGGGCGACGCTGGCCGTGTTCACCCCGACGAACCGCGAGATTGCCCACGGCCTGTCAAACTACGACTCGGACGATCTCGCGCAGATCATCGGTCAGAAGTCCAGCCGCATCGTAGAGATTTTGGGCTATTCCTACGGCGACGAAGCCATCCATCGCAGCAACATGGTGCTCTTGGTGAGCGGCGAATCGTAGGGACGCGACCTGTCGCGTCCGTCGAGGTATGGAAATCGATGGACAGGGCAGGCCCTGTCCCTGCAATGCCGCTGCGGACGATGAAAAAACGGACAGGGCAGGCCCTGTCCC
>CALDYP010000079.1 GCA_937944445.1 uncultured Anaerolineae bacterium
CCCGACGGACGCGACAGGTCGCGTCCCTACGGCGGCGTGCAACGGCCTCGTAGGGACAGGGCCTGCCCTGTCCGTGGGCCTGCCCTGTCCGTCGGTTTACACCTCCCGACGGACGCGACAGGTCGCGTCCCTACGGCGGCGAAGGGGGTTGGGGTTGGGGCCTGTTGGGAAATGCGTTTGGCGAACTGACCGACGATGCGGCACAATCATAGACGCACTGTAATCGCTGTCGTTTGATATGGAGAGGCTGCTTTGACGGAATCAGACGTCCGCGCGGGGATCCGCGCCTACATCTGCAACGAACTCATCCGCGACCCAAACTACCCGCTGAGCGACACCGAGGGCATCATCACTGGCGGCTTGATCGACTCGTTCGCGCTGGCCGAGCTGGCCGTCTACGTTGAGAAGGCCTTCAACGTCTACATCCCCGACCCAGATCTGACCGTCGCCAAGATGGACACGCTTGATCAGATGGTGGCGCGCGTGATGCAGGACGTGCGTTGAGATGCTGACGCTGGCAGCGCGCGACACGATGCGCACCCTCTTGAACGCCGCCGCCCTTCAGATGGTGGACGGCCACAAGCCTGCCCTGTACTTCGTCGCCACCGACCAAGCGACGCGCGTCGTCACCCGCACCGAGTTCCGCGCTCAAGTGGTGCTCTACGCCAACGCGCTGGCGCAGCAGGGCATCCGCAAGCGCGACCTCGTGCTGATCGCGCGGCTGCAAGACTTGGAGAGCGTCTACCTCTTCTGGGCGGCGCTCATGATCGGCGCGGTTCCGTCCATGTTCCCCACACTGACCGAGAAGCTCGACCCGGCGCTGTACCTGCACAGCCTCGCCGAGCTGGCGCGGCTCTCCGACGCGCGCGCCGTGCTGACAACCGACGACTTCGCCCCGACGCTGGCGGGCGCGCTGCCCTGCAAAGTCCTCGGCACGCGCGCGCTCACCCCTGACACCGAGCGCACCGTCGCGCTCTATCGCCCACAGCCGGAGCAGGTCGCGTTCCTCCAGCACAGCAGCGGCACAACCGGCCTGCAGAAGGGCATCGCCCTGTCGCATCAAGCCGTCCTGAACCAGATCGCCAGCTACAGCGACGCGCTGCGCCTCAACGAACAGGATGTAATCGTGAGCTGGCTGCCGCTCTACCACGACATGGGCTTGATCGCAGGCTTCATCCTGCCGCTGGTGCAGGGCGTGCCGCTGGTCTTGATGTCCCCGTTTGACTGGGTGCAGCACCCGGCGCTGCTGCTGCGCGCCATTCATCAGCATCAGGGCACGCTCTGCTGGCTGCCCAACTTCGCCTACAACCACATGGCGCGGCGCGTCCGTGAGCGCGACAGCGACGGCCTCTCGCTGGCGACCATGCGCGCCTTCATCAACTGCAGCGAACCCGTCCGCGCCGACAGCCACGCCCTGTTCTTGGAGCGCTTCCGCCCCAACGGCCTGACGGAGGCCATGCTCCAGACGAGCTACGCGATGGCTGAGAACACCTTCGCCGTCACGCAGAGCGCGCTCGGCCAGCCCGTGCGGATCGACTGGGTGGATCGCGCGCAGCTTCAGACGGCGCTCTACGCGCAGCCGGCCGCCCCCAATGACCCCGACGCCCTGCCACAGGTGAGCTGCGGCGCGCCCATCGCCCACACTGAGGTGAAGGTGATCGACGACAGCGGCCAGCCTGCGCCAGAGCGCCGCGTCGGCGAGATCTACGTCCGCAGCGACTGCATGCTCAGCGGCTACTATCAACGGCCTGACCTGAAGCCGTTCGACGCCGACGGCTGGTATCAGACGGGCGACCGCGGCTACCTCGCCGATGGGCAGGTCTACCTCGTCGGGCGCAGCAAAGACCTCATCATCAACGCGGGCAAGAACCTCTACCCGCAGGACGTGGAGGCGGCGGTGAACGCTGTGGACGGGGTGCACGCGGGGCGCGCGGTGGCCTTCGGCGTGCCAGACGAGCGCGAGGGCACGGAGTTGATCGCGGTCGTGGCGGAAGTCGACACGGACGACCCCGCCGCGCGTCAGGCCATCCAGCAGCAGATTCGCCAGCGCGTCGCCCGTGAGCTAGGGGTGACGGTGACCTACGTCACGCTGGTTGAAGCGGGCTGGCTGGTCAAGACCAGCAGCGGCAAGATCAGCCGCGCCCGCAACCGCGAAAAGTGGGAAGCCGCGCGCTGAAGCCGTTTGAATCATCAACACGGAGTAGGGACGCGACCTGTCGCGTCCGTCGAGAGGTGGAAACCGACGGACAGGGCAGGCCCCACGGACAGGGCAGGCCCCACGGACAGGGCAGGCCCTGTCCCTACAGATGGGTCAGGGGCACGCCGCGGCGTGCCCCGATCGATCAAACCCCCAACGTCTCGGTTTCGGATTCGGTGGTCGTCTCCAGCCCGTAGGCGATGGCGCGCTCGCGGCGGAACTGCTTGGTGTAGAGGTTGTAGTAGTAGCCGCGCTTCAGGATCAACTCGCGGTGGCTGCCCATCTCGATGATCTGGCCGTGGTCAAGGCAGATGATGCGATTGGCGCTCTTGATCGTGGACAGGCGATGCGCGATCACGATGCTCGTGCGGCCGTGCATGATCGCCTCCATGCCGCGCTGGATCAACCCCTCGGTGAGCGTGTCCACGCTGCTGGTGGCCTCGTCCATTACGAACAGCTCCGGCTCGGCCAAGATGGCGCGCGCGAGGCTGATGAGCTGCTTCTGGCCGGTGGAGAGCAGCACGCCGCTCTCACCCACCTGTTCCTCAAAGCCCTTGTCGAGGCTCATGATGAAGTCGTATGCGCCTGCCAGCTGCGCCGCCCGCTCGACCTGTTCATCCGTCGCCGCCAAGCGCCCGTAGCGGATGTTCTCGCGGATCGTCCCACGGAACAGGTGCGGCGTTTGCAGCACGATCCCGAGCTTGCTGTGCAGGCTGTGCAGCGTGTATTGGCGGTAGTCGCGCCCGTTGATGAGGATGCGCCCCTCGGTCGGTTCAAAGAAGCGGCACAGCAGGTTCACGATGGTGCTCTTGCCGCTGCCGGTGTGGCCGACGAGCGCAATCGTCTCGCCGACGCGGATCGTCAGGTTGAAGTCCCTCAGGATGTCTTGGCCGTCAGGGTCGTAGCGGAAGGTGACGTTCTCAAAGACGATCTCGCCGCGGATCTCGTCTAGTTCCAGCGCGTCGGGCTGGTCGACGATGTCGGCCTGCGCGTCGATCAAGCTGAAGGCGCGTTCGGCGCTGGCGATGGCGTGCTGCATGTTGGCGTAGACCCGCGCCAGTTCCTGCACCGGCCACATCATGAAGGTGATGTAGCCGATGAAGGCGTTCAGGCCGCCGATGGTCATGCCGGTGGTGGCGGCGTCCTGAACGGCGCTGCCGCCCACCAGCATGATGATCGCCACCGCCAGCGAGCTGATCATGTAAATGCTCGGCAGGAAGAGCGCGCTGAACCACGCCGCGCGGTAGCTGGCGGTGTACATCTTGCGCGTCAGCGTGCCGAACTCGGCGAGCGAGGCGTCCTCGCGGTTGATCGCCTTAATGACGCGCACGCCCGTGATCATCTCGTTGTAGCCGCCGGTGATCTGGCTGTTGAAGCGGCGGCTTTCGCGATATTCGTACAGGATCTTGTTCTTGAACCAGTTGGCGACGAACAGCAAGATCGGCACGAACGGCATCACGACCAGCGTCAACTGCCAGTTGATCGAAAACATGAAAAGGAAAGCCGTGATCATGTTCATCACGGCCCACGTCACGTCCAGCAGGCCCCACGAGACCAGATCGGCGATGCGCTCGCTGTCGCTGTTGACGCGGCTCATGATCCAGCCGACGGCGGTCTTGTTGTAGTACTTGAGCGAAAGCGTCTGCAAGTGGTTGAACATGATGCGCCGCAGGTCATACGTCACCTGCTGGCCCAAGCGCCCGGCCGCCGCGATGAACACGAACACCATCACCGCCAGCAGCACCGACATGAAGGCGTAGAGCGCCATGATCTCCAGCAGGCGCTGGCCGTCACGCGGGATGATCGCCTCGTCGATGATGGCTGCGCCCAAGCGCGTCAGGAACGCCTCGATGAAGGCCACCAGCGCAATCGCAATCAAGAAGGCCGCGGTCAAGCGCTTGTAGCGGCGCAGCATCGCCAAAATCCGCCAGAGCGTGCTGGCGTTCATCGATTTGTGAAATTCTTCTTCCTCGAAGTCGTGGTTAGACATTCGCTAGCTCGCTTTCTAGTTCGGCTTCAATCTGCGCTTGCATCTCGTAAGTCTGACGGTAGATGCCGTCCTCGCGCATGAGTTGTTCGTGTGTGCCGCGCTGGACGATGCGACCCTTGTCCATCACAAGGATTTGATCGGCGATCATCACGCTTTGGATGCGGTGCGCGATGATGAAGGTGGTGCGTTGGGTCATCATGGTCTCCAGCGCTTCACGGATTTCGCTCTCGGTGTGGGTGTCAACGCTGCTGGTGGCGTCGTCCAAGATCAGGATGCGCGGGTTCTTGAGCAGCGTCCGCGCCAGCGCCACGCGCTGCTTTTGCCCGCCGGAGAGCGTCACGCCCTTCTCGCCCACGATGGTATTGTAGCCGTCGGGGAACTCCATGATGACATCGTGGACAGCAGCGGCGCGCGCGGCGGCGTAGACTTCCTCATCGCTGACGGCGCGCTGCACCCCGTAGGTGATGTTCTCGCGGATGGAGCGGCTGAAAAGGAACGGTTCCTGCTGCACAACGCCGATGTTAGCCCGCAGGAAGTGCCGCGGGTACTCGCGCAGGTCTACGCCGTCAAGCTGGATGCTGCCCTCGGTGTAATCGTAGAAGCGCGTCAGCAGCGCCATGAGGGTGGTTTTGCCGCTGCCAGTTGACCCCAACAGCGCCACCGTCTGCCCGGCGGGCACGTCAAAGCTGATGTCGTGCAGCACGGGTTTGCCGTCCTCATAGGCGAACGTCACGTGCTCAAAGCGCACGCTGCCCTTGAGGTCGCTCACGGGGGCTGGCTCGCCTTCGCCCAACAGTTCGCGCTCGTTGCGGACGACGGAAGCGATGCGGTCGAACGACACCAAGCCCGTGCTGATCTGCACGATCAACCGCCCCAGCTCGCGGATCGGGTTGATGATCCAGCCCAGCATGGCCATGTACGTGACGAAGACGCCCAACGTGAGCTGATCGTTGATGACCATCAGCGCGCCGACGGCGAAGCCCGCCGCCATTTGCAGGCCGGTCAGCGTGTCGGTCACGGGCCAGTAGACTGCGTGCAGCATCATGAAGGCCTTGCCGAGGTCGAACTTTTTGTGGTTCTCCTTCTCGAAGCGGTTCACTTCAAAGTCTTGACGCGCGAAGGCCTTCACCACGCGCACCCCGCTGAGGTTTTCTTGCAGCGTGGCGCTCACCACGCCGTCCTGCTCTTGGAAGGCGTCGTAAGCCCGCTCAACGCGCCGAAAGAAGAAGAGCGACATCACGCCGATAACGGGCACGACGGCCACCGAGAAGAGCGTCAAGCGCCAGTCCAGCAGCATGAGCGCGCTGAAGTTGATGAGGAACAGCAGGACGATCCGCCCCAGCCCGATGGCCTGTTCCGCGAAGAAGCGGCGCACGGCGTCGATGTCGCTCGTCACGCGCTGGATGAGTTCGCCGGTGGGCATCTTGTCGTGGTAGCTGAAGGTCAGGCGCTGGATGTGGTCGAAGAGGAAGTCCTTCAAGCGCAGCGCGACCGCCTCTGAGACCTGCCCGGCCAGCGCGCCGCTGACGAACGCGAACAGGCCGCGCACGATGGACAAGCCGACGTACACAGCGGCGATCAACGCCAGCAGCGTCAAGAAGTTCTCTGGCTGCGCCACCAGCACATCGTCGACCAGATAGGCCAAGAGCAGCAGCGAGAGCGTGTTCATTACCCCTGCTAGGCCGAGCGCTGCCACCGCCGCCACGTAACGCGGACGATAGCCCACCAAGAGCAGCCACATCGAGCGCAGCCGATTCGGGTGAATGGTCTGCCGAACATCGAAGTTGGTCGTTGTAGACGCTACGTCTGGGTACAAGGGCATTGCACTCTCCTTGCGATGCAACAGCTGCTGCATCAAAACACTTGAAGTGTTATAATGGCTCACAATAAGTCACGAGTGTTCTTAAAAAGTTGCAAATTGTCAAGGATGGATTTTTTTCAGGATTTTACATTTATGCGGTTAAACGCATAAAAAGAATTATACAACAAACCCCGACAGCGCAATAGAACGCAAGATTAGCGGAGATGATGAACACCACACGCCGCCGTAGGGACGCGACCTGTCGCGTGCGTAGGGACGCGACCTGTCGCGTCCGTCGGGAGGTGTAAACCAACGGACAGGGCAGGCCCTGTCCCTACGGGGCGGCGTGCGTAGGGACGCGACCTGTCGCGTCCGTGAGGCCTCATCCCCAACCCTCTTCGCTGAGGACAGGGCAGGCCCTGTCCCTACTGTCGCGTCCGTGAGGCTGTGTGTAGGGCAAATGCATCAAAGCCCCACCCTGCATGACAAATGGCACGTGTTTTTCTCGTCGGCACGGGTAAAATCGGCTGAGCGAGGAGGCAAGCGAGCATGCGTTATTACATTGGCATTGATGGCGGTGGGTCAAATTTGCGGGTGGCGCTCGTCGATGAGACGATGCACTTGCTGCGCGAGGTGGTGCGCGGCAAAACCAACCCCAACGTCTTAGGCCTGCAACAAGCCAGCGAGCGCGTGCAGCAGGCCCTGCGCGAGATCACCGCCGACTTTGCCGAGCCGATCCGCGCGGTAGGCATCGGCATCGCCGGCGCGCCCAAAGCCATCGCCGAGAACTGGCTGCGCGACACGGTGAAGGCCGCCCTGCCCCTTGTCGAGGTCGTCCCCAGCTCGGATGAGGAGATTGCGCTGGTGGGGGCCAACGGCGAGCGGCGCGGCGTGCTGGTGCTCGCTGGCACGGGCAGCATCGCCTACGGGGTCAACGACGCCGGTGAAGCGCTGACCGTTGGCGGCTGGGGCTACCTGCTGGGGGACAAGGGCAGCGGCTACTGGTTGGGGATGCAGGCGCTTGAGGCCTACCTGCGCCACGAGGACGGCCTCGACACCCGCCCAACCTCGCTCGTCGAACGGGTGCGCCAAGCATGCGGCTTTCGGGATCGCTTCGACGTCATCCCGTGGCTGTATCAGCCCGCGCCCGACAGCAGCAAAGTCGCCAGCCTTGCGCCCCTCGTGCTGGAAGAAGCCCAAGCCGGGGACGCCTACGCGCGCCACATCGTGGAAGAAGCCGCCACCGAGCTGGCCCTGCTGGCGCAAACCATCGTGCGCCGCCTGCGCATCGACCATCCGCGCTATGCCTTTGCGGGCAGCTTGCTCACCAACCCAACCCCACTCGCTGAGGCGCTGTGCCGTCGCCTGCACCTGCCCACCCCGCCCCAGCCGCGCTACAGCCCCCTCATCGGCGCGGCGCTGCTGGCACGTTTAACCGTTGACCCCCTTTGAAAGAAGCTTGTTATGAGTCTGCTCATTACCAACGCTCGCATCCTATCCGAACACCGCATCATCGAACGCGGCTGGCTTTACGCGGATGAAGGGCGCATCCGCGCGTTCGCCGGCGGCGAGGCCCCCAACATGGACGCCAAGCGCACCCTTGACGCCGACGGGGCGACGCTCGCGCCCGGCTTCATTGACCTGCACGTCCACGGCGCGATGGGCGACGAAGCGATCCTCGGCGATGAGGCAGGGCTGCATCGGATGAGCGAGTTTTACGCTCGCCACGGCGTGACTGCTTATCTGCCGACCACCCTCACCGCCCCGCACGGCCAGATCGTGGCCGCGCTGAACGCCATCAAACGCGCGCAAGCTCACCCGCGTGGCGCGGCCATCCTCGGCGCACACGTCGAAGGCCCCTACCTGAACCGATCCAAAGCCGGCGCGCAGTTCCCCGAGTTCATCCGCTTGGCCGACATGACAGAGGTTGAAGAGCTGCTTGATACGGGCATCGTGCGCTTGATCGCCATCGCGCCCGAGTTCGCCGAAAACCGCCAGATCATCCCGGCCTGCCTTCAGCGCGGCGTGACCGTCTCGATTGCCCACACTGCCGCCAGCTTTGAGGAAGCCCTCGCCAGCTTTGACCTCGGCATCTCGCAGGTGACGCACACCTACAACGCGATGACCCCCTTGCACCACCGCGATCCGGGCGTGGTGGGGGCGGCCCTCGCCGATGCGCGCGTGCGCTGTGAGATCATCTGCGACCTGCTGCACGTCGAAGCGGGCGCGATCAAGGCGCTGTTCAACGCCAAAGGGACGAGCGGCACGCTCATCATCACCGACGCCATCGCTGCCACCGGCCTCGGCGACGGTGAGTATGGGCTGGGGGCGCATCGCGTCCACAAACAAGGGAAAAAGGTCACGCTGATGGATGGCACGCTGGCGGGCAGCGCCGTCACCTATGACGAGAGCGTGCGAAACTTTGTGAAGGCGGTTGGCAGGCCGTTCCACGAGGTCTGGCCCGTGGCGAGCCTCACCCCTGCGCAGGCCATCGGCGAAGCGCACCAGCGCGGCAGCATCGCGCTCAACAAGCTGGCCGACCTCGTGCTGCTGAGCGACGACCTGCGCGTGCAGATGACGATCGTCGGCGGGCAGGTGGCCTATCAACGCGGCGAGGTGGCGTGATGACGGATCGTCGGGCCTAAACAGGCCTCATCCCCCCCAACCCCCTTCTCCGAGGACAGGGCAGGCCCTGTCCCTACGAGGCCGGGTGCGTAGGGACGCGACCTGTCGCGTCCGTCGGGAGGTGTAAACCAACGGACAGGGCAGGCCCCACGGACAGGGCAGGCCCTGTCCCTACGAGGTCGGGTGCGTAGGGACGCGACCTGTCGCGTCCGAGCCTCACCCCTGACGCGCCAAGAACGCGCGCACGTGGGCGTAAACCCGCGCGCGGTCTTCTTCTAACCCGTGGGACAAGCCGTCGAACAGCACCGCCTCGCCGTGCGGCAGCAGCCGATGAAAGCGCTTCACCGCGCGCCACGGGTCGAACGTGTGGTCTTGCGCGCCCATGATGAGCGTCACGGGGCAGGTCAAGCAGCGGATTTGCTCGTCGCGCAGCACCGGCACGCGCCCCTCCACCCGATAATCTTGCAGGCTCATGAACACGCGCACCTCATAGGGCGTGGGGTGGTGGTTGGGCGCGCTGGTAAAGCGGATCATCGCCCGCGCGCGCGCCTCAGGGCTGCGATAGAGCAGGGCGGGGGCCATCCGCAGCAGCAGCCGATAGTCCACTGGCACGAGGCCGGCGCAGCTCAGCAGGGCGGCGCTTCGGATGCGCGCTGCCGCCACCTCTGCCAGCCGAAAGATCAGCCACCCCCCTTGCGAAAACCCGATGTGGTGCGCCTGCTCCAGCGCCAGCCCGTTGACCACGTCCAGCGTCCATTCGCTGTGGGCAGGCGAGCGCTTGTTGGGGCGGTTGGGGGCGCTGCGCCCCTGATTGCCGATCGTGTCCACGGCGAACAGGTGATAATCAGGCGCGAGCAGGTTCATCAACGCGCACCACATCGTCAGGTTGACGTTCATCCCATGCCACAGCACAACGGGCGGCTTGCCCGCCGTGCCGCTGACGACGACGTGGGTGAAGCCGTGGCGGGTGGGGATGTAGCGGCTTTCGTGCGGGACGGCCAGCGTGCTCAGCGCGGCGTCATAGTCGCGCATGGCGGCTTCATAGGCGGCGTTGCTGCGGTAGAGCGGGTGCGCGCGCGAGTGGGGGGTGGCCGCGCGCCACCTAATCGAGTGCCGCAAACCGCCCCCACTGCCGATAGAAGTACAGCAGCGGCGCGTGATCGTCTTGGGCATGGGCGGCCAGCACCTCGCCGACGAAGATCGTGTGGTCGCCGCCTTCATAGGCGTGCTTCACGCGGCAGTCCAGCCAACCGGCCACGTCCGGCAGCAGCGGGCAGCCGGTGGCGGCGGTCGTGGTCGCCAGCCCCTCAAAGCGGTCGGTGAGGTGGGGATAGAGGCCCGCAAAGCGCTTGCCGAGTTCGGCTTGATGCGCGCTCAGGATGTTCACAGCGAACACCCCGCCGGTCGCGATCACCTGATGGGTGAAGAGCGTCTGCGCGAGGCACACCAAGATCAGCGGCGGCTCGACGGAGACGCTGCTGAAGGCGCTGGCCGTGATGCCGATGGGCGTCCCCTCGTGCAGGGTGGTGACGACGGTCACCCCGCTGGCCCAATGCGAGAGAACATGTTTGAACGTTTGTGCGTCCATCTTGTCGCTTCTTCTACAAGTCCACTACCGCGCTCACCTCAATCTCGACCAGCAGGCGCGGGTCAATCAACGCTGCGACTTGCAGCAGGGTGCAGGCCGGTTTGATCTGCCCGAACACGTCCTGATGCACCGCGCCGACGGCTTCCCAATGGTTGATATCGGTGAGGTAAATGCGCGTGCGCGTGACGTGCTCAAGCTGGGCTTCGGCGGTGGCCAGCGCGTGGCGGATCTTGTCGAAGATGTAGCGGGCCTGCGCGGCGGCGTCCCCCTCGCCGATGACCTCGCCCGCGCTGTTGACGGCGGTTGTGCCGGCCACTTCAACGATGCTGCCCACGCGCACTGCCCGCGCGTAGCCGACGCGCTCTTCCCATGTTGTGCCAGTGAGGATGACCTGCCGCTTGAGCACTGGAAATGTCCTTTCTCAGTGGGTGATGCGACTAACTGTACCACATTTCCCCCCCGCTTGCCCTGAACGCGCCGCGCCCACAACCGGCCTCCTCCCGCGCATGAGGTCAGACGCTGAGCAGGATGATCGACACCAGCCCAACCCCAACGCCGATCTGTTGGGCGCGCTGCAAGCGTTCCCCCAGCAGCAGCGCCGCCAGCAGCACCGTCGCCGCCGGGTAGAGCGCGGTGAGCACGCTGGCGATGTCGAGCCGTCCGGCTTGGGCGGCCAACACGAAGAAGATGTTGCCCCCAGCGTCGCCTAAGCCGGTGAGGACGACCAGCAACGCGTCGCGCCGTGGAACGGCCAGCCGAACTTGAGCGCGGCGCGCCAGCCCCAGCACCAACACCATCGACACCACACGCAGCGCCAGCAGCGGGTAGTAGGTGCTGGTGCGCGTCGCCTCGCTGAGCAAGATGAAGAGCAGCCCAAAGCCGACCCCCGAGATGAAGGGCAGCCGCAGCGCGCTGAGCTGAATGCGCTGGCTGCTCGCGCCCCCGCTGACGAGCCACACCGCCACGAACGCCGCCGCGAACCCCAGCAGGGTTGTCCACGCCGGCAGGCCTAGCGTCACAACGCTGAAGACGACGGGGATCAGGGCGGCCACCACCCCAGAGATGGGCGCAGCCAGCGTCATCGGCTGCGTGGCGAGGCCGCGGTAGAGCGCCAGCAGCCCGATCAAGCCGATGACGCCCGACACCGCGCTGATGGCCACATCCCGCGCCGACGGCAGCGGGTCGTTGGTCAGCAGCGCCAGCAGCGCATACAGCACGAGGCTGGCCAGCTGCGACGTGAACACCACGGCGAGCGTGGCGCTGCGCTTGCTGGCGAACCCACCCAAAAAGTCACTGGTTCCATACGACACGGCCGCAGTCAGCCCAAACGCGACCGCGACTAAGGCAGCATCCAAGAGATAAGAACTTTCAACTAGCGAGATGACGAGGTAACTATAGTGGCTTTCAAGGCCCGTTGACTAGGGCCGCGTGAACGCCAGCAGGCTGCTGAGGCGGCAGACATCCGCGCGCGGCAGCCCGCTGCTGCTGCTCACCCCTCCGGGGTGGTTTCAGGCGTGACCTCTGGCTGCGCGGCGTCGGCGGGCGTCTCGACTGCGGCCGCGCTGCCCATCGCCGGCGACAGCCGCCAGCGCATGTTCTCTGGCAGCGTCATAACGCCGATGAAGATCAGCCCGAACGTCCCCAGCACCGCCAAGAAGTTGTTGCGATAGCGCACGACGTCGGCCATCTCGCGCCGCCGCCACATGTAATGCAGATGAGCGACGGCCAGCGCGAGCGTCTGCGCAAATAAGTGTTCCCAATAGTGGCGGATGCTGAAGCTGGTCATGCTGCCCCAGACGATCAAGAACACCAGCCCAACGATCCACTGCAAGCCGACCAGCCCGCTGAAGATGGCCAGCAGGGTTTGCCCGCGCCGATCCCATGGGCGCTTGGCCAGCCAGCCGTAGAGCATGTACAGCAGCGCCGCGATCAGCGCGACGACGACGATCCAGCGCAGCCCGCTGTGGGTGTATCTCAGAAAAGTCTCCATGCGCGCACGCTCCTTGTGTGTGTAAGGTGAGTCACTCACACTGTAGCGCGATCTTGAGGGGGTGTAAAGGTGAGGTCGATCATGGCAGGGCCATGCCTTTCCCCCAAATTCCCTACCGTGCCGCGTCGTACACCCGCAGCCGCACGCGATCTTGCAGCATCTCGGCGATCTGCTGCCAGCCCCACGCGGGCGCGAGGTGCGGGCGTTTGATCGGCGTGAGCACGATCAGGCGCGGCGCAAGGCGGCTGAGCTGGTAGCACAAGACCGGCAGCCGCGAGTCGTCCACAAGGTGGAGCGCAAAGCTGCACACGATGAGCGAGTAGGCCTGCCCGTCCAGCGCGCCCGCGGCGATCTGCTCGAAGGTGTGGGGCAGAGCGGGCTGGCCGGTGCGCGCGCGATAGGCCGCGCCGGTGAACGGGTCAACGCCGGTGATGGTCGTCACGCCCAGCGCGCGCAGCGCCAGCGTCACCTCGCCGCTGCCACAGGCCAGATCCAGCACGTGCGACGTGTCTGAGGGGTGGGCGGCCAGCGCTCCTGCCAGCAGCCGCGCGATGATCGGCTCATGCGGGTTGCGATAAGCCGCGCCGAAGCGTTCATAGTAGCCCACCGCGCCGAACTCGTCGTACATCGGGCGAATGGGGGGCGGCGTTTTGCTCATCCGTCACCAATACCAAGCGGTTATAATGGCCTACGATCATGTAGGATGCGACCCACTGCGTCCGCGCCCTGCAAGAGAAAGATTGTAACGAGAATTCTTTGGAGACGAAACGATGAGACTCGGTTTGTTAGTGGGCTATTCGGGCAGTCGGTTAGAAATCCCGATGGATTTGGTGCAGGAAGCGGATCGCTTGGGCTACTACGCCTGCTGGACGAGCGAAGCCTACGGCAGCGACGCGATCACCCCGCTGGCGTGGATCGGCGCGCACACCCAGCAGATCAAGTTGGGCACGGCCATCATGCAGATGCCCGCGCGCACCCCCGCCATGACCGCCATGACCGCCATGAGCCTCGACGCGCTCAGCGGCGGGCGGATGATCGTCGGGCTAGGGCTGAGCGGCCCGCAAGTCGTCGAAGGCTGGCACGGCGTCCCGTATGGCAAGCCGCTGGTCAAGACGCGCGAATACGTCGAAATCCTGCGCAAGATCTTCGCCCGTGAAGAGCCGCTCGTCCACCACGGTGAACACTACCAGATCCCGTATCAAGGCCCAGACGCGACCGGCCTCGGCAAGCCGCTCAAGAGCATCCTGCACGCGCGCAAAGACCTGCCGATCTACGTCGCCAGCATCGGCCCCAAGAACGTCGAACTGACCGCGGAGATCGCCGACGGCTGGCTGCCCATCTTCTACTCGCCGGAGCGCTACCCGCAGTACTTCAAGGCGCAGGTCGAGGCGGGCCTTGCCAAGTCGAACAAGACGCTGGAACACTTCGACATTGCGCCCTCGGTGCAAGTGGTGTTGGAGGACGACCTAGAGATGGCCTACAACCAAGTCAAGCCGCAGCTTGCGCTCTACATCGGCGGGATGGGCGCGAAAGGCAAGAACTTCTACCACGAGCTGGCGACGCGCTACGGCTTCGAAGAGGCCGCCGACACCATCCAAGACCTGTACCTCGCTGGCCACAAAGCCGAGGCGATGGCCGCCGTCCCCAATGAATTGGTGGACGCGGTGGCGCTGGTCGGGTCAAAGGCGCGCATCAAAGACCGCCTCCAACTGTGGCAGAACAGCGAGGTGACGACGCTCAACGTGCAGACGTTTGACATCAACGTGGTGCGCCTCATGGCGGAGTTGGTGCTGTAGGGACGCGACCTGTCGCGTCCGTGGGTAGAAACCGACGGACAGAGCAGGCCCCACGGACAGGGCAGGCCCTGTCCCGACGAGGCGGCGTCCGCGTGGTTTCATGCCCAACAGGCCTCACGGCCGGCGTGGGAAGCGCTTGAAGCTCGGTTTGCGCTTCTCGACGTAGGCGCGGCGACCTTCATCGCCCTCTTCCGTCATGTAAAACAGCATCGTCGCGTCGCCCGCTAGCACTTGGATGCCTGTGTCGCCGTCGATGGCGGCGTTCATGCTCGCCTTGATCATGCGGATGGCGATGGGCGACTTCTCTAGGATCTCCTGCGCCCATTGGATGCCTTCCTGTTCGAGCTGGTCAACAGGGACGATCTTGTTCACCAGCCCCATCTCAAGCGCCTCGTGCGCGTTGTACTGGCGGCACAAGTACCAGATCTCGCGCGCCTTCTTCTGGCCGACGATGCGCGCGAGGAAGCTGCTGCCGTAGCCGCCGTCGAAGCTGCCCACGATCGGCCCCGTCTGGCCGAACACCGCGTTGTCGGCGGCAATCGTCAAATCACAGATCACGTGCAGCACGTGGCCGCCGCCGATGGCGTAGCCCGCCACGAGGGCGATCACCGGCTTGGGGCAGGTGCGGATGTAGCGCTGAAGCTGCAAGACGTTCAGCCGCGCCACGCCCTCATCGTCCACGTAGCCGCCAGCTGTGTTCCCGCGCACCTTCTGATCGCCGCCGCTGCAAAAGGCGTACTTGCCGTCCTTGCGCGAGGGGCCGTTGCCCGTCAGCAGGATGACGCCCACGTCAGCATCGCGCCACGCCAGCAGAAAGGCGTCGGTCATCTCGTCGATCGTCTTGGGGCGAAAGGCGTTGCGCACCTCCGGGCGGTTGAACGCGATGCGCGCCATGCCGTCCCCCTTGTGGTAGGTGATGTCCTCGTATTCTTTGACCTCTTGCCACGCCACCCCGGCGGGCAGGGTCGGCACAAACTTCTCGTCCATCGGCTTCCTTCTCCTTTATTGATCTAGCTCAACAACTCATCACATGCCCAACGGGCAGGGTTGTAGACGATGTACGCGCGGGTGTCGTTCAACCCTCACCACGCCCCCCGTGCCAACGCGGACTTGACCTGTTCCATCAAGGCCTTGCGCCGCGCGAGGTCGGCCTTGCCGTCGGTGACGATCTCGATCAGGGTCGGGGCGCGCGCGCTGAGGCTCTCCGTCAGCGCCGATTGCCAGCCCGCCGCGTTCTCACACCGCGCGTAGCGCAGCCCGTACATCGCCGCCGCGTGCTCGAACGTCAACCCGTGCGGCGTGATGAACAGGTCGGTAAACGTCGGCTCATAGTCGCGGATCGGCAGGCGGTGGAAGATGCCGCCGCCGTCGTTGTTGACGACGACCAGCGTCAGCGGCACGTTCAGCCGCCGCAGCGCCATCAGCCCGTTCATGTCGTGGTAGAGCGTCAGATCGCCCAACAAGGCGACGACGGGCCGGCCACGCTCCGCCGCGGCGACCCCGACCGCCGTCGACACGTTGCCATCGATGCCCGACGCGCCGCGGTTGGCGAACACCTGTAGATCGGCGTCCGTCGGGCCAGCGAACTGATCCATGTTGCGGATCGGCAGGCTGCTGCCGACGAAGAGCGCCGCCCCGTCTGGCAGCGCAGGCGCGATCTCGTGGGCGATGTGCCCATCGAAGCGTTCGACGTCGGCCAGCGCTGCCGCCAGCGCCCCCTGCGTCGCTCGTTCTAAAGCGTGCCAGCGCTCCGCCCACGCGCTGGCTGGCCGATTTTCGAAGCGGCTGTAAAGCTGCATGCAGGCCAACTTCTCATCGGCGACGAAAAAATGCGTCGTGCGGTGGCTGTCGTCCGCCCAGACGCCATCGCCGCTGAGGTGGAGGCGATACGCGGGGCGAATGCGGTTCAAGTAGTCGTTGAGCGGCTGCGACGTGGGCACATCGCCGAAGCGGATCACGACGTCGGGCGGCTCTGGCAGAGGCGCGCCCACGCTCAAAAACGTGTCATACGCCGCGATGACCTCCCCCCGCCCGAAGCGCAGCCCCGAGGCCACATCGGCGAAGAGCGGGTAGCGCGTCTGGACGCTCAGGCGGGCGATGCTGGCGCGGGCGTGGGCGGGCGTGTTCGGCCCACAGACGATGATCCCGCGCTCGTAGGTGTCGATGAGGTTGGCGATCAAGTCGAGCTGCATCGTGTTGAGCGCCAGCGTGCCGTAGGCGATCGTCGCAGCGGGCGCGTTGAGCGGGCGCGGCGCGGCGTCCTCGGGCGGCGTCGTGCGATCTGACGGGACGGGGGTCGGCTCCAGCGGCTTTCGGAACGGCACGTTGAGGTGTACGACGCCTTTCGGGATGCCGTTGGCGACGGCGTAGGCGCGGTTGGCGGTCGTGCGCAGGCTGCGGAAGGCGTCGGCGGGCATGTCGGCCTCTGGCAGCAGCAGATCGACCGACCACAGCGCATAACCGCCGAACAGCTTCACTTGGTCGATCGTCTGGTTGGCCCCGCTGTGGCGCAGCTCGCCCGGCCGGTCAGCGGTGAGGACGATCAACGGCACGCGCGACTGTTTGGCCTCCACCAGCGCGGGGAAGAAGTTGGCCGCCGCGCTGCCGCTCGTGCACAGCATCGCCACCGGCCGATCGGTCGCCAGCGCCAGCCCCAACGCCATGAAGGCGGCGCTGCGCTCGTCGAGCACGCTCCACACCTGCACGCGCGGGTGCTCGGCGAAGGCCAGCACGAGCGGCGTGTTGCGGCTGCCGGGGGCGATCACGACGTGCTCCAGCCCGCTGCGCGCCAGCTCGTCCACCAGCGTTTGACTGTAGAGCGTGTTACGGTTGGCCATGCAGCGCCTCCTGTTGAACGCCCAGCGCGTGGAGCATCGGGCGGAATTTGAGGGCGGTCTCGTCCCATTCTTTGAGCGGGTCGCTGTCGGCGACGACGCCGCAGCCGGCGTAGAGCCACACGCGCTGCTGTTGGGCGATCGCGCTGCGGATGGCCACCCCCAGCTGCCCGCCGCCGCTGGCGTCCACCCAGCCGACCGGCGCGCCGAACCAGCCGCGCGGGGCAGGCTCTAACTCGCTGATGAGGGCTAAGGCCGCGTCGCGCGGCTCGCCGCCCAGCGCGGGCGTCGGGTGCAGCGGCTGCGCGACGGTCAGGACGCCCTGCGGCTGGCGCAGCGTGCCGTGGATCGGCGTGTGCAGGTGCTGGATGTTGCTCAAGGTCAGCACGTCCATCGCGCCCACGGCTAGCTCAGCGGCCAGCGGGCGCAGCGTCGCCGCGATGCGCTCGACGACGACTTGATGTTCATGGCAGTTTTTGGGGTCGCGCAGCAGGCCCTCGGCCAGCGCAGCGTCCTCTTGTGGGGTGCGCCCACGGCGCGCGCTGCCTGCCAGCCCCATCGTGCGGAAGCGCGCCCCCTGCACCTCTAGCAGCAGTTCCGGCGTTGCGCCGTAGAAGGCCACATGCGGGCGCGGCTCGAACAAAAAGCGGTAGGTGTTGGGGTAAGCCGCGCGCAGCCACGCCAGCGGTCGCAGCACGTCCACCCGCGCCGCAAAGCGCAGCTCAGCCACGCGCGCCAACACCACCTTCACCAGCTCCCCCGCGCGGATGCGGGCGGTGGCCGCGTCGATCATGCGCTGCCACGCCTCCAGCCCAATCGGGTAGGCGACGCGCGTCGGGGCTTGGGGGGCGGGGGTGGGCGTCGGCAGATCAGCCAGCGTCGCCGCTTTGATCCGCAGCGACTCGTACAAGGCCGCCCGCAGCGCCTCAAGGTCGTCCTCTAGGCTGTAGTGCGCGTTGATCGTCAGGTAGTGCTGCTCGCCGTGCCGCGTGAGCTGATAGTGCGGCAGCAGGAACTGGGCTGGCGCGAAGTCCGCCCATGTGATGTCCGGCAGGAAGTCATCGCGGAAGGCCAGCCCGCCGAACAAGCGCGGCCCGGCGGCGGGGTCAGGCGTCGTGATCTGCGCGCGGTGGAAGACGGCCTGCGCGTAAGCCTGCATCTGCGCCCAACGGTCATCGCCCCACGCCGTCAAGTCGAGCGCCGCCCCCACGCCGGCGAAGGCGGTTGGCTCCTCGGCGTGCTCCCAATAGCAGCGCGGCAGCCCCTCCGACGCGGCGAGGAACGCCAGCAGATCGACCGCGGGCACAGGGATCGTGACGCTGACGAGCCGCCCGTGAGCCGCCTCGAACGTGTTGAGCAGGTCGGCGGTGGGCTGGCTCATGCGCGCTCCTCGCCGCTCACGCTCTTCAGCAGCAGCGGCACGAGCGCGGACAAGATGCGCTCCTGCGACGGCTCGCCGGTGTAGACCCACTGGATCACCACGTTGTAGATCGCACCCATCCACGCATGAGCTGTAACCGTCGTGTCTACCGGGGCGATCTCGCCCGCGGCCACCGCCTCATCGAGGTAGGTCTGGATGAGGGCGGCGAAGCGGTCAGTTGTCTCAAGGCGTTTGCGCTCGAACGCGCTCCCCAAGCCCACCGCCTGCACGAGCAGCAGCTTGGCCGGCCGCCGATACTTGCTGAACGTCTCGAGCACGGTCGTCAGGGCGGTTTGCACGCGGTGCATCCCGCGCTGGCCGGCGATGGCCTCCGTCACGCGGCGCTCGAGCAGATCAGCGAACTGATCGACCAGCGCGAGGAAGAGCTTTTCTTTGTTGGGGAAGTGGAAGTAGATGCTGCCCTTGCTGGTGGCGGCCTCTTCAACGATTTCGTCCATGCGCGTCTCATGGTAGCCCTTGCGGCTGAAGACGTTCAGCGCGGCGTCCATGATGCGCTCGCGGGTAGTGCGCGGGTCTATGCTTTCGGCCATGGCAGCTCCTCACTAGACTGACTAGTCAGTACGCTGATTGTAAGCGATTTTGGCGGCGCGTTGTGAAGGTTTTCACGAAACGCTCAACTCGGTGGGCGCGTAGGGACGCGACCTGTCGCGTCCGTTGGGAGGTGGAAACAAACGGACAGGGCAGGCCCTGTCCCTACGACGCCGCGTGCGTAGGGACGCGACCTGTCGCGTCCGTGAGGCCCCAACCTGTCGCGTCCGTCGGGAGGTGGAAACAAACGGACAGGGCAGGCCCTGTCCCTACGACGCCGCGTGCGTGAGGCCCCAACCTGTCGCGCCC
>CALDYP010000080.1 GCA_937944445.1 uncultured Anaerolineae bacterium
GGCATGCCGACGATTACGTCGCCGGCGCAGGGTGCGAATGTGACGAACCCAGTGATCATTACCGTGCAGCCGGGCGCGACTAATCACACAGGTGTGCCTTACTTCCACGTGCAGGTGGCGCGCGATGCGGGCTTCACGCAAATGGTCCTTGACAACGGGAACAGTTGGAGCCAATCCCCCACCATCAGCCTCGGCAACCTACCACCCGGGCAGCACTTCGTGCGCGTTCGTCAAGGGGATCGGGTAAACCAAGCAAGCAATTGGACGCCTCCTCTCAGCTTCGTCGTGGTTGATCCGAAACCCATCGCCCCAGCCAACTTGAACATCCTGCGCAACGGCGACTTCGCGCAAGGGGTCACTCACTGGGAGCGCTGGGGGGCAATCGATTGGGGTCTCGTGAACGGCGCAATGGCTGTCAACCGTACTGGTAACGACGGCGGGATCACGCAGGCGCTCAACTACAGCAGCACGGCTGGCATGGGCTTTGAGGTGTCGTTCGACGTTGAGAACGTCACACAGCACAGTACTGGGCTGCGGGTCGGTCTGTATGGCTCGGTTGCTTGGGAAGGCGACAGAAGCTGCGTGGTCAGCGTGCCACGCCACTCGCCGCGGCGTCGCTACACGATGCAAGTGTCAGCGCTGAACTGGGCGAATCTGAAGCTCGAGATCGCCATCATCAACAACGGTCAAGCGATCATCGACAACATTACCGTGCGCCACGTGCCAGCGCTGAACAACACGCAAACGGTCTGCCGGTGGCAGCCAGCGCCGGCCAACACGAACCTCATCCTCAACGGCGCGTTCAACAACACCAACAACTGGTATGCGTGGAGCGGCCTCAACTACGTCATTGCAAATGGCTTCGCCCACATGATCAGCAAGCCAGCCAACTATGCTCCGTTGGTTCAGGACATACCCTACAGCGTTCGCGCTAACACGCCAGTCGAGGTGACCTTCCGCGCCCGCAATATGAGCACGACACCTAAGGTGCTGGGTGTTGGAATCAATGGCGCGTTCACCAGCGGTGACTACTGGCAGGGTGGGGTGTTATGTGCTACCTCTACTGCTAGCTTTACGCTGCCGTCCAACCCCACTTGGCAGACGTACACGATGCGCGGCGTCATCACACGCGATCTGCCGCACCTGCGCTTGCAGTTTGACGCTGCACAAGAGGCGACTGACCTCGACATCCAGATCGACGATGTGGTGGTGCGCGTCGTGCCCAGCCTGCGGCTGACGGAAACGCAGTGCATCAGCCCAGTGGTGCGCGTGCCAGCGGCGACCGCATGGGGCAGCGTGCCCACGCTCACGAATGATGTGCGCCCAACGATCAATTGGGTGGCCAACCCGAATGCGGCCTACTATCTGATCAACTTCTGGCAGGAAGGGGCGTCGACGACCTTCTCCCGCGTGGTGCCGGGCGTTGCCACAAGCTGGCGCTTCGACATGGACTTGAGTGAAGGCCGCTGGTTTGTGCGGATCCAAGCGATCAACAGCAACAGCCAAGCCGGCCCATGGAACGCGGCGCGCGCAATCGTGATCGACACCACGCCGCCTGCTGCGCCCGAGCGAGTGTCGCCAGCCGATGGCAGCAGCGTGGCAACGCTCACGCCGCGCTTCTGCTGGCTGCCCGTGCGTGATGCTGTGCACTATAAAGTCTCTTGGGCAGTGTCCCTCTTGGACACTACGACTGCCACGTGCTACACGCTGCCGTATCCGCTCTCAGTCGGGCAGCAGTGGTGGACGGTGATCGCGTGTGACCGTGCCGGCAACTGCAGTGGATGGGACTCTGCGACGTCTTATCAGATCGTGACGCCGCCCAACAGCGCGCCGCGCCTTGTGCCGCATGGCCGCAGCGCAACCCTCACATGGACACCCGTTGCCTACAACCACGTGGGCTACCAGATTGAGGTCTACCGTCACCCCAACCTCGCTCCGGCCAACCTCGTGCTCACGCGCAACGCCGAAAGTGGGGCTTCGGGTGTGACTGTGAACTTGCCCCCGGGCACTTTCTGGTATCGCGTTCGCGTACAGACGTCCTCAGCGCCTGTCCGCTACACGCCTTGGTCATCCGTTGAGATGATTATCGTTCGATAGATATCGCCGCTGCCTGTGGCTGCATAGAACAGCCACAGGCAGCCAAGTCGCACACAGCCTAGATCAAGCGAGGTTTGTCTATCATGTCACGTTTTAAACTCTCTATTCTCTTGGGGTTGCTGATTGTGTCGATAGTTGTCGCACAGTCAGAGTCTGACTTGCCCACTGCCGAGCCGACGGACGCGCCGTTGGAAGCCCCTACCGAGGTCTTGCCTACGCCAACGGAGGCGCTGCCGACACCGACAGACGTGCCGCCTACGCCGACGGAGGTGCCGCCTACACCAACAGAGGTGCCAACAGAGATCCCGAGTGACACACCTGAGCCGTCTGCAACGCCTACGGATGCGCCAGAGATGACGCCAGAGCCGACGGATGCGCCAGAGGCTACCGCTGAACCGCCTGTGCCAACAGATGAGCCAACGGCTACGCCCACTTCTGAGCCGCCAACGTCGCCGCTGTTGCTGCTGTGGGAAGAGACGTTCAGCCCGCCTTCTGGCTTTTGGAGCAGCCTCTACTGGGAGCTGATTGCCGTTGAGAACGGGCAAGCTCTGCAAGCGGTGCAGCCGCCTGCACCAGTGGTTGTGGAATCGACTCCCTCAGATGACGATCCTGATGAGTCTGATTCGGACGTAGAAGATGGCTTCTCAGATCAAGGTGAAAGCGCCGAGCCGCAACCTGAGCCAGAACCGCCGCTTGTGCCAGCGCTGGCCTTCCGCTACGGGGTGGAACACGTTGCCCTTCAACTGCGCGCCGCGTTGGTCAACGGTGGCTTGCGCTTCACGCTGCGCCAGTATTATCACGTTGAGTTGAACTCGGAAGGCGTGCTGCGCGTCTACTTCCTAGACAACCTGCTCGGTGAAGCGACCGTCCCAGTCAACGGTGCGGCGTGGCAGGAGATTCGCCTTTCAGCGATTGGCAGCGTGCTGACAGTTGAGGTAAACGGCGCAAGCGTGAACTTCAATGCCGAACCGATTGAGCTTAGCTCGAGCGCGATTCTGATCGAGGCGCTGCTGCGAGATGGGACGAGCATCCTGCGCGTGGACGACCTCCAGATTTGGGTCGATACGACGCTGACGCCGGCGGAAGTTGTGGCGGATCTCCAAGCCAAGCTCGACCTAGACAACGCCGGCGGCCAAGAGGTGAGCGCCCAAGCGCAGCTCTACTTCGGCCAGACGCAGTCCGTTTGCCTGTCAGAGGGGCAAGTGGCATACCATCAGTGGTATTTCCCGACGCCATATTGGCAGTATATCTTCGATAACATGCTGAGCAGTGGCAATTTACGGTACAACGTGCACGTCAGCGGGCCGGGCGTCAACACCGTGGTTCCGAGCACGCCCCCACAGCACCAAGGGCGCGTAATAATATACGGGCCAGATCACGGCGGGGGCGACGCTGGCAATTACTACGTTTCAATCACTGGCGTGTCTGGCTCGGGCTGTGTGAACAGCACCGTATGGAGTGGCTGGCGGCCTAAGACTGAGATCGCTTGGGGGTGGGCTGCAACGCATCACTCGCTGCGCAAGTGGCATTTGACGACGGATCAACCGGTGTTCATCCGCTTCGAACGTCTTGAAGGCTCTGGCCCGATTCAGTTGTACGTGTGGGGGCCAAACGGCCAGCAAGTCGTTTCGTTTGCAACGCACCCCGAAGCAAGGTGGGCGATCTTCAACGTCCCGTTCGTAGGGGGAGGCAATTATCTGTTGGAGTTCGTTGCTCCCAATGGCTTCTACCGCTGGGTGTTCCAGAATGGTGTCGCCACAATCAATACCCCCTTGGCCGTGTCAGCCAGCAACATTACTGCTAACAGTATGCGCATCAGTTGGTTCGACAACAACGACAACGAAGCGGGGTACGTGCTCTACTACAGAATCGGCAGTCAAAGTTGGCAGAGTGGGGCGTCGCTTGGCCCGAATGCGACGAGCTTCACGCTCACGAACCTGCAATGTGGAACCCGCTACGCGGTATTGGTGCGCGCTTGGAACGACTCATACACCTCGGACAGCCTCATCGAAGCGGATACGCTCCCGTGTGTGCCTGCGCCGACGCTCACCACTCCGCTGCACATGGGCACAGTCGCCACGATGCGGCCAATCTTCTCGTGGACGCCAATTCCCGGCATCACGAGCTACACGCTTCAGATCAGCCACACGTGCAGCTTCTCACGGCCTCATGTGTTCAACGTGAGCGGCAATCGCTTTGCTCTGTCGTTTGACCTGCCGCCCGGCAGTTGGTGCTGGCGGATGCGCTCGGTCACGGTTGATGGCCACACGTCAGCGTGGACAGAAGCGCGTGTCTTGAACATCTTGCAAGCAGCCAACACGCCGCCGATGCTGTGTGCCGTGGTGAGCAATCGCCTGCCGATGGCGTGGGAGGAAGTGACGCAAGCGGCGCTCTACGAGTATCAGCTCAGCCGTCGGAGCGATTTCCACAGCTTGGAGATCGTCCAGCAGGGCGTGGTAGGGAGCGCGACACGGTCGCTCAACTCGGCGGTGCTGCCCAACGGACGTTACTTCTACCGCGTGCGGGCACAAGATGCCGTCACCGGTCGTTGGTCATCGTGGAGCCGAGTCGTGGGGTGCACCCTGATCGGCTCGTAGCGAAAAGCTCAAACGAGGTGCTGGGCACTCTCTGCTCAGCACCTCGGCTGGCGGTGCTCTCAGAAAAATGACGTCATCAGTGAGGTGGCTAAAAATGGCACATGATCCTCGTCAAAAGCGCCGCGTGCCTAGTGAGTTGTGGGGCGATTTGATGCAAATCATTCGGTCAAAAGGCCCTTTGCAACAAGGCAAGAACGACTTGGGAAACCACCAGATACACAATGGCACTGCGCTCATCAGCGCCAAGATAAAAGTCACCGTCAAAGGCGACAGGATAAGCGATATTTACGTCATTCCACTTGTCGATAACCCACACTCCGCTCATGATCATTTGTTCGTCGACAGCCGAACAGGTGACTGGATGATGATGCACGCTTTGACCAACATGGATTGGCGTTAGCTGTTAGATTGCTGCTGCAAAGAGAGTGTATGAGTGAGGATGGAAAGTGATTGCCTTTATCGTCATCATTATCGTCGGAGGCACTGCAACTGTAATTGTTGGAAAAGAAGCTCCTGATGATGGCTGCGGGAGTTTAGCAGCAGCCTTAATCGGGATTTTATTGCTGATTTTTATAGTAGCAGCATTGTGTAATGCTCCCTTTGCTCTTGTTAACCATGCTTTCAACACAAATTATTGTGTATTTTTCCCTGTCTTCGAGAATCAATGCGGGACTTGTCTTCTCAGTGTTAGCGAATCAACTAGGAGCTGCGTGAAATCGAGCCGTGGCAGTGCTTCCAATTTTTCCTCCTCGACTAGTTACGCACCATCCAATCAATCGAGCCAGTCATTGTCTAGTCCCCCCTCTGTCGCGCCTGCCGTGTCGACTCCAACAACAGACGAAGTGATTCTCGGTTTGCTCCTTTTAAAAGCATTTTGCGGTGACCTTACGCCTCGTGTGCAGTCTGGACAGCAGGCAGTACTAAATACGAACTTACGTTTGCGCGCACAGCCGACGACCTCATCAAGATCAATGAAGGTGTTGAGCAGAGGCAGCCGCGTCCTTGTGTTGGAAGGCCCAGAATGCAGCGACGGATACTACTGGTTTAAAGTTAACTTTAGTGGCCAAACAGGCTGGGTAGCGGCTGGCGGTGACGGTAGCCACTGGCTGCTGCCAAGATGATGCACAACGGTTATGGCTCAGCCCGTGCCCCCCGCAGTCGGAGCGAGTTTGAGACGACGAACACGCTGGAGAAGGCCATGGCGGCGGCAGCGAAGATCGGCATGAGCAGGCCCGCCATCGCCACCGGGATCAGCGAGATGTTGTAGATGAACGCCCAGAACAGGTTCTGGTGAATCGTCCGCAGGGTCGCGCGGCTCAGGGCGATGGCCCGCGCCACCCCCCGCAGGTCACCGCTGACGAGCGTCACGTCCGAGGCTTCCATAGCGATGTCTGTGCCTGTGCCGATGGCAATGCCGACGTCGGCCTGTGCGAGGGCCGGCGCGTCGTTGATCCCATCGCCGACCATCGCTACGCGCTTCCCCTCAGCTTGGAGCTGTTTCACCACGTCCGACTTTTGATGCGGCAGCACCTCGGCGATCACGCGCTCGATGCCGACTTCGGCGGCAATCGCGCGGGCGGTGCGTTCGTTGTCGCCCGTCACCATGACGACCTCCAACCCCTGCGCTTTGAGCGCCCGAATCGCCTCGCGCGAGCCTTCCTTGATCGTGTCGGCGATGCCGACCATGCCGACGACCGCGCCATCTACCACCGTGAGGACGACCGTCCGCGCGCGCTGTTCGAGGTCTGCGATGTGCGGCATGAGCGCGTCCAGCGCGTGGCCCAACTCACGAACGTAGCGCGGGCTGCCGACGATCACGCTGTGACCCTCGACCACTGCGCGCACCCCGCGGCCGGACTCTGCCTCGAACGATTCGGGTTGGGTCAGCGTGAGTTGATCGGCTTGGGCGGCGCGCACGATGGCTTGGCCGAGCGGGTGCTCACTGCCGCGCTCAGCCGAGGCGGTCAGGCGCAGCAGCTCCGCCTCGCTGATGCCCGCTAGCGGGATCACATCGGTCACGTTGGGTTCGCCTTTGGTGATTGTGCCGGTCTTGTCCAGCGCGATCACTTGGACGCGCCGAGCGTTCTCCAGCGATTCGCTGTTCTTGAAGAGGATGCCCATCTCTGCGCCGCGCCCCGTCCCGACCATGATCGCGGTGGGGGTGGCAAGCCCGAGCGCGCACGGGCAGGCGATCACCAGCACGGCGACGGCGTTCACCAGCGCGCTAGTCAGCCCCACTTGGCCGATGAACAGCCAACCGAGGATCGTCAGCGTGGCCAGCACGAGCACGATCGGCACGAACACGCCCGAGACGCGGTCTGCGATGCGCTGGATAGGGGCTTTTGACCCCTGCGCCTGCTCGACGAGGCGGATGATCTGCGCGAGCGCTGTCTCTGAGCCGACGTGGCGCGCCTCGACGACGAGTCGACCGTTTTTGTTGACCGTCGCGCCGATGACCTCGCTGCCCGTCTGTTTGTTGACCGGCAAGCTCTCGCCCGTCAGCATCGACTCGTCCACAGCCGAACGCCCCTCAACGACGACGCCATCTACGGGGATACGCTCGCCGGGCCGCACGATCACCAGATCGCCGACAGCGACTGCCTCCGCAGGGACGACGACTTCTTGCCCGTCGCGCAGCAGGGTCGCCGTCTTGGGGGCGAGGCCCATCAACTTGCGGATGGCCTCTCCAGTGCGGCCTTTGGCGCGCGCCTCCAGCAGCTTGCCGAGCGTGACGAGCGTGAGGATGACCGCGCCCGTCTCGAAGTAGACGTGATCACCCAGCGCAGGTATGTTGAAGGTGATGCCGACTAGTACAGCGATGCTGTAGAGGTAAGCCGCCCACGTGCCGATGGCGATGAGCGTGTCCATGTTGGCGCTGCGGTTGCGCGCGGCCTTCCACGCGCCGAGGGTGTACTGCCGCCCGAGCAGAAGCTGCACCGGCGTGGCCAGCAGCAGGAAGGCGTAAGGCCAGCCGCTCCACAGCAGCCACTCCAGCGCGGGGGGCACATTGTGCATGGCGGCCATGCCGGGCTGAGTCATCTCCGCCATCGTCATGCCGCTCATGTAGACAGCCATGAGGACATCGCGCCCCATGCTGATGAGGAACAGCGGCAGCGTGAAGAGCGCCCCGATGACGATCAGGCGGCGCTGATGGGCGATTTCGGCTTCACGGGCGGCGCGCTCCGCGTCTTGGGGCGCTTGCGCGGCGGTGGTGTCGATCACGCCGTAGCCTGCCGCTTCCACGGCTTGGATGAGGTCGCTGCGCCGCGCGACGTTCGGCAGATAGCGCACGAGCGCCTTTTCAGTCGCAAGGTTCACCTGCACATCCAGCACGCCAGCAGCCTTGTGCAAGGCGCGCTCGACGGTGCGCACGCAGCTTGCGCAGGTCATGCCCGTGATGGGCAGCTCAATGCTCGTCGTCGCCACGCCGTAGCCTGCATGGTCGATCTGATCGACCAGCTTCGGCAGGTCGATCAACTGCGGGTCATATTCGACGCTAGCGCGCTCGGTGGCGAGGTTCACGCTGACGTTGGTCACGCCTTCGGCTTTGGTGAGCGCGCGTTCCACCGTGCGCACACAGCTCGCGCAGGTCATGCCAGTAATCGGCAGGTCGATAACTGCCGGTGAGTTAGCCATACAAACATCCTTCACATTGTTGGTTACTGCTCATTACACTAGACTGTGATAAGTGTCGGAGTCTTACACGGCTGCGGCGCATGTGCCGATTATGTCGATCGTTGAGAGAGGATAGTTCTGATGAAACGTTCGTTGACGTCTTTGATCGTGGTGCTGGCTGGGTTAAGCCTGTGGCTGCCCTTGAGCAGCGCTGAAGGCGCAGTCGCCGGGCGAGCCGGACGCGCCGAGATGCGCTTCTTGCAAGGGATGATCGATCATCATCAAATGGCGCTCGACATGGCCAATGACTGCCTTGCCAAAGCCAGCACACCCGCCGTCGTGGCCTTGTGTGAGGGCATCATCAGCGCTCAGTCTGCGGAAATCGAACAGATGCAGGGTTGGCTGCTCGCGTGGTACAACGTAGCGTATGAGCCGATCTCGATGCTGCCTGCGCCGTCTGCGCCCGATCCCCACGCGGGGCACGGCGGTCACGGCGCTCATGCTGGCCACGGCGCAAGCAGCGGCCCATTCACTGACCCAGCGATGACGATGGGCATGTTTGCTGGGTTGAACCGTCTGGATGGGGCTGCTTATGAGATTGCATGGCTGGAGGCGATGATCGACCACCACGACGACGCGCTGCACATGTCCGAGCGGCTGTTGCGGCGCGTTCCTGCGGCGGAAGGCCACGCGGAACTGTTGGCGTTGGCCGCGCAGATCATCGCAGATCAAAGCGCTGAGATCGATCTCATGGAAAACTTGATCGTTGAACTTGGTGAGTAAACAGCAGGGGCTGAGCAACACGCTCAGCCCCTTGTCGTTACGGCGCGAGCTGATGCGTCAGATCAAGGCTTTGGCCGGGCAGCAGCTCGACTGGTTCAAAGGTGTGCAGCAACACCCCATCTCGAGTGCTCAGCGTGATACGGTAGCGGCCCGCTGGCAAGACGATGCCAATGTCACCCGAGATGGAGTCTTGTAGGATAGGATCGACTTGATCGGGGGCGAACACCGCAAAGCGCCCTGACAGCCCCGTGCGCCCGTCACTGGCGAGCAGGCGCAAGATCACACGCCCAGATGGGAACACGTGCACGAGGTCGAGCGTCTGGCCGGCGAGCACCTCGACGTTTTCGAAGACGTGTTCAAACGGCTGCCCAAGCGACGTCGGGTTGTTCACGACGAAGTTGTAGCGGCCAGCGGGCAGGACGAACACCGCGGGGTTGAAGAAACGGCTTTCTGCCAGTGGCTCAGCACCCTCGCGCCGCCCAAGCAGAATGTTGGGGCGTTCTCGATCATCGACAGGGAAGACGGTCACAATCGGGTCGCGGAAGGCGGTCTGGTCGTCGCTGGCGTTGGCGGTGACGCGGACGCGGCCAGTCTGGAAGGTGTGGCTCAGCTCGAGCGTCTGGCCGGCGAGCACTTCAACGTTTTCGAAGACGTATTCATCGGGCTGGTCGAGCGACGTTGCGTTGAGCAGGACGAAGTCATAGCGCCCGATGGGCAGGACGACGACGGCGGGGTTGAAATACTGAACCGTGACGAGCGGGGCGGAGCGATCGCCGACGGGGAAGACGCGCAAGGTGGGGTCGCGGAAGGCGGTCTGATCGTCAGCGGCGTTGGCAGTGACGCGGACGCGGCCTGTTGGGAAGACGTGCTGAAGGCGAGTCGTGCGCCCTGCCTCGATCGTGATGTTGGTGAAGGTGTGCGTCAGCGCGCCTGCAAGCGATGTCTCCATCCGCACTTCGACGTCGTAAAGCCCCTCTTGCAGGTTGAGGCGCAGCGACGTTGAGAAGCGCACAGCGCCTACAGAGGTTTCACGGTCGCCAGCGCGGTAGACGATTATCTGCGCGTCTCTGAAGGCCGTCACATCCTCGCCCGACAGCACATCGACGCGCAGCTCACCCGTCGCTGCCGGGTGCGACACGCTGACCTGCTCATTGGGGATCACCTCGACCGCGCGGAACGTGTGGACGACGGTCTCACCGGCGGCGTTTTGGTAGGTCAGGCGCACGTCATAGCGGCCTGTCTCCAAACGCAACAGGACAGGGTTGCCGCGCTCGCTGCGTTCGATGAGGGTGTCCGTGCCAGCGGTGAACACGTCTACCGTCAGGTTTTCCGCGCGCAGCCCGGATGAGTCGTCGCGGTAGGCGTTGACCTCCAACCTGCCGATCTGCGCAACAGGGAGCGGCGTTTGGGTGACTTCGGCCTGTGGCGTGGCGGGCGTGGGGGTGACTGCGGCAGTCGGTGCAATGAGGCGCAGCTGCCCCGCTTGTTCGATCACACGCTCGCCGACCTGCGCCACGACGCGGATCGGGTAGACGCCGGCTGCGAGGTTGGTTGTGTTCCACGTGATGCGCTGTGGGCCGCGCAGTTGAGCTTGATCGCTGACGATGACTATGCTGCTGTGGGCGGCGGTCACGCTGACGGTGGCGTCTGCTGGCAAGGTGTAGACGATCTCAATCGAGTCGCCCGGGGAAGCCTCAGCCGGCGTGATGCGCAGATCAGCGATTTGCAGCGCGCGCTGCACCCACACATCGCGCTGGCCGCCGCGCGTCGAGACGAACGCCAGCGTGCCGCCATCGGCCGAGACAACCGCTTGATCGTCGTCTGCGCCCGGCGGCGCGTCGAGGTTGAAGGGGGTGGCCGTTCGATTGTTAGTGTCGATCTGCCAGATTTGTGTGCCCCGCCCGCCTTCGCGCGGCGCGCTGAACAGCACGGTGCTGTTGTTTAACCACGTGGGTTGGCGCGCCTCCAGCCCTTCGGTGAGCGGGGTGATGCTGCCGTCGGATAAGCGCAGCAGCTCGATGCGACGTTCGTAGAGGTCAAACGCCAACGCCAGTGTGCTCCCGTCTCGGCTCCATGCGACGGAGCGGTAAGGGCGCTCCGGGTCGTTGGTGAGCGGCTCGACGGCGCGGGTGCGCGTGTTGACGCGCGCCACGTTGCCATCGACGACGACGGCCAGATCATCGCCATCCGGTGACCAAGACGGGGACTCGATAAATCCAGCGTTTAGGATGGTCGTCTCGTTGCTCAGGGTTCCGTCTACGTTGAAGTCGGCGATTTGCAGCGCGTCGCCTCGCAGCGTCTGCTGCACAAAGGCGATGCGTTCCCCGCTGGGCGACCACGCCGCGCTGCGGCTGTTGGGCAGCGTGGTCAGCGCTGTTTGGGGCGCGTCCGTGCGCGCGATGAGCAGCGCTGGCTGGCCCTCACGGTCAGCGACATAAGCGATGAACTCTCCACGTGGGCTGAGCGCTGGCGCGTTGGCCCCGCCGCCGCTCACTTGGCGCAGATCGTCGCGCTGCACGGGCGGCGTGTTCACCGTGAAGCGCCATGTGAACGGCTCAACCTGCTGATTGCCTGCGTAGTCGCTGACCCCTGTGAGCGTGACCACGACCTCGGACTGATGGGGCAGGGCCGGGCTGGGGTCGAGCCGGCTGAGCAGCAGCTTCAGCGTGGACGGCTCGATGACAAATGCGCTCGATGGCAGGGCGTACTCTGCGCCGTTAACCCCGGCGCGGGCTTGCGTCAGGTCGAGGCCAGAAAGTTCAACTACCGCGGCGTTGATCGAGAAGGGCGATCCGACGCTGCTTTCTGCTGGGGATGGGTTGAGGAACTGGGGCGGCGTGCGGTCGACGAGGACGGGGTAGAAAGCGCTGGCCGTGTGCTCAGCGTGAGTGACCTCCAACCAGTAGAGGCCGTCCTCGTTGGGCAGCGTCACATCGGGGCTGGCTTGTCCGTTGACGATCAGCGCGTTTGAACCAGCGCGGGTTTGCAGCCTGAGGCTGGCTTGGTTGACCGGCCGCAGCACAGCCACGCGCGCAATCTCGTAGGATTGACCGACTGCGCCGCGATCTACCGCCAACACTTGGTCATAGGCGACCTGCTCGAACTGGCCGAACGCAAGCTGACTGACAGTGAAATCGATCAAGTTGGGGAAGGCGTCTTGCAGCAGGCGATACAAGTCGATCTGGGCAGTGTGCCACCTGCCATCTTGGACGAGGCGCGGCCCTTGCGCTGTGCGAACGCTGGATGCGCTCGCGCGCACGCCGCTCAGGTCAACTTGCAGCCACTGGCTGCCGACGCGCGCCAACAGGTTGAACCCGTCGTTCGGCTGTAGGCGATAGTCGAACACCACAATCGGGAACTGAGCAGCGTCGAACGGCGTATCGGTGATCTGGATGTAGCGCGCGCCGCTGCGATCTGCGCGGGTCACTCGCAGGGCGTAAGTCCCTTCAGGCAGGCCGACGGCGGGGCCAGCGACGACTTCGGCTTGTGTGCCCGTCTGATCGAGCAGACGCCATGCGCTGCCGCTGGCGAACTCGTCGTAGAAGGCGACGGCTGGCGGCTCTGCTGTGACGCGCGGTGCAAGGTTGGGCGCGGCGACGAACATCGGCACAGCTGGAGTGGCCAGCGGTACGTTGGCCCCGACGAATGCCCCCACTAGCGCGCGGTCGCGCTGCCCAAAGCCCAACACAGAGGCGTTCAGGCGCTGCTGCGCTGGGTCGAACGTCGTTGGCAGGGCGCGCCACCCATCCGCTGTGCCGTCGCCGAGCATCAACACGGCGTTCGCTTGGTCGCTCTGGATTGAAAGCGTCACGGTGTCGCTGAAGCGATCTTCCGGCGGCAAAATTTCGTAGATGCCGCTGACGGCGGTCAGATCGGGCGGCAGAGCGAGATCAGCCTGTGGCGGCTGCGTCTGCTCGACGGGCAAGATGCCGATCAAAACAAACGTCTCAGTGAGCGCGCCGGGCGGGATGTCGAGCTGCACGACGTCATCAGGGCTGGCGATGCGGTTCCCGCTGGCGAAGGCCGCCAACCGCCCCACCACCACCGGCACAGCGGCCTGCGCTTCATCACCGTTCGCGCCGATGACGCGCAGTCGCAGCGTGTACAGCCCGTGCAGGCCAGCGTTCGCGTAAGAACCGAACTCATCTAGGCCGACGTTCCACACGCCGAGGTTAGCGTGCGCAAAGCCTGCGCGCTGGGCTGCGCGCGGCAGCGCAGCTGGTGTCGTGCTGCTGGTGATGCGCTCCCATTCAGTTGGGTTGGCTCCCTCGCCGAATTCGAGGATGTACTGCTGGAACCCTTCCCCTTCAGCGACGCCGATGATGGGGACGGTGTTGCCGCGGATAACGGCATATGGGCCGGGGGAGAGAAGCTGCGCGGTGAGCAGGGCGCTGCCGACGCCTACGCGGGCGACTTCGACGCCGTCCAGCGTGACGACCAGCGACTTGGCTCCAGATGGGCTGGGACTGCCGTCGTCGTTGGTTCCATCCCACGTCAAGACGCGCAGGCCGGGCTGCACAGGCGTGTTCCACAGCGTGCGCAGCACTGCGCCTTCTGCTGTGACGATCTGCGCGTTGAGCAAGCCGGCTTCGTGTACTTGTATGCCAATCTGAACGCCCGCTTGCGCAGGCAACCGCGCCGCGCCGCCGCTGACTGGGTTTACATCTGGCGCGGTGTCAGTGGCGCGGGGGGCGCTAGTCGTTGTGCCCCACCATGCCTCGCCGTTGACTACGCCGAACAACACGCCTGTGATCGGCTGACCGCGCAGCGCCAGCGCGTCGACAGGGATGCGCAGGCGCAGCCATTGGCCAGCAGGCGGCATCGGCCCCATCGGGTAGAGGCTGGGTGTGCCCCCCTCACCGCCCGTTTGGGCGAGGTTCTGCCCCCAGTAGGCGCGCTGCTCGCCGTTGCCGTCGCCTGTGTAGATCTGGATGTAGATTTGCTGCGGCGGGTTGTCGGGGTTGAGGTAGACGTACTGGATCAATTCCTCGTCGTCGGTGAGGGTGTAGGGGTCTGCGCCGATGAAGTAGTGGACGCCGCTTCCGGCGCTGCGGTGGGCGGGCTGCCCGTTGAAGGGGCGCGACGCATCCCACTCCCACACGCCAATTGCGACCGCGCCCGTCGGAACCGCGCCGCTGACGAGGGCGTTCGGATTGTCGCGGAACTCGACCTCTGGCAAGCTCGGCGGCGCAGAAGGCGGGCTGCTCAACGGTGGAGCATTGTAAGTTCCCTGCTGGACAAAGTGGATCTCAACTGGCCCAGCACGCGAGCGGAGCGCGCGAGTGGGGCTGTCTGGCTGGGTGAAGTAGGGGTCAGCGTTGCACAGGGCTTTGCCCGCCTCGGAGGCTGCGCTGGTGACAGCATCCAATGGGCCACCCGGGACGGACGCCGCAGCAACCACAAACAAGGCAGCCGCCCCAGCCCCGCTCGTGACGAACGCCACCCCCACCATGACATTGACCGTCCAATTCACGTAGTCCACTGCGCGCGCACGCCGCTCTCGCTGCTCGGTTGTCAGTCGTGGGTTGTTGTTGATGCGATCTTTGATCTCGTTGGCAATCACATTAGTGATAACGCCCGTAGCAATGCCTGCAAACGCCCCAGTCGCACCGTTGCGCAGGCTGGTCTCTGCGGAATTTCTGACGACTGCGCCGACGTCTCTGGCAGTAGGACGCAGCCCAGCGCCTGCCATGCCAGCAAAAAAATCACCCAGTTCCGCGGCGACGTCAAACGCTGTGCCGACGGGCACGCCAGCCGCCGCACCAACCCCGCCGCCGAAGGCGTTGCCGGCGATGTCACAGGGGCCGAACAGCGGCATATCCAACACCGGCAGCGGCGGACGCGCTTCGTGGGGTGGGTTGGCCGGCTGATGGCGCGTTCGAGCGTTGGGGGGCTGGCCGAAGCGGCGCGGCGTGCCGGTGGCTTCGGCGGGTAGGTCGAGCGCCAGCAATGCTCCCTCGACGCTGAAACGCTCACCGGCCTCATCGACAAACACGAGACTGCCCTGCACGCCGTCCGCGTTGAAGCGGAGCGTGCTCGGCTCGGCAAGGCGGGCGGCTGTTTCGCCGTCGATCGTCAGCATGTAGTCCGTGATGGCGTATTCAAAGCCCACGTTTGGGACAATTGATGCCCACAAGTGGGCGTTCAGAGCCACCGTTTGTTCGCCGCTGGCGGTCGTTTCGATCCAAACTTCGCTGTTTTCGCGGTCGATGTAGCGGGTGACGATGCGATTTGTGAGCTGGTTTGTCTGTTCAGCTTGGGTGACGGTGCTCGTAGTGATACGTTCTTCCACGTCGAACGCGGGGCTGAAGCGGCGCTCGACACGTTCAACGCGGGCGGGATATGATCCCCCCATGTAGTTCAGCGAGACGTCGAACGTCGACGTTTGCGTATAGTCAACTCCAGCAGCATAGCTGCCGACCACCTGCACGTCGAACGTCACAGATGACAGCGCTCCGCTCAACGCCCCGCTGAGTGCAACGGTGCTGCCTCGGCTGCCATCTTCCAACAGTTCAACGCTGAACGACGCCTCCCCGCGCAGCGTGTCGAGCTGAGGGCTGTCGTTTTGCACGTAACGCACAGTCACGCTCCATGTGCCTTCACCGCGCACGATCATATCCGCCTGTTCGGTGTCGCGCAGGTTGGCTTCATAGCTCACCAACTCGGCTTGTAAGGCGGGCGGCAGCGCCTGCTGGATAGCCTGAAAGATCAAGCCGCTGAAGAGCGCCTGATAAGTGGGCGAGTCGGCGAACAGAGGGCGCGTGGGCGCAAGCTGCGCTTTAGCGAAAGTCAGCAAGGGCGAACTGCCGATCACCGTGATGAATAAACCCAAGATCACTTTCTTGAGCAAACTTTTGTGAGGCATAGCCAACCTTTTTGTGATTTACGGGCGAGATGTGGGCACAGCTTCGACGATTTCAGACTGCGCAAGGGTCGCCCCGTCTGCATCGACGGCGACGACTTGATAGCGATAGGTTCTGCCGTTGGTGAGGCCGATGTCTTGATAGCGCGTGTCGCTGAGCAGCTCCGCGTTGAGTGGGCGCTCTGCGCCGTCTCGGAAGAGTTGATAACCGGCTGCGCCCTCAACGGGCGGCCACGTCAGCGCGATGAAGGTGTTGTTCGGTGCGGCTTCCAGCGTCAGGCTGGCAGCGGCAGGGCTAGGGGATGGCGTGGGGGGCTGGGGCGTTTCGGTGATAGGTGGCTGTGTTGGCGCGTCGGTGACTGTTGGGGTGGTTGGAGTGGGTGGGTTCAAACTGGGCGCAACCAAGAGAACCAAGATCGCAAGTACCACAACCCCACCGATGATGACCAGCGCGCGTCGATCCATGACAGTTCCCCCTCTCACTGCATCATAGCTGCTAATCGTATTTTATTTGAATAAGAAGAACGGGCAACTAACGACTGCCCTACGGTTTACAAGTAGCGCAGGATGCTGGTGGGGTGGCGCTGGCGCAGCCGCGCGTAGAGCGAACAGGCCAGCAGCAAGGGCGGGATGCTCAAAGCGGCTAGAAGCATCGACAGCACAAATGGGCGGTTGGTGATGTGCTCGACCACTAGGTAGAGCGCATCCAACACCTTCGGGTGCAGCACGTAGAAGATGAGCGCGTTCTGCCCCAGCAGCATCAGAACGCGCTGCATTGGGGAAGGAATGTATCCACGAAGAAGGTGATAGGCCCCCAGCAGCAGGTAGGCTAGCGCCAGATAGCTGAAAAGGTAGGCAAGATCGGGCGGGTGCTTGGTGAAGATCAATCGGCTGTCACGGTAGAGGTTGCCAAAGCTGTTCAGCAAGATGACCCCTGTCCACAACGCGCCCAACCCTGCACCCATGCCCAGCATGACGCGCGCGAACGGAAGCTGCCGCGACTGAATCATGCGCATCGTGATATAGCCGAGCAGCACGACGGGCAGCCACGGCAGCAGGGAAAATTCGACGCTCCACGGGGCGGTATGTTGGGGGGCGAGCAGCACCGCCACCAACAGCGAGTCGCTGAACGGCTGGCCGTACAGCGCGTATATCCCCTGTGTGGCGATAGTCAGCCCGACAGCGAACACCGCCAGAACGATCAGCGGCAGGTGTCGCAAGAACGCTACACAGATCAAGCTTAGGCCGATGGCGGTCAACACCGAGATGCGATAGCCGTAGCTCTGAGGCAGCAGGTCAAAGTTGACGATCGTCAGGTCAAGGGCGATCAAGATCAGCCCGCGCACGACGAGGAAGCGCGTGATGTCTTGCACAGTCCAGCCGCGCTTCTGCCGTGATGTGATGAACATCGCCAAGCTGAAGCCCGCCAGCAGGAAGAAAATCGGCGAGGCGGCTTGCAGCACAAAGCCGATCAGCGCGCGCGTGTGGTCGATGTCTGGGACGATCATGTTGTCCCAACCGAAGGCAACGCGATAGTTAAAGCCCGGGATGCGCCACGTGGTGTGGCTGATGAGCATCAGCAGCATGGCGACGCCGCGGACGGCGTCGATGGCTGTGATGCGCGAGGTCTGTTCTTGTTTCAATCGTCT
>CALDYP010000081.1 GCA_937944445.1 uncultured Anaerolineae bacterium
GCATCTCGAACCAAATTTTCTCTGGGGTGTGGATCACGGTCTCAATTGAATCGATTAGATCAATGCCAGCGTGTGACATCGTAAATTCCTCGCCAAGACTTATGCTTTTCTAAACTGTTAACAGTATAGCGCCATTTTTTCACAAAGACACATAAGGAAATATAAAGAAAGTGGCAAAATCGGCTGTTCTATTGAGAAAATTCCATGAGAGAAGTGTAAACGCGCCGCTGAAGTGGCCCACAGAAGTGAAAAATCAGGCAGGGCAGGCGTTGTCCCATACGCCGCGCCTACCGTAGGGACGCGGCCTGCCGCGTCCGCGGTGGCCCCATCCCCCACCCATTCTCCCACGAGAGAAGGGGGCAAAAGTCTCCGCACTTCAAATAAGAATGGGAAAATAAGGCTTTTTTAGAAGCGCATGACATCTAACCCTCTTACCCCAAACTCCGAGAGTGTTTAAAGATAAACAGACAGTCATCGGCCTTCACCGTCGCGCCGAGCGCTGATGCGCTCGGCTAGGGCGTGCCCCCTGAAGGGAGCTGGATGAGTCCTCTGTTTGAATTTAGACACTCCCCAAACTCCCATCCGTTGACACTCATCAGGAATAAATCTACAATCTCATCGGACTAATTGTGATTCATTACGGCGCTGGAGGCCTGTCTGTATGCAAGCTGGTGAGAGTTTCCGCCTCGTCGTCAGGCGTGGGCCGCAGCCTAACCAAGTGTATGAGCTGCGTGACGATGTGATCAATCTGGGGCGAGACATCACCAACACCATCGCCATCAACGACCGCGAAGTCAGCCGCCATCACCTGCGCTTCACCCGCAGCGGCGACACCTACATGATCGAAGACCTCGGCAGCACGAACGGCACATTCATCAACGGCAAGCGGCTGTCTGGCAGCACGCTGTTGAAGAACGGTGACATGATCGGCCTCGGCGAGACGGTCACGCTAGGCTTTGAAGTGGCGCGCCCCGGCAGCGCCAACCCGTATCAAGCGCCGCCCCCAGCCGCGGCTGCCCCGCCTGTGCCGCCCGTGAACCCCTATCAACCGCCGCAGGCTGCGCCTGTGCCGCCCGTGAACCCTTATCAACCGCCGCAGGCTGCGCCAATGCAGCCGCCCCCCGCTCAGCCGATCCAACCCGTGGCCCCCGCCAACCCGTATCAACCGCCGTCGGTGCTGCCACAGCCGCAGACTCCCTACCAAGCGCCGCCTGCGCCCGGCTACGCGCCGCCCAGCCCTGACCCCTACGCGCCCCCGCCCCCTTACGGCCAGCCTGACCCCTACGCGCAGGGCTATCAAGACCCGCAGTACGCTGCTTACTATGGCCAGCAGCCTGTGGGCTACGGCGCGCCCCCGCCGCCCGGCTACGATTACGACCCTTACGCCATGCGCGAACAAAATTCTAGCCCGCTGCGGCCTATCTTGATCGGCTGTGTGGGGTTGATGGTGTTCTGCTGCGTCTTGACGGTCGGCGTGTTCGTCGTCGTGGACACGCTCAACCTCTACTGCCAAGTGCCGGTGTTGAACTCGATCTTGCAAGCGCTCGGCATGATTCGCTGCAACGTCGGCGTGTAGCCGCTAGGACAGCCCCAGCTCACCCCGCAGCGCGGCCAAGAACGCAGCCTCGCGCGGGGTAATCTTCTGCCCCGTGCCGAACAAGCCCGGGCCAGCCGCCGCAATACGCCGTTCTGCGACTTCATAGAGGAAGCGACGCACATCATCCCCACCCGGCAGCCCAGACAGCGTTGCCTCTAGTGAGAAATCTTTGGGCAGGCGCGGCGGCGTGTCCGCGCGTTGGATCATCACCTGCGCCAGCCGCGGCACGACGTCATGATGCGGGTAGCGCAGATGCGCCTGTTCCAGCAGGCGGCGCACGGCCAGCAGCTCGAGCACCCTGCCGACGTAGGTCGACTGCGCCGCCTCACCCGCACGGTTGAGAATGTCGAAGGCATAGGCCGCCAGCAGCAGAATCGGATCCATCGGGCGCTCTGTCGATCGTGGCCGTCGGCCTATGCCTAAAACGAGGTCAAAACTCGAAGTCAGCGATGGTCTCAGCCGTGATGACCAGCGGCAGCCCCATCTTGATGACGCTGCCCACGACCTCCAGCGGGCCGAGCCGCTGCGTCTCGAAGCGCTCCGCGTTGGGCTGGAGCGCCCCCGTGATGGACGCGACCAGCGCTTCCAACGCCACCGCGCCGACAGCCTGCGGATCCCACGTCACCAACTCTGACGCGCAGCCGCTTTCAATCAAAGCGCGCACGTCGTCCGGGCGGCCCACTCCCGCCACCACCACTACTTGATCTGCGCTGCGAGCAGCCGCCGTCTGAGAGTTCAGCGGGCAGCGCTCGGTGTCGATGACCGCTTGGCCTGCGCCCACGAGCAGCAGCGAGTCGAGCGCGACAATCGCGTCCAAATCGTCCCCGTGCGTGGCGATCAACTCGGCAGCAGCGACCACTGCGGTTTCGTATTCATCGGCCACCACAACCGTTTCGAGCCACGTCAGGTCAGGGTAACACTGCTCTAGGTAGGCTTGCAGTTCCGCTTCCCATGCGGCGTGCCCAGCGCTGAGGACGGCAAAGCGCCCCTCGCCCCCAAGCTGGCGCGCCAGCGATTCGCCCAGCACATAGGCCAGCGCGTTGGGTTCTGCCGCTTCAACAAACCACGCGCGCGCTTCCGGCCCGGGGTCAAGCTCATAGGCCACCACCCACACGCCCGATGCAATCAACTCGCTGAGTGTTGCGGCCAATTCAGCGCTGATCGGCGCAATCAGCACCCCATTCTGCACTTTATTAAAGTAATTGCGGAGGATCCGCGCCTGTTGGGCGGCGTTCATGCGCGTAGGGGCGTCCGTGGTCAGGGTGATCGTTCCCAGCAGTCGGCTGACTTCCTCGGCTCCTTGCGCGGCGCGGCTGAAGTAAGCGCTGTTGATCACCTGCGGGATATGCAGCAGGTTGAGGTTGCCCACGTCCACGGCAGACACTTCAGGCGCTGTGCCATCGTAGGCTAGCGGCTCGCGCTGCGGTGGGGTTCCATCACAGGCATAAGCGGCAGTCATCGGCTGCTCAGCAGGTTCCTGAGCGGCAAGATGTGAGACAAGCGCAATCAGAGCGCACACCACCAACCAGACATGTTTCATGCTTTAACTCTCCTGATTAGAGGGGAAAAATGACAATCGATGACAACTAAGTATAACAGGTTGTCAGCGCATATCAGTCTACCAGCCCTGCTTTTAGTGCAACGGTGATGGCCTCGGCACGGGTCGCTACGCTGAGCTTAGACAACAGGCTGCTCACATGAAACTTGACCGTGGAGCGGCTGATGTACATGCGCTCAGCAATTTCGGCGTTGGTCAAGCCCGCCGCCACATATTGCAGCACTTCGCGCTCGCGCTCAGTGAGGTTATAAGACGCCACAGTGGGGCGCGTCGCGGCGGCGATGAGCGCCTGCGTCGCCTCTGTGGAGAGGATGCGCTCGCCACGGGCGGCGGCGCGCACTGCCCCCACGAGTTGATCGAGGTTGACATCTTTTTGCAGATAGCTCAGCGCACCCGCTTGCAGCGCAGCCGTCACCACGTCGGTCTCGCTGGCGCTCGTCAGGGCGATGATGTGAATCTGCGGCATCTGCTCGCGCAGCAGGCGGATGGCCGTTACGCCGTCCATAACGGACATCATCAAGTCCATCAGCACGACATCAGGCTTCAAGTTGAGGCACACATCAATCGCCTCGCGCCCGTTGCGCGCTTCGCCCACGAGTTCGAGATCATCAAACGACTTGAGAAATGAGGACAAGCCACGCCGCACCATCTCATGATCGTCGACCACCACAACGCGGATCTTGCCTTCACTCATGCCGACCTCCTGCCTTCGTTTGCTGCCTAGCCGACCAAATGGCCACGATCTCTGTGCCGTGGTTGGGGCGGCCATTGATCGTCAATTGGATGTTGGTGGCTGCGGCGCGCTCGCGCATGATGCGCAGCCCTAGCGACGTTAAGCTTGCGTCGTTCGGGTCGAAGCCGACGCCATCATCCACAATCGCCAGCCGCAAGCCTGCCTTGACCTGCTCTAGGTGTACTTTAACGCAGCTTGCATGGGCGTGCTTGACGATGTTATTAAACGCCTCCTGCGTGATGCGAAACAAAGCCGTTTTGACCGGCAAGGGGCATGTTATATCTTCAGCTAATTGTAACGTAATATCTAATTGCGCGCGATTCGCTAGTGCGCTGGCAAGCTGGCGAACCAGCGCAGCGATGCTGGCCTGCTGCAAGCCCTCTGGTTTGAGTTCCAGCAGCAGCGTCCGCATTTCAGCGAGGGCGCTCTGCGTCAGCTCGCGCAGGGTCTCCAGCTCCCCTTGTATGCTGGCAGGGTCGCGCTGCCACATGCGCTGGGCGGCGTCGGCAATCGTCGTCGCGGAGAAGAGCGTCTGCGTGACGGAGTCGTGCAGGTCGCGCGCCAGCCGCTGCCGCTCCTCTATCGTGGCCAACTCCTGCGCGGCGCGGTAGAGGTGCGCGTTGTGCAGCGCCAGCGCGGCATGGGTGGCAAAGGCGGTCAGGCGTTCGGCGTCGTCCTCTTGGAAGGAAGCTTCCGGGGTGAGGCGCTCCACGGTCAAGATGCCGATCACTTCGTTTTCGATGAGCAGCGGCACGCCCAAAAAGGCTGAATTTTGCTGCAAGCCGATGAGCGCATCGTGGGCGGCATAGCTGCCCCACGCCCGCATGACCGGCTGGCGCGACGTCAAGATGCGGTGAAGCTCCTCCACCGCGTCGTGCGGCACGCGGTAATCGCTCAGCGCGTCCCACCAGCGCTCGCTGAAGCCGCTGCCATGTTGGAACACCAACATCTCATTCTCTACGCGCAGCAGCAGCGCGCGGTCATGCGGCACGACCGCGCTGAGGTTGGTCATGATGCGCTCCAGCACGCGGTCAAGGTCGAGCGTGCTGCTCATGGCAAGGGCGATGTCCGCCAGCGCCAGCGCAAACCGCCGCGATTTTTCGGCCGCCATCTTCAAGCGCTGCTGCTTGAGCGCCTGTTCCATCGTGTGTGGCAGCTTTCTGAGGTAATGGCCTTGAATGTCTTTTACCACGTAGTCCGTGACCCCGGCTTTCAACAAACGAACGGCAAGCTCTTCGTCGCCTGCGCCTGTCACGATGATGATCGGCGTCTGATGCACCAGCGGCAGCAGCTCCAGAGCGGTTTGCCCCTTCACTTGAAAGTCGGCCACGATCAGGTCATAGCCTGCGCTGTACCACGCCTTGAGCGCCTCTTGAATCGACACACAGACATCACACTGTACGCCGCGGTTCAGCGCAGCCAGCATGCGTTGGAAGGCGCGGGCGTCGATCTCGTCGTCTTCGACCAGCAGCAGCCTAGCCCCTAACAACAGACTCATTCGGCTTCCCCGCAGGCAGTGTGAAGGTGAAGGTCGTCAGGCCATCGCTCGACACGTTGACCACTCCCCCCTCGGTTTCAACGATCCGCTTGACAATCGCCAGTCCCAACCCGCTGCCGCTGACGATGCGCGACGAGTGGAACTTGTGGAACAAGTCGAAGATGTGCGGCTGGTGCTCTTTGCTGATGCCCGGGCCGTTGTCCTGCACCCAAAAGCGCCACATATCGTTGACACGCTCGGCCCCGATGCGGATGAGGCCGCGATCTTTGTCGTTGAACTTCACAGCGTTTTCGATCAAATTTTGGAAGACCTGTTGCAAACGGAAGGGGTTGGCGTAGAGAATGGGCAGGGCGGGCAAGATGACCACGTCGAACTGCTCAGGTGGGACGATCATCTCGACGATGTCGCGCACCAGCGCGTTGAGGTCGATCTCAGTGCGCTCATCGGCGGGGCTGCCCAAGCGCGCATACTCCAGAATGGCGTTGATCATGCCGTCCAACTGCTGTGAGCGCTGCATCAGTTTGTTGATCAACTCGCGGCCGGCTGGCTCAAGCTGGCTGCTGTGGTCATCACGCAGCCATTGCAGCATCGTGTAGATGCCGCGCAGCGGGGCTTTGAGGTCATGGCTGATGATCGCGGCGAAGTTTTGCAGTTCTTCGTTGGCGCGCTGCAAGTCGTGCAGCAGGCGCTTCTGCTCGCTGAGGTCGACCAACTGCGCCACGAAGTAAGCCGGCTCGGCTGTGCCAGAGCGGATGAGGGACACGTTCAGCAGCACGTGCACGACACCGCCCCCCTTGCGCAGGTAGCGCTTTTCCACTTGATAGTATTCAATCGCGCCGGTTAAGGTCGCTTGCTGCTCTTCAGCGTCGGCCAACCGATCGTCAGGGTGCGCCAGCCGCTCCAGCTTGGTTGCCAGCAGTTCATCCCGTGTGAAGCCCAGCAGCCGTTCCAGCGCGGCGTTCGTCTCAATGAAGTAGCCATCTATCGAGAGAAGCGCGAAGCCCATCGGAGAGTGCTCAAACGCTGCGCGAAACGGCGCGTTGAGGCGCGTTTCTTTCAGCAGCTGAAATTCTAGGCTGGTCAGGGTTTCCTCAGGTTCCGCGTTGTTCATGATCTTTTTCTTTATGCGATTCTGATATTCTTACATTATCTTATCAATCGCCTTCTTGTGTAGCACTTTAGAACAACACTAGACTAAAGTCTGTCTCAATGGACTAGTCACGTGGCTAGGTAGAAACTAGCCTCGTGCCCAATGGATACACGCAAGAAAGAGCAATACTATACAGTAGAGTGAAAAAATCATTGTCCCAACGTGATGAGGCGTGATAAGCATCAACTGTTATTTGGGACGAGAGCAGAGGAGTCATCAGTTATGAATCGTCCACGCAAGGCCCTGTTACAAAACCAGCCGCGCATCCCGCGTGTGCTGCTGTTAGCGTTGATCGTGTTGGCGCTGTCGTTCGTTGACCGCCCAGCCCAACACACCGCCGCGCAGGAGGAAACCCCCACGGTGGAACCCACCCCCGCGCCAGACACCGCGCCAACCGAGGAGGCGACGTCTACGCCGGTGATTGTGGTGACCGAAGCCCCTACCCCCGCTCCGACCGAGGAGCCAGCCACCCCAGAGCCGACCGTTCAGCCCACGGAGCAGCCAGCCACCCCCGAGCCGTCGCCCACTTACGAGGTGACGATCACCGTCGAGCCAACGGTGGAGGCGGACCCCACGGAGGAACCACCTGCCGAGGAAGCGCCGGCTGAAGAGCGTGGCAGCCGTGACAGCGCTGGCTTGTCTGACTTCGACGGCCCCATCATCATGCCGCTGGCCGCCCAGACCTTCTGCCAGATGAACATCGTCATGCTGAACAACAACCCGTTCACCTACCGCTTCGAGGCGGTCAACGCGCAGAACATCGCCCAATATCGTTGGGATGTGAACGGTGACTCGGTCGACGACTACGTCTTGACTCACCCCACAACGAGCGTCAACCACACCTACACCGCGCCGGACACGTACAACATCCGGCTGACGTGCGTCCCGCAGACCGGCTTCGGCAGCGATTTAGTCGTGACTGGCCAGATCACCATCACGCCTGCGCCGATCAACGTCGCGTTTGACGTGACGCCCGGCACGGTCTTCAACGGCCTGCCGCAGACGCTGCGCATGGTGAACAACAGCACTGGCACTGGCCTGAGCTGCAACTGGACGGTGCGCGGCCCGCAGCCCAGCACAGCTGTCGTCTTCACCAGCACGGACTTCGAGCCAGAGTTCACCTTCACCTCGGCACAGGGCTATGGCACGTTCGAGATTGAAGTGACCTGCACCGACGCCGCCAGCTCTACCGGCACAGCGCAGCGCTTGGTGACCTTCAACCCGCTCGCGCCCAACGCCACCTTTGACCTCAGCGCGTCGGTCGTCCCTGTCGGCGCGACGGTGACCGTCACCAGCCGCGTGATCGCCGGCAGCGGCCCCATCACCCGCTGGACATGGGACTTCGACGGCGTCATCCCGTCGGTGACGGTGGACCTCGAACCTAACCCCGACAACCCCGCCACCCAGATCTACAGCGTGACGTACACCGCCGATGGCACGTACAGCATCACGATGAGCTACGACGGCCCGGGCGGCAGCGGAATCGAGACCGCCTCCATCACCGTCTTCTCTGTTTTCTCGTCCGTCGACGCGGATTTCACGTTTGAACCCGGCCCCAACCCGTTTGAGATCTGCTTCACGAACACCAGCACAGGCCAGTACAACTTCGCCCGCTGGACGTTCAGCGGCCCCAGCTACGGCCCCGTCATCGTGGACAGCATGGCTAATGTCGTCTGCCACACCTTCCCCGGCCCCGGCAACTTCACCGCGCAGCTGTACGTGTCCTACAGCGATTCGACCGGCCTCGTGGCAGATTCGTCAGAGTCCAAGACCGTGACGGTGGCAGCCGCGCCCGTGGCGATCTTCAACGTCTCGCCCAGCACGAACATCACCCTCGGCCAGACGATCAACCTCGACGGCACGCCCAGCACCGGCATGATCACCAGCTACGCATGGACGCTCAATGGCAATCCCATCGGCACTGGCCCGACGCTGAGCAACGTCGCGCTGACGCAGCTCGGCAACAACGTGATCCGCTTGACCGTCACCGGCCCGGGCGGCACGTCCTTCACCGAGCAGATCATCACCGTCAGCCGCCCAGACTTGGCCTGCGACATCAGCGGTGTGTTCGATGTCGTGCCCGTCCCGCCCGGCAATTCGACCTTTGCCGCTGACGTGACGGTCACGCCCAACGTGCCGACCACCCTCCAGTACGAGTGGACGATCACCAGCCCGAACCTCGCCACGCCGATCACCGGCAGCGCCTCGACGATCAGCGCCAACCTGCGCGGCGCCGGGCAGGGCAGCTACTTGATCACCCTCAACGTGACGGACACCAACAGCGGCGCGACCTGCTCCGCCAGCCGCACCGCCACCGTGACCTACCCGGCGCTGCAGTGCGATATGAGCGTCAGCCCGGCGCTGCCCCCCAACGTCTACCCGCTGCCGAGCGACAACTACACCTTCAGCGCGAACGTGAGCAATTTGGTCGATCGCACGATCACCAGCTACGAGTGGAGCGTCAACGGGATGCCCGTCGGCGTGTCGACCAGCACCTACACGCGCAACTTCACTGCGGTCGGCACGTATGTCATCCGCTACGACATCGTCGCCAGCGACGGCTCCACCTGCTTTGAGGAACTGACCGTCGTCGTCGAGCCGTTCCCGAACCCGACGTGCATCATCACACCGCCCAGCCCCGCCCCGCAGTACCCGACGGGCACGAACTACACCTACACCGCGTCCTACGGCAACCTGTTCGGGCGCACCCCGCTGCCCTTCACGTGGACGTTGAACCCGGGCGCTGTCACTGGAACGGGGAACACCTTCACCTTTACCGCGCCGGTCACGCCGCTGTCCTACACGCTGACCGTTGAAGGCAGCGTCGACAACGGCGACAGCACCACGTCGCCCTGCACGGCTACCATCCCGATCAACATCGTCGCATGGCCTGATCTGACGTGCAGCGCCATCAGCGGCGACGCTGCCCCCATCCCAACGAACGGCGCAGGCACGATCGTGCAGCGCAACTACAGCGTCTCGGTGGGCGGGCTGGCAGGCCGCATACCCACCTACACGTGGACAGTGCCGGGCGCGACCAACTCCCCGCCCAACCTTAGCACCTTCGGCGTACGCTGGAATCCCGCCGTGGCAGAGCTAGACCCAGCCACCCAGAACGACCCGATCAGCGTGCAGGTCTCGGTCACGAACCCGGATGGCTCAAAGCAGATCTGTTCCCAATCGCGCGACGTCGCGGTGAGGTTCCTGCGCTTGAGCTGCAACGCCCCCAGCGGTGACCTCTTCGTCGTCCCCGGTGAGACGGAAACCTACACGACGAACGTCGTCAACCGCTACGACCGCACGCTAGCCCCCATCGAGTGGGAACTCTACCGCGAGACGGAACCGGGCAGCGGCGACTTCACCGTAGTCACCACGGAGACGGGCACCGGCACGAGCGGCTCGTTCACCTACACCTATCCGCTTAGCTCGGCAGGCTATGCCTATCAACTGCGCTACCGCGCCACGGCGCTTCCCAGCGAAACTGTGCCGTTTGGCGACAGCTGCCCGTCGGAAGGCGTGATCACCATTCGGGTGAGCGGCCCTACGGAGCCGTTCCGCTGCGAATCCGCGCTGACGGGGACGAACCCCGTGACCGGCAACGGCACGTACCAGATCACGGTTGACAACGGCGTCGACGTCAACGGCGACCCGCTGGGGCTGCTCTACGTCTGGAAGCTGACCGACTACCTCAGCAACACCTACACGCTGCTGGACGAGTCCCCCGTCACGACGGATGGCGTCGTCAGCCGCACGTTTAACTACAACGACCTCGGTCCCATCGGCCCGGGGACTTACACGCTGCAAGTGCAGGTCTCTTACCCGGCTGACCCCGACGCGGACGTCTGCACGCGCACGCTGGCGCTCAACGTCGGCACGCTGAACATCGCCTACACGCCGACGGTCGCCAACGACTGGACGGCCAGCGCGATGCCAGTCGGCAATGAGGTGTGCTTCACCAACGACTCGACCGCGACGCCGCCGGGCGGCACGCTGGACTACGTGTGGCGCATCACCACGGGCAACGGCGCGAACACGAGCTGGGGCACGACCAACATCACCGACGAGAACCCACCGTGCATCACCTTCAACGCGCCCGGCACGTACACCATCGAGCTTGAGGGTGGCACGCAGAGCCGCCGCGGCAGCATCAGCCGTACCTTCAACGTCTACGCCGTGCAAGCCATCGACATCACGCGCGGCCCGGGCGACTTCGCGCCGACCAGCATCAACTTCAGCGCTAGCGGCACGCCCGGCCTGAGCAACTACAACTGGGTGTTCAAGCGCTGGAACGGCACGGAGTGGGTTCCGCTCGGCACGCGCACCAACCAGAACACAAGCTTCTCCTTCCCGAACGAGGGGCTGCACCGCGCTACCGTCTCGGCGACTGGCCCGCTGGGCGTGACGAGCGCCAGCTTGGAGTTCACGCTGGGCGGCGCGTCTGGCCTGCAAGCGTCCTTCCGCGTGTCGCCCTCGGCTGGCCCCGCGCCGATGACCGCCTGCTTCACCGACACGAGCCGCTCCAACCCGGCCAACACGATCGAACTGTGGGAGTGGGACTTCGACGGCAACGGCGTGTACGAGTTCTCATATGGCCCCAGCAGCATCCCGGCCTCGCTCTGCCGCACCTACACTGACCCCGGCTCGCGCACGACGGTTCGCCTGCGCGTCTCGAAGAGGGTGGGCAGCGTGATCGTCTCGGAAGTGGCCGCCAACACAGTGCGCGTCTTCACCGCGCTCGAGAGCCGCGTGTCCTTCCGCGTCATCCCGTCCGGCGAGCGCCGCTTCTGCTACGAGCCGCAGGTCACCTCTGATGTGACGGTGATCCGCTGGGACTTCGGCGATGGCGCAACCAGCACTGAATCCGGCACGGTCTGCCGCACCTACGTCTCCAGCGGCACGTACCTCGTGAGCATGTTCGTCCGCAACGCGAGCGGCGAAGAGGGCGAGGTCACCCGCGAGGTGGTCGTCAACCCGACGAGCAGCACCCCGAACCTGAGCGTAACAGGCTCTTGCTCAGCGGAGCGCACCGCCAGCTTCACCATCACCAACACCGGCAACGCGATGCTGACGCCCGACATCTACACGATCCGTAACGCCAGCGGCGACATCGTCCAGAGCGGCTCGATCCAGCTTGGGGCGGGTCAATCGACCACCGTCAGCGTGACGAACCAGAGCGGCAACGTGACGTTCACGACGACCGACACGAACCTGAGCGCCACGACAACCTGCTTCTTCCCGCCGGAGATCAGCGTGACGAGCGCCTGCGTGGGCAACCTGCCGGTCTTCACGCTCAGCAACGCGCGCGGCGCAACCGGCCCGATGACCGCCCCGCAGAGCTACACCGTGACCAACAGCGGCGGCGCGACGGTGGCCAGCGGCACGTTCCAGATCGTGGACAGCAGCACGGTGACGGTCAGCGTGCC
>CALDYP010000082.1 GCA_937944445.1 uncultured Anaerolineae bacterium
CTTGAACGGGTGGCACGTGCACCGGCGGGACTTGCACCGGTGGCACTTGCACCGGTGGGACTTCGACGGGTGGCACTTGCACCGGCGCAGACGGCGGGTTGACGTTGACACCTGCGTTGATGCCGCCAGAGCCTGCGGTCACGGTGGCGTTGATGCCGCTGCCGCCCAGATCGACGCTGCCATCCACCGCCACTGCGATGAAGCCGATGCCTTCCGCGTTCAGCGCAACTAAAGGCGTGTCGTCGCTCAAGTTGGCGTCAACAGTGAGGTCTAGGCTCAACTCGTCTAAGAGGTTGTTCGCAATCTCGAGTAGGAACTGGCCTTCTGGCAGGGTGAGGTTCAGCGCGGCGGAGAGGTCTAGCTGAAGCGCGTTGAGGATGCGGTTCGTCAGCGGGTCGCGCACGATGAGCGTGATGCGGCTGCCGCTTGAGGGCGACGACGCGCCACTTCTGCGAGCCGGCGCAATCTGAATCGGCTGGCCGGTTGAGGTCAGAGCGAAGACGCTGCGACCGTTGGGCGCAAGCGCGACTTGCTGTGACTGCGCAGGCGCTGCATTGACCACGCTGTCACACTCTAGGCGCAGTTGTAGCCAATAAAACTGGAGGGGGAACTCTTGGCTCATCGTGAAGTTGGTCGTCAAGCGGTACTGCTCTGTGCCGGGCGGCAGATACAAATCCTGCCCAAAGGCAGGCAGCTCCAGCGTGTCGACGAGGCGAGGCCGCGCGCCGGAGATGTCCTCTACGATGATGTTCGGGCCGATCTCCATCGTGTCGTTGCGGATGAAGAGTATGGTGACGCACTCAGGATGCGCCGCGAAGGTGTACACGTGCGAACGTGTCTCTAGGGAGACGCTCTCCAGCATCAGCTCGCCAGCGCCAAGCGCAGCTGACGGGTCGCTAGACTGCGCGGCGCTGAAGTAGGCGACGCTCAACAGCAGGATAAACGCTGCTAGGATAAGAGATAAGGGACGCGAAAACTTGAGTAAATTCATAAATATGTTCCTTTTGCTTAAAGTTTCTGTGTGACGAGACAGCTTGAGCATATAAACGAAACTGTGCTGTTTTTACAGCACAGGCAGATCATATTTTATGGGCGATCTGCCGAATTATTTTCATTATTCTCTAAGCTGCACTCAAAAAATGAACATTTAATGAGTAATCGGTGATTGAAAAATAAGTGTAAAGTTAACACACGTCAAATTTTTTACGAGTTTTTTATCATTAAAGGGGGTCTCGTCTAAACAACAACGCCCACCTTTCAAAGTGGGCGTTGTGAACGGTTTGATGGGGTGTCGTTCAGAATCAAACGACGGCTAAGCGCTGGCGATTGAGCTGCTTGACGCGCTGAAGGGCGAGCGCGCGCAAGTCTTCTACCGCGTCGGATTCGTCGGTGATCTCGATGCCGAGCAAGGTCTCGATGGTGTCTTCCATCGTCAGGATGCCCGCTGTGCCGCCGTATTCGTCGATCACGAGGAAGATGTGCTGCTTCTCGGCGACAAAGCGCTCTAACGCCGCAGCGAGGCTGACCGTTTCGGTGATGACGCTGATCTCTTTGCGAAGCGCTTTGAGCGGCGTCTGGTGCTGGTCGTCGGCGGTCACAGTGAGGATGTCGTGGCGCAGCACGTAGCCGGTCACGTTGTCGATGTCATCCGCGTAAACCGGGATGCGCGAGTATGGCAGGGCGTGATGTTTCTTCAGCACCTCACCGGCCGTCATCGTCTCAGGGAAAGCGAGCACGACCGTTCGCGGCGTCATGACGTCGCCCACCGTAACTAGCTCTAATTGGAGCAGGTTGCGCAGCATGCGGCTCTCACGCGCTTGGAGCGTGCCCTCTTGCTCGCCGATGTTGGCTAGCGTCGTCAGTTCGACGCGGGTAACGGTGGGCTGTTCATGCTCGGGGCGCAGTCGTTCACCGAGCAGTTGGAAGATCCACACGAAGGGGTAGAGCACGAACACTAGCACCTGCACGGTGTAGGCGGTGAAGGGCATGAGGGCTTTCCAGTAGGTCGCACCGAGCGTTTTAGGGATGATCTCGGTCAGCACGAGGATGAGCAGCGTCAGCACCACGGAGATGATTCCCACGTACTGCGAGCCGAAGATGCCCGCGGCTTCCGCCCCTGCGCCTGCTGCGCCGACGGTGTGCGCAATGGTGTTGAGCGTTAAGATGGCTGAGATGGGGCGCTCGACGTTGAGCTTGTGCCGCAGCATTAAACGTGCGGCGGCTGTACCTTCTTGTGCTTGCGTCTCAATGTAAGAGCGAGACGAAGACAAGAGTGACGCTTCTAGCAGCGAGCAAACGAATGACGAGACAAGCGCAAAACTGACGTAGAACAGGAGCATGGTCCAACTGCCGCCCATCATGTCGCCGGTTGGAACAGGAGCCGCAGCGACAATGATGGGCATCGGACTGGGTATCATGGGGTACATCCTCTAAGTTGTCGAGTTGATAGATCCTATACTAAATCAAAGTCTAGAGCATGTCTAGCAAGCTTGAAGGTTGGTTGAAAGATTCAACGCGCACTTTACGCGGGCTTTTATCCCTCTCGTTTCTCATTGTGCATTTTCTCACAACTAATTTCCTGCTCATTCCTTGACAAGTTCTTGACAAAGCATTATTCTAAGTTTAACTAGATTTCTTGGAAAACTTTTTTAACAAGCGCCCGCGTAACAGCGGGCGTTTTTCATTGTTGTGGTTTTTCACTACTCATGCGCGCTGTCATCTATTATTCTGATGCACGTTGAAGGTCAATGATCGCTAGTTGTACGGAGTTGTGCTTATGAGGCTGCGTCCTCTTGTGTTTGGAGCGGGAACGACCGTTCTGCTAATGCTGACCAGCCTGTTCACGATCAGCGCGCAGCAAGCGGCCCCGCTGACGGCATTCGCTACGAATACCCCGCTGCCCGGCTTAGAGCCGCCCGCTGCGCCAACGCCCCTGCCGAGTGTGCCCGCTGTGTCGCAGCCGCTGGCTGTGTTTGAGCCGCCCGAGTGCCGTTACGTTGAAGGGCAGTCAGCAAGCGAGGCCTGTTTGGAGATCATCGCCAACACCCCGCCGCCTGATTTTCAGCGCGTGCCTTACGATCACTTCACGCTTGAAAACTACAATTTTTGGCGCGTCGGCCCTGACCCGGTGACGACCTTTGACGGGCCGGGCGGCAGCCCGATTGGTCAGATCGGGCAGGGGTTCAACTTCGTCCGCGCGGTGAACGAGGTGGACGGCTGGATCCAAGCAGAAAACGGCAGTTGGATCAGCAAACAAAACGCCAGCTTGCGCCGCCCGTCTTACTTTCGCGGGGTGCTGCTGCCGGAGGGGTGGAATCAGCCGTTCGCGTGGGTCTTAGACACGACCGGCATCTGGGCGTCGACGCGCCCGGGCGGCCCGCCGGATTCATCCAGTGGGCTTGTGCCACTGCACTATCAGATGTTCAACATCTTCGCTGAAGAGATGGGCGAAGACGGCTGGCTCTACTACAAGCTGGGGCCGAACCAGTGGGTGAAGCAGGTTTACCTCTCGGTCATCAAGCCGGTGGCGCGCCCTGAAGGGGTGAGCGGACGCTGGGTGGCAATTGACCTGTTCGAGCAGTCGTTGGTGGCTTATGAAGACGATCGCCCCGTGTTCGCTACGCTCATCAGCACTGGCCTGCCCGGGACAGAAACGCGCGAGGGCTTGTTCCAAGTGTGGGCACGGCTGGCGCGCGACACGATGTCAGGGTTTGCGGGCGCGCCCAACGCCTACGCCCTGCAGAGCGTGCCGTGGGTGCAGTACTTCGACGGCGACATCAGCCTACACGGGACGTACTGGCATGACTTCTTCGGGTATCGCCGCAGCCGTGGGTGCGTTAACCTGACGATCAGTGATGCGCGCTGGGTTTATCAGTTCCTTGAAGGCATGGGCGAGAAGAACGAGCGCGGCGTAATCCCGAACTGGGTGTACGTCTACAGCACCGGTGAGTATCGCCGCGGTTGAGAGCGCATGCTGTGCCAAACCACTAGATAAACGCGCGCCCCCGTTGTTTCCAGACTGGCAGGGGCGCGTTCTTCTGCGATAATAGCACGTGGAATATCGACCACTTTTCACTCATTCGTCAGTATGGACAATGCCCCTATGACTGTGATCTCTGCCGCTAACAACCTGTCGATTGATCTATCTGCGGGGGGGTGGCGGTTGTATCTGGATGGCAGCCGCGAGGTCGTGCTGGCCGAAGCAACCACAAGTGGCTTCAAGTACGATCCAGTGTTTGCGAAGGCGCGCCTGCTGCCGCTTGAGGGAATCACCACAAAGGCGATCGAACAGGTTGTGCTGGGGTGGCAGAAGTCGGATGAGTGCTGGCATCTGGGGCTGTTGTTGGCCCCGTCGTTGGCGGATCCACGCGGCAGCCGCTGGTGTGAGCTGGCGCGCTGGCCTGACCCCGATCAAACCTTGTTCGTTGATCAGGCGCAAGAGGTAGGAGAACGCGCAGCGCTGCTGTTGGATGTGCCGTTTTATTTCATCCAGCCCGAGCCGATCACCCCACCAGCCCCCCTACGCCCGCTGCCCGATCTGCCGCTGACGGTGGGGGCATGGCAGCTCGTCTCTGCGGGGTCATACGCGGGGCAAACGCTGCAAGCGGGGCAATTAGCGCTGGTGCGCACCCCACAGTGGCAGCGCGCGGTGCAGCGTCGGTGGCTATCGCGGGTGTTTTGGGCGATAGTTTACTTGGCTGTGTCGGTGCTGACGTTGACGAGCGACATCAACCTGCCGAACGCGGGCACGCTCATCCCCAACCCGCACGTGCTGCCTTATCTGGGGCTGCTCATCAGCGCTGGGCTGCTGATCTACGGTTTCAGTGAGCGCTGGCGGGCGCTGAAAAGTGTTTCCCTAGTGACTTTTGATGGGCGGGGCGCGAAAGGCTTCAACCGCGCTGGGGTGTTGTGGGAGGTGCCGACGGCGGACGCGCGCTCGCTGTACGTGTCGGAAGTGTTCAAGAACGCGCGGCGGCGGGTGGTCGAGCATGGTGAACTGAACATCCACCTCGGCGGCGGCGTCTTCCGCCGCGTGATGCAGCAGGAGGCTGTCCTCAGCAATCACAGCGTCCAACCGCCAAACGATTGGCAGCCCCCTCGCACAGATCAGGTCGTGCCGTTGACGTGCGACCACTACGCAACTGACCTGCAAGCGGTGGCCTTGCACATCGGCGAACGGCTCGGCGTGCCGGTCTGGTCAGATGTGCGCACCAGCGGCTGGTTCGATCAGTTCCTACGGATGCGCTGATTTGCGCTATACTGATGACGTAGCAATCAGATATGTGAGAGTGATGCGCGATGGGCAAATCTGGACGCGGCTCCGCAGGCAGCAGCGGCAGCCCCAACCTTGAAGAGCTGTATCACATGGCGGTAGACGCCGCCAAAAAAGGCCAGCGTCAAGGCGCACGGGTGATGTTCCGCCAAATTTTGGAGCAAGATCGGCGCAACGTGCGGGCGATGATGTACCTCGCCAAACTCGCGCCGACTGAAAAAGAGCGCGTCGCATGGCTGGAGAAAGTGCTGGAAATCCGCCCCGGCTATGAACCTGCTGAAGAGATGATGGCGAAGGTCAACTACAACCAAACAGCCGAACGTAACCGGCTGATGTTCCGCTTAGGGATCGGCGCTTATGTGCTGGTGGTGGTGCTCATCACCTTGTTGATTATTGTCTCTGCGGCGACCCTTACGGTCTAGCCACTGACGGTTGATGACGTTCCTCAACCCGCTGGGGTTGGCGCTGGCAGCGCTGGCGATCCCTATTCTGCTGCTGTACATGCTGCGACTGCGCCGCCGCGAGGTGCTCGTCAGCAGTCATTTCCTCTGGCAGCGCGCCCTCAAAGACTACGCGGCGAACACCCCGTGGCAGCGGCTGCGGCGGCATTTACTGCTGCTGCTTCAGCTTCTGGTGCTGGCGTTGATGGTGGTGGCGCTGGCGCGCCCAGCCATTCCGACGGGCGCGCCTTCGCTAGGGCGTGTTGTGGTGCTGCTCGACGCATCTGCCAGCATGCAAACGGTGGAGGCGGGCGGCCAAACGCGCTGGGCGCTGGCGCTGGATCAGGCGCGCCGACTGGTGGGCGAGCTGGGCGTGGGCGATGAGATGCTGCTGCTGCGCGTCGCCCAGACGGTGGACGTGCTGAGCGACTTCACCGCAGATCGTGCGCGCTTGCTGAACGCCCTGACCACCGCTGAGGTGGGCGCTGGCTTGGCCGACTGGGAGACGGCCTTCACGACGGCGGCGGCCTCAGCCAGCGCGCAGCCCGACACGCGCATCATCATCCTGAGCGACGGCAGCGGCGGCCAACTGTCCGAGGTGGTGCTGCCTGCTACTGTGCCGCAGCCGCGCTTGATCCTCATCGGGCAGCGCCGCGATAACGTGGCGCTGGCGACGCTGGCCATCCGCGATGAGCCGGCGGGCGGGCGGCAGATCTTCGCGCAGGTCGTCAACTACGGCGCGCAGCCGGTCACGGTCGCGCTGACGCTGCGGCTCGACGGCGTCCTGTGGCGCAGCCAAGAGGCCACTATTGACGCGGAAGCGCTGCGCAGCTTCACGCTAAGCGTCGCGCAGCCCTTTGAGACGGTGCAGGCCGCGTTGGTCGTCCCGCCAGATCAGGACGCGCTCGCGCTGGACAACGTGGCGTTTGCGGCGGCCCCGCTGCGCCAGTCGCGCCGCGTGCTGCTGGTCAGCGCGCAGCCGTTCAGCTTCCTTGAGCGCGTCTTGAGCGTCCTGCCCGAGGTGCAGCTTGTGCAGGGCGACCCAGCGCGGGCGACGCTGCCAGCCGAGCGCTACGATGCCTACGTGTTTGAGGGTTATCTGCCCGCTGCGCTGCCCGATGCCGATCTGCTGCTGGTCGATCCGCCGCGCAGCGCCGAGCTGTTCACGCGTGAGGGCGTGCTGGATCTGCCGCGTGGGGTGCAGGTGGCGCAGCCCGATCACCCACTGCTGCCGTTTGTCGACTTGAGCGCGCTCAACCTGCGCCAGTTGACAGCCATCCGCAGCGAGGCGCTGCGCCCCGTGGTGACGATGGGCGGCGAACCGCTGCTGCTGGCGGGCGAGCGCGGCACACAGCAGATTGCGCTGCTGCCCTTTGCCCTTAGCGACAGTGACCTGCCGCTGCAAATCGCCTTCCCCATCTTGATGGCCAACCTCTTGGAGTGGTTCACGCCGCAGACGCAGCTCGTCAGCGCGGGCAGCTTGCTGCCGGGCGACCTGCTGCCCATCACACCGCCGCTGGCTGCTACGTCGCTGCGTGTGGTTGACGCGCTCTCGTCCAGCGTCACGCTCACCCCCGGTGACCTGTACACGACGACGATCCCCGGTCTGTATCGGGTGGAGGCATATCAAGGGGAGACGCTGCTCGCCAGCCAGTGGGTGGCGGTCAACCTATTTGATCTTGAGAGTCAGATCGCGCCGTCCGATGGCCTCATCCTAAGCGGCACACCGATCAACCCGACGCAAGAAGAAGCGCTGGGCTTGCAGGATGTGACGCCGTGGGTGGCGCTGCTGGCGCTTCTGATGCTGTTGATCGAGTGGGGGGTGTATCATCGACAGATGCGGCTGCGGCGTGCTTGATGCTAGCGTGGGCTGACTGTCAGCGTAGTGTAGTAGCGCGTGTCAACGAGCAGCGGGGTGATGTCGGCGCGCAGTGTGATGGTCTGCCCGCGCACGAGCCTCTCCTGCTGTTCGATGACGCGATAGCCGACAGCTTGCTGACTGCTGCTGAACAGTGTGACGACTGCCTGCCACGGTTGGGAGTAATCCTCGTCGGCGCGCAGGGTGGCTTCGTAGCGGTAGAGGCCGTAGCCGATGGGCTGTGGAAGATAGCTGCCAACTTCCCTGAGGACAGTGAGCGGGGGCGGCGTCTGGCTGCTCGCGCGCAGGTTGAGCACGTCAACTGCTGCGCGTTCCTCTGCAGAGTTGGGGAAGATCGCACGATACGGCGCAAAGCCCCCGGCTGGGATGACGCGCTGCTCAGGTGTGATCGTTTGGACGATGCCGCTGACGCTCAGACGCAGGCGCAGATTCTCGACGGCTTGCAGGCCGGTGTTGATCGCCTGACCGATGCAAACGAGGCCGCGCTGCGCTTGACGGAAGCAGACCGCCGGTGGGGTGATCAGGCGCGCGTCGTTGACGTAGGGCAGCGTCAGCGCTGGGGTGGAGGCGAACACAGGACGTGGGGTGAATTGATTGGGGAGGGTTTCCACGTATGGCAGGGGCATTCTGACCGTCGCCAAAAGTGGCGCGTTGGCTGCGTCGTCCATCAACGGCAGGCTGACAGGGCGCGCGCTGCATCCCCACAGCAGCAGGAGCGTGCACACGATCAGCAGCAGCGACGTTATTTGCAGAAAGATGGTCATGAAGCAGTTTGCGGCCTTATGTCAGCCTAGAGCTAGCTTCAATTATAATCGTCACCGTGCGGGGATGCTACTATGTTCAAGACAAGTTTAGGGAATGTTACAACATGCAAACGCTAACACATTTGGCACAACAAGTCGGCGAGCGTTTGATCCAGCGTGGGTGGTGGATCGGCGGGGCGGAGAGCTGCACCGGTGGCTTGCTCATCAGCACGTTGACAGATGTGCCGGGCAGCAGCCGCTATGTGGCTGGTGGCATCATCAGCTACAGTAACGCGCTCAAACAGGCGCTTTTGGGTGTTTCAGAATACACACTGCTAACATATGGAGCGGTGAGTGAACCAACGGCGCGCGAGATGGCGCTTGGTGCGCTGCGTCAGCTCAACGTCGACGTAGCGCTCAGCGTGACGGGGATTGCTGGCCCAAGCGGCGGCACACCAGAGAAGCCGGTCGGGTTGGTGTACGTTGGCGCGGCATTACGTGAATCTAACAAAGAGCGGGTTGTCGTGCGCCGTTATCAGTGGCAGGGCACGCGCGAGCAGAACAAACTCGACAGTGTGCGGGCTGCGCTGGCGTTGGCCTTAGAACTGCTGCCCGCTCATCCCAATTTGGTATAGTTGGAGCCATACCATGCAGACAATCTATTTGCTCATAAAGGGTGCTTCGCTGCCACCTGTTGAAGAACTGTATGAACTCACTGCTAATGATGTCATCAACACGAACATAGAAAACGATCGTGCCGTTGAGTATGAAGTTGTGTGGCCGCAGGTGCGCGTGAGGCTGCGCCTGCGCGAGGGGGCAGCTGCGCAAGTTCTGCTCACAGAGGTTCAGGCGTTTGCTCAAGCCGCGCTGGGCAGCCGCGTTGACGCCAAAGCGCGTAAAAACCTGCGCCGCGTCATGCTAGCCGACACGGTGATGGATGTGGTGATCGACCCAGAGCCAGACGCTGCCAACAAAGCGCGCGATCTGGTGTTGGGGGTGCTGGCCTACTACCCTGACAGCCTGCTGTGGGATGGCCGCGCGCTCTACAACGAGCACGCTAAACGCTTCATCGGCGCGGAGGATGCGCCGGTGAAGTTCTTTCCAGATTCGACACCAGAGGACAGCGCCGAAGCGCTCGAACGCAAGGAGCGCTCGCTGGTTGTGCTGCGGCGCGAGAAAGTGCCTTTCATCCAACACCTGCCTGTCATTGCCGACAGCACCCAAGCGACCCCACCGACGCTGGATCAGATCGTGGAGCGGTTGGTGGCGCTGGTCACGATTGCAGAGCGCGCCGAGGGGGCAGCGCTGGCCGAGTATGAGGCGGCGCTGGCCGCGCGTGGGGCGCAGGCCGCTGCTACGCCCGATGAGATGGCCTACGCACGCACTGAAACCCCCATTGAGCAAGACACGATCAAGTTCAGTCAGCGCTTCGAGAGCGCTTGGGTGCTGGCGTGGGCGCTGGGCTTGGTCGAGACGCTCAAACGCCCCGACGACTTCTGCCAAGCGGAGGCGCTGCGCGAGTGGGCAGCGGCGGGCGTGAACCCCCTAAAGCGGAGGGCTAGGCTGCGCCCGTTGAGTGCTATACTCGATATGGCTGATCTGCACTATCGCTATCATTGGGCGGTCAACGATGCTGAGCTGTACGGAACGCGAATCCCGGCGCGGCTCATCCCCGCGGTGGTTTACGAACGCCACTATGCGCTCAATTGGTTGATCAGCGGTTCAGCGTGGGATACTGTATCGACCGACACCTGACAGAAAGGTGAACCTCATGAGTCGCATTCGTCGCTTGGCCCCCACCACTTGCCCGCACTGCGGCGCACAAAACACGCTTTTCATCGACGCCCATCGGCAGCTGTCGTGTCGCTTGTGTGGGCATCAAGTGGGACAGAAAGAGGAATCGCCTGCGCCTGTGGTGGAACTTCCAACGCCAGCCACGGCGCTGCCGCCTGCTGAGCTGCGTCGGCGCTATCCTGTGAGCTATAAACTGATCTACCCTAACGAGGTGGAGCCGTGGGCGAAGTCGGCCTACTACACGGGTCTAGAATGCGTGGAGCGCGGTCAATACGACGAAGCGATCCGCGCGCTTCGCCGCGCTTTGGAGGCTCAACCTGACTTGATCGATGCGCACCTGTGGCTGGGCCGCCTGCTGACAGATCCTGAGCCGAAGCGCCAGCATTACAGCGCAGTGTTGTTGAGCATCCCCAACCACGCGGAGGCGATCCGCGAGTTGATGGTTCTCAAAGGGGAAATCAGCCCAGAAGAATCTGAACGCATTCGGCGCGGCGGGGGGAAAGTGGCCACGGCAGAAGTGCCCGTGATGGCGATGGCCAAGACGCAGGAATGCCCCGTGTGCGGCGGCGAGATGCGCGCCAATCAAGACGGTCGCATCGTCTGCCAGCACTGCGGCTATCAGCGCAAGATCACGCTCGGTGGTGACCGCGGCACGAAGTCGTACATGGTGGAGATGCTGCGTCGGCGCGGCCAGAAAGTGCGCTGGCAGGTCGGCGAGCGCTTGCTGCGCTGCAAGAGCTGCGGCGCGGAGACGCTGCTCCAGCCGCACGCGCTCACGGCGCGCTGCCCATTCTGTGGCTCACGCGCCGTCGTCGAGGCCGACGCGCTGCGCTCGTTCGTCCAACCGGATGGCATCGTGCTCTTCCAATTGACGCCACCCGAAGCTCAGCAAGCGCTGGATGCCGCGCTCAACAGCCGCATGGAGCGCATCAAGGGGTTGTTCATCAACAATCGCGTTGCCTCAACCTCTATCACGCCGGTTTACTTGCCGTTCTGGCTGTTTGACCTTGAGCTTCAGGTGAACCTTTCAATCGAGGATCGGCGGTCAGCGGTCTACATTGAGTCGTTAGCAGACGTATACCGTCGTGAGCAGTACTCAGACGCCGTCTTCAACGTCGCAGTCTGCGGGGTTGAATCGCCGCCACGGTCGTTGACGGATCGGTTGAAGAACTTCTTTTTAGAGCAGATGCGGCCCTATCAGCATGATCTGCTGGCAGGGGCTACCGCGGAGCTGTACACCCTCGATTTTGAACAGGCCTCTTTCCTCGCACGTCAGCGCGTCAGTGAGCGCATGCGCCAGCGCTACGCTCACGGCACGCGCGACAACATCCGAACGAACGTTCAAAGCTTGGTGCAGTCGATGCAGTTCCGCTTGGCGCTGCTGCCGGTGTACGTCGTGACGGTCATCGAGCAAGACGGCGACTATCGCAGCGCGCTCATCCACGGTCAGACGGGACAGGTTGTGTTGGGGGTGGCGCAGCGCCCGCGCCGCTGACTACTATCGTTAATAACTTGTGACGTCTTTCACATTGGTTACTGTTTTCACAAGCTGCAAATGTGTGTAGCATTAAAAAGTCTTCTAACAAAGCATCACAAGGTTTGCAGCATGTGTGAAGTGGTCATTCTGTGTTCTCATAGGCGGCTGGCTGAGCGAACACATGAGCTTGTGCTGATGGAAGCTTCCATCCCAGCAGTTGATGAGTTGTTCAACCTTGTGGATGCCATCATGCACGACACGCCCTACCCGTGTACGATTCACCTGCTGATTGACAGCAGTGTTGGCCTACAGCCCGTCGGCTATTGCTTGACGCGCATCCGCGCCTTAGCGAAGAAATACCCCAGACGTGAGGCGGGCCGCATCGCGTTTGTCTTTCAACTCAGAAGCCCGTTCGTCCGTATGTTCGACATTCTGATGAGACAGTATGGGGAAGTGCGCTTCTTTGAACCCTCACAGCGCGCTGAAGCAGTTGAGTGGCTGCTGCGCGGCTAGCCTTTTGCAAACACAGCAGCCCGCCATAATGGGCGAGCTGCTGGCAAATCTCTGATGTAGAGAGCTATTCGCTGTCGATCAGCGCTGCGACGAAGTCGATCTCGAGCGCTACGTCGTCGGTGATGTTGGAGACGCCCGGCACTTGCGGGATGCGCAAGCCGAAGTCCGCCCAGCGCACGACGACGCTCGCGCTGCCGGTGAGCGTTTGCGGGTCAGTGAGCGTGGCCGTCGCCTCAAAGGTGACGCGGCGGGTGGTTTCGACGATGCGCAGATCCCCCGTGATGGTGAACGTGACCGGCTCGCCAATGGCGACGTTGACGGCGTCCAAGCCGCCTAGAGTGGTCGGGGTGAAGGTGATGAACTCGTAGGTGTCTTGGGCGCTGCGCAGGATTTCGCTGCGGATGGCTTGGTTGCGGAAGGTGTTATCGGTTTCAAGCGTGCGGGCGTTGACGACGATCTGCCCGACTTGCGACGCGGCGGGGTTGTTCACGTCCACGATGAGATCGCCGCCTACTTGGTTGGTGACGCCGATCACGTCGATGCGCTGGCCGCGCAGATCCTCTTGGAGGATGAAGCGCGCTTCAGACTGTGCGGGGTCGATGCGGAACAGGCCGCGGTTGTAGCCGATGGCGCGGTTGCCCTCAAAGTCGATCAAGTCCGCGGTGAACTCAATCGTCAGCGTCACGTCGTCGGTGATGTTGGAGACGCCCGGCACTTGCGGGATGCGCAGGCCGAAGTCCGCCCAACGCACGACGACGCTTGCCGTGCCGGTCAGCGTCAGGTCATCCAGCACAACTAGCTCGGCGTCGAAGGTGACGCTGCGCGTCGTGTCCACAATTTTGAGGTCACCGGTGATCTGCGCGGTGATGGGCGTGTTGGTCAGCACCTCGGCGTCCTCCAGCCCAGCGAGGCCAGTCGGGGTGAAGGTGATGAACTCGTAGGTGTCTTGGGCGCTGCGCAAGATTTCGCTGCGGATGGCTTGGTTGCGGAAGGTGTTGTCAGTCTCGAGGGTGCGCGCGTTGACGACGATCTGCCCCACGACTGAATCGGGCGGGCTGGCGAAGTCGACGATCATGTCGCCTGCCACTTGGTTGGTGACGCCGATCACGTCGATGCGCTGGCCGCGCAGGTCTTCTTGTAGGATGAACAAAACACGCGACAATTCAGGGTTGATGCGGTAGAGGCCACGCGTGATGTCGATGGCCATCGGCTCGGGGGTGGGTTCAGCGGTCACCTCTGGTTCAGGCTGCATTTGATCTAGCGCGGCGGGAATCTTGGCGAAGATTGGCAGCATACTCGTTTCGGTCGGGGCGGGGGTGGGGGTGCTGCTGCCCAGCGAAAGGCCAGAGCCGCTGCCGCTGCCGCTGAGCGACAACTGCGGCGCGACGTTCTCAACAGCTTGTGAGGGGGTATCGTTGCCGCCCCATAACCACAGCCAACCGGCCACGCCAGCGCCTGCGCCTGCCACAAACGCGACGAGCGCTACGACGATGACGACCGGCATCGCAACTTGTCGTTTCATGTTCTCTCCCTCAATAGCTAGCTCTATCGGTCAACAACCGTTAGGCTAACAAACACTTGTAAAGCATTTATATGTGTCTCATGAGCCTGTGGTAAACTTCTATGGTAATTGTGATGGGAATGATCGTGCTGGTATGAGTAGTGAGATGGATTACTACGAGGTGCTTGGGATTGCCCCCACGGCTGACCTCGAACAGGTGAAACGTGCCTATCGTGAGCAGATGCGTCGCTATCATCCGGATGCGTTTTTAGGGCAGATGGCCAAAGCCCGTGAAAGCGGCGACCTGCGCGCGATCCGACAGCTTGAGCGCAAAATCGAAGAGAGCAAACGCAAGACGCAAGAGATCAACGTGGCCTATGGGGTGCTCTCTGACCCAGCGCGCCGCCAGACCTACGACATGCAGCGGGCAGGCGTCCCGGAACAGCGCGGCGCAGCCTACGACACCAGCGCCGACCCGTATCGGGCTGGCCCTTACGCCGCGCGCGACTATCACAACCCGACGCGCAGCGCGCCGCGCTCGGCCCCGCGCCCTCGCCCAGCCAACGACTCGTTCCCGATGGCGCTGTTCGTCGTGTTGGGGGCGGGCTTGTTCTTCATCATGGGCACGATGATCTTCATCGGGACGATGCCGCCCCCCGGCGATGACCTGCCGTTGGCGTCTGACGGACGCCTGAGCGCGCGCCAGCTTCAAGCCACCGAAAGCGCCAAACAGGCGACGCGCATCGCGTGGACGCAGGTCGCCATGCAGCCGACCTTCACCCCCAGCCCCCCCGATGAAGAAGTCCGCCGCGGCGACGCCCTGCGCCTTGAGCAGTCCTACACGCTGGCCGTAGAGCTGTACACGCGGGCGATCAGCCAGAACTATACAGGCGAAGGCGTGTTCTTCAAACGAGGGCTGGCTTATTTGGGCATAGGCGACCCAGACAGCCTGCGGCGCGCGCTGGCCGATTTTGACCGCGCGCTGCTGATCGACCCGTCGAACGCGGCGGCCTATCAGGAACGCGCCATCACGCGGGCCGGCTTGTGGACGCTCTCGCAGGATGCGGCGCTGGTTGACCTCATTCGCGCGGATGCCGCCCAGTTCGAGGCGTTGGGCGGTGTGCCGGATGAGCGGCTGAGGGCGGTGCTGGCGCGCCTGCCTCAGCCCTGAGCGAGCCACTCCGGCGGCATCACAGCAGGGTCTGTCACGTAGAGGGCAAACTGCCGCTCAATTGGCGCGCGGAAGGGGCTGAAGTAAGGGCCGTAGAGCGTGAACCGCTCGCGCAGCAGGGCCAGCGATTCTGCATCCTCTGGCTCGATGAAGAAGGCTTTTGGCCACTCGGTGGGCGGGTACTGCGCCAGCGTGCTCTCTAAGTTCTCTGTATAGTTGTGGCGGAAGTAGAAGTGGTCTTGCTGGTGAAGGCCGAAGTAGGGCAGCGTCGCCCCGAACGCGAAGACGTTGGCAAACCCCGGCGAGAACACATAAACCTCGACTGGCGGGCGCAGCCGCACCGCGCGGAAGATCATGTCGTCGGCGTCTTTGACGGGCACACGGCGAAAATAGTCGATCTCGTCGTAGAAGTGGCGCATGTAGTAGGCAGGTAGGTGATAGCCGAGGTAGTAGTGCACTTGCCCGGCGCTGAGCGCCACGAGCAGCGCGACCGCCACGGGCCGCCACGGCAGGCGCGGCAGAGCTGCCTCAGCCCAGCTCCAGAGCTGATGCATCCCAAGCGCCGTCACCGCGCACAACGCCGGAAACACCACCACATAGCGCGGCGCGTCGACCTCGTTGTTGAGGATCAAGTTGGCAACTGCCACGCCCACACACCACCAAAACAGCATCCCGCCGCCCAGCGTGCGCCCGCGCCACACGCACACCACCAGCCCCAGCAGGAAGAACGGCACAAGCACCGGCAGGATGAACCCCGTGTCGTTGATGTAGAACTGCCCCGTGTCGGGCAGGTGCACGTAGCTCAAAAATGGGTAAAGGAAAGGCGTGATGTCCGCAGCGGGATCAGCCAGCATCTGAACCATGTGCTCAAGGTGGCGGAACTGCTTGCCGACAGCCTCATAGCGCGGGATGAGCGTTCGCCCGTTGAACAGCCACGCCGCGTAGAGCGGCCCTGCTGTCATCAAGAAGGCCAGCCCGCCCGCTGCCCACGTGCCCACTCGTCCGACCATCAGCCGCCCGCTCAGCGCGACCCAGCCCAGCCAACACGCCGCGAACAGCGTGAAGAACAAGCGCCCCCCTTCATAGAAGTAATGGCTGAGGCCGAGCATGACCCCCGCCAGCACGAAAGCGCTGCGGCGCGGCGCTTGCAGCCCACGCGCGAGGAAACCGAGCGCCAGCGTGCCGAACACGGGATCCGCTATGTTGTTGATCCCGATGCGCGAGAAGTGGATTGCCGGTGGGAAGGTGGCGATCAGCAGCGCGCTGAGCAGCGCCACGCGCACCCCTGCCAACGGGCGCATCAGCCACCACAGCGCCACCACCTGCGCCACCCCGAACAACACCGAGATCATCCGCACGGACTCTAAGCTCGGGCCGAACAGCTCACGCCAGACCCACTGACCGTAAGGGTAGAGCCATGAAAACGCCGTGATGCCACCAAAGGGCATCAGGATGGCGTTGGTTGGGATCAAGCTCAACTCGTTGATGCCGAACAGGAAGTTGATCTCATCCACCCAGCGATGCAGCCCGATCCCCAGTTCCCACAGGCGGACGAACAGGGCGAGCAGCACGATCAGCAGCAGCGCCCAACCCTCATGCGTCAAGCGCAGCGTGGGCAGGCGCAGGCGCGGCGCGCCCAACAATCCCCACGTCATCAGGCCGAGGCCGCCTACGAACAGCGCGATCTGCACATGATGGCTGATGAGCGCGTGCGCGGGCGCAACCAGCAGGAAGTGCACTTGCAGCAGCAGCAGCAGCATGCTGATCCCTAGCAGCGCCCAGCGCCAGCGGATGGGCCGCTCGGGCGCCGGGAGGGAGGGTTTAGGGTTGATCAGCACAGGGTCGGCGTACAAGACGAGCGCCAGAGCGAGGCCGGCGAGTGCTGTAACGAGCAGTGCCGTGCTGGCGACGCGCAGCGGCTGATGCGGCAGCAGCATCCACGCTGCTAACACAATCAGCGCAAGCCCTGCGCTGCCCAGCATCAGGCGCAAAATCGGCATTAGGGGTTGCAGCGCCTCGTGCAGCGTGGTTAAGACGCGTGGCCAGTCGAGGCGTATCAAACGCACTCCGCCCAGTAAGCTGCCGCCCAAAAGCAGCAAGGTCATTGCCAGCGCGGCAATCTCATGTGGCAGCAGCCACAACACAGCAGAAACTGCGCCCAGCAGCAGCCCTAGCCGCAGCAAACGTAGAGAAAATCCCAACAATCGCGCCCTTTAACTGCTACTGGGCAGGCGCTGCTGGCAGGCCACAATTGCTCGACAAAGCTGTAAGACCATCGTTTGAGATGACATGGTAGACAAAGGCATCCGCAGCGTGCAAGCGCGGCGCGCCGATCGTCTGGAAGGTGAAGGCCAGCCGCGCATTCTCTGCGAAGGCGTTGCCCACGCCGGTAAGTGGAACGCTCATCTCATGCGGGTAGGCGCTGGACTCGCGCTCACCCTCGCGCCAGATGAGCTGGCAGTGTGGCTCAAGTGTGAACAGCGGCACGCTCGTCCCGAGGCTCATATCGGTTAGGTAGACCACGTCATCGCGCACGAACACGCCCATCATGTGCGTGGCGCTGGCGCGGTTGCACAGCGCATCCAACCGCACATGTTCCCCATTGTTGAGCTGCAGCCGAATCCCCATGCGCGAACTGATGACAGTGTAGGGATGGTCGATCCACACGCTGTAGGCGGCACGGAAGCCCTGAGCAGGACGTTCAGCCATCGTCACGAACGGGCCGCTTTCGCTCACTTCAACCGCGATCACCTGATTCGGGCATTCTAACAGCGGGACGTGCGCGAGGATCACGCCATTGTCGTTTGTGTAAACTTGGTTGTCGTGGGTGACGAAAATCGACACCAAGCGACCGATATACTGCGGGTCAGACGAGGGCACGGGTGCTGATTGGCGCTGCTGGTTTTGCAGGAAGATCGCCCCAATGAACACCCACAGGGCACACACCACGACGGCAGAGGCGACAGTCTGCGCGCGGGTCATACGATCGGCGTCGGGCAACATATGCAATAGCTCCACTGGCGAACGTTCTTTTGTAGTATAACCCGCTTGTGAGGATCGACAACCGTTGAATTGGCTGTGGGAATTCTGAGGGCTGTGTAGGGACAGGTCAGGCCCTGTCCGGTTTTTACCACCTCAAACGTCTCCCTTATTAGGGGGCATGCCTTAATAGGGACGCGACCTGTCGCGTCCGCGGAGCCTCATCCCCCACTTCGCCTGTGGGCATGAGACGCCCTCTTCTCCGCGAGAGAAGGAAATGGGGAAATGAGGGCTGATTGCTGAAAAGTGGTTTAAAATATTTCTAAAAATTTAGGTACAATGAGTTTGTGTGAGGGCAAAGCCGATGCGAAGAGTACTTTGTTTAGGGGTTGTGCTGATTTGGGTGGGCGCGCTTTACGCGCAAGATGACCGCGGCGTGGCCAACGATCCAACCGTCAACGAGCGCGCAAACGCCTGCTTTGCGGGCGGATCGCTGGCGGGCAAGTGCCACACTACAGATGCCGATTTTAATGGGACGGTCGACGCTTCAGACAGCGCGTTCATGTGGCGATGCGGGTGGTACGTGATTCGAGTGGAGCACGGGCTGATCCTGCACGCGGACGCGCCTGAGGGATGTATCACTCAGCAGGCTGAAGCCCCAGCCGAGCCGCTTCAAGCGCCCACCTCGACGGCCTCGACGCTGCCGCAAATCGCTTTTGACCCACAAAATCCGAATGCGACGCCGCCGCAGCAGTTGGCGCTGCTGGAAAACGTGCTCTTCAACGGGCGGATCGAAGTCTCAGGGCAGTGGGCTTTCTTGTATACGTCCGTCATCGGCGGCAGCCCCGTCGCTCAGATGCCGGCCCATGCGTGGGATGATTTCGTTGCTTGGTACGCTTCACCATAGAGATCGTGGAATCACCCCAAAATCTACTAAATTCAGGGATGAAAGGACAACAATGATGCAATCAAGAAAGCCGTCGCCACAACCTACTAAGCCGCCGACTCTGCCGCTTGCTGTGAAAAAGCCGCACGCAAGCAGTCACCACCCGACGCCGATGCTTGACAACCTGAGCGAACCGAGCAACGCGCTCGACCTTCAGCGCGTCATCGGCAACCAAGCCACCATCCAACTGATGCAAGAGCGCGGGGTAATCCAGCGCATGCCGACTGATGAGCAGCTCATGGCAGTGGCCGGCAGACCGCTCAATGACCGCCTCTTTGGCCTCAAGAAGATGAGCCAGAAGTACAAGGACGTGCTGAATGCCCTCAAGACGTACCACGAACGCGGCAAGGTTGCGATCAGCAGCCTCAGCATACTCGACTATCAAGATGAGCTGCTCGAAAATGTGCGCAAGACCTGCCAAACCTACGTGGACGGCCACAAAGATGAGAAAGAGCGCACCCCGCACATCCAAAAAATCTTGAAGGAGGACGTCACAGCCGATCAAGCTAAGCTCGATTTCTTGCGGACGAACTTCGACAGCATCGGCGGCAAGATTATAGGAAAGAGCGTCTTTGACGCGATGAACCTCGTTGAGGGGATGAAAAGCCCCACAGACATGCAGAGCCTGATGCAGTTCTTGCAGTTTGACACCACCAAAGCGCTGATCCAAGACCAGACGAAGTCCGCTGGAACGCAGCCCTTCCGCGGCAGCGATGATCTGACGCTGGCGGGCAAATCCTTCACCGATGTCGTGGGCCAAGACTATTTGGATGATATTCTGTCCCCGCACATCCAAACCATCGTTACCGAGATCGCCAACAGCAAGAAGTCCTCTGAGCCGCAGCCGAGCGACAAGCCGTCTTCCCCTGAAGAGCTGCTGAAAAGCCCCAGCACCGTCAGCTCGATGGCGGCAATTTACGAGCATCTTGCCACGGGCCTGCTGGTAGACACTGAGGGGGGCGCGCTCGTGCCACAGGAAATCCTCGACGCGGCGGCGCAGGTTTATCAAACTGTCTACAGCACGGTGACGAACGACCCAAGCGCGGAGCACACCGCGCAGCATGCCGCGCGCGTGTCGGTGGTCAACATGATCTTCCTGCGTTTCATCAACCCAGCGGTGACAAGAATCGCATCAGAGATGAAGGCAAAAAAGACCGAGGGCGGCGCTGAACTCATTCGACTGGCACAAATCTTCCAGAGCCAAGTGAACGGCATCGATGTTCTGAAGAAGTTCCCTGAACTGAGCGAAGCGGGCAACGTCGTTCAGCAGGTGCAGCGCGCCATCGACACGATCATCAACGGGGTGATCGCACAGGCGCAGCTGTTGGGGCAGCGCAAGAAGTAAACTCAAACAATCAGGGCGACTCAGAATGAGCCGCCCTCGATCGTTTCGAAGAGTTCAGCGCAGCACTAGGCGTTGACGACGCGCTCGACGATCTCCGTCACCTTGATGATGCCCTCGGGCGAGCCTTTGCGGATGGCCAGCTTGACCTCGCTGATGGCTTTCGTCACTTGGATGTCGCGCGGGCAGGCGGGGGTGCAGTTGTAGATCGTGCGGCAGCGCCACACGCCTTGCGGCTCTGAGAGGATCTCGAGGCGCTCTTTGGCAGCTTGGTCGCGCGTGTCGAAGATGAAGCGGTGCGCGTTGACGATGGCCGCCGGGCCGACGTACTTGCCGTTGGCCCAGTAAGACGGGCAGGACGTCGTGCAGCAGGCGCAGAGGATGCACTTGGTTGTGTCGTCGAAGGCTTCGCGGTCAAATTGGCTTTGGCGGCGCTCCCGACCGTCCGCCGGCAGCGGGGTGTCGTTGACGAAGAACGGCATCACGTGTTTGTAATGGTCGAAGAACGGCTCCATGTCGACCACCAGATCCTTGAGGACGGGCAGGCCGAGGATCGGCTCGATGGTGACTTTGGAGCCGAGGTCTTGCATGAGCACCTTACAGGCGAGGTGGTTCACGCCGTTGATGCGCATTGCATCGCTGCCACAGACGCCATGCGCGCAGGAACGCCGCAGCGTCAGCGTGCCGTCCTGCTCCCACTTGATGCGGTGGAGCATCTCGAGCAGACGGTCGGTCGGTTCTACGTTGTCGAGGGTGAACTCTTCCCAGTAGGGCTTGTCCTTGCCCGGGATTTCTGGATTGTAGCGCTTGATCTTAAAGGTTACTTTCATGGGTGCTGTCCTCAGTCAATGTCTCTCCAACGGTGGAGAGTGGGCAGTTTCAATTATCGGTTTGCTGTCGATGCGGCCTGTCGATCGGTGGCGATCAAGGACAGGGCTTGCTCATATGAGTCAGTAATCCGCACGTGTTGGCGGTATTCGCGGCTGACGCGACAGCCGATGTTGTAGAGCACTTGATTCATCCGCCAAGTTGAGATGAACACCGCCAGCCCCCAGTTGGGATAGCTGAAGTCAGCGTTCTTTACGATCTCCTGCACGTACATCATGACGTTGGGCGGCAGGAAGTGTTTGGCTTCGAGCATGTCGAGCATGACGTCTACTCGTTCGGGGGTGCTGTTGAAGAACCGTTCGGAATCGGGTTTCAGCGCGAAATACTCGTTCATCGTCCAGTGGCCAGTAAAACGCTGAACGAGGATTTTCTGGGTTTCGTCGTACCAAGTTAGGGTGATGGGCATGCTCTGTCGCTCGCGCTAAGTAGACTGGCTGCAGCGCACGGTCTCTCAGTGTTGATCTGAGAGACCGTGCTGTTCGCTCTAGTAGGCGCGCACCTTTGGACGGAAGCGCTCGTCCGTCTCCGCAAGGCTCATGTCAACTTTCTTGGCGGTGTTGATGGTGTACTGCGGGTCGTCGTCTGTGCCAGCGCGGCAGACGAGCGTGTGCACCAGCCAATTCTCATCGTCGCGCTTGGGGTAGTCATCACGGCTGTGGCCGCCGCGGCTTTCGGTGCGGTTGCGCGCGCTGAGGGCGGTCACCTCGGCTAGCTCGAGCAGGTTCCCAAGTTCCCACGCTTCCATCAGATCAGTGTTGAACTTGTAGCCCTGATCGTCGATGGCGATGTTGGTGCGGAACTCGTGGCGCAGCTCGCGCAGGACGTTGATCGCCTCGGTCATCGTTTTCTCAGTGCGATAGACGCCGACGTTTTCCATCATCACTTCTTGCATCTTGGCGCGCAGTTGGTAGGGCTTCATCTTGCCGCGGCTGCTGCGGATGCGCTTGAACTCGGATTCGATCTCATGGCCAGCGTCGGCGGGCAGGGGTGTCCAGTCTACGCCCTTGACGTAATCGGCCATGTGCATGCCGCCGCGCCGACCGAACACGATGAGGTCAACGAGGCTGTTCGTGCCGAGGCGGTTCGCGCCGTGGCAGCTCACGCAGGCCGTCTCGCCGGCGGCGTACATGCCGGGCAGCACCGTCCAGTTTTCGTCGATGACCACTTGCGCGTCAACGTTGGTGGGGATGCCGCCCATCGCGTAGTGCGCGGTTGGCTGGATCGGCATCGGCTCCTTGACGGGGTCAACCCCCAAGTAAGTGCGGCAGAAGTCGAGGATGTCTGGCAGCTTCTTCTCGACATAAGCGGCGTCGATGCGCTCCTTGCGGCCTTCCTCAGCGAAGAAGCGGTTGACCGTCTCGGGGCGCACGTCGAGGTAGACGTAGTCCTTGCCCTTGATGCCGTTGCCCTTCTTGACTTCGTCGTAGATCGCGCGGCTGACGACGTCGCGGCTGGCGAGGTCTTTGGCGCTGGGGGCGTATTTCTCCATGAAGCGTTCGCCCTTGTTGTTGATCAAGACGCCGCCTTCCCCGCGCACGCCTTCGGTGATGAGGATGCCCATCTTGTAGATGCCGGTCGGGTGGAATTGGAAGAACTCCATGTCTTGCAGCGGCACGCCGCGCCGCAGCACTGCCGCGGCCCCGTCGCCGGTCATGCTGTGGGCGTTGCTCGAGACGCTCCAGCAGCGGCCCCAACCACCGCTGGCGAACATGACCGCCTTGCCGTGGAAGATGTGGAACTCGCCCGTGCCGATCTGAATGGCCACAACGCCCACACACACGCCGTCGTTGATGATCGTGTCGACCACTTGGAACTCGTCAAAGAAGTTCACGTTGCGCTTGATGCAGTTCTGGTAGAGCGTTTGCAGGATCATGTGGCCGGTGCGGTCGGCGGCGTGGCAAGCGCGGCGCACCAGCTCCTTGCCGAACTCGCGCGTGTGGCCGCCGAAGCGCCGCTGGCTGATGCGGCCATCGGGCGTGCGGTCGAAGGGTAGGCCCATGTGCTCCAGCTCGATCACGGCTTCGACCGCGCCTTCCGCCAGCACGAGCGCCGCGTTCTGGTCGGCCAAATAGTCGCCGCCCTTGACGGTGTCGTAGGCGTGGTAGATGGGCTGGTCCTCGTCTAAGTTGCCCAACGCCGCGCCGATGCCGCCCTGCGCCGTGCCGGTGTGGCTGCGGGTGGGGTAGAGCTTGCTGACGACGGCCACATCTGCGCCGCCGCGGCTGGCGTAAAGCGCCGCCATCAAGCCAGCGCCGCCCGCCCCAACGATAATGACTTCATGCTTGTGGATCTTCATTCGTTCGCTCCTCACAAACTAACAATAAACAAACGCTCAACCTGCGAAGCCGTGCGCCGCGTGCAGCGCGCGCAGCGCTTCATCAGCCATTGCAATGGCCGTTGGCTCAATTGTGGCGACCAGCGCTGCGCCGCCAACGATCAGCAAAACCACCGCGCCCATCACGCACAAGTAGCCCGACGCTCGCCGCAGCACAGGGTACTGCTGCGTGTAATCGGTGAGCACGTAGCGCAGCCCATTAAACCCGTGGATCGTCACCAGCGCCAGCAGCGCGAGGTCATACAAGCGCCACACCGCCACACCGCCCAGCATGAAGTTCCAGCGCTCGGCGACGAACTCGGTGGCGGTGCCGGTGTCGTTGATGCCGTTCTGAATGGCTGGCCACACCAAACCGACCGCGTCTAGCTCGGCTTGGCTGAGGGGCGACCCCACCGTCGGCACGCCGACGACGCGCCCACCGGCCAACGTCAGATCGAACACGCCTTGCAGCAGGTGCAGCATCGCCAAGTGGCCGAACACCAGCGGCACGATGATCAGGCCGCTGACGCGCATGAACGACCACCAGAACGTTTCGAGCTTGCTGCCCTGCGCTTTGGCGCTGCCCTGAATTTCCGCCGGTTTGGCGATCATTTGATAGGCCCCAGCCGCCAGCACCGCCGCGATGACCGCGACGCCCATCCCGGCAGCGAACGGGATCTGCTCGCGCAGCACTTCTGCCAACGGCAGCACGAACACGTTCGGCTTGGCGTAGTGGTCGACCACGTGCATCCCCATCCAGATGAAGACCGGCACGAGCAGCAGCACCGTGCCCCCCAACACGCCCCAAGCGGCTTTCTCTTGGTACTTCCACAGCTCAGGCTTGTTGTCCATGATGGAGATGCGCAGGCCGTTCAGCGCGTGGTAGACCACCAACGCCACCAGCGCAAACTCGCCAACGGTGAACAGCGGCGACTGGTACGAGGCGACCGCTTTTTCGTACAGCTCGGGGTAGAACACTGCCCATGAGGTGTCGATCACGTGGATGACGAGGAACAGCACCACGCCAATCCCAGAGACGCGGTGCAGCACCCAACTCCACTGGCCAATCGAACCGCGATACCGAAGCGTTTCCCGAATCGTAAGCACTAAAGAGGACAACTTAAACAACCTTTCGACTTAGGACAGCCAACCATGAAAACGCAGTTTAACCCTGCGCATATCTACTTCTAACACGTCTATCATTGTAACATCAAGTCCAGTGTGAACCAAGACATGAGTGCAAAGGAAAAGGTTAAGCCTGCTCATCTTGTGTTAAGGGTGTTGAGCTGTGCGCTCGTTAGCTGGCCCGGGGCGGGCAGGCGCTGGAACACAGCGAAGAGCGTCTGATCGACCGCGCGCAGGTCTGGGCCGTGCTGCTGCCACAGCCAGTCGATTGCGTCCTCGCTTAGCGTGATGGGCGGCGCGTCTGGATCCAGCGCAAAGTAGCGGATGCGCCGTTCGACACATTGGCGCAGGTGTTCGCGATTTGTGAGGTGGTCAACGCGCAGGCTGACAAGCGGCAGGCCAGCCAACGCGAACTCGACGCGATGGGTGAAGTGCGTGCCGATGAGCAGCCGCACGCGCCGCGCCAGCCACAGCAGCTTCACGCGCTCATGCGGGAACAGGCGCTGGGTTTCATCGATGGCGAAGATGTCGACCTTGATGGGGTGTGTTTGGATGCGATGTGCGCCCATTGGCAGCCGCTCGTATTCTACGCGCGCGCCCATCCGCGAAAAGTGTTGGCACAGCCCCAGCAGGTTGGTTGTCTTGCCGCTGCCCTTCGGCGCGATGAGTTCAAGGTGCGTGAACCCCTGCGCCAAGAGCGCTTGAATGCGCGGCGGCAGCACGACGATCGAGAGCAGCTCATCTGGTGAAAGCACTTGAAACGGGTTGCCGCGCAGGCCAAGCTCTTTGAAATAGGTGAAGCGCGTCCACGAGTGCGTCATAAGGCATGGGGTGGTTATCAGCGATGTGCTGCATTGTAACACTTCGTTGGCTGCCTATGGAAAGATAGGCTGGGCGATTGCCCTGTGCGGTGATTTAAGTTTTCGTTAAGCATTTTTTAATTTTTACTGTTAGGTGAAAGCTGCTCATATAATTGACGATAAGGGTCTCGATTGAAAGGATAACAGCAGCTATGCCATTTTTAGTTCATCCCCGCTTGTATCCGATTGATATGGGAGAGTTTGTGATAGGTAACATTTTTAATGAATACCATTCTGATCGCGATTTCTTCAGTCATCTGGCTATCAAGCCTAAACTACGCCCGATCAAACAACTCTCGCAGCTAGATGAGCTGCCCACAGATCTCAACTTTCTGGCAATTTTTCATGGGCTTCATGGGCTTGGAGAGACTCTAACAACTATATATTCTTGTGCAGATTCTTGTAGGGAGCTTCTGGTGACATCGCTATGGAGCTTGTCTACTATT
>CALDYP010000083.1 GCA_937944445.1 uncultured Anaerolineae bacterium
AGGGGTGAGGCCTCCACCGTCACGCCGAGCGCTCGGCGGCCTGAGCCACCCCCGCGGCGGCGGGAACGCCCGCGGCTGACGCCACGGGCTGGCGAGGTGGTGGCGCTGCTAAAGATCAAAGCCCCCTTCAGAGGGCGCGCCCCAACCAAGCGCTTCAGCGCTCGGCGCGACTGTCTGGTTATCTTTAGACACTCCCTAGATTTGGCTCCAACTTCCCACATGTGCCTCGTTTCGGTATAATCTCTTCGTTACTTAGTAACACCCCCTACAAATGATCCGCGTCAAGCTCTAGGTGGAGGTGAACCATGTTGGAAGAACGTGTCGCCAGCGTGCATGCGTTGATCGAGAACAAGGATTGGAACGCGGTTCGACAAAGTATCATCACCTTGCCAGAGCCAGAGATTGCCGAACTCTTGTTCGAAACGGACACCCCTGATCGCATCGTCCTGTTTCGGCTGCTGCCGCGCGACATCGCCACGGAGGTATTTGCGCAGCTTGAAGGCGAGCAGCGCAACACCCTTGTGAACGAGATGACGCAGGAAGAGACGCGCCGCCTGCTGAGCGAACTCAGCCCTGACGACCGCGCCGACTTCCTCGGCGAGCTGCCCGGCGAAGTCACGCAGAAGCTGCTGAATTTGCTGTCGCCGGAGGACTTGCGCGAGACGCGCCAGATCCTCGGCTATCCGCCGGAGAGCGTCGGCCGCCTGATGACGCCGGATTACATCGCCGTGCGGCCACATTGGACGGTGGCGATGGCGCTCCAGCATGTGCGCAAGAAGGCCAAAGGCAGCGAGACGATCGAGGTGCTCTACGTCGTCGATGACAAATGGAAGCTGCTCGACGCGCTCGACCTGCGCCGGTTCATCATGGCTGAGCCAGAGACGAAGGTCGAGGAGATCATGGATCACCAGTTCATCAGCCTGCAAGCCACAGAAGACCGCGAGGCCGCTGTGCGCATGATGGAGCGCTACGATGTGGCTGTGCTGCCCGTGGTAGACTCTGTTGGCACGCTCCTAGGGATCGTCACGTTTGACGACGTGTTCGACGTGGCGCAGGAAGAAGCAACAGAGGACTTTCACAAAGGCGCGGCGGTCGCCCCGCTTAAGGGCAGCTACCGTGAGGCCAGCTTCTTTGACCTCTACCGCAAGCGCATCGGCTGGCTGGTGATCTTGGTGTTCGTCAACATCTTTTCTGGTGCGGCGATGGCCAACTTTGAAGACGTGATCGCGGCCAACGTCGCGCTGGTGTTCTTCCTGCCTTTGCTGATCGACAGCAGCGGCAACGCTGGCTCGCAGGCCTCCACGCTGATGGTGCGCGCGCTGGCGACAGGCGAGGTCAAGCTCTCGGATTGGGGCAAGCTGCTGGCCAAAGAGGTGTTCATCTCGGCCTCGTTGGGCTTGACGATGGCCGCGGCGGTGTCGGTTATCGGCTTCTTCCGAGCAGGGCCGGAGATTGCGATCACCGTCGCGCTGACGATGGCAACCGTCGTCGTGATCGGCAGCATCATCGGCACGGCGCTGCCGTTCATCTTGAGCCTCTTCAAGCTCGACCCGGCCGCCGCCAGCGCCCCGCTCATCACCTCGCTAGCGGACATCTCCGGCGTGATCATCTACCTCAGCATTGCCACGGTCATCCTGCGCGAGTTGAACCTCTAGCAGCGCTCCCCGTTAGGGGATAAACACATCGCAGGTGAGGGCGCTGATCAGACAGCGCCCCGCCTCTTGCCCATCCCACAGCACGCGCAACCAAGCCGACATAGCAAAGCACACGCCGAGTAGGGAATCATCTTTAGACACTCGCAGCGTAGGGCAGTCGTAGGGCGAATCTTGAGAGGAGTGTCTAAAAATAAACAGACAGTCGCGCCGAGCGCTCAAGCACTCGGCTAGGGCGCGCACCCTGAAGGGGGCTGGATGAGGCCTCTGTTCGAATTTAGATACTCCCATCTTAAGCCCTGATTTGCCTATTTGCGCTTACTGTAGCATGATACTTACTGTTCACATTTTCAAAGGAAAGTCATGTCTATACCTCGTCCCCTGCGCCTGCTGCTCGTTTTTTGCGCCATCGCCTTGAGCTTGCCCACACTGGCGCAAGCCATCCTCACGTTGGAGCCGGGGCAGCCGGTCTTGGCCCCGCTTCGCCCAGAGCAGCCCATCGCTGCCTACGACTTTCAGAACCCCGCCGCGGCAGAGTACAGCCTCACGCTGACGTTTTTAGGCGATCCTGCGCCAGTGCGCGTGGAGTGGTACGACGCCGCCGGCCGCCGCGTCTCAACTGAGACGCTGGCCGCCAACGGGGCGACCGCGCCGGTCATGCTGGCCGAGGGCGAAAACTCGCTGCTCCTCATCGGCCCAAGCGATGCCCCCGTGCGCCTGCGCTTCAGCCTTCAACCCACCCGCCCCGCCCAGCCCCTGCCGCCTGCCCCCACCCCGCCGTTTGAAACCGAGGGCATGGGCGAAGATCAGATCGTCGTCGTGCAGACGGGCGTCAACACAGGGATGCCTTTCCCGTTTTCTGGGGTGTGGCTGGCCACATGGACGGACGTTCAAAACAACTGCCCGAATGAGCTGCCAATTGAAGAAGCGCTCATCGCCCCTGATGGCTCGACGCATGGGTTGATCTTCACCGATGTGGACACGCTGGCGCTGACGCTGCACCGCGTCGTTGCGGCGGAAGAGGTCGATGAATCGCCGGAGTTCTTCTTTGTCGAAAACGACGAACCGGGGACGTTCGCCGTCATCCCGCGCATCCTCACCGAGCCGTACTACTACCTTTACCGTGTGGTGGACGCCAACCTCATCACGCTCGATTACTTCCAAACGCTGGCGTTGAGCGACTGCGCGCTGTATATCAGCGTGACGCTTCAGCGCATTGCGGATGAGTCGATGTTGGGGCCAGATGGCCAACTGCTGCCCAGCGCGGGCGGGCGTGGCAGCGGCCTGACGACGGAGCCAACTCCGCCGCCGATGCCCACCCCCAGCGGCAGCGCGGCCGACTGCGGCCCAGACGCGCTGACCGACAGCCGCGAGCTGTGGTCATTTGAAGCGCCAGAGGACATCCGCGCGCAAGCTGCCTATGGCAGCGTGGTCAGCTTTGAGTTGCGCTTGCTGAACGCCAACAGCGCCACCACACTCGTTGAGTTTGAGGTGATCGCTGGCGGCTCAAATGTGGTCTACGGCGGCGCGTTCGGCGAACTGCGCGACACGCGCTGGATCACCTTCCGCGTCCCGCTGACGGAAACGGCCTTGTTTGAGAACTACTTTATGCCTGTCGCACCAGCGTCGATGCAGTTTTACCTGCGCACCAGCGTGGATCGACTGCTGGTGTTTGGCCAACTCTCTGCTGAGAACACGGTCTGCCTGCGCAATTGGCGCATTGAGTAAAGGCCGTTTAAGATCGCTTTAAGCATTGGCGGAACGCTGTAAGCGTGACCGTTGGTGAGTGCGTCTAATTAAAAGCAGCGCGGCACTGCGAGAGATGTGCCGCATCTTGAGCGGAGGCTGACATGAACACGATTACTATCATCAGCGACATTCACGGCAACCTGCCCGCGCTGGAGGCCGTGCTGGCCGACATCGACGCGCGCCCGCCCACGCCGATCTACTGCCTCGGCGACCTCGTCGGCTATGGCACGTGGCCGAACGAGGTCATCTCGATCATCCGCGAGCGCGAGATCCCGACGATCATGGGCAACTACGATCAAGGCGTGGGCCACAGCAGCGACGACTGCGGCTGCGCCTACAAGACGGACGTTGAGCGCCGCCGCGGGGAACTGTCCATCGCGTGGACGAACGCCCACACGACCGACGACAACAAAGCGTTCCTGCGGGAACTGCCGATGACGCGCCCGGTCCAAGTAGGCGATCTGGCGGTGCTGCTGGTGCACGGCAGCCCGCGCAAGGTCAACGAGTACATGTTTGAAGACCGCGCGGATGACTACTTTGAGCGGATGTTCGAGGGCACAAACGCCGACGTGATGATCTGCGGTCACACCCACCTGCCGTATCACAAGGTGCTGCCGAGCGGTCGGCAGGTGATCAACGCGGGCAGCGTTGGCAAGCCCAAAGACCGCGACCCGCGCGCCTGCTACCTCATCTTGACGGCTAACGGGCGCGATCTGCACGTGGAGTTCGTGCGCGTGCCTTATGATGTGGAGCGCGCGGCACAGGCCATCGAAGCCACGCCCGAAGAAGGCGGGATGCCCCACCCCTACGCCCAGATGCTGCGCGAAGGGGCGGGCTAGTCGCTGCGGCGGCGCAGCCCAAGCCAGCCGAGGACGCGCTGCACCTGCCACATGAAGCCGCTCAGCAGCATCGGCAGGGTCAGCGCGAATTGCAGCCGCGGGAAGGCGAGGCTGGCAGCCAACTGGCGCGCTTGCCGATAGTGTTCATATGAGCGCCGCGCCGCGCCCACTTGGGCGTGTGTCAGGCCGAGGGCGGCGTGCGCCAGCATCTGCTGGAAGGGGTTCTGATGCTCCCGCGCCAGCGCCAGCCAATCCGCGGCGAAGTTGGGCGCGTCGGCGCGGTCTTTGGCGTCACCATATTCGCTGAGCAGGTACGCCATCCAGCGCAAGTAGACCATCGCAAGGGGGGGATGCTCGACTTCCACCGCCAGCTCGCGCAGGTGGTCCACTGTGCGCAGCGCCGCCTCTGGCGAGCCGCCCGCTGACATGACGAGGTGGGCGTGCGTGAGCGTTTCAAAGGCCAGCCAGCGCACCGCGAAATGGTCGCGCCACTGGTCGCCAGTGGCATAGGCGCGCAAGATGCGCAGGTGTTCCGGGGTGTAGCGCGGCTGGTTCATCAGGATCGCCAGCGCGATCAACGGGCGGTAAACGTTGTAGTCCAGCCGTTTGCAGAGCGTGAGCGCGTCATCGAGCGCGTGATCAGCCTCTTTGCTGCGGCGCAGCGCCATCAGCGCCAGCCCGCGCGCAAGGCCGGCCTCAGCCAGCGCGAGGTTGTCGAAGTGCTCGCGCGCGAGTTTGAGCGCTGCCTCTGACCAGTGGAGGGCTTTTTCCGGGTTGTCCATCAACAGCTCTGCGCGCGCCATGCCCACATACGCCAGCGATTCCCCCTCCACGTAGCGCACGCCCACCGCCAGCGCCAGCGCCTGTTCAAGGTCGGCGCGGGCTTCCAGCGGGTCAAGATACCCCTCAAGCATGATGCGCGCGCGTTCGACGAGGGCATCCGTCATCAGCGGGGCGTTGCCGAGCGCCTCGGCTTGGGTGAAGCTGCTCTCTGCGCCTGCGCGCGCCATGCGGAACTGCCCCATCGCTCGCAGGTGACGCGCCACGCCGAGCGTCGCCGCCGCCTGCACGACCGCATCGCCCTCTTTGCGCGCGACGGACACAACTTGCGCGCTGAACTTGCCGAGTTCGGTGAAGTGCGCGCTGAGCCAATAATAGGTCATCTTGCTGCGGAACTGCGTGATGTAGTCGTTCATGCGAGCGCTTGGCTGTTGGATGTAACACACATCATAGCGGAAAAACAACGCCGTGGCACTATGCAATGAAGCGTCTGGCGACACGGAGGGCCTCGTAGGGACAGGGCC
>CALDYP010000084.1 GCA_937944445.1 uncultured Anaerolineae bacterium
CCTGTCCCTACTCCAACGTCTAACGGACAGGGCAGGCCCTGTCCCTACTCTAACGCCTAACGGACAGGGCAGGCCCTGTCCCTACTCTAACGCCTAACGGACAGGGCAGGCCCTGTCCCTACTTTACATCTGTGGGAGTAAGACGCCCGTGGACAAAGCCCCGAGCGCCCCTCAGCCGAGCGCTTTAACGCTCAGCGACACTAGAAGCTCTTCCAGAGCTGCTGGTTGTAGACCTCGTGGTGATATTGAATCTCTGAGACTTTGATCAAGTCGCCCAGCAGGCGCGGCGAGCGGTGCGCGGCGTCGAGCTTGAGTTCCGCGTACTTGGACTGCACGTCTGCGCCGAGCATTTCCTTGATGCGCGTGCTGCGGGTGAAGAAGGTGATCGCGTCGTAGATGTTGTCTGGCAGGGTGCGGTTGGGGTTTAAGCGGCCAGTGGGCAGCGGGCCTTCGAGCGCCGTCTTGAACAGGGTGTAGATCGCCATGTAGGGGTTGCAATCCGGCGCGACGGAGCGCACTTCGATACGGGCGCTGCGGTGGTTGCCGAATGGGATGCGCACCATCGAGCCGCGATCGACCGGGCTGGATTTGATCTGGTTGGGGGCTTCGTAGTTCGGGTCAAGGCGGCGGTAGGCGTTGACGCTGGCGTTGAGCACCAAGCAGATGTCTAGCGCGCTGTTGAGGATGCGCTTGATGGCGTTGTGCGCCAGCTCAGAGATGCCGTCCTCGCCGTCGGGGTCGTGGAACAGGTTCTTGCCGTCTTTGTCGCTCACGCTCATGTTGGTGTGCATGCCGCTGCCGTTCACGCCGGTGACGGGCTTCGGCAAGAAGCTGGCGGTCAAGCCCATGTTGCGGGCGACTTGGCGCGCCGTCAGCTTGTAGAGCATGATCTGATCTGCGCCGATGGTGGCTTCGCTGTAGCCGTAGTTGATCTCAAACTGCGACGGGGCCACCTCCGGGTGATCTTTCTCGTTCTCGAAGCCCATTGCGCGCTGCGCCTCGGCCACAGCGTCGATGAACACGCGGATGCCGTCACCGGGCAGGGTATGGTAGTAGCCGCCTTCGCTCAGGAACTCAAACTTGCCGGTCTTGGCGTATTCTTGTTCGGCGTGCAGCCCCTTGAACAAGAAGCCTTCGATCTCGTTGGCCACGTTCATCGTGTAGCCGTGCTGCTCGTACACCGCGTTTGCGTAGCGTTTGAGCAAGCCGCGCATGTCCGCGTGGTAGGGTTCGCCGCTGCGCTCTTGCACTTCGCCGAACACCATCACCTTACCCGGGCCGAACACGTCCGAGGGCAGCAGGTAGAAGGCCGACCAGTCCACGCCGAGGCGCAGGTCAGACTCAGACAGGACGCTGAAGCCGCGGATCGACGAGCCGTCAAAGGTCAGGTTGTCGTAGGACTTGAGCAAGAACTTTTTGTCATAATCTAACAAATGCAGGCGACCTTCCAGATCAGCAAAGCAGATGGTGACGGCCTTGATGCCTTTGTTGTCTGCGAGGAACTTGAGGCGTTCCTCACGGATCGTGTCCATCGGCACGCGGTCTTTGCGCTGCTGTTTAAAGCCCAAATTCAGCTCTTCGAGCTGCTCATAGGGAAGTTCGAGGAAATCGCGGATGGCCATGTTCATATCCTTTGCGAATGAGTGTAAACACCAGCCAAAATTGTAGCGATGTGTTACGTTGTCTTCTTGCGCCATAGCGACTGAATTTGTGCGGTTTTATTTTGTACAACTTCGCCAAAATAACGCGAAATGAAACACGTTTGGCACGGCTTGAAGGGGTTTTTGAGAAAAGTAGACAAAAAAGAACAGGGTCAATTGAATTCTCATAGTCATAAGGAACAACGCAACCTACGTCGAAAGCAGGGCGCTAGGGGTGGCGCGCTGATAAAAGACGGAATCTTAGGTGCGAATAAGCCATAATAAGTGCCTTTAAAGACCTAAACGCTTGTCCTTCGCCGCCACAGCTTTTTACACGCCGCTTTTGTCAAAAATGTACACTGCAAGGGTAGGGTAGGGTAGGGTGGGGCATATCTCGCCGTTAATGAGCGACCTTGCCACGAGCACAGCATGAGGACACAGCGACGCGGCCTGACGCGCCCGTCAGGGATGAAAAAAAAAGGACAGGGCAAGCCCCGTCCTTATGGGATCGTTAGAGATAGTGGGGGCGCGCCACCCCCCACAGGCTTAGCGCCCGCGCAGGTTGATGTTCAGGTTGCGCGCCGCTTCACGCAGCACGTCGTACTGGCTGTCGATGGAGTCCGTGTAGCCCAGCTGCACCGGGTCGACGTAGAAGCGTTGGAACTCGTCCACCAGATCCTGATTCTTCGAGAAGTCCAACAGCGCCTGACGAACGGCCTGCTTGAAGCTGTCGGGGTAGGTGGCGCGGATGGCGAAAGGCGTCTCAGGGATCACGCGCGACTGGTGGAAAACCACCAAGTGGCCCTCAGGGCATTCGTCGTAGATCGCTTCGATCTCTTCACGCGTCATCGGCACTTGGTAAGGCCATTCTTCAACCGTCGCTTGGCCTTCAATGCCCAAGTCGGTGTAGCCGCACAGATCCATGCCGATGCGGTCAGCTTGGATGGGCAGGTTGGCGTCAAACGTGCCTGCGGCCTCAACGTTGTCGTTCCACACCGCCAGCACCGCGTTGGGGTGGTTGCCCGCAAAGTTGACGTTGGTGAAGGCTTCGATCTCCGCCGGGTCGGTGAAGCCCATCGCCACCATGATCTCGTTGGCCGGGATCAAGTAACCGCTAGCCGAAGCCGGATCGGTGAAGCCGAAGCTGCGGCCAGCCAGATCCTCGATCGTGCGGATGCCTGACCCCTTCTTGGTGAAGAACACGCTGATGTAGCCCGGCATGGTGGTGTCGGTCGTGTCGGTCGTGTAGTTGGCGACGGCAATCGCCTCCGCCTGCGCGACTTCAGCCGCCAACACATAGGCGAACGGCCCCACTTCCATCGCGTCAACGCGGCCTGCGGCCATCGCCTCAATCACCGAGTTGTAGCTCGTGCCGGTGACGAGAACCGTGCGCAGGTTCAGATACTCTTCCAAATAGGCGCGCAGCGGCTCCACGCCTGCCAGCGCTTCCTCGACGTTGTCGCCCGGGTAGACGCCGATGATGAACGTCTCCGGCCAGCCGGTGCGGTCGAACTCGGTGGGGCTTTCCTGCGCGGTCACCATGCTCACGCTGAGCACAGCAGCCAGCATCAGGCCGATGAAGAACTTCGTTGTTGCTTTCAACATGTGTCTTCTTCTCCCTAAATTGCTATCGATTCTTATAGACGGTGATCGAATTGCGCTGCGCTTTCTAGATAAAGCGAGCGCGCAGCCAACTGCTAAAACGATCGATGATCGTGACTGCCACCACTAAGACCAGCGCCGCGCCCAACACTTTGGGGTAGTCGCTCGTGCCGGTGTACTTAAACAGCAGAAAGCCAACACCACCTGCGCCCACCAAGCCGAGGATCGTCGCGTGGCGCACGTTGCTCTCAAAGTAGATGATCGTGTACGAGATGAAGAGCGGCACCGCCTGCGGCAGGACGGCGTAGACGAAGGTCTGCAAGCTGCTTGCGCCCGTCGCGCGCACGGCGTTCACCTGCGCCGGGTCGATCTGTTCAATCGCCTCGCCGAAGATGCGCGCCAGCGAGCCGACGCTGCCGAACGCCAGCGCCAGCACCCCCGTGAACGGCCCTAAGCCCACCGCCGCCACGAACAGCAGCGCGAACACCAACTCAGGGATGGCGCGCAAGAAGTTGAGCAGCAAACGCACCAGTTGATAGATGATGGGGTGGGGGGACGTGTTGCGCGCCGCCAACAGCGAGACCGGCAGCGCCATTGCCACCGCCCCCAACGTCCCGACGATCGCCATCTGAACCGTCTCGAACACCGCGCTGATGATCGGCGGCCAGCCCACCACCCACGGCTGACCGAAGACGTCGATCGTCGTGCGCTCGATCCTAAACTGCATGAGCTGAGTGCCGAACAGCTCAATCGACACGTTGCGCACGCGGTCGATCTCGATATCAGGCGGGAACATGCGCACGATCAAGTTGCCCATCGCGATGAACGGGTCAAAGATGGTCGTCACACGGTTGGCCGGGCTGGGGCCGACGCCGGCCAAGCTCCACGCCAGCACGCCGAAGAGGGTGAGCAGCACCAGCGCCGAGCGCAGCGTGATCTTGGGCAGCGGGCGCAGCAGATCCGCGCGCAGCGTTTCGGGGTCGGTTACTTTCGTTTTAGGCTTGGGGGCGTCTGTCATCGGGCGGGTTTGAGCAGCGGTCATCGGTATCAGCCTCGTTATACGCTCAAGAGTACGGCTTGGTCAGGCAGTTTGACGCCAGTCGGGCGGTCAAAGCGGTAGATGCGATCCAGCACGTCGGCGGTCAGGCCGGCCGGTTCGCCGTCGTATTCAACGACGCCCTGCGCGATGCCGATGATGCGATCACAAAATTGCAGCGCCAGCTCCACTTGGTGGATGTTGATGAGCGTCAGCACGCCGATCTCGCGCGCCACCCGCGCCAAGTCCGACATCACCTGCACGCTCAGCTCAGGGTCAAGGCTGGCGACGGGTTCATCCGCCAGCAGGATCTTCGGCTCTTGGCTGATGGCGCGGGCAATCGCTACGCGCTGCTTCTCGCCGCCAGAGAGGCGATCCGCGCGGTTCTGCGCGCGATGCAGCAGCCCGACGCGCTCCAAGTTTTTCAGCGCAATCGCGCGGTGCGACCGATCAAAGTAGCCCAACAAGCTGCCGATCCCTGAGTTGTACGCCAGCCGCCCCGTGAGGACGTTCGTCATCGCCGAGACGCGCTCCACGAGGTTGTATTCCTGCCACACAAAGCCGATGTAACGGCGCGCCTTGCGGATTTGAGCGGCGTTCATCGCGGTGATCTCTTCGCCGTCGAGGCGGATCGTCCCGCTGCTGACCGGCTGCAAGCCGTTGATCGTGCGCAGCAGGGTAGACTTGCCTGCGCCAGAGCGCCCGATGATGGCGATGACCTCGCCTGCTTGGGCTTTAAGGGAAATGTTCTTTAACGCTTCAACGCCGTTAGGGAAGGTGACGCGGACATTGTTGATTTCAAGCATGGGCGCTCGTTTAAGTGCTCGATATACACAAAAGACAACGATAAACCGACTGTGTTATCTTCGCTAGAGAGATTATTGAGTTAAGTTCAAGCTTTCAATACATTCTGGTTAAGAAAATGCAAAGAACTTCTAGCGAGGTGTCTGGTTCAAGTCAACAACGCGGTCTGTGATGGGGTAGATGGCGGCTTCATCGAAGAGGGCAGGGTAGGGGGGATCGTCAAACGGGGCATCGCACAGATAAGGCAGCAGGCCCAACGCCGACTCGAAGACGAAGCACGGCACGAGCTGGCCAGCGAGTAGGGCAGGGCGGTTGTGCGGGGCCAGCGCGAACCCTTCAACGGGTTGGATGGGCTGCGCGGAAAGCACAAAGTGCGGGCCGGGGGTGGGGCCACCGGTGTAGGCGATGTTGGCCAGCTCGCCCAAGCTGTTCACCTGCCCGCCGACTTGGTGCAGCTTGTGCCCCTGCGCCGCCCACTCTAGCAGTAAGGTGGGCAGGCGTTCGCAGCGCTTCTCAAACCAACTGCCCAGCATGATGATGCGGCGCGGCTGCGTGTCGTCCACCGCGCGCTGAAGCCGTTCCAGCGCAGCGGCGTCAGCGGGCGCGCCCGTCAAGCGCAGTTCCGCCGCGAGCAGCGTGCGCGTCCGCTCCCAGTAGACGGTGCGCGTGGGCATCAGCCCTAGCGTCTCACCGATGTGAAGCGACACGCGCAGCACGCTTACCCTCCCCCCAGCGCGCGCACCGGCTCATAGCGGAAGCACGTCACCAAGTGATCGTTGACCATGCCGACGGCCTGCATCAGCGCGTAGCACACCCGCCCGCCGACGAACGAAAAGCCGTGCTGCTTCAGCGTCTTGCTCATCGCCAGCGATTCAGGCGTCTCCGCGGGCAGCTCGGCGACGGTGCGGAAGGCGTTCTGAATCGGGCGGCCATCGACGAACTGCCACAAGAAGGCATCGAGCGAGCCGTACTTGGCCTGCACCTCCAGCGCGCGGCGGGCGTTGTTCACGTGGCTTTCGACCTTGGCGCGGCTGCGGATGATGCCGGGGTCGACCAGCAGTTGAGCGATCTTGGCGTCATCGTAGGCGGCCACCGCGGCGATGTCGAAGTTGTCGAACACCTCACGGTAGCGCGGGCGTTTCTTCAACACGGTGATCCACGACAAGCCTGCCTCTGCGCCCTCTAGGCACAAGAACTCAAACAAGGCGCGGTCGTCGTGCAGCGGCACGCCCCACTCTTCATCGTGGTAGGCCACGTACACGGGGTCTGTGCCGCACCACGGGCAGCGAATGCGGTCTGTCAAGATGAGTCTCCATTTTATTCTTATTCAACCGTTATACACTGCTTGAACGCTGCGCACAAGCACAGGGGAGTGTCCAAATTCGAACAGAGACCTCATCCAGCCCCTTTGAAGAGCGGGTGGCGCTGCGCTGCGCCTAACGAAAGCGCGGCAGCACCTCGCGCCCCAACGCGCGGATGGCCTCTGCGAGGTCGTAGCCCAGCGGCGGGCCAAAGCTCAAATGCTGCACCCCCAGCGCCGCGAGGCGCTCCAGCCGGTCGATCACCTCGTGCGTGCCGCCGGCAATGCCGATGCGCAGCATCTGCGGCGTCACCATGCTCACCGCGCGGGGCAGGTCGCGCTCGACTTGCAGCGCGTGGGCGATGGGCGCAAACTCGGCTTGGGACACGCCCAGCGCGTCCCAGATCATCGGGCTGAGGGCGTGGCCGTAGTAAGCGATCTTCTCTTTTAGCACCGCCTCGGCGCGCTCACGGTCGTCGCCCACGCTCACCCAGATGCAGGCGGCCACGTCCACCGCGCCCAACGAGCGCCCCGCAGCGTCTGCGCCGCGGGCGATGTGGGGCAGCACGTTGGCGTAGTGCTCCGGCGGGAAGAGCAGCGGCAGGCCGCCGTCGGCCAGCTCGCCGACCAGCGCGAGCATCTTCGGGCTGAGCGCGCCGATGTAGATCGGGATAGGGCGCGCGACCTCAAAGCGCAGGTAAGCCTCGTCCGTCCAGCGCAGTTCTTGGCCCTCCAGCGCGGCGCGCTCGTTGCGGAAGAGCGCCTTGAGCGCGATGAGCGTCTCACGGGTGAGGGTGTAAGGCCGCTCGTGGGGCAGCCCGACCCAGTCGAGGAAGTCGCCCGCGCCCGCCGACAGCCCCAAGTTGAACCGCCCGCGGCTCACCTCGTCCAACGTGGCGGCCATCATCGCCATCTCAGCCGGATGCAGCGTGTAGGGGTTGACGATGCACGTGCCGATTTCGATGCGGCGGGTGTGGAGCGCGACCGCCGTCAAGATCACGGGGGCGCTGCGCAGGAACAGATCATCGCTCACCCAGAATTGGTCAAAGCCGACTTCCTCGGCGATTTGCGCCAGCTCGACGTATTCGCGGACGGTCAGATCGTTGTTCAAGCGCAGGCTGAATTTCATCGCCAGATCCTATGGTTGGGGGGATATGGTGACGATTCTATGTGGAAAAAAGCGGGCAGGGCAGGGCGTGTCTCTACAGGTGTGCGCTTGGTGGGCGGCGCGCCGCGCGTATGGTATGCTTGGCGCAGTGAGGAGTATCATCCGATGGACTTTGACCTATACGATCTGCGCGTGACGGTGGAGGCGATTGAAGGCCGCAGCGTGTGCGGCCTGCAGGTCGGCGACTACTTTGAACTGACCGACAGCAGCCGCCTGCGCATCCCGCCTGACAAGCACTTCTGCCTCTACGCGCTCAGCAGCGTGCTGCCGCTGCTGGCCGCCAAACAGCGCCAGCTCCACCCCAACGACTGGCTGGAACGGGACGCGCTCATCGCCTGCCCCGACCCTGAGGAACGCCTCATCATGCGGGTGGAGCGCGTCGCCAAGAAAACCCTCAACAGCGATGAGTTGACCTAGCCACACGGAAGCCGCATAGATGAGTTTTGAAATCAGCGTCGCGTTTCAGACCGACAAACGCGCCAGCGAGTACGTTCGGCTGGCGAAACTGGTGAACGAGTACGACTTTGACGCGGTGACGGTCTACTGTGATCTGCCGTTTCACCCGTCGTTTATGCCGCTGGCGCTCATGGCCCCGCACATCACGCGCGCGCGGGTCGGCGTCAGCGCGGTTCCGCCTAGCCGCATCCCCCCGCTGGACATCGCCGCCAACGGCGCGCTGCTGGAGGACTTGGCCCCCGGGCGCGCTTACATCGGCGTCTCGCGCGGGGCATGGCTGGAGCAGCACGGCATCGCCGAGGACGCGCCCCCCGTGACGGCCATCCGCGAGGCGATAGAGGTAGTGCGCTACCTGTGGGCCGGCCGCACCGAGGGCTATCAGGGGCGCGTCTACCGCCTTGCGCCGCACGTGCGCGCGGCCTACCCGCTGCCCGAGCGCGACATCCCGATCTTGGTCGGCACGTGGGGGGAAAAGCTGTGCGCGGTGGCGGGCGAGCTGGCGAACGAGGTGAAGCTAGGCGGCAGCGCCAACCCCGACGTTGTGCCGCTCATCCAGCGCTATATTGCCGTCGGCGAGCGCAAGGCCGGGCGGCCCGTCGGCAGCGTCGGCGTTGTGGTCGGCGCGGTGAGCGTGATCGACGAGGATCGCAAGGCCGCGCGCGAGGCGGCCCGCCGTGCCGTGGCGCTCTATCTGCCGGTCGTCGCCCCGCTGGATCCGACCGTGCACGTCGAGCCGGAGCTGATCGAACGGCTGCGCCAGCACGCCGACCGCGGCGAGTTCGACGAGGGGGCGCGGCTCGTCAGCGATGACCTTCTAGACAAGTTCGCCTTCAGCGGCGACGCCCACGACTTGATCGAGCACGGGCTGCGGCTCAAAGCGGCCGGCGCGGCGCGCGTCGAGTTCGGCACGCCGCACGGCCTCCACGCGCCCGATTCTGGGCTGCGCCTGCTCGGCGAGCGCGTGCTGCCCGCGCTCAAGCGCGAGGCCGTTTGAGGCCTCTTCGATGGTTACACAACTCATGTCGTCGTGTAACCATCACGTTGACAACTTCAATCAACCTAACTCTGGTCTGTATTCCTTATTTTTTGCTTGTCTTACGCGCTTCCACGTATATGCTGGCTTCAGCTCTCTCAGATAGATTGAGCGCTCCCGGCGTTTCTATTGTTGTTTGCCCGGGTGGTAACGAGATAGCCGAACTAAAGCCATTGTTCTCAAGAAGCCTCTTTAAAGAAGTTTCATCGTACATCCAATGATGGTGACGCGCACCAATGAGCAGGTTGATGATTCGCATGTAACCACGGGGTTTAGGTACTGCTAAATACAAGTCTGATACCAATTTGTCAGCATCTTTGTGTTCAGTGTAGCTGTCTACTATTCTTTTCACATCTGGCACAGCAATTCGAATTACACCACCTTCTTTTAAGACACGATGGGCTTCAGATAGAAAAGCAAGAACTTCTCTTCTGTCTAGATGTTCAACCATGTGAGATGTGTAGATGACATCTACCGAGTTGTTGTCAAAAGGAATTCGCTTGGTTGCATTTGCTAATATTAGATTGTTTGTGCGAGCAAACTCGATATATTGTTTTTGATGAGAGCTTAAAACCCTTAAGGTATCCAATGCTTTTACAAGATGCGGCATCTTGGCTAGCCAAATACTTGGGGAGTTGTCTAAATTGTGCCAACCTTCAGTAGGTGTTTGACCACATCCGATGTTTAGACGGATCATAGGATAGCATTCCTTGTCTTTATGAGTTGAATTGTGTGATGGTCGTAGCTTGACTTTATTTTGAACAAGATTTGATCAGGGCGATGACCTTATCTAGCTCATCATCTCTTAACGCTGTTCCAGAAGGGAGGCACAAACCACGATTGAAAAGACTTTCAGCCACTTGCCCACCAATAACCTCATAAGATTTAAAAACAGGCTGACAGTGCATTGGCTTCCACAATGGCCGAGACTCAATGTTATGTTCTTCTAGCTTAAGCCGAATTACTTCTCGATCGACACCAAATTTATCTGCGTCGACTAACATCACTGTCAGCCAACGTGTGTGACGTCCATATGGCATTTCATCGACAAATGCTAGGCCAGACGTAGCCCCTAAATTCTGACGATAGTATTCGTAGATCTCACGTTTGCGGCGAACTCGATCTTCAATTACCTGAAGTTGCCCGCAACCAATTGCGGCTAGCACATTGCTCATTCGATAATTGTAACCGAGTTCAACATGCTCGTAGTGTGGAAGAGGCTCACGTGCTTGGCTTGATAGCTTTCGAGCATGAGCAACAAGCGCTTCACTGTTTGAGACGAGCATCCCCCCACCAGAGGTTGTGATGATTTTGTTACCATTAAACGAAAAAGCGCCTAATTGGCCAATTGTACCCGGATGAAGGTTGTAATAGCGTGCGCCAAGCGCTTCAGCAGCGTCTTCGATAACAGGTATTTCATAGCGATTGCAAATGGCCATAATCGGCTCCATGTCTGCTGATTGGCCATACAGATGTACTGGAATGACAGCTTTTGGCAGCTTGTTCCTCTTAGCACGTGTTTTGAGCGTATCTTCCAGCAAATTGGGATCTAGGTTCCATGATGACAACTCACTGTCGATGAAAACTGGTTTAGCGCCAACGTACACAATTGGTGCTACGCTGCCCGCAAAAGTAAGCGTAGAAACCAACACTTCATCACCTGCCCCAACTCCAAGTGCAAGCAAGGCTAGGTGAATAGCTGCTGTCCCAGATGATAACGCTACGGCATACTTTGCACCGATGTATTCACAGAATTTATGCTCAAAATCCGCTAGATGTGGTCCTGCTGGAGCAATCCAGTTATCGGTGACTGCTTGCTGAATAAAATACAGCTCCTTACCAGACAT
>CALDYP010000085.1 GCA_937944445.1 uncultured Anaerolineae bacterium
ACGCTAGTTCATGCCCAATACTCCCCCAAGTTTTAGGGGATTTTAGCAACGGCACACGGCACGTAGGGACAGGGCCTGCCCTGTCCGTCGGTTTCTACCCACGGACGCGACAGGTCGCGTCCCTACACACGCGGCCGCGTAGGGACAGGGCCTGCCCTGTCCGTTTTTCCCACCCGCCACCCGACGCGCGGACGCGACAGGTCGCGTCCCGATGGGTTACGGCGCGGTGGTGGCCACAGGCGGCTGAACCGGCAGCGGCGCGCCGCCGGTCGCGGTCGCGCGCGGCAGCGACGGGTCATAACGGAACTCGTCTGCGCGCACCGGCACGATCCAATAGCCGACGCTGCGGCTGCCTTCGGCCATCCAGCCCACCGCCGGCTCACTGGCGAGGACGCGCACCCGCCACCAGTTCAGGTTGCCGCTGCACACCGGCCCCTCCTCGACGATCAGCGGCACGTTGTCCACCAGCGAGAACAACAACGGCGCGTCCAACGCGGGGGCCGAGCGCAGCGCAATCGCTCGTCCGACGCCGCCCGTGCTGACGCGCGCGCGCAGCCCCGCGCTAAGCGCCAGCGGCGGGCCGCACAGCGTGCCGTCGGCCTCGTTGGGCAAGTCGCGCGGGACGAGCCAGAACTGGCTGCCGTCGCCCTCGGCCATCCAGCCCTCGTAGGGCACACCCACCACCACGACGCGCACCAACCACCAGATCAGACCGCCTTCACACTCGCCGCCGCGCAGCACCTCCACCGGTGTGCCCGCCGGGGCCACGGTCAGCACAAGGGCGCGCTCGTTCGGCTCGCTGCGCACGCGGGCATTGCGCAGCAGGTCAACCGTCGTCCCCGCGCGGATGGTGAAGCGGCTGGCGCAGCCCTCGCCGCCGCCCACAGGGGGCACGATGATGAAGAAGCCGCCGCGCTCTGGGCGGCCTTCTGCTACCCAACCGGGCGCGCCCAACCCCGTGATCTGCCACCAGTTGAGCGCTCCGCTGCACACCGGCCCGCCGACCACCCGCGCGGGCATGTTCACCAGCCGCTGCTTGGGCTGGCCGCGCTCATCCACGTTGTTCAGAGACGTGTTCCACACGATCGCGCTCGATTCGTTCGGCTGGCTGCGGATGTTCACGCCGGGCTTGACGAAGATCGTCTGCCCGATCTGCACCGGCAGCGGCTGACGACACACGTTGAGGTCGATCGTGGGAGTGGGCGTGAAGAGCTGCTGGCCGGGCGCAATCGGGATCGGGGTGGGGTCGTTGGGGCGCTGGGCGCGCGCCGTCAGCGGCAGGATGAAGATCAGCAGCAGGGCGCTCCACAGCGCAAGGGTCGGGCGGGTCATACGCGGCCTCGTGAGTGTGTCAACGTCATACCGTGATTATAGCCGCAGAACGCGATCTGCACCCTCGCGGATGGCCTGCTGGTTGCCGCTGGCGGGCAGGTCGCAGACGTAGAGCGCGCGGCCCTGCTGGCGCGCAAAGCGCACCGCGTGCATCGCCCCGCCGTCGGCGCGGCTCTCAATCAGCAGCACAAAGCGCGCCAGCCCGGTAATCAAGCGGTTGCGCGCCACGAGCTGCTGCGGGCTGACCGATGCATCGGGCGAACATTCGCACAGCAGGACGCCGCCACGTTCCACAATCGCCTCAGCCAGCGGACGATTCGACGAAGGGTAGACGTTCAGCACGCCGCTGCCCAACACAGCAGCTGCGCGCGCATTGAGCACGCTGAGCGCGGCCCGGTGCGCGGCGGCGTCCACCCCCAAGGCCAGCCCGCTGACGACGGTGTAGCCCGACCCGGCGTAACGCGCGGCGAAGGCGTTCACGGCGCGCAGAGCCGACGCGGTGGGCTGGCGCGTCCCGACGATGGCCACCGCGTCTGACCAGAAGGCCTGCGGCGGCCTGCCGAGCGCGAACAGCGTGGGCGGCGCGTCGTCTAGCAGCGTGAGAGGCAGCGGGTAGTCTTCACTGGTGCGCGGCAGCAGCGTCACCCCTGCCGCCTGCCAGCGCGCGATGTCGTCCTCCACTCGCGGCAAGTCCACGGCTTCGATGGCCGCCGACAGCGCCGACCCCACCCCCGGCACACGGCGCAGCGCGGCGGCGCGGGCGCGCAGCACCTCGCTCGGCGTGCCGAACGCCGCCAACAGGCGCTCCAACGTGCGCGTTCCCAAATGCGGGATCAAACTCAGCGCGACCCACGCGCTGTCCAGCGGCGGCGGCGGAATATGATCACTCTTCCTCGTAGTATTCGATGATCGACAGCAGCATCGTGTTGATGTAGGTGTTCACCTGCCGCAGCAGGTGCGCCCACTCGGACGGGTTGCGCGGCTGCGACAGCTCCGACCATGTCAGGATGGCGTTCACCACAAAATCGCTGAAGTAGAGAAAGCCGCGGGTGGCCTGCGGCAGCGTCAGGTGATCCTCCGTCAGCAGCTTGGCGTAGCCCTTGCCGAGGTTGATCGCCGTGGTGAGCAGGTCGTCCGCCGCGCCGCCCGCCAGATAGTCGCGCAGGCCTTGCAGCACCGCGCGCCCCTGATGGCGCATCTTCTCGCGCGTGGCCTCGCTCATCAGCGTGTACCACTCGACGTTGGACAGGTTGTGCTGCTCGCCCACCTGCATCCGCGTGCTGCCGAGCGCGTTCTGCAAGATGAGCTGTACCTCAATCGGCTGGACGTCAGGCGCGGCTTGAGCGAAGCGCTCTAAGTCGCTGCGGCTAAAGCGGCGATGCCCGCCCGCCGTGCGCCGGCTGCTGATCTTGCCCTCGTCGGCCCATGTGCGCACTGTGGCCGGGTGCACCCCTAGCAGTTCGGCGGCGTGGCGCAGGCTGATCCATTCTGTCTCGTGCTTAACCATACTCACATCATTAGTGTTGGAGGGACGGTTCGATTATAGGTATTATAGAACAACGTGATAATTATGCACGCAAGAAAGGTTAAGCGGATGAACACTGCGCCGCGTTACCCGTGGACAGATGTCTGGACGATGGTTCTCACCCGCCCGGTTCCAGAGACGTATCAAGCGCTGTTAGAAGACCCGCATCATCAGCCCGCGCGCGCGCTGCGTTGGATGTTCCTGACCAGCCTCGTGCTGGCGATCATCACGCAAAACGCGATCTTCAACAACCCCGCCTTTCGAGAACAGTTGATGCTGACTGCCGCTCAAAACGGGGTGGCCGCCACCACCGCAGACATCAACCAAGTGCTGCTGCTAGTGACGCTGTGCGCGACGCCCTTTGCGGCGTTCTTCAACGTGATGATCTACGTGACGCTGGCGATCTTCATGCACTGGGCGGCACGGGTGATGAAGCCCGAACTCAGCCGCTACGACTTGCGGCAGCTTCTCTACGTCGTCGGGGCGGTCATCGCGCCGCTCACGGTGATCTCGGCGGTGGTGTTGATCTTGCCCGCGGCGATCTCGGTAATTTTGTCGCTGGCGGTTTTGGTGTTCCAGACGTATATCTTTGTGCAAGTCATGCGCGGGGTTTATGGCCTCTCGCTTCAGCAGGCCTTGTTCGCGGGCCTTGTTCCGACGCTGGCGCTCTACGGCTTGCAGTGGCTGATCTTGGGGGCTTTGTTCTAGAAGCTCTGCTAAAGAAAAGCGCTTCATCAGGGCGCTGCGCACAGCCCGAACAACGCGCACAAGCGGCTGAAGCGGGGCTATGTTCAGCCGACAAGCAAGGCATACGCTCATTTCCAGCGCCGCCCTGCGTTTTGGGGCGTTAGGATGGGATGGCGGCGCATCACATGTAAGGAATTGAATGGCACTCGTCGAACTGATCGGAAGCACACCACTGGATCGCCTACTGGCAGGGTTGGCGCTCTTCTTGCTGGTGAGCGTCGGCCTCAGCAAGGTGGCGATGCGCTTTGGCGTACCCGTGCTGATGCTCTTCCTGCTGGCGGGGATGGTGGCTGGCTCAGAAGGGCCGGGCGGGATCGCCTTTGACTACCCGCGCCTGATCGAACTCATCGGCGTGGTGTCGCTGGCGTTCATCCTGTTCTCTGGCGGCCTCGACACCTCATGGGACGACATCCGTCCGGTGCTGCGCCACGGGGTGACGCTCTCCACGTTGGGGGTGCTCGTCACAGCGCTGAGCGTGGGCGTGTTCACGCATTGGGCGTTGGGCTTCACGCTCTTAGAGGGTGTGCTGCTGGGCGCGATCGTCGCCTCGACAGACGCGGCCGCCGTCTTTTCGATCCTGCGCGGTAAGGATGTGCGGCTCAAGGGGCGGCTCAAACCGCTCTTGGAGTTGGAATCGGGCAGCAACGACCCAATGGCCGTGTTCCTGACGCTGGCGATGCTCCAGCTCATCACGACGCCTGACCTCAGCCCGCTGAGCATCGTGCCCTTCTTCATCCTGCAAATGGGCATGGGCGCGCTGGTCGGCGTGTTGGTCAGTCGGTTTGCGTTGGGGGTGCTCAACCGCATCCGCCTTGAGTACGACGGCCTCTACCCGGTGTTCACGGTGGGGCTGGTGCTGCTGACGTATGGCATCAGCGACTTGCTCGACGGCAACGGCTTCCTAGCGGTGTACCTCGTCGGCGTGCTGCTGGCAAAAGAACAGTTTGCCCGCAAGCGCAGCATCATGGTGTTTCACGATGGGCTGGCGTGGCTGATGCAGATCCTCATGTTCGTCACGCTCGGCTTGCAGGTGTTCCCGTCGCGGCTGGCGGAGGTTGTGCCGCAGGGGCTGGCCGTGGCGCTGTTCTTGCTGCTGGTGGCGCGGCCTATTGCTGTGTTCACAGTGCTGGCGTTCACACGCTTCACCATCCGCGAGAAGCTCTACGTGGCGTGGGTGGGGCTGCGCGGGGCCGCGCCGATCGTGCTGGCGGTGTTCCCGCTGCTGGCACAGATCGACCGCGCCGACAAGATCTTCCATCTGGTGTTCTTCATCGTCCTCACGTCGGTGCTGCTGCAAGGCACGCTGACCGTGCCGATGGCGCGCTGGCTGCGCGTTTACGACACTGCGCCCCAGCCCCGTTCACCGATGGCCTTCGTGATGGACGACGGCAACATCTCCAGCGACCTGATGGAGGTCACCGTGCCTGCCAAAGCCGAGGCGGTGGGCCGTTCGATCATCGACCTGCACCTGCCCAAAGAAGCGCTGATCGTCCTCATCGGGCGGGCGGATGAACTGGTCGTCCCGCGCGGGGATACGGTGTTCGAGGCGGGCGACCGCGTGCTGCTGCTGACCAGCGCCGAGCTGCGCCCGACCCTGCGCGACCTGTTCACTCGCCCCCCCTCAGACGATGTTTAAGGCTTCCCTACGGTTTGCATACGGCTGCGAAAGCAACTTTATAGTATTTTTAATGTTAATGCATTGAAAAGGGAAAAAGATGAAGTTGACGCGCTTGATGGTGATGGTGTTAGCCACGCTAACCGTGTTTGCTGGCTGTGAAGTGTTCACATTAAGTGAAGACTGTAATGCCCCTCAAGACGACTTCACATTCTACAGCCAAATGTTGGGGATTGATCTGCCAGACAGCACCCGAGACTTCAGAGCAGCGTGCTCAGGTTTTATGGACCACCAAGAGTACCGCATGCAGTTCAACATCGCGCCGAGCGACTTAGCCGCGCTGCAAGCCGGGCTGAGTGGCAATTTGACATGGGCGGAAAACGCCCCGCTCAATGAGAGTCAGCTTGAGCGGCTGCGGCGGTTGATCACTCAGCGGGCGATCAGCCAGATGAGGGCTTACGTGTTGGGGGCTGACTCGTTCAACAACAGGATTGTCGTCGTAGACACCAGCGATCCCCAAGTGTACCGCGTGTATCTGTATGTGTTTATCACGTTCTGAGGGTAGGGGCCTATAGCTGGCGAAACCAGTCATAAGCTCCCTCAAACGGGGGAGTGTCTAAATTCGAACAGAGGACTCATCTAGCCCCCTTCAGGGAGCGCGCCCTAGCCGAGTGCTTCAGCGCTCGGCGGCCTGAGCCACCCCCTAGCGAGCGGGGGCTGAAGCCCTCTTGAAGAGCTGGTGGCTCTACGGCTGCTGCTTTACTTCAACCGCGACTGCGCGTATAATGTGATGCGTGTTTGACCTCTCGTTGACGGAGCGCTGAGATGCCCCGCCGCATTGCACTGGGCTGGTTGGTGGCCCGCTCTTTCCTTACCGTGCGGCCTCGTCGCGCCGCCTAAGCTTCCTTGCACTGTTCCCCAACAAACGGATCGGTTTCTTCGGCTGCGTCGGCCCATGCTGCGCGGCTGTTTTGGGTTGGCTTAACATCACTTTGAGGAGATTCCATGACTGAACATTCATATCAACCGGCGGAAATCGAAGCCAAATGGCAAGCCCGCTGGGAAGCAACGCAGCTCTACCGCAGCACAGTCGATTGGAGCAAGCCCAAGCACTACGCGCTGACGATGCTGCCCTACCCCAGCGGTGACCTGCACATCGGCCACTGGTTCGCCATGACGCCCAGCGACGCCCGCGCCCGCTACATGCGCATGAAGGGCTACAACGTGCTCTTCCCGATGGGCTTCGACGCCTTCGGCCTGCCTGCCGAGCAAGCCGCCATCAGCCGCAACATCCACCCGTGGAAGTGGACCTACGCCAACATCGAACGGATGCGCGCCCAGCTCAAGAGCATGGGCAACATGTTCGACTGGCAGCGCGAGATCGTCTCCAGCGTGCCAGAGTACTACAAGTGGACGGAATGGTTCTTCAAGCGCTTCTTCGAGAACGATCTAGCTTACCGTGGCGAGGCGCTCGTCAACTGGTCAGACGCGCTGCAAACAGTGTTGGCCAATGAGCAAGTTATCGACGGCAAGGACGAACGCTTAGGGCAGCCCGTCGTCCAGAAGCTCATGACGCAGTGGTTCTTCCGCTACACGCGCTACGCCGACGAGATGCTGAACTTCGACAAGCTGGACTGGCCAGAGCCGATCCGCAACAGCCAGACGAATTGGATCGGGCGCAGCGAGGGCGCAAAGGTCACCTTCAAGGCGCTTACCTCACACGGCGAGCAGCCGCTGGTCGTGTTCACCACCCGCCCCGACACGCTGTGGGGGGCGACCTTCATGGTGCTGGCCCCGGAGCACCCGCTGGTGGACGCACTAACCACGCCCGAACAGCGCGACGCCGTGGAAGCCTACAAGGCCGCCACCGCCCGCGCCACCGAGATCGAACGCCTGAGCACCGAGCGCGAGAAAACCGGCGTGTTCACCGGCGGCTACGCCATCAACCCCGTCAACCAAAAGCGCATCCCCGTTTGGATCGCCGACTATGTCATGATCAGCTACGGCACGGGCGCGATCATGGCCGTGCCGGCGGGCGATCAGCGGGACTTCGAGTTCGCGCGCAAATTCGGCTTGGAGGTCGTGCCCGTTGTCCAGCCCGCCGATCAGCCGCCACTCAACGGCGCGACGATGGCTGAAGCGTGGGAAGGCGCCGGCGTGATCGTCAACAGCGACTGGCTGGACGGCACGCTGAGCAACGGCGAGAAAGGCCGCAAGAACCCCGCCATCGCCGCCGTGATCGACTGGCTGGAGGCGCAGGGCATCGGCAGCGAGACGATCAACTACCGCCTGCGCGATTGGCTCATCAGCCGTCAGCGCTATTGGGGCAGCCCGATCCCGATCGTCTACGACCCGCAAGGCCAGCCGCACGCCGTGCCAGACGAGGAATTGCCCGTCGAACTGCCCGAAGATGTGGACTTCGTGCCCACCGGTCGCAGCCCGCTGACGTATCATGAACCGTTCTTCAAGTACAAGGACGGCTGGCGGCGCGAGACGGACACGATGGACACCTTTATGTGCTCGTCGTGGTATCACCTGCGCTACCTCTCGCCGCACTGCGATCACGCCCCGTTCGACCCTGAAGAGGCCGCCTACTGGCTGCCCGTTGACACCTACACCGGCGGCGCAGAACACGCCACGATGCACCTGCTCTACGCGCGTTGGTTCAACAAGGCCATCCGCGATTTGGGGGTGTTCGACGAGGCGAAGAAGATCGCCGCCGCGCATGGCCGCAGCGTGGACGGCCTGTTCGACGAGCCGTACCTACAACTGCGCAATCAAGGGCAGGTCTTGGGCGGCAAGCGCATCGGCGATTACGTCGTCTGCCGTGGGCGCAGGGAAGGGGGCAAGCTCTACGCTGACCACGTCGAGGTGATCGCCCCGATCGACGCGCCCACCACAGATGACCCGACCGTCGTCCACGGCGAACTGATGAAGCGCGTCGAGCACACGCTGTTCGTCGGCGAGGCGATGCAGTTGGTGGAACTGGTGGCGGGCGGCACGGTCAGCATCCCCGACATTGAAGGGGAGAACAACGTCAACCAGCTTAAGCAGCACCTAGAAGTGATGCGCATGTCCAAGAGCAAGGGCAACGTCGTCAACCCCGATGAGCTAGTGCGCAAGTACGGCGCAGACACGGTGCGCGCCTACCTGATGTTCGCCTTTGACTGGCAGATGGGCGGCCCGTGGGATGAGGCGAACGTGGTCGGCGTGACGCGCTGGCTGGACGACACGTGGGCGCTGGTGCACGCCACCGTCCCCCCCACGGGCGACCCCGCCGCCGAGCGCGACTTGATCCGCGCGGCGCACCAGATGATCGACCGCGTGGGCAGCAGCCTAGAGCGCTTCAGCTTCAACACAGCGGTTGCGGGGCTGATGACCTTCCGCAACGCGCTGAAGGCCGCTCTGCGTGAGGGGCAGATCGGGCGGGCCGCGTTCGAAGAGGCCGTCAGCGTCTACCTGCGCTGCATGGCCCCCATCACGCCGCACATCGCCGAAGAACTGTGGGAGCACATGGGCTGGCCCTACAGCGTCCACACCCAGCCCTTCCCAGAGTACGACCCGGAGAAGGCCAAGTCCGACATGGTGGAACTGGTTGTGATGGTCAACGGCAAGCCGCGCGAGAAGCTGCTCGTGCCGGTCGGGATCGACGAAGCGCAGGCCGAGGCGCTGGCGCTGGCCAGCGAAGCCGTGCAGCGCCACCTCAACGGCAGCCAGCCGAAGCGCGTCGTGCACATCCCCGCGCGCGGCGGCCAAGAGCCAAAGGTGAACCTCGTGCTATAGGCTGATTGCCCCGCTTTAGCACAGCGAGAGAGGGCACGTTGGCTGTGCCCTCTCTCGCGTTTTTTCGTGGCGATAGGTGTTGACCGCTTCGCGCGGTGTGCGCGGGGGACGGCTGAACGCGCGGGGGTTACTCCACCGCCTGTTCTGGGCTGGGGAGGCGCGCCGGTTTAACAAAGCCCTCAAGCAGGCGCTCCATCGTCATCACGTGGGTGCTAATGCCGTGCGAGGCCCAGTAGTTGCTGGTGGGGTTATCCCACACGCCGTTGTTGTAGGTGATGAGGTGTTCGCGGTTGTCGCCGCGGAAAGCCGCCGTGAACGACAAGATCGTGATGCGGTCGGGTTCTTCGCTGTACTGCTTGCTCTTCTTCACGTCGCTCACGATGTTCTGCCCTTCGGCGTAGCGCAGCGGTTCGCGCTTCAGGAAGGGCTTGAACACTTTCTCGAGCGTCATGATGTGCGGGCAGATGTGATGCGCTTGGAAGCCGGGGCAGGTGCACGACCAGCCGGCGTTCGACAGCACCACTTTGTAGGTGTTGTTATCCCCGCGGAATTCGACTTCAAGCGTGTGGAAGGTCGCCCGTTCTGGCTCTAATGCGTATTCTTTGGATTTCTGAATTTTGTTGTAGAAACTGCTGTCCATGTGAATTTATGCCTCCGTACAATTCGCTGACATGCCTCAAAAACAAAACACGCGGCAAGATGGCGCTCAAGTCCGCGTGTTTTTACTTATTTCCTGTGGTTGATCTCTGTGCAACAATAACACCATATCGCTTGATCCTAACGACTACATTTGTAGTTTAAGTGGGGCTTAAACATCTGTCAAATGACAGATGTCTACTTTTAATGGTTATTCATCGCACTTGCTTATAGATGAGTGTAGCATGAGTGAGGGTTGGGCGCTAACCGTTGGCTGCGTCAAAATAGACAGACAAAGCAAAAAGGATTGGATCATGGGCGCAGAAGATCATCGAGAGAAAGCCGGGCGCGGGCCAGTGCGCGCCGCGATTGTCACCGTCAGCGACAGCCGCACCCCCGAAACAGACGTGAACCGCCAGTATTTGGAACAGCGCCTCGCCGAGATGGGGCATCTGGTGGTGGCCTATCGGCTCATCAAGGACGAGGCCGCACAGGTAGAGGCCGTGCTGGACGAGCTGGCCGCGCAGCCCACCGTGCAGATCGTGCTCTTCAACGGCGGCACAGGCATCGCCCCGCGCGACACGACCTTTGACGTGATCAGCCGCAAGCTGCACAAGACGCTGCCCGGCTTCGGCGAGATCTTCCGCATGTTGAGCTATCAAGAGATCGGTGCGGCGGCCATGATGAGCCGTGCCGTGGCGGGCGTCTATCAGCAGACGTTGATTGTGAGCATGCCCGGCAGCCCGCACGCCGTCCAACTGGCGACGGAGCGCCTCCTCCTGCCCGAGATCAACCACCTCGCGTGGGAAATTGCCCGCAAAGACGGCTGAGACGTGACAATGCAAATTGAATTTGACCTGCGTGTGAGCGGTGAAGAGCACGCTGACCCTTACCTAGACCCAAGCGACGTAGAGATGTTGTTCAACGCCACTCGCGCTGATTTGCGCCCCGCCATCGAGCGTAAGCTGGCCGGGGTGCGCTGCGCTGAACACGGGGCCGAGCCGATGGTGCGCGTTGTCGTTAGCTATGACCGCGAGGCGGAACAGATGGACGTCGTCTACACCGTAGAAGCCTGCTGCCAGCCTTTCTTGTTGCGCGTAGTGCAGATACTCCATCATATCGGCTAATTTTTTTGTCTATGCTGACAAATTGCAGCAATTTTATCCCAAATTCTCGCAATTTCTGGCAAAGGCGTTACACTCTGTTGTTGAGGGGCAACCTCGATTTGTATTCAACCTTCGCCACTGGACTAGTTCCATGAGAAAACGTCTCGTCTTGTTCATCGCTGCTGTCCTCGCGGGGATTCCGTTTTTGCTGCTGACGGCACAAGAGCCGCCGACTTTGACCATCACTGGCGTGAACGCCTCTAAGCTGCCAACGGTGATCGTCACAACCACCGTGATCGACTCGACAGGCCGCAGCGTCCCCGATTTGACCGCCGCCGACTTTGAGCTGTCGGGCACGTTCAGCGAGTTCGGGCGTGTCGTGCAGGTCGAGACGACGGAAGATGAAGACGTGTCGTTTGCGGTCGTGCTGGTGATCGACGTGAGCAGCAGCATGGCCGGTGCGCCGTTCGAGCGCACCCAAGCGGCTGCCCGCCAATTCGTAGACGGGCTGGGGCCGAACGACCCGGTGGCGATCATCACCTTCAGCAGCACCGTCCGCCAAGTGCTGGACTTCACCATCGACAAAGACATCATCAAACAGGCCATCGACCGACTGAGCTTTGGCGGCCAAACAGCGCTCTACGAAGGGGTGACGGCAGGCGTTGAGCTGGCCGCGACCGCGCCCGTTGAGCGGCGGGCGGTGGTCGTCCTCAGCGATGGCTTCCAGTTCGGCGTCAACACTGACATCACCCCCGACACGCCGATTGAGCGCGCCCGCGCTAGGGGCGTGTCGATCTACACGATCGGCTTGGGCTGGGGCACGGATCGCCCGTACTTGGAGCGGCTGGCGCGCGAAACCAACGCCACCTACAGCGAGTCGCCCACCCCGGCCGAGCTGAGCGCCGTCTACACCAAACTAGCCGAGCTGTTCCGCAAGCAGTATATCCTGACCATTGAAGCGGACGTGCCGTTAGACGGCACGGAATACGCTTTCGGCCTGCGCGCCAACACCCCACAGGGCGCGACGAACGTCGCTGAGTCGGTCTTGCGCGCGCCCGTCCCAGTGCCGGTCATCTTCTTCCCTGATCTGAGCGCGCCCATCGCCGAGGTGACGACCATCACGCCCGAAATCCGCGCCGATGACGGCGTCGCCAGCGTCACGGCGGCGCTAGACGAAGCCGCGCTCACCGTTGTCGGGCGCGGTGTGCAGATTGACCCCGTCCAGCTTGCGCCGGGCAGCTACACGCTGACTTTCACCGTCACCGACCGCGACGGCGACACCGGCACGGCCAGCGTCCCTGTGACCATCGCCGCGCTGCCCACGCCCATCACGATCACGCTCACACCGGCGACGGTCGTGCTCGACGCGCCCACTGTGGCGACGGTCACCGGCGAGGGGCAAACCGAACTCGTGCGCGTCACTTACACGATCGGCGATCAGGCGTTTGAGAGCGAAGACGCCGAGAACGACTTCCCGTTCTTGATCGACCCGTTCACGCTGCCCGCCGGCGAGATCACTTTGAGCGCGACCGCCCTCAACGCGGGCGGCGTCACCTCGCAAGCTGAACAGCGGCTGCTCATTGCACCGCTGCCGCCCAGCGTCCGCGTGGAGGGCGTGGCCGACGGGCAGGCCGTCACCGAGCCGCTGACGATCAACGCCGCGACGACCACCCAGCAGGGCGCAGAGCCGCGCGAGGCCACCGTCACCATCGGCGATCAGACCTTCCCGCTGCCGTTCACGCTTGACCCCGCCGACTTCCCGCCCGGCCCGCTCACGCTGACGATCACCAGCACCGACAGCAGCGACCAAACCACCACCCAGACGATCACCGTCGAGATCCCTAATTTGGGCATTGAGGCCAGCGCTGACCCTGCGTTCACGGGCGAAGTCACCGAGCCGACTCAAATCCCGATCACGGTAGACACCCAGACCGAGATCGTGAGCGTGACGGTGACGATCAACGGGCAGATGTTCACGATCGAGCCGCAGGACAACGTCGTCCCGCTGGTGATCGATCCACAGGCGATCGGCGTCAACGGGGACTTCCTCGCGCTGGTGATGATCACCGACGCCAGCGGCAACACCACCGTGGTACAAGTTCCGTTCACTGTGAGCGGCATCCCAACCCCCACGCCGACGCCCACGAACACCTTCACCCCGACGGCGACGTTTACCCCGTCCAACACGCCCACGGCAACGCTGACGGCTACGAATACGCCTGTCCCGCCCACGGACACGCCCGTCCCGCCCACGGACACGCCCGTCCCGCCCACCGACACAGCTGTCCCGCCCACCGACACGGCTGTCCCGCCCACGGACACGGCTGAACCACCGACCGAC
>CALDYP010000086.1 GCA_937944445.1 uncultured Anaerolineae bacterium
TGTATTATTCTAGGAGTTAATTCGATTAGAAGTCAACTACTTTTAATAGCTTCTTTACTACTTCTATGCAGATTCTCACAACTTAGCTATGACTTGCTCACATGGCGCAGCGCCTGCACAAACCCTTCCGTGATGAGCTGGGGGCGCGTGATGGCCGACCCCACCACCACCGCCACCGCGCCGTATTCCAACGCTAGCTGCGCCTCGTGCGGCGTGCGGATGCGCCCCTCGGCGATGACGGGAATCCGCAGCGTCTGCACCATCGCTTGCAGCAGCGCGTAGTCTGGCCCTTCGAGCTTGGGGCTGTAATCGGTGTAGCCCGACAGCGTGGGAGCGGCGAGGTCTGCGCCCTGCTGCTGCGCGTGCAGCGCTTCTTCCAACGTAGAAACGTCGGCCAGCACCAAGCGCCCCTGCGCGTGCACCGCGGCGATCTGCTGGGCGAGCGTGTCGCCGTTAGGGCGCTGGCGCAGCGTCGCATCCAGCGCGACGACGTCTGCCCCGGCCTCCACGATGGCCAGCGCATGCCTCACCGTCGGCGTGATGTAGACGCCCTCGCTGCCGTCTTTGTAGAGGCCAATCACCGGCAGCGCGACGCGCTGGCGAATCGCGCGCACGTCGTCTGGCCCATTAGCACGGATCGCCGCTGCGCCGCCCATCTGCGCCGCCAGCGCCATTCGCGCCATGATCTCCGGCCCGTGCAGCGGCTCATCTGGCAGCGCTTGACATGAGACGATCAACTGCCCGCGCACTTGGTCTAAAAAAGTGTGGAGCTGCATCTGGGTAGCCTTTCTATGCGTCGGTGTCAGCGTAGGGTGGCAAGGGTCGGCTCGAACAAGCGGCACAGCGTCGCCCACGTCATCGCAGGGTCAGGCCGCACAGGGGACGCGAGGACGCCGTGTTGACGGCACTCGTCAATGATCTGCTGCAGGCGCGTCAGGTCGATGTCGTCGCCCAGCGGCGCATCGGGCAGGATGCGCAGGGTGTGCCAGCGGGCGCTGCCGGGGCGAATCAGGCCGCGCACCAACAGAAGCTGTGTCGGGACGAACAGCGGGTGCGTGTGGGGCACATCGACCGCCCAGAAGATCGGGCAGCCGCGCCGTGCCAGCCGCGCCTGCAAGCGCCACGTCAGCCACCCATCCACCGCCACCTGCGCCGGCGTCAGATCATGCTCTGCGCAGAAGGCCGCCAGCGCCCCCGCCGCCTCGCCAATCGCCCACTCAATCGGGTGCAGGCGATACGCGCCGTTGGTGAGGTGCGTCGTGCCGATGTTCTTGCACGCGGCGATCAAGTTACCCCCGACCGACGGGATGAGCGCCCCCAGCGGGATTTGAAACGGGCGTGTCGGCGCGTACAGACTCATCGTAGGGTTGCCGACGCAGGGGTGCAAGTCCATCGCGTACCAGCCAACGCCGACGCTGTCCTCGAAGTGGCGGGCGCGCGCCCCCTTGTGGAACGCTGCGGCGATGTCCTGTTCCACGATGCGCGTGCGGGCAACAATGCGCCGCGACTCGCGGATGTAGGGCTGCTGGCTGAGGCCGTCCGTCGTGCCCATCACGTCCGGGCGCAGCTTCAACTCCGGGTAGCCGTGCCCGCCGTCGTCGCGTGGGCACTCCGTTTGCAGCCAGTAGAGAAACCCCAACGAGAGCCGCTTGGCCTCGTCCAGATAGCGCGCGCGCTCGTCGGGCGCAGCGGTGAGGATGTCGCCGCCGTGATAGTCGTTGCTAATCCAGTTGATGAGGGCGATGTCGTTCCCGCCCAGCAGCGCCCCATCGTGCAGCCGCCGATACGACCAGAACGGCAGGTTGCCCTGCTCGCTGACGTCAAACATACGGTACACCACCGGTTGGCCGTCACGCCCCAGCGGGGCTAGCGTGTAGGGCTGCCCCACGCGGAAAGCTTCATAGCCCGCTGGCTTGGGGATGGTGTGATCCTCGCCGGGGCAGAACTCGACTGCAAAGCAGAAGGTGAATCCCTGCGCCTCGCGCGGGCGGGCGTCTCGGGGGGCGTGGGGTTCGCCGGTGTCGGCGTGCGCCTCTGCGCCGGTGACGAACGGCACGCCCGCCAGCGGCAGCAGCTCGCCCGTGTCGGTCGCGTCGAGGAAGAGACGGGCGTGAACGCGATGCGCGCCGCCGTTGGCGTCTTCCACCGTCACGCTGCGGAGGTGGCCGTTCGCGCCGTCAACGCTGAGCACGCGCCCACGGCAGCGCGCGCTGGACATGCGTTCGAACAGGTCTGCCGCGCGCTGCGGCAGGAAGCACAAGCGGCTCACCCAGCCGTTGCCGGGGTTGAACGGCATCTGCGGCCCCAGCACGCTCTCGGCCATGACGGGCGGCGAGCCGTCGCGGTCAACGTAGGACTGGCGAATCGCCGCGCGCAGGCGCAAGTAGCTGGCCGGCGCGCCAAACGTCTCGATGAAGGGGTGCTCGTCGGGGGCGCTGACCCCTTGCGCGGTGAGCTGCCCGCCCAGCCAGCCCGCTTCGGCAATCAGCAAGCTGGGGTACGCGCTGGCCGGCTCAACGGCGGCCACCCCGCCCAAGCTGCCGCCGACGATGGCGATGTCTACGTGGTGTTCCGTCATGAGGTGCGCTCCAAGTCGAAATCGACCTCAAAGGTGCGATGCCACGGCAAGCGCACCTGCGCGATGCGCCAGCCCGCGGCCAGCGGCCCCAAGCGCGGCAGCAGATCGTTCAAAGCCGCGTGGATGCGCGCCACGGTGGCGGCCTCGTTCTCTGGCGTGGTGTCGCGACGGCCTGTCTCACGCTCCAGCGCATCCCGCACCTGCTGGCGCACGACGTGTTGATAGCCCCAATCCTCCACGAAGCGATGCAGTAAGAAGCGCTGCTGCGCCTCGTGCGCAGCAGGCGTGGCCGCCAGCGACGCTGCCACCCCCTGCGCCAGCGCCACACCGATCGTGTTGCCCGCGGTGTTCCACGCGCCATAGGCTGCCAGCCGCGTCAGGTCTACTTCAGACAGCAGCCCCGCGATCAAGTCAGGGTCGCTGCCGTTGGGGTAGGCCACGTCGCACACGATCACGCGCCGCCCCGCCTCCACCCAGCTGCGCACGCGCTGCACGAACACCTCCAAAAACGGCGCGCGGCGGGCGTGTTCAGAGGCAAAATGCTCTAGCTCGGCGTCGTACTCTTGGCCGATGCGCGACGGCGTGTTGACCGCCACGATGAAATCAGCCATCTCGCGGTCAAGGGTCACCTGCCCCCCCAGCGCGTGGATCTGCCGTTCAACTGTCACGTGGATCGGGCTGTCCTCATACGGGGCGACGCGCTCGAAATCCTCAGGGATGGCGTAGTGCACGTAGAAGGTCGGGCGACGCCCAGCGAGCACCGCGCGCATCAGCAGCACACAGCCCACCTCGTCCGCGCCCGGGTACATGAGCAGACGCTCCTCGCTGAGGTGCAAGCGCCGCGCCCACGTCGTCAGCCAGCCTTTTTCCTGCGTTCCCATGCCATAGACGCTCGTGTCGTCAGAGCTGATCACCAGCAGGTCAAGCTTGTTGTCGGCCAGCAGGTGCAGCAGCGTGAGGTTGACGCTGTGGTTGCGCAGCCTGCGCCGCGCGAAGTCATAGAGGATCTCTTGTGGGATGGTAGCTGCCAGCGCTTGCAGGGCGTCATCGACCGGCTCGCCCGCATCTTGACGGTGAATCAACTGCGACAGGCGATGCAGCCGCCGCCCGTACTGCGCCCAGTAGACGGGTTCTTCAATGGCGTCGTCCGCGTCGGGGATGCGCATGATGAGGTTAAAGACCGTCGTCGGCAGCGGGGGCAGCGTGAGCAGGCGCGATGCGCGCTGGATCACGTCCATCGCCCCTTCGTCGGTGATGCGCGACGCGATCAAGCCGCCGTAGAGCAGCGTCTCGGCGCTGATGATGCGCTGATCGACCTGCGCCGACACGTCCGCCAGCCACGCGAACAAGCCGTCCGGGTCGCCGGGCTGGCGCAGGTCAGGCATCAGCTCGGGCGGGGGCAGCCGCAGCGCCACGCCCGCGATGTCGGCGATCATGCGCGGGTAGCGCGTGTTGACCGGTCGTTCGTCCAATGGGATGAGTGCCACGCTCATGACAGCAGTCCTTGATGATGTGCCGCTAAAATGGCCGCGCCCAAGACGCCTGACTGCGCGCCGAACGCCGCCCGTCGAATCGGAACCCCGCGCACCGCCGGGATGGCCGCCGCGCGCACCGCCGCGACAAACGCATCCCACCACAGCGCGCCGATCTGTGGCACGCCCCCGCCGACGACCACCGCCTCCGGGTCGAGCAGGCCGATCACCGGGGCTAGGACGCGCCCGAGGCCGTCAGCCGCCGCACGGATCGCCTCAGCGCAGGCCGCGTCGCCCGCAGCAGCGCGCTCGGCCATCTGTGCCAGCGTGTAGCTCGTGCCGTGCTGCGCGTTGAAGCGCTGCGCGATTGCCGGGCCGCTGTAGCGCGATTCGATGGTGTGGCCGTCGCCGGCGTACAAGTAGCCGATCTCGCCAGCGCAGAAGTGCGCCCCGTGCCACACCGCGCCGTGCTGGATCAGCGCGCCGCCGATCCCCGTGCCGACGGTGACGCACAACGCCGATTGACAGCCGCGCGCCGCCCCGCGCATGAGTTCCGCCAGCGCCATCACGCGCACGTCGTTAGCGGCGAACGTCGGACGGTCACACGCGAAGCGCACCACGTCCGCCAGCGGCGTTCCGCGCGCCCCAACTAAGTTATCGTTGGCGTCCGTCACCACCCCGCGCACAGGGTCAACTTGCCCCGCCATACCGATGCCGATCGCCTGTACGGTCGGCGCGCGCCACAACAGATCATGACACAAACCGACCACCGCGGCCAGCAGCGCGCTTTGCCCAAATGCCCGTGCATCGGCTTCAGCGTCTGTGCCGCGTTCTACTCCATCCAAAGCGGACGGCTGGCAAGCGCTCGGCGTCGGTTGGACGCGCGTATGCAGCGGGTTGAAGCTCGCATCAAAAACGCTAGCGGCAATCTTCGTGCCGCCCACGTCCACCCCGATCACCACCGCCTCTGACAGCTTCTGCGCAGACACCGCCTAGCCCTTCACTGCCCCCGATAAGCCGCGGATGAACTGGCGCTGGAAGATCAAGAACACGATGATGATCGGCACAGTAGCCACCATCACGCCCGCCGCCACCGTCCGCAGGTTGCCGGTGAACGCCCCTTCAAGGAACGCCAGACCGATCGGCAGGGTGTACATGCTCTGGTCGCGCAGCATCAGCAGCGGCCACAAGAAGCTGTTCCACGAGCCGACAAAGCTGAAGATCGCCAGCGTCGCCAGCCCGGGGCGGATCAGCGGCAGCAAAATCCGCCACCAGATGAGCAGCTCACTCGCCCCGTCGATCCGCGCAGACTCAATCAGCTCATTCGGGATCGATTGATACGTCTGCCGCAGCAAGAAGATGCCGAAGGCGTTCGCCCCGAACGGGATCACTAACCCCTGCAAGGTGTCCGCCAGCCCCAACACCTGCACCGAGATGATGAACGTCGGGATGAGCGTGAGCTGATCCGGAAAGATGATCGTCGCCAAGATCAGGTAGAAGATGGCGTCTCGCCCGCGAAACTGCATCTTGGAGAGCGGATAAGCCGCCAGCGACGACGTGATCAACTGCAAGACGACCACCCAAAACGCCACGACAAAGCTGTTGACGAAGTAGCGCGGCAGGTTGACGTCCGTCCACACGCGGTAGTAGTTGGCTGTCGTCGCGGGGAAGGTGAAGGGGCGCAGTTCGTCGCTCAGCAGCGGCGTGATCTCCGGCTCGAAGTTGCGCCAGAAGCCGTTGGGGCCGCTGTAGCTGCCCTCGGCTTGGGCGATGCGCAGCCCTTCCCCCCAGCCGATCATGCCGGGAATCGGCAAGATCTGCGGCGCTTGGTTCACGCGGAAGATGTTGGCCGAGTTGGGGCGCACGCTCATGAGGGCCGTCCATAAGAACGGCAGCGCCGTCACCAGCGCAAACGCGATCATGATCGTGTACCAGAACGAGTTTTCCGTCCAGCGGCGCAGCCGCCGTCGCCACGGGCTGTCAGATCTGCTGTGGGCCGTCATGGGTGTTGCGCTCCAAATAGCGGAAGTTCATGATCGAGAAAACTAGCGTGATCACCGCGAACACGACGGCAATCGCCGCGGCATAGCCCATCTCAAGGAAGATGAAGCCCTGCCGATACAGGTAGAACATGAGGGTGAGCGCGCTGTCCAGCACGCCGCCCGTGCCGTTGGTCATCACCCAAATTTCCTCGAACACCTTCAACGCCGAGATCGACGAGATGATGGCCACGAAGACGATGCTCGGGCGAATGCCGGGCACGGTGATGTGCCAATGCTGTTGAAGTTTGTTCGCGCCGTCGATGGCGGCTGCCTCGTAGAGTTCCTCCGGCACGGCTTGCAGCGCCGAGAGGAAGATGATCATGTAGAAACCGATCCCACGCCAGATCGTCACGAGCATGATCGAGATCAACGTTGAATCGGGATGGGTCAAGAAGTTGATGGGGCGCTGAATGACCCCCAGCGAGAGCAGCAGGCCGTTGATGAGGCCGCTCGGCTCCGCAAAGACGAACTCAAAGATCATCCCGACTGCCACGACCGACGTCACCGCCGGGATGTAGTACAGCGTGCGGAAGATGTAGACGCCCTTGAGCGCGCGATTGACGACAATCGCCAGCGAGATCGACAGGGCGATCAAGATGGGGGTGGCGATCAGATAGATGAACGAGTTGCGCAGCCCGCGCCAGAAGAGCGGGTCTTGGAACAGCTTTTCGTAGTTGCCCAGCCCGACCCAGTTCGGCGCGGTGAGCAGCTTGTAATCGGTGAAGCTCAGGTAGATCGAAATCACCAACGGGATGAACAGAAACACGATCAAGAACACAAACGCGGGGGCTAAAAAGCCGTAGGCCGTCAAATATTTGCGAATTGACCGCCGACGCCGACCCCGCTTGAGTTCAAGCGCGAGGTCATCAAGTTTTGCCTTAGCCGGGACAGCGCTCACAAGTCGCTCCGAGAGAATTTTTACGGGTCAAGGGAAGCAAAAGCGGGGCATCTCGCCAGATGCCCCGCACGTGCGCGTTACTGCGCGCTCAGAATGGCGTTGATGCGTGAAGCCATGTCGTCCAGCGCCTCTTGCGAGGTCTTGACGCCCAGCAGAGCCGCTTGGAACTCGCCGTAGACGATCTGCTCGACTTCAGCCAAGCGCGGGAAGGACAGGATGCCCGTGTTCACCGCCGTGCGGAAGTAGTCCCCGGCCAGCGGGCGCAGTTGATCCGTCAGCGAGGGGCCGCCCTGTGTGAAGAACGGGTCTTCGTAGCTCACGAGGTTGGACGAGTAGATCGGCACTTCGCGGCTGAAGGCGGTCTGCGTGTCGGGGTTGGTCACGAAGACGGCGAAGGCCAGCGCCGCGTTCGGGAACTGCGTCGAGGCAGGCACGACCAGCGTCTGAACGCCGCCGATGCTGCGGATGTTGGCTGCGCCGACGAACTGCTGATCCAAGAACAGGCTGTCGTAGACCTCAGGGTTGTTCTCCTGAATCAGGCGGAAGAGCTGCGGGCCGGTTTGCAGCAGCAGGATTTCGCCCTCGCTGAAGCGGTCGATCATGCGGCGCACGTCGTCCGTCAGGCTGGCGCGCGGCACACAGTCGTTGTCGAGCAGGCGCTTGTACTGGTCGAGGATCTCAGCCGCCGCCGGGTCTTGGTTGAAGACGACTGAACGGCCGTCCTCGCTGAAGACAGGGATGCCCTCGCCGACGAACTGGTTCAGCACGCCCAAGCCCGCCAGCTCGCCCCACGGCAGCGAGTAAGCGTAGTAAGCGCCGCCGCTGCGCTCGCGGATTTCACAGGCGAAGTCGTAGGCCTCGGCCCACGTTTCGGGGATGTCGTCACCGGTGATGCCCAACTCCTCAGCGATGAGGCCGTTGACGGCCATCACGTTCGAGAAGGCCAGATACCACGGGATGTGGAAGGTTGCGCCGTTATACGTGACCTTTGTCCATGCGCCATCGACGTACTGCTCACGCAGGTCAGGGTACTTGGCAGCCAGCGCCTCGTCCATGTTCATCAGCACGCCGGCCTCAGCAAACTCAGCCACCCAGCCGTCGCTCATGTTGATGACGTCGGCGGGGTTGCCGGCGGCAAAGCTGTTGCGGATGTTGTCACGCGCGCCCGCGGCGGGCTGGCCTTCCAGCACCACAGTCACACCCGGGTAGGTCGCTTGGAAGTTGGCGATGATCTGGTTGAGGTAGTCCTCAAAGTCCGGGGTGAGCGCCCACGGCCAGAAGCGGATGACCGCGCCCTCTTCCACGCCGTCGATCACGCGCCAGCGGTCGAAGTCCTCTTGCGTCGGGTTCCAGAAGTTGCCGGTCAAGTCGCGGTTGGGGCGGTCAGCGCGTTCCTGCGCCGCCAGCGGCGAGAGGGCGAGGCTGCTCACCAGCAGCACTAACAGCATTACAGTAAACTTTTTCATCGTCTTGCATCCTCCACAGGATTTGTTATGAACAAAATGGGTGCTGCTTCTATTGTGTGACTGTTCGTTGCTGATCTCTGTCAGGCTCCTTTCGTTGGCGTCAATGCATTGTGTGTAAACATCGCCCGCAAGCGATGCCAACCACCTACTCCATGATGGGGACGCGCGTGCTGACGCCGAAGAAGTAGCGGCAGCGATCCCCGCGCACAATCGCCTTAGACGATTCAATCGGCACGTTGTCCTGCCCTAACGCCAGCACGCGCACCAACATCGCCGGCGCGGTCATCGCCACGCCTAGATGATAGGCCTCATACGCGGTGGGCAGCGTCGGCTCAAGGGTGTGCTCTGCGCCCGTCACCTCCACCCCATACTCTTGTTGCAGCACGCGGTAGAGGCTCTCATTTTCGAGGTCAGCTTCCATCAAGCGCGGGAACATCCCGTAGGACAAGTAGGACGTCTCAAGCATGAGCGGCTCATCGTTGACCAAGCGCAGGCGCTTGAGGACGATCACAGCGTCCTCAGGATGCAGCCGCAGGCGGTGCGCCAGCATCGGCTCCGGGCTGATGATCTCACGGTGCAGCAGGCGTGAGGACGGGGTCATGCCCGCCTCACGAATTTGCTGGCTGAAGCCGATCACAGAGGGTTTGAAGGCGGCAATCGGCCGCGGCTTCGAGACAAACGTGCCCGCCCCCGCGCGGCGTTCGATCAGGCCGCGCCGTACCAGCCGATCAATCGCTTGGCGCACAGTCATCCGATTGACGCCGTACAGCTCACTCAACTGGCGTTCCGGCGGCAGCATATCCCCCGTCCGCAGTAGGTTGTCGTCAATTAATTGGGTGATGTTCTCCTGTATCTGCTGATACAGGGGCAGCGTGGAGTCTGCGGTTAAACGAAAGTAATGAAGTGGGACGCTCATCAAAATTGGTCTATACCTGTTTAGTTCAGAGTATAGACGGGATGCTGAGATGTGTCAACAGCAGGTTTAAAAAATCAAAAAAAGGCACAGCACAACGCGCCAATGCCGTTTGAAAATTAGATACGGGGTAGGGCGTAGATACGCCCGTGGCTGATGCCACGGGCTAGCGCGCGGGGCTGAAGCCCCGTTCAAGGGGCGCACATTAGCCGAGTGCTTGAGTATTCGGCGGCCTGAGCCACAGCACGCTGTGCCGCCTAGCTCACAGGCTGCGCCTCTTCGACCAACACCGCCTGAACCTCCATGTTGATCGTGACCTCTTTGCTCACAAGCATGCCGCCCGCCTCTAGCAAGACGTTCCACGTCAAGTTGAAGTCCTCACGGTTGATCTTGGTGGAAGCGCTGAAAGCAGCGATCGTCTTGCCCCACGGGTTCTTGGCTGTGCCCTCAAACGTCGCGTCAAAGCTCACCGGGCGTGTGATGCCTGCCATCGTCAGATCGCCGGTGATGGTGGCCTGATTCTCGCCTTTGGGGGTCACGCTGGTGCTGACGAACGTTATCGTGGGGTACTTCTCGACGTTGAAGAAGTCCGCGCTGCGCAGGTGATTGTCACGATCCGCAACGCCGGTGTTGAGGCTGGCAGCGTTGATCGTCACGTTCACATTGCTGTTGGCCACGTTGGCGGGGTCGTAGTCAATCGTGCCCGCCAGCGTTTCGAACTTGCCGCGGACTTTGGTAAACATCATATGGGTCACGACGAATTCAACAGAGGTGTGGGTGGGGTCAATGTTCCATTTGGCCATGTTGATCTCTCCTTATGTGAATAAACGATCGCTCGTTGGCTTACGCTCATCAGGATAGCATCCGTTGACCACAGATTCGATCAGAGGACGATTAGAAAACGGACTTTAGTCCGCTTTTTTCTGACCCCACTCGTGAATCGTCGGTGGGTCGTCTGGCAGGGTGGCGGCGTACTTGGGCGTGACGACGCGCTGCGTGCCGTAGATGCTGCGATGCCCGCTGGCGAAGTACGCCACCACGCAGGCGACCATCAAATAGACCAGCGACCCGCCGCCGAACAGCTCGACGCCCAACAACACGCAGGCGATGGGCGTGTTGCTGGCTGCGGCGAACACCGCCACGAACCCAATCGACGCCAAGAAGGACGAATCGACCGCCAGCAACTGTGCCAAGTCCGCGCCCAACGTCGAGCCGATCACGAACAGCGGCGTCACCTCGCCGCCGACGAAGCCGCTCCCCAACGAAACCGCCGTGAACACGATCTTAAGCAAGAAAGCCAGCGGCGGGACGCTCTCGCCCTGTGTGGCCGCTTTAGCCAGCTCGACGCTCAGGCCGTTGTACTGATCGGTCGCCAGCAGCAGCGTGAGCGCCACGATGATGACGCCGCCCACGACCGGGCGGAACGGGGGCGAGGACACGTTGACGCCGATCACGTGGCGGATGGCGTCCGTCAGGCGAATGAAGACACGCGCCGCCAGCCCGAAGATCAGCCCCGCCGCGATCACCTTGAGCATCAGCTCAGCGTCGAAGTCGAGCGCGGGCAGCAGCGGATACGCGCCATGGGGCACTTGCAGAAGCTGCACCACCCAATCGCCGATCAATGTGCCGACCAGCGCCGGCAGCAGCGCGTCGTAGCGTATCTGGCCAACGCTGTAGACCTCCAGCGCGAAGACCAAGCCTGCCACCGGCGCGTTGAACACCGCGCTGAAGCCCGCCGCGATGCTCGTGATCAACACGATGCGGCGGCGTTCCGGCGTCAAGCGCAGGCGATGCGCCACTTGGTCGGCAAGGCTCGCGCTCATCTGAACGCCCGTCCCCTCACGCCCGACGGACGCGCCGAACAGATGCGAAACCCACGTCCCGATGAGGATGAAGGGCATCATGCGGCGCGGCAAGCGCTGGCCGTTGACGTGGATCTCTTCGATGATGAGGGCGTTGCCGCCCTTAGCGCGCCCCCCAAAGCGGTGATACACAAAGCCGATCCCTAGCCCTGCCAACGGCAGCAGCAAGATCAGCAGTGGGTTGGCTTGGCGGAAGGCTGTCACCGCGTCCAACACGACGAGGAACAAGGCCGCTGCCAGCCCCGCCATGACCCCAACAACCGTCGCAATCGGCAGCCACGTCACAACGTCTCTGAACAACGTCGGCACAGTCAACGACTGTCGAATATCCCAAATTTTATCCCACATTAAACCAACTCCCCTACGGAAGTGACAACAACGTTAATAATTTTTTAAAGAATAAGATTTAGGATACTCATCTAAATTATAAGCCCAAGAAGGCAGCGCCGTCATGACCAATTCCCACACCCCCCTCATCTTGTTCACCAATGACGATGGCATCGCCAGCCCGGGCCTATGGGCGGCGGTGAAAGCGTTCGAAGGGATGGGGGAACTGCTCGTCACTGCCCCGCGCGAGCAGCAAAGCGGCATGGGGCGCAGCCTGCCGCGTTACACCACCGGCGATCTGCACCCGATGGAGATCCCCGTTGCCATCCGCAACTGCCGCGCAGTGGCCATCGACGGCACCCCAGCGCAGTCGGTGCAGCACGGCGTGTTGGAGATTGCCGACCGCCAGCCAGACCTTGTGGTGAGCGGCATCAACTACGGCGACAACTGCGGCAACAGCGTCACGATCAGCGGCACGGTGGGCGCAGCGATTGAAGGGGCCAGCCTCGGCATCCGCAGCATCGCCGTCAGCTTGCAAACCCCGTTTGACCTGCATCTGAGCTACGACACCAGTGTAAACTTTGCCCCCGCGGCCCACTTCACCCGCGCCGCCGGGGAGATGCTGCTCAAGCTGGACGCGCTGCCAGACGACGTGGATCTGTTGAAGATCGACGTCCCGTGGGAAGCGACCGTTGACACCGAGTGGCGCATCACGCGCTTGTCACGCCGCCGCGTCTACTGGCCAACCCGCCCTGAACGCGTCGCGGGGAGTGGCCGCCTCGGCTACGCCCTCAACCTCGACCCGACAAAAGCCGAACCCGATAGTGACGTCTACACGATGATGCACCTGAAGATGGTGAGCATCACCCCCATCAGCCTTGACATGACCGCGCGCACATCCTTGAGCGACCTCCAGCAGCAGCTCAGCGCCCACCTGCCCACGTTGGCCACCACCAAGTAGGGACAGGGCCTGCCC
>CALDYP010000087.1 GCA_937944445.1 uncultured Anaerolineae bacterium
GGCGACTTGATGTTCCGTTGGGGGTATGAGTATCAGATGTGGCGGATGCTGGTCTCTGATGAAGACATTCGGGGCCGTTGAGTGAAGACGATCGTGAGCGTCGTCGGCACGCGGCCAGAAGCCACCAAGATGCTGCCCGTCCTGCGCCAACTAGAGCGCCATCAAGACGTCCGCAGCATTCTCGTCTCGACGGGCCAACACCGCGAGATGCTGCGTCAGACGTTCGCCACGCTGCGCCTGACCCCAGACTATGACCTTGACCTGATGCAGACCGATCAAACCCTCGCCCAACTGACCGCTAACCTGCTAAACGGCCTCGATCCGCTGTTGGAAGCGCTGAAGCCCGATTGGGTGGTCGCTCAGGGCGATACGACAACTGTCATGGTCACGGCGATGTTGGCCTTCTATCGGCGGCTGCGCTTCGCGCACGTGGAGGCAGGCCTGCGCACAGGTGATCTTCACGCGCCCTTCCCTGAAGAGTACAACCGCCGCATCGCCGACCTTGCCGCAGAGGCTTACTTCGCGCCCACAGAGCGCGCCGCCGAGGCGCTGCGCTGTGAAGGGGTTGAAGCATCTCGTGTGCACATCACGGGCAACACCGGCGTAGATGCCGCGCTCATGGTCAGCGGGTGGCCGTTCGATTGGTCGGCTAGCCCGTTGGCCGTCGTCGATCCAGCTCAGCCGTATGTGCTGATCACCGCCCACCGACGCGAGAACTTCGGCGCTCCGTTAGAACGCATCTGCGCAGCGATTGCGCAGCTCGCGCAGCGCTGCCCACACGTGACCTTCGTCTACACCGTCCACCTCAACCCGAACGTGCAGCGCGTGGCGCATGAACAGCTCGGCGGCTTCGTGAACGTCAAACTGCTGCCCCCGCTGGACTACGTGAGCATGATTCACGCGATGCGCCACGCCCACCTCATCTTGACCGATTCCGGCGGCGTGCAAGAAGAAGCCCCGAGCTTTGGCGTGCCGCTGCTGGTGCTGCGCGAGGTCACCGAGCGGCCAGAGGGCGTGGCTGCTGGCTGCGCCGAACTCGTGGGCACAGACCCTGACCGCATCATCGCGCGGGCTGCGGCCTTGCTCGATCACCCCACCAAGCCGCGCCACACCATCCCCAACCCCTTTGGCGATGGCCACGCGGCCGCCCGCATCGCCGCCATCCTGCGTGAGAACTAGCCCTATGCCGCGGATCAGCGTTGTGCTCCCCACCTACAACCGCGCGCACTGGCTGCCGCGCGCAGTCGAGAGCGTGCTAGCGCAAGACACCCCCGATTGGGAACTCATCATCGTGAACGATTGCAGCACAGACGACACCGCCGCCGTTGCCGAGCGCTTCGCCGCCCAAGACGCCCGCATCCACGTGATCCACAACCCTGTTAACCGCAAGCTGCCCGCCAGCTTGAACGTGGGCTTTGCCGCGGCCAGCGGCGGCTACTTCACGTGGACGAGCGACGACAACCTCTATCGCCCGCAGGCGCTGCGGACGTTGGCCGACGCGCTCGACGCTCACCCCCACGTTGGCATCGTCTACAGCGCGCTGACGCTGGTCGACGCGGAAGATCGCCCCGTCGGCACGCGCCCGTCTCTGCCCATGCGCTATCTGACGTTCAAGAACGTGGTAGGCGCGGCGTTCATGTATCGGCGCGCCGTGCATGAAGCGCTCGGCGGCTACGACGAAACGCTGTTCCTCGTCGAGGACTACGACTTCTGGCTGCGGGCGAGCGTCCAGTTTCAGATGCTCGGCTTGCCGGATGATCTGTATTTGGCGCGCATGCACGACCAAAACCTGACGATCAGCCGTAAACAAGAGATCATCTTGCTGCGTGAGGAGCTGCTGCTGCGCCATCTGCCGCGGTTGACGTGGGCGAACCGCAAAGATCGCATGGAGGCCTACGCCCTTATGGCGCTGGAGCTGCGCGAGATTGCGCCAGAGCGCGCCCGTCGCTATCAGATGCAGGCGTGGCGGCTCGCCCCTCATGTGATGGCGCGGCGCGCCCTGCTGCACTGGCTGCGGCGTCACACGTCCCGCACTTCATCCGCGTAGAAGGCCAGCCGCTGCGCCAAATAGGGGTGATGCTGGCGCGTGTGGTCGTCGATGAGCGCAATCGTGTGGGCGTGAACGCGCGTGTTTTGGATGGTTTGCAGCACGCGCGCGAGCGTTTCCGGGTCGGCGCTGGCGCTCACCGGCAGCAGCGCTACGTCCGCCTCTAGCTTCCACACAACCGGGATCAGGGAACTGGCCAGCGTGCAGCAGACGCACCCGCCAGCAAAGCGAGAACGATCCACCCCGTCTAGCTGGATGGGCTTCTCGGTGTTGTCCAGCAGCGCAACGCGCCGACCAGCCGCGCTGTGCTGCTCGGCTAGCTCGCGCACGAGCGCCACTTTGGGCCCATAGCGCATGCCCGTGATGGCGATGAGCTGCACGGTCGGCCTCCTGAACGAAGAACCCCCTTCACGCGGAAGGGGGCTTGCGGAATTGAATCGCAGCGCCTGATCTAGCGCATTGTCTGCGGCAGACGCTCTCTGAGGTTCATCAAGTCGCGCAGGAAGTCCTCTTCGCGCTCGAACTCTGGCAGCGGCAGGTGGCGGACGGGCGTCAAGAACGGCGTGTTGAGGTTGCCCTCGCTGATGATGTCGTTGAACGCTTTGACGAACCCGTTGTACTGCTGCACGATGGCGTTGAGGTAGCGATCATCTTCATAGACGCGCCACATCTCGCCTGCGGCTTGGATGGCTTCCATCCAGTGCAGCAGCGTGCCGGTCTTGTACTTGTACTCGGCCTCGCTGGCGTAGCCGTTGCTGTCTAGCTCCGCCAAGAGCGCCTTGACGCTGTTGATGATCACGGCCGCGTCCACGTCCACCGGCGCGTTGATCTGCTGCCAGTAGTCCACGTAGTCGAAGAAGGCCGGGCGGCGAATCTCAGACGGCTTGGCGTTCAACTGGTTGCCCGGCTTAGAGATGAAGAGGTTCTCGCGCAGGAAAGCGATGCGGTCGGCTAGGTTTTCCTTGCGCGTGGCCACCACGTAGTCATCGATCATCTTGGCGGTCATCAAGGTGTTGATGGTGTAATGGCCGTCAAAAACAGGCAGCACGAAGCTGTCGAAGGCGTTGCGCCCGATGGGCGACTCTTTCAAGAAGCCCTTGCTGCCCGCCACCAACAGGTTTTGTGATTGCAGCTCGTTCATGCGCAGCAGCAGGAAGGACTTGAGGATCGTCCCGTGGAACTGCAAGAAGCTGCTGTCTGAGAATGCGGAAGCGCGATAGAACATGAACTCATAGAACGCGCGGTTCAGCACGATGTTGTACATCTGGCGGAAGACGTTGGAGAAGCGAATCGGCTCGTTGTCGAAGATGTGCTTGGTCGACAGGTGCTGCAGCGCGGCGTCCACCGCGTGCACCATCATCCGCACGCCCACATAGGTGCAGATGAACTTGCTCGGCATGGCCATGCGCTGCAAGATCGTCAGGCCGTGCCCGATCTTGCCGATGAGCCGCCCCGGGCCGTCGATCTCAAACTTCGTCAGCACCATGTTCGGCAGCACAACAGTGGGCAGCCGCTCCCAGTTCTTGCATGAGCTGCGCGGCACAATGAACAGCGACAGCGAGCGCGGGCCGTTCTGGTTGGGGTCAATCTTGGCGACGACAAGGTGATAGTCCGCATGGTAGCTGTTGTTAATGAGCCACTTGCGCCCCTTGACGTGGTAGTTCTTCTCGTTGGGATCGTCGCTCATCGGGGTGGCCGTGGTGGTGTTGCTCAGCAGGTCGCTGCCGGCGTGCTCTTCCGTCCAGCCCAGCGTCCACAGGTAATCCTTCGCCCACTCGGCCAGCTCATGTTCATCAGCCGCCAGAATGATCGAATACGCCAGCAAGCTGGCCCCACCAGTAACCATGAACGGGCTGGAGTCGTTGAACAGCTCTGTCCCCTTCTCCACGGACTTGAGCATGTTAAACTCAGGGTACATGCTGTCATAGCTGGCGCGCATGGCCTTACGGGCGAAGTCGAAATCGACAATTTCGCCAAACTGCGGATCGTTCACAAAGTCTACCATTTTCAGCCTCGTCGTTTTATCTCTCACCAGTTGCCATGATTATAGGGAGCACAAGAGACGTTTGAACACCCTTATTGTGACAACTATCACAATTTATGATTTGGTATCTATAACACACAAAGCACAGAATAGTTGCAGGCGATTATGCCGTTTGAAAATTTAGAGAGTGTCTAAAGCTAAACAGACAGTCGCGCCGCCTGAAGGGGGCTGGATGAGGTTTCTGTTCGAATTTAAATACTCCCAAAATTTAGAGACAGGCATGACTAGACGGAGCCACGCAGACGGGGCAGCGTAGGGACAACAGGGCCGGCCCTGTTGGTCGGTTTCCACATCTCGACGGACGTCCCTACTCGGCGGGTGCTTCGCTGTGTCGGCTCAGCTTCGTGTGAATGATTCAAACTGCATCATCGCTGCGAGCCGTCTTCACTTCACAGCGCCGCTCGTCAGGCCGCGCACCAACTGGCGGCTGAAGAGGATGTACAGCACGATCACCGGAACCATCGACAGCGTGAGCGAGGCCAGAATGGCGTTGTAGTCGTTGGCGAACTGCCCCATGAAAGCTTGCGCCCCGTAGGTGATCGTCTTCACGCGGTCGCTGCTCGTCAACACCAGCGGGAACCACAAATCGTTCCAGATCGGGATGATGTTGAACACCGCCACCGTCCCCAGCGCAGGCCGCACCAACGGCAGCACTAGCAAGAAGATGCGGTACTCGCTGGCTCCGTCGACGCGCGCCGCGTCTTTCAAATCTTGGGGGACGCTCCGCATGAAGCTCGTCAGGACGAACACCGCCAGCGGCATCCCGCTCGCCACGTACACCAAGATGAGCGCCAGCAGCGTGTCGATGATCCCCAACGTGCGCATCAGCACGATGATGCTCACCGTCCCCAGACGGATCGGGATCATGATCCCAGCCGACATGTACAGCGAGAGCAGCGTGCTGCCGGGGAACTTGTACTCGCTGAAGGCAAACGCCATCATCGACGCGAAGAGCATGATGCACACCACCGAGACGATCACCACCACGAAGCTGTTGAAGAAGTACAGCGGAAAGTTGCCGCTGGTGGTCAGCGTCTCGAAGCCGACGAGCGTGAACGTCTCGGGGGTGGGCAGGGCGAACGGATCGCGGAAGATGGCGCGGCGGTTCTTAAAAGCGTTGATCAGGATGATGATCACGGGGTAGATCGCCAGCGCGGTATAGGCCAGCAGGATGGCCTGCGCGGCAATTTGCTGCACCCCACGCGACACAAGCGTGTTACGCATACGCTACATCTCCACCCGTGTAATGCGCCGCTGATAGCCGAACAGGTAGATCAAGACGCCGGTGAGGATGATGAGGAACATCACCCCGGCGATCGTCGCGCCCATCGTCGGGTTGCCCGCCTGAAGCTGGAAGCCGAAGTACGTGCGGTAGAAGAGCGTGCCCAGCAGATCAGTGCTGAAGTTCGGGTTGCCCATCGCCGACTGCATCGTGTACACCAAGTCGAAGGCGTTAAAGTTGCCGACGAACGTCAACACGCCGACGATCCCCACTGTCGGCAGGATGAGCGGGAACTTGATGCGCCAGAACACCGTCCAGAAGTTCGCGCCGTCCACGCGCGCCGCCTCGATCACCTCGTCCGGGATGCTGATGAGCGCAGCAGTGAAGAGCATCATCGGGATGCCGACGTACTGCCACACGCTGATGAGCGACACGGCAATCAGCGCCGTTGATTCCTGCCCCAAGACCGGCTGATACAAGTCGCCCAGCCCGACGCTCTGTAAGAGGCCGCGCGCAATCCCCCACAGCGGGCTGAGCATGATCTGCCACACGAAGCCCACGAGCACGAAGCTGAGCACGGTCGGCGTGAAGATCAGGGTGCGGTAGACCGTCCGCAAGCGCACAAACTGCGAGCTGATGAGCGACGCCAGCAGCAGCCCGACTGGGTTCTGCACCAGCATGTGAATCGTAAAGAACACGAAGTTGTTGCGCACCGCCCCGATGAGCCGATCTGTCCACTGCGGCGCGGTGAGCAGCGTCTCATAGTTGCGCAGCCCGACGAAGTCCAACTGCTGGACGTTCTGCGGGTTGGGCGCGTAAAGGCTGGTGATGAGGCTGCCGAAGATCGGGTAGATCATGAAGACGGTGTAAACCAAGAACCCGGGGGCCAAGAAGACCACGATATGCCACGGGAAAGGCCGCCGCACGCTGTGTTTCAGTTTGGTGGTGAATGCTGTCAAAGTTGCCATGCTGCAAGGTATACCGTATTTTGGCGCAGCCGTCGACAAGTTCCTAGACGGGGAAGGTGGCCGCGACGCGCCCCCTACTCGTCGCGCGCAAACCAGCACTTGAGATACGCGCCCTCAGGGAACCCAATCGGATGGTCAAGCGCGTGGTCTGTGCGGAGGATCTCGGTCAAGTCGGGGCGGTGCGCCGTGGCGGCGGGGATGATCGTCTCGAAGAACTGCTGCGCGTCAACGCGGCTGCTGCACGATGCCATGACGAAGATCCCGTTGTGCGCTAGAAGCTGCGCCCCCGCTTCTGCTAGTTGATTATACGCCTTCAACGCGCGCGGCACATCTGCCTCGCTGCTGGCGAAGGTCGGCGGGTCGATGATGACCATGTCGAATTGGCGGCGCTGACGAACGAGGTGGGTCAGCGTTTGGAAGGCGTCGCCTGTCATGGTCTCGAACGGCACGTCCGGGATGCGCCCCTGACGCCGGTTCAGGGCGTAAATCTGCTTGGCTGTCTCTAGCGCGGGGGCGCTGACGTCCACGCTGGTGATGTGCGCTGCCCCACCCCGCGCGCAGTAGACCGCAAACGCCCCCACGTAAGCGAACACGTCGAGCACGGTGCGCCCCTGCGCCAGCTTGCCCGCCAGCGCGCGGTTGTCGCGTTGATCGAAGAAGAAGCCCGTCTTGTGCCCACGGGTCACATCGGCGGTGAACAGCAGCCCATTTTCTTGAAACGTCAGGGGCGCTTTGAGCGGCGTGCCCTTCAGCACGGTTCCATCTTGTAGGCCGAAGGGCTGCCCCACCGTGCGCGCCAGCCGCAGCACCCAGCGCTCGGCGTAGATCGTCTGCTCCAGCGCGGCCAACATCGATCGCAAGTGTGGCAGCCATGCGGCGGTGTAGAGCTTGATCACAAGGGTCGTGTCGTAGCGGTCGATCACCAGACCCGGCAGGCCGTCGTTCTCACCGTGCACCAGCCGATAGCCGTTCGTGTCGCTGTCGAGCAGCGGCTCGCGCAGGTCAGCCGCGGCTTGCAATCGCTCGCGGAACCACTCAGCGTTGATCTCGGCGGGGTGTTTGGTTTGCAGCACCTTCACGCGAATCGGCGAGGTCGGGTCGTACAGCCCTACCGCCAGAAAGCGATTCTTCTGATCGTAGATCACCGCCAGATCGCCCGCTTGCCCGGCGTGGCTTTGGCGCGTGATGCCCTGCTCGAACACCCACGGATGCCCCTGTTTGACGGCGCGCTCCGCCGCTGGCTTCAAATGGACGGCGACGCGGCGCGCGGAAGGCGTTGGAAGGTGTGACAGCGTGTTGTTCATGATCATGGTATCCAATATGAGCACGCGATGCATTATATCGCCGCGCAGGTTTGCGGTACACTTGGCGCGTTTTGACGCATCAGGAGGCTCACCCATGACAACCCCGCGCTGGTGGCAAGCAGGCGCCGTTTATCAAATCTACCCACGCAGCTACCAAGATAGCAACCACGACGGCATCGGCGACATCCCGGGCATCATCCAGCGGCTGGATTACCTCAAAACGCTGGGCGTCGGGGCGATTTGGCTCAGCCCGTTCTTCAAGTCCCCCATGGCCGATTTTGGCTACGACGTGGCCGATTACTGCGACGTGGATCCCCTGTTCGGCACGCTGGCCGACTTTGATCGGCTCGTCACCGAAGCCCACGCCCGCGACATCAAGATCATCATCGACTACGTGCCCAACCACACCAGCAATCAGCACCCGTGGTTCCTCGAGAGCCGCCAAAGCCGCACTAACCCCAAAGCCGACTGGTACATCTGGCGCGACCCGAAGCCCGACGGCAGCTTGCCCAACAACTGGGGCAGCGCTTTCGGCGGCGTCGCGTGGACGTGGGACGACCAGCGCGGCCAGTACTACTTCCACCAATTTGCGCCTGAACAGCCCGACCTCAACTGGCGCAACCCCGAGGTGAAAGCGGCCATGCTCGACGTGCTGCGCTTCTGGTTCCAGCGCGGCGTCGATGGCTTTCGCATGGACGTGATCTGGATGATCTGGAAGCACCCTGACATGCCCGATCAACCGCCCCTGCCCAAGGCCACGCCGCGCGGCGAACATGACATCTTCAACAGCCAGCAGCACCTCTACGACTGGGACTACGAGGGCATCCACGAGATCATGCGCGAGATGCGCCTGCTAGCCGACGAGTTCGGCGACACCGTGCTGATCGGCGAGATTTACCTGCCGCTCGAACGTTGGGTGCGCTACTACGGCACAGCCGATGAGCCAGAGCTGCACCTGCCGTTCAACTTCCGCTTGATCGAACTGCGCGAGTGGACAGCCGACGCCGTCCGCCAAGAGATTGGCCTGCTGGAGGCCGCCGTGCCGCCCCACGGCTACCCCAACTACGTGCTGAACAACCACGATCAGCCGCGCTTCCCGTCGCGCTTTGGCGTGCAGCACACGCGCACCGCGGCCATGCTGCTGCTGACGCTGCGCGGCACGCCCACCTTGTATCAGGGCGAGGAGATCGGGATGGTGAACGGGATCATCGCGCCGCATCAGGTCAAAGACCCGCAAGGCATCAACTTGGGGGTTGAGCACACGCGCGACGTCGCCCGAACGCCGATGCAGTGGGACGACAGCCCTCACGCTGGCTTCAGCACCGTCGAGCCGTGGCTGCCCGTGCACCCGAACTACCACACGGTGAACGTCGCCGCGCAAGTGGCCCACCCGCGCAGCGTCTACGCGCTGTACAAGGCGCTGCTCTCGCTGCGCCGCGAGCACACTGCCTTCAGCGTCGGCAGCCTGACGCTGCTCGATCTCGCGCCGGAGGTGGTGGCCTATGAGCGCCGCAGCGACGACGAGCGCTTCATGGTGGTGCTCAACTTCAGCGACAAGCCCTTGAGCGTCCCCCTGCCGACGGCGGGCGTCAAAGTGCTCAGCACGCACCCCTTCACCCCCAACGAGTTAATCAAGGATCAGCTTGAGCTGTGGGGCAATGAAGGGGTCATCTTGCGCGCTGTTTAGTGAGCGCCGCGCTGCCATGGGCCGGTGACTGGGCCTGCGCGCGTCGGCGTGCAGGCTCAGGCTGCTGGCTCGTCTGTCGGCTCCCCGGCATATGCCAGCACGATCTGTTCGCGGGGGATATTTGCTTGAAGCAGCGCGTCTACCAGTGGCTTATCGTTCACGTCGCGCTCAATGACGATTCGATCGCCGACTAGCCGCACGATCAAGCTCACATCGACGATTCGCTTGTCCGGCAGATACCCGACAGAGACGACGGTGAAGGCTGTCCCATCTTTGCTCTCTGTCAGATAGCTGTAGCCGTTCAGCGCATCCCCGACATACCCTTCTAGCGTTTGCCTGAGCGTTTCAATCAGTCGATCCACACGATAAGCTCCTCACGCTCGGGGTCAAACACAATCAAACGGACTCGGTTGTGCCTGAGCGTTTGTTGTGCGATGGTTTCGCTCAGAATACCACGATAAGCGGCTTCAGGCACAGCCATGTAAAGCGGCAGATCGATCCGAAGATATTCAAGTGCTGCGCGGTACACGATATATTTGCCAACAGCACTGGCAAGATACTCGACCGGTGAAGCCCCCCCTTCAAAGCCTTTGACTTCGATCAGGATAGTTAGGCTTTGTTCTGCTTTGCCAGCCTTGATGTCGATCCACAATCGGCGCTGCTCTAAGACAATGGCGACCTGTTCGGTGATCCGCGACCAACCTGCTTTCTGCAAAGCGCGGATCACAGCGTCATGGTGGCGGTCTTTGGCGGGCAAGGGCTGCTCCGAAGCGAGTTCTTGCGCGCTGTTTAGTGAGCGCCGCGCTGCCATTGGCCGGTGACTGGGCCTGCGCGCGTCGGCGTCGGCTGGGTGCAGGCTTCCAGCATCTCGCGCAGGGCGGCCGCGTCCACCCCGCCCTGCGTGCCGATGAAGACGATCTGATTGCGCGGGCGCGTGTCGCCCCACTGATCGGCCAGCGTCAGGCCTGCGCGCTTGCCCACGAGGTGGAAAACGGCCATGTGCTCGGGGATGTCTTGCAAGTAGACCACCCCTTTCGCGCGGTAGATCGTCTTGGGCAGCTTGTTGACGAAGTCGCGGAAAGCGTCCAGCGAGATAGGCTGCTCTGATGACCAGCTCCACGTGCTGTAGACCAGCGTGTGGTCGTGGTCGTGGTCGTGGTCATGATCGTGGTCATGGCCCTCGGCGCTGTGGACGTGCACATCGCGCGCTTCGCGCTGGTAGACGCGCTCCGGCGCAAAATTGCCTACCCCAACGACCAGCTCCGGCGGGACGTTGGCATAGGTGGCCTCAAGGATGCGGGCGCGCGGCGAGAAGCCTTCAATCGCCTCTTTCACCTGCGCCAGATACTGCGGCGTCACGGTGTCGACTTTGTTGAGGATGACGATGTCGGCCATCTCGAGCTGAGTGATGCCGAGGCTGAGGTCTTCCGTCTCCAGCGTCAAGAAGTTTTCGGCGTCTACGACCGTGATGATGCCCTCGAGCTGCACGAAGTACTGCAGCTCAGGCATGCGGAAGGTCATCGCCACCGCGACAGGGTCGCTCACGCCGCTCGTCTCGATCACGATGTAATCGGGGCGATCTTGGCGGTTCACGAGCTTGAGGATCGCATCGACGAGGTCGCCGCGGATCGTGCAGCAGATGCAGCCGTTCGAGAGGCTGACCGTCTCCCCTTCCACGCCCACGACGAGCTGACTGTCGATGTTGATCTCCCCAAAGTCGTTGACCAGCACAGCGACTTTCAGCCCGTGGTCAGCGTGCAGGATGTTGTTCAGCAGGGTTGTCTTGCCGCTGCCCAAGAAACCGCTGATGATCGTGATCGGGATCGGGTGTTGAATCGGCACGTAGCTCATAGTTGATCTGTCCTCACAAATTTGTTAATTCTTGTTACGGCGCAGCCAGTTGAGCGCAAGGTCAGCAAGGCGGCTGAGTTCGCTCTTGGGGGCGTTTTTGGCCAAGCAGGCCTCAAGGCGGCGTTCCATGTCTTGCGGGTCAAGCGAGCCGTGCGCCCCAATGAACACCAACTGGCTGTAGGGGGTTTGATCGTCCCACATTTGCCCGAGGAAGGTCAGGCTGGCGCGCTTGCCCACCACTTGCAGCACCCCCGCGCGGTACGGCGATTCCAGCAGGTAGAGGAACCCTTTGGCGCGGTAGATCGTGTTGGGCAGATGATCGACCATCTGCTGCACGGCGCGCGCGCTCAGCGGCTCATGGCTCGTCCAGCTCCACGTGTCAAAGATGAGGCTGTGATCGTCGTGGGGGTGATCGTGGTGATGTTCCCCTGCTTCATGCACGTGGACATCCTGCGGCTGGTGGCTTGGCGGCGTCAGGCCGCTGTAAAGCCCCACATCGAGCAGCACCTCCAGCGGGGCGTTGCTGTAGGTCGTCTCGATGATGCGGGCGCGCGGGGCGATCTTGGTCACGAATTGGCGCACCTTCTGGCGCTGGGCGTCGTCGATCAAGTCGATCTTGTTCAGCAGGACGATGTCGGCTGTGCCGATCTGGTTGAGCGCGAGAATTTCGTTCTCTTTCGGGATGTCGAGAATTTGCTCGCTGTCGATGACGGTCAGGATGCTGTCGATGCGGATGCGCGGGATGGCCTTGAACGTCAGCGCCACGTCGATCGGGTCGCTCACGCCGCTCGTCTCGACGATGATGTAGTCTGGCGCGTCGGGGCGATCCAACAGCGCGAGGGTCTCTTTGAGAAAGTCCTCGTTGATCGTGCAGCAGATGCAGCCGTTCGACAGGCTGACCGTGTTCGTCTTCTCGTCAACGGCAACGATCATCTGACTGTCGATGTTGATCGACCCAAAGTCGTTGACCATCACCGCGACTTTGAGGCCGTGGTCAGCCGTCAGCAAGCGGTTCAAGAGCGTCGTTTTGCCTGCGCCTAGAAACCCTGTCAGGATGGTGAGGGGGGTCGGCTGTGGGGGATTTGTCATAGCTACCTCGCACATTATGGTACTTAGTATCATTTAGCTTGTCCAGTAGGGACGCGGCCTGCCGCGTCCGCGTGTGAGATAAACGGACAGGGCAGGCCCTGTCCCTACGATGTGGGTGTAAGGACGCGGCCTGCCGCGTCCGCGTGTGAGATAAACGGACAGGGAAGGCCCTGTCCCTACGATGTGGGTGGTGTAAGGGCGCGGCCTGCCGCGTCCGCGTGTGAGATCAACGGACAGGGCAGGCCCTGTCCCTACGATGTGGGTGTAAGGGCGCGGCCTGCCGCGTCCGCGTGTGAGATAAACGGACAGGGCAGGCCCT
>CALDYP010000088.1 GCA_937944445.1 uncultured Anaerolineae bacterium
TACGATGCCGCGTCTGCAGGGGCTTCCACCGCGGGCGCATCCTGCCCGTGGGAACAGAAAAACGGACAGGGCAGGCCCTGTCCCTACGATGTCGCGCCTGCAGGGGCTTCCACCGCGCGCACATCCTGCCCGTGGGAACAGAAAAACGGACAGGGCAGGCCCTGTCCCTACGATGCCGTGTCTGCAGGGGCTTCCACCGCGGGCGCAGCACCCGCCGAGTCGGGACGCGACCTGTCGCGTCCGCGGGGGGATGAGGCCTGACCAAGCCACCAGCGCGTTTTGACAGCCCATTAACCAAGAGTTAAACTTGAGAGGGTTGTGCAAGAGACACAAATAAAGCTTTAGGAGGCTTTTTATGAAGGAATACACAACCGACAGACTGCGTAACGTGGTGTTGGTCGGGCATCAAAGCTGTGGCAAGACCTCTCTCGTGGAGGCGATGCTGTTCAACGCGGGGGCGATCAACCGCATGGGGCGCGTGGAGGACGGCACGACCGTCTCTGATTGGGATGAGGAGGAGAAAGCCCGCAAGATCAGCATTTCCACCTCGCTCATCCAGCTTGAGTTTGAAGACCACAAAATCAACATCCTCGACACGCCCGGCTACACTGACTTCGTCGGCGAGATGAAGAACGCCATCCGCGTGGCAGACTCGGTGATCGTGGTGGTGGACGCCGTCGGCGGCGTGGAGGTGGGCACAGAACTCGCTTGGGAGTACGCCCGCGAGTTCCAACAGCCGATCATCGTCGTCGTGAACAAGATGGATCGTGAAAACGCTGACTTCGACGGCGTGCTGAGCCAACTGCGCGAGAGCTTCCCGAAGTACAAATTTGTGCCTGTCATGCTGCCCATCGGCAAAGAGGCCAGCTTCAAAGGTGTGGCGAACGTGCTGCGGCAGAAGGCCTACTACGGCGCAGGCGCAGAACGCAGCGACCTCCCGGCTGAGATGGCCGACCTCGTCGCAGAGGCGAACATGGTGCTGATGGAGGCGGCAGCAGAGGCCGACGACGACCTGATGCAGAAATACTTCGACGAGGGGGCGCTGAGCGTCGATGAAGTGCGCGACGGCATGCGCAAGGCGTCGCGCTCACACCTCTTGAACACCGTGCCGGTGTTCGTCACCAGCGCCACGCAGAACATCGGCATTGTGCCGTTGATGGAGGCGCTCATCCATTACACGTCCGCGCCGGACTTGCGGCGCGTGGGCATCGTCCGCAAAGGATCTGACAAGCGTGAGTACCTGCTGCCGCCGCAGAAGGACGACGCGCCGCTGGCCGCCTACGTGTTCAAGACGACGACTGATCGCTACGTCGGCACGCTGACTTACTTCCGCATCTTCAGCGGGTTCATCAGCGCCGACAGCCGCAACTACAACAACAGCAGCGGCCATGAAGAGCGCTTCGGCACGCTGATGGAGCTGCGCGGCAAGGAACAGATCCCCGTCCAGCGGCTGCACGTCGGCGATATTGGCGTGGTCGCCAAGCTGACGAACACCAAGACCGGCGACACCATCGGCGACAAAGACAAAGACTTTGTGATGGTGCAGCCTACCTTCCCGGAGCCGCTCTACGGTGTAGCCGTGTTCCCCAAGACGCAGCAGGACAGCGCCAAGATCGGCACGGTGCTCACCAGCCTCTGCGCGGCTGACCCCACGCTGCGCTGGCGGCAAGACCCCGATACGAAGCAGTCCGTCTTGGAGGGCATGGGCGAGATTCACATTCAAGTGGCGCTCAAACGGGCGGAAGCGCTCGGCGTGGGCATCCTGACGGAAGTGCCCAAAGTGCCCTATCGTGAGACGATCAACCAATCGAAAGAGGCCACCTACCGCCACAAGAAGCAGACGGGCGGGGCAGGCCAGTTCGGCGAGGTCACACTGCGGGTAGAGCCGATTGAGGACGGGTTTGAATGGGAGTCAAAGGTGGTGGGCGGCGCGATCAGCGGCCCCTTCCAGCAGTCTACTGAGAAAGGCGTGCGCGCCGTGTTGGAGCGCGGCGTGCTGGCCGGGTTCCCGATCACCGGCGTCAAGGTGACGCTGCTCGACGGCAAAGAACACCCCGTCGACAGCAAAGACGTCGCCTTCCAGATCGCCGGGCGCGAGGCGTTCAAAGAAGCGTTCCTCGCAGCCTCACCGGCGCTTTTAGAGCCGATCATGGAAGTGCAGATCACCGTGCCGGAGGCCGTCATGGGCGACGTGATGAGCGACCTCAACACGCGGCGCGGTCGCGTCCTCGGCATGGATCAGACAGGCAGCAAGGGGATCGTCACGGCGGAAGTGCCGCTGGCGGAGATGCTGCGTTATGGGAATACGCTGCGGTCGATCAGCGGGGCGCGCGGCGTCTACACGATGAAGTTCGTGCGCTATGAGCGCGTGCCGCATAACCTGCAAGCGGAGATCGTCGCGGCTTACACGCCGGTTGAGGCCTAAGGCTAGAACGTCAAACGGGGCGGCCATCTCTGGTCGCCCCGTTCTGTTGGGGATGCGCTCGTGTGAACCTTTAGGTGTTGGTCTTAGGCTCGCTCACGGGTGGGTTAGGGTCCGTGCTGACGATGTCCTCACCGCTGTTAGGCTGGCGGATTTCCGCCTCGGCAGGGGCGTCCGCGGGGGCCTCGGGCGCTGTTTTAGGTTCTTCCTCAGCAACCTTGGGCGTCTCCTCCACGAGAATTTGCGCGTAAGTCCCGCGAGCCTCCTCCCCGATCAGCTCGTAGAAGCGGCGGCTTTCGATCACCTCGTTGGTGAGCAAGTCCTGTGCGACGGCCTCGAGTTTGTCGCGGTTCTGGTTGAGCACTTGGCGTGTGCGCTGGTAAGCGTTCTCGACGATGCGGCGGATCTCCATGTCGATCTTGGCGGCGGTTTCCTCGCTGTAGTTGCGCCCCTGTGATAGGCTGTAGCCGAGGAACGGCTGCGTTTCGTTGTCGCCAAAGTTGAGCGGGCCGAGCGCGTCGCTCATGCCGAACTGCGTCACCATGCGGCGGGCGATGTTCGTCACTTGGCGCAGGTCTTGGCTGGCGCCGGTCGTAATTTCCCCGAACACCAGCTCCTCGGCCACGCGGCCCCCAAGCGCGCTCACCAATTTGGCCTCAAGGTAGCCGCGCGTCACGTTGCGGCGGTCGTCCTCGGGCGTGTAGACTGTCACACCGAGCGACTGGCCGCGCGGGGTGATGGTGATCTTCAGCACGGGGTCGCTGTCGCCGGCGAAGTGCGAGGCGACGGCGTGGCCAGCTTCATGATAGGCCGTGATCTTGCGCTCCATCTCATTGGAGAGCGGTGGACGCTCTGTGCCGAGGATGATGCGTTCGAAGGCGGTTGAGAAGTCGCTTTGGGTGATCTTGCGCTTGTTCAGGCGGGCGGCGTTCAAGGCAGCCTCGTTGGCGAGGTTAGCCAAGTCTGCGCCGCTGAAGCCGATGGTTGCGCCGGCCAGCAGCTCAAGGTTGACGTCGGGGCCGATGGGCTTGCCGCGCGTGTGGATCTTGAGGATGCTGAGGCGGCCGGCCTTGTCGGGCAGGTCAACGGTCACTTGACGGTCGAAGCGGCCCGGGCGCAGCAGCGCGGGGTCGAGCACGTCGGGGCGATTGGTGGCGGCCATCACGATGACGGTCGCGCTCTGGTCGAAGCCGTCGAGTTCGGCCAGCATCTGGTTGAGGGTTTGCTCGCGCTCGTCGTTGCCGCCGCCGAGGCCTGCGCCGCGCTGCCGCCCGACGGCGTCGATCTCGTCGATGAACACAATCGCGGGGCTGTTCTCTTTGGCGCGGCTGAACAAGTCACGTACGCGGCTCGCGCCGACGCCGACGAACATCTCCACGAATTCGCTGGCGGCGATGCTGTAGAACGAGCAGTTGGCTTCGCCGGCCACCGCGCGCGCCATGAGCGTTTTGCCCGTGCCGGGCGGCCCGACGAGCAGCACGCCCTTCGGCACGCGCGCGCCGAGCGAGATGTACTTCTCTGGGTTGCTCAGGAAGTCGACGATCTCGACGAGTTCGCGCTTGGCGCTGTCTTGGCCGGCCACGTCGTCAAAGGTGATCTTGGGCATCTCGGGGTTGTACTCGCGCGCTTGTGAGCGCCCGAAGCCGAACACGCCGTTCATCTGTCCACTGGCGCGGCGCGACATCCAGATGAAGAAGCCGATGATCAGCAGGAACGGCAGCAGGTTGAGGATGATCGACAGGAAGATCGGGAAGTTCTGCGGCGGGTTGGCGTCCACCAGCGCGTTGGGGTTTTCCTCAGCAAAGGCCTGCTGCAAGAAGACTGCGCCGCCCGGAGGCAGGTTGGTCACGAAGCGCGTCACGAGCACTTGCTGAGCGTTTTGCCCTGTGCCGCGCGTGATGGGCAGCGGCTCACGGAAGATTCCCTGCGCCCGCACGCCGTCGGCGTCAAAGGTGATGCTGGCGACGTTGTTCACTTGGTTGCGCACCGTTGAGTAAGGCACTTCGGTAAAGTTGCCAGTGCTGGTGCTGCCGGCCCAACTGCTGCCCTGTGCGATGAACCAAATCAGCAAAAAGAGGAACAGCGCTGGCCAAATCCACCGCCGCCAATCTTGTGGCAAGCGAGGCCCGCCGTTGTTGTTTTGAGGCGATTCGTTGTTCGGTGGAGGCTGGTTGCCACCGCCGAGAGGATGCCTCTTGTCGTCTTTCTTAGGCTGCATGATTGTACCTTCGCAAAACGTGACTTGTTGTGATGATTATAGCAAAGTGCATGTTAGAAAATTCATAGTAACAGTTGAGCATAAGCAAATGCTCATGTTCTTGTCCTCGGTGTAAACTTCATTATAATGTTAAAAAGGTGTAACGCGGTGGATGTCATGGGAACAGGTGAGAACATGTCGTCAGACGAGCAGCCGCAAGCGGGCAGCGCCCCGTCCGACGCGCTGCAGCCGGTCGATAAGCCGGTGTATTACGTGCGTGAGGATGATCAGCGCGAGGCCAAGCTCAAGTTGGCCATCAGCGAGATGAAGCCGGAGAGCCTCGCCGTTGAGACCAACCGCACGATCGAACGCCCGCGCCTGCCGAATGTGATGGCGCGCCCGGTCGAACCGCCGTGGACGCTTCAGCAGTTCTTCAACGGCCAAATTGACCTCGACATCGAACTGAGCAAGCGCTACCCCGCGATGCCGATGCTGTCGCTGATGCAGAAGCGCGCGCTGGGCGACCATCCGACGCGGCGGGTGTGCACGCTCTCGGTGCAGGATGGGGCGGCGTCGCTCATCCTCGACGCCGACTTGACGACGCGCGTCGTGCACTTCTCGTTCACCCTCAGCAGCATGCTCACGCTGCGCTTTACGTTCGACACGCTCAGCGACACAGACCGCCGCCGCTGGCTGGAGCTGATGCGGCGCGAGGAGGGCGGCTTGGCCTTTCTCTGGGGGCGGCAGCGCTGGGAGAGCGACTACATGATCTGCATCGTGCGGCGTCACCACACGAACCTCTACGCTTTTTCGCCAGCGGGCTTTGACGCGGGCCTCCGCCTCACTGCGCAGGCTGCGCGCCAGATGGTGGACTGGCTGCAAGAAGTGTGGACGTATGAGCCGCCGAGCGAGGAGCCGCCCGCGTCGCCGATGCTCACGTGGTAATCAAACGCTCATTCGTGCGCGCTGCGTTCTCTGGTCGCCGTTGATGCGCTGGGCTACACTTTGTGATGTCCAAAGGTTTTGGAGATCGCATGAACCGCCTTCAATATGAGACCAGCCCCTACCTGCTTCAGCACAAAGACAACCCCGTTGATTGGTATCCGTGGGGGGAAGAGGCGCTGCGCGCCGCCCGTGAACAAGACAAGCCCATCCTGCTGAGCGTGGGCTACAGCGCCTGTCATTGGTGCCATGTGATGGCACATGAGAGCTTCGAACACGAGCCGACCGCCGCGATGATGAACGAGCTGTTCATTAACATCAAAGTGGATCGAGAGGAACGCCCCGACGTCGACGACATCTACATGCAGGCCGTCCAAGCGTTCAACCGCGGCGGGGGCGGCTGGCCGATGACCGTCTTCCTGCTGCCGAACGCGCGCCCGTTCTTCGCTGGCACATACTACCCACTGGAGCCGCGCTACGGCATGCCGTCGTTTCGGCAGGTGCTGCACGCGGTGCACGAAGCCTATCGCAATCGCCGTGCCGACATCGAGGCGCAGGCCGCCGACCTGACCGCCGCGCTGGATCGCAGCGTGTTGACGGTGGACATCCCCGACGACGCGCTGAACGCTGATCTGCTGCGGCGGGCGGCGGATGGCCTGATGGCCAACATGGACGAGGTCAACGGCGGTTTTGGCAGCGCCCCCAAGTTCCCCAACCCGATGAACCTCGAGTACCTGCTGCGCTATGCGCAGCGCGCCCACGACGCGGGCAAGCTGGAACTGCTGCACCTTTCGCTGAAAAAGATGGCCTATGGCGGCATTTACGACCAAGTGGGCGGCGGCTTTCACCGCTACGCCGTCGATGCGATCTGGCTTGTGCCGCACTTCGAGAAGATGCTCTACGACAACGCGCAGCTCAGCCGCTTATACCTGCACGCATGGCTGGCCACCGGCGAGCCGCTCTACCGCCGCATCGCCGATGAGGTCTACGAGTACGTGCTGCGCGAGATGACCGCGCCAGAGGGCGGCTTCTACAGCGCCACCGACGCCGACAGCGAGGGCGAGGAGGGCAAGTTCTTCGTCTGGACGATCCAAGAGGTGGAGGCGGCGCTCGCCCCGCTGGCCGACGAGCTGCCCAACGCTGCGGAGATCGCCATCGACTACTACGGCCTGACGCGCGGCGGCAACTTTGAAGGCCACAACATCCTCTACGTGCCCAGCGAGCCAACGATCGTGGCCAAGCGGCTGGGTCTGTCCCTGCCAGAGCTGGAAGCAGCGCTGCGCAAGATCAACGACCGGCTTTACAGCGCGCGCACGCAGCGCACCTACCCGGGGCTGGACGACAAAATCCTGACCGCGTGGAACGGCATGATGCTGGCTAGCCTCGCCGAGGCGGCGCGCGGCCTGCCCAACGACACCTATCGCACCGCTGCCGAGCGCGCCGGGGACTTCCTGCTCGAGACGATGATGCAGCCTGATGGGCGGCTCTACCGCACTTATAAGGATGGGCGGCCACGCATCAACGCGGTGCTGGAGGACTACGCCAACTTGATCGACGGCTTCCTTGAGTTGTATCAACTGACGTACCTCGAAAAGTGGTTCAAGGCGGCGCGGCTGCTAGCCGATTTCGTGCTGGCACACTTCAGCGCAGCGGACGGAGCCGGCTTCTTCGACACGAGCGACGACCATGAAGCGCTCATCGTGCGCCCACGCAGCCTGCAAGACAACGCCACCCCGTCCGGCACGTCGATGATGGCCAAGCAGCTTCTGCGCTTGTTCGCCCTGACGATGGACGCCCGCTATGAGGACGCCGCGCGGCGCGCGCTGCGCCCGCTGACGCCCGCCATGCAGCAGTACCCGCAGGCCTTCGGCGAGGCGCTCAACGCGACAGATTTGCTGGTGCACGGCATAGCGGAGGTGGCGCTCATCGGCAGCCCGACTCACCCGACGACGCGCGAGATGCTGCGCGTGCTGCATCAGGCCTATCGCCCGAACGCCATCACGGCGCTTGCGCGGCAGCCGGTGGACGCCACCGCGACGGCTGTCCCGTTGTTGGTGGATCGCCCCATGCGGGACGACCTGCCGACGGCGTATGTGTGTCGCGGGTTTGTCTGTAAGCAGCCTGTGACGGACTCCGCCGCGCTCGAAACGCTATTGCGAGATTAAAATGCGAGGAGTAACCTTAACGTGCTCTAAACACAACATCACAAAGCGCCTGTTACCATTGAAGCAAGAGACGTTAGAGCACACACAACAGGCTGCTTTGTTTAGGAGGAAAATCTGTGGTCAAGCCCATCACGACTGTAACGGTCACACCCAAGATACCGAAAGCGCTGGCCAGACTGGAAGATTTGGCGTCGAACATGCGCTTTACGTGGGATCACGAAGCGATTGCGCTGTTCCGCCGCATGGACGCCGAAGCGTGGGAACTGTCACACCATAACCCTGTCGCTATGCTCGGTATGATCCCGCAAGAGCGCTTTGAAGAGTTCAAGAACGATCCGGCGTTCATGTCTAACTATGAGCGGGTCATCAGCGCCTTCGACGAATACATGAAGAGCACTGACACATGGTACGACCGCAAGTACGGCCAACTTGACCCGAAGCCGGTCATCGCCTACTTCTCGATGGAGTTCGGCCTCGGCGAGAGCTTGCCCAATTACAGCGGCGGCCTCGGCGTGTTGAGCGGCGACCACCTCAAGAGCAGCAGTGGCCTGCACGTGCCGTTGGTGGGCGTCGGCCTGCTCTATCAGGAAGGCTACTTCCAACAGTATTTGAACGCCGACGGTTGGCAGCAAGAGATGTACCCCATCAACGACTTTGCCAACATGCCGCTCAAGCTGGAGCGCGACAAGGACGGCAACCCGCTCAAGATCAGCGTTGACCTGCCCGGGCGCAAGCTTTACGCGCAGATCTGGCGCGTGCAGGTGGGGCGTACCCCGCTCTTCCTGCTTGATTCGAACGTCGCGGACAACCCGCGCGAGGACGACCGCAGCCTGACCGACCGCCTCTACGGCGGCGACCGGCGCACGCGCATCCGTCAGGAGATCCTGCTGGGCATCGGCGGCGTGCGGGCGCTGGCTGCGCTCGGCATCGATCCGACGGTTGTTCACCTCAACGAGGGGCACAGCGCTTTCGGCTTGCTGGAGCGCATCCGCATGAAGATGGCCAAGTTTGGCCTGAGCTTCCGCCAAGCACAGGAGATCGTCGCCGCGAGCACGGTGTTCACGCTGCACACGCCAGTGCCAGCTGGGTTGGAGCGCTTCGGCTACGACTTGATCGATGAGCACTTCACCGAGTACGCCCGCGAGTTGGGCTTGACGCGCGAACAGTTCCACGACCTCGGGCGCGAGGACATGGGCGGCTATGACCTCTTCAGCATGTCGGTCATGGCGCTCAAGATGAGCTACGGCGCGAACGGCGTCGCGCAGCTTCACGGTGACGTCAGCCGTGAGATGTGGAACTGGATGTACCCCAATCTGCCAGAGCATGAAGTGCCGATTGGCGCGGTGACCAACGGCATCCATGTCCTCACTTGGCTCAGCCGTGAGATGGCCACGCTCTACGACCGCTACCTTGACCCGAACTGGCGCAAGCGCGACTTTCAAAAAGAGATGTGGCAGGGCGTCGACAACATCCCTGACAGCGAGCTGTGGCGCACTCATTCCCGCCGCCGTGAGCGCCTTGTGTCGTTCTGTCGTGAGCGGCTCAAAGCGCAGCTCATCCGCCGCGGCGCGTCCAGCGCTGAGTTGGACTTTGCGGAAGAGGTGCTCAACCCTGACGCGCTGACGATTGGCTTTGCGCGGCGCTTCGCCACTTACAAACGCGCGACCCTGATCTTCCGCGATCTAGAGCGGCTGGACAAGCTCGTGAACAACCCTGAGCGCCCGGTGCAGTTCATCTTCGCCGGCAAGGCGCACCCCCACGACAACGAAGGCAAGGCCTTCATCCGTGAGATCGTGCGCGTGGCCAACATGCCGCAGTTCCGCCATTCGATCGTGTTCCTTGAGAACTACGACATGAACATCGCCCGCTATCTAGTGCAGGGCTGCGACATCTGGCTGAACAACCCGCGCCGCCCCAAAGAGGCTAGCGGCACAAGCGGCATGAAAGCCATCTACAACGGCTGCCTGAACTTCAGTATCTTAGACGGCTGGTGGGCGGAGGCCTACAACCCCGAGGTGGGCTGGGCCATCGGCAACGGCGAGCAGTACCCTGAGTCGCAGTCGGACGTGCAAGACCGCATCGAGAGCGAGGCGCTGATGAACGTGCTGGAGCGCGACATCGTCCCCAAGTTCTACAATCAAGGGCGTGACGGCCTGCCGCGCGAGTGGATCGCCATGATGAAGAATGCCATTCGCCAGCTTGGGCACTTCTTCACGACGCATCGCATGGTGCAAGAATACACCGAGCGCTACTACCTGCCCGCGCATCATCGCTACGTGAAGATGACGACACCTCACATCGACGCGGCGCTGCCGTATGTCAATTGGCGGATCAACCTGCCGCGCGTCTGGAATGAGGTGCGCGTGCTGAACGTCAACGTGGCTGACCGCCACATCAAGGTGGGCAGCAAGTCTGAGGTGACAGCGACGGTCTATCTGGGCGAGTTGAAGCCGGAGGAGGTGCGCGTGCAGCTCTACTGCGGCCCGCTGGACACGCGCGGCGAGATCGTCCACGGCGAGGCAGTGGACATGCAGCTATCACACAACGGTGAGGCCGGCACGTACATTTTTACTGCCCAGCACAAGTACACCACAACCGGCGAGCAGGGCCTGAGCGTGCGCGTCGTGCCTTACAACGAGCTGATGTCTACCCCGTTCCAGCCCGGCCTCATCACGTGGGCGGGTTGAGGTAAAACACACAGGGCGATCCACGCGGTCGCCCCTACATTGGAGTAAACTTGCAGCGGCTGCCCTGCCGCGGCCAGCAGCCAACGCGGCTCTCATCAATCAACCTTTACACCACAGGCAGCAAAGGCGGGGAGTGTCTAGATACGAACAGAGGCCTCATCCCCCAATCCCTTCCACAGGAGAGGGAACTTAGGGGTGTGGCCTCTGGCTGTCTGTTTATCTTTTAAACACACCCGCAAAAGACACACCCGCAAAGGCGCTGCCTCTTGCAGGAAACACTGAGATACCGCCTTCGGTGCTCATGAGGGAGAAGATTCAGAGAAGACATCTGTTTGATTTTGGATACTCCACAAAATGACTAACTAGGTTTGCAAGAAAAGCGCCCCATAAGGTAGAATTAAGAACAGTTCCTAGGGTATCGTAGGGATGAAACTCTTATGTGGGCTGCCGCAGATGGCGCTCTTACAATCAGAGTGGGTTCGAAGTACAGTGCGGATAGTAAGCAATACCTGTTAAAGGGGCTGCATCATGAAGAAGACCGTTCTGGTCGTTGATGACGAATTGGGGGCGTTGACGCTCATTGGGATTATGTTGGAGCGCGGTGGCTTCAATGTCCTGAAGGCCAAAGACGCGGAAGCCGCGTTGGCAACGCTGGATCAGAACACCCCCGACCTCATCATTCTGGACGTGATGATGCCCGGCATGAACGGCATCGAGTTGTGTCGGACGATCCGCAGTCGTTCAGAGACCGCCCTCACGCCGATTGTGATCCTCTCCGCGCGAGGGGACGCCGAGAGTGTGATGCAGGGTATGGAGGCCGGCGCAAACGACTATCTGCCCAAGCCCATCCTGCACCATGACCTTGTGGCTAAAGTGCGAGCTATCCTCGCCCAATCAGCCGAAACTTAACGCGCGAAGCCTACAATGTTTTGTAGGCTTCTTTTTTTGACCTGCTGCGGATTTCGACGCGCCTCAGCGCTCGATCACGGCGCGCCGTACAAGGCTTTGTAGATGGCGTAGTGGCTGTAGATGCGCTCGAGGTAGGTGCGCGTTTCTTGGAATTGGATGGTGAGCATGAGCGCGTCCAGTGTTCCGCCGGAGAGCCGCACCCAGTCGAGCGCGCGCCCCGGGCCAGCGTTGTAGGCTGCCAGCGTCGCGGGGACGTTGCCGTTGAACAAGCGCAGCTGTTCTTCAATATAAGACGCGCCGAACTCCACCGCGATGTAAGGCCGTGTAAGGTCGCTCACGTCGAAGCTGGTGTAGCCCAACTTCTGCGCGAGGTAGCGCCCCGTGGCGGGCATGACCTGCGAGAGGCCCGTTGCGCCCGCGCTGCTGACGGCGTTCGGGTTGTAGAGGCTTTCCTGCCGAATGAGCGCGAACTGCACCAGCGGGTCATAGCCGAAGCGGGCGGCCTGCTCCAGCACGAGATCCGCGTAGTAGATCGGGTAACGCAGCCGCGCGATGAAAGGCGGCGCTTGCAGCGTGGGCACGCCCGCTGCGATGATGACGTCTGCCGCGGCTTGGATCGACGATTGATAGACGCCCAGATCGCGCAGCAGGATCGCCATCTGATAGCTGGTGAGGGCGTCGCGGTTGGTGCGGGCTTCGTCGAGGATGGCGGTGAACTCGCGCAGGGCTTCATCAAACGCGCCGACCGCCCACAGCTCCCGCCCGCGGATGAGCCGCCCGTCTGCGCTCAGCGCGGCGTTTGGCTCGCTCAAGCTGCCCGCAACGTCGAGGTTGAAGGTCGTGCGCAGCCACGCCTCAGCCGCGGCGCGGTCGGCGGCTTCATCGAACTCCCAGCGGTAGCCCGCGGGCGGGGTGAACGGCTCGCGCCCGTCGAGGATGTCGGTGGCGCGCACAGCGAAGAAGCTCTCCGGCGCGGCGTCTCGAGCGAGGCGCAAAGCCGACTGTGCCGCGTTGGTGTCGCCGCGCTGCAAGGCCAGCCGCCCGATCCACAGGTAGGCGGCGGCGCGGTCGTTGGGGCTGCCGATGGCAGCGATGCGCCCGTAGAGGTTTTCCGCGACGTCCCACTGTTGGGCGTTGACCGCCGCTGTGGCTGCCAGCAGCAGGCCGTTGCTGGCCCACGACGAGTTGGGGTAGTCCGCGGCGAGGCGCTGGAACACCTCCCGCGAGCGCACGGGGTCGTTGTTCGTCCCGTAAAGATAGCCGACGCGCCAGAGCGCTTCCGCCGCCGTCTCGTAGAGAGCCGGGTGTTGGCGCGCCACGTCGAGGTAGATGTCAATCGCGCCCGCGATGTCGCCAGCGAGGAAGCGCGTCCGCCCTCGTTCGAGCAAGGCCGCCCCGAACTCCGGCGCGGTCGGATACTGTTGGATGATCGTCTGGAAGGCGACTAGGGCGGCGTCTGGGTTGCCGATCTCACGATAGGCGCGCCCGAGCATCAGGTAGAGGTCAGCGGGGATTTGGTCGAGCGTGACGGTGCTTGAGAACTCGTTGAAGGCGCTGATGGCCCCGTTGAAGTCGCCGTAGTTAAAGGCGACGCGCCCGCGCTGATAGGCGTTCAGGGGAACGTTGTTGCTCGTCAGGATTTGCATCGCTTGGTAGGCGCTGCGCGTTTCAGGGTAGCTGTCGAACACGCGCTGAGCGCGCGCCACGCCCGCCTCGGTGCGGCCGCTGCGGACGAGGGCTTGCGCGGCCATCAGGTCGATGCTGGCGCGGTAGCCAGCGTTGCGGGCAACGGCTAGGATCTCGTCGTACTGGGCGACGGCGTCATCGACGCGGCCTGCCCCCACGAGGATCTGGGCGACGCGCTCGCGCAGCGCCAGCAGCGGCACAAGCGAGCGGTCGCGCAGCGCGTTGTTGTAGTTGGTGAGCGCGGCCTCGAATTGGCCGAGGGCGATCTGCGCGTCAGCAATGCGCTCGTAGGCGTAGCTGTCGATCAAGCCCGGTCGCTTAGCGAGGTACAGCTCAAAGTCGGCGATGGCCTCGGCCCAGCGCGAGAGGCCCAGCAGCGCATCCCCGCGCAGGAAGTGCGCCTGCGCCACGCGCTCATCTTGTGGAAACAGCGTGATCAACTGGGTGAAAGCGCTGACGGCTTGATCGAACAACCCTTCTCGCAGGGCGGCCTGCCCCAAGCGGAAGGCGGCCTGCGCCCGAATGGCGGGATCAAGTTGGTCGCCCTGCGCGAGGATGGCGGTGAAAGTCTGCGCGGCCTGTTCGTAGAAGCCGTTGTGGAGCTGCCGCTCAGCTTGGGCCAACGCTTCAACCGGTTGAACAAAGGGCGTGGGCGGCTGCGTCGGAACGCGGGCAGTGGGGGGGAACACGACGTCTGGAACGGGGGTGGCTCTCGCGGCTGGCGGCTGAGGCGTGGCCGTGATCCAGATCACCCCGTCTGCGTCAGGCGTCGGCAGGTCGGGGGTGGCGGTGATGTAGATGATATTCTCGGCGTTGGGGGTTGGCAGGTGGGCCAACTCCATGTTGCACGCGCTGACGGCCAGCAGCGCGAACGTTCCCACAATCAAAAGGCGCATGTCTGCCCTCATCAGATACGCTTGCTAGCCGGATTGTAATGGCGAGTGTCGAGCGCTGAGAAGGCTAAAGCCGCCAGCGTGGGGCAATCGTGCGCTAGGGCGGGGTCAGCGTGCCGTCGAGCCACGGCATGCCATAGCCGACGACGAGATGACCCGCCTCAGCCAGCGCGCGGCCTAGAGCGGCAGCGTCGTGATACGTCCACCAGTGGTCAGCGCTCGGCAGGATGGGCACGCCGAAGTCCTCCACAACGAGCGCCGCCAGCGTGCGCGTGACGTGCTGCGGGTGCGCTTGGAAGGCCCCATGTGCCGCGCCGCGGCTCAGCGTCACGCGGAAGCGCGACGGCATGCGCGCCGCGTAGCCCGTCTCGGTGTAGATCAGCACTTGGTAGTCGATGGCGGCGACGAGGTCAGCGCTCAGCGGCTTGACGAAGCGGAACTTGCCGCCGATCCATTGGAGGGGCGTGTGGTCGAGCGTGTAGCCGGCGGCGCTGTAGGCCTGCCCGACGACCATCGTCAGCAGCGAGCGGAACAGGTCAACCCCTTCACGGCGGTCGGTCGTCATCGTCAGATCCCATAGCGGCGCAGCACGCTGAGCGAGTGCTGCTGAATCAAGCTGACCAGCACGCGGCCGGCGTTGTAGGCGTCGTCGCCGCCGCGGTGATGCACGCCCTCCAGCGGCAGTTGGCGCGCCTCTAGAGCGGATTTCAAGCCGATGCGCTGGCCGACTACGTCGGCGTAGAGGCGTTTGAGGTTGGCGTGCTTGTCGCTGAAGGGGTAGCGCACCGCGCGCGCTTTGCACTGCGCGCGCATGATGCGCATGTCCCAGCCGCCCCAACTGGCCCACAGGCGGTTGCGCGCGTTGAACACTTTCTCAAGCTGGTGGCAGGCGTCTTCAAAGGTCACGCCGTCGCGCTGGAGCTGGTCGAGCGTTAAGCCGGTGAGCTGCGTGCAAAACGGGCTGACCTCAGACGCAGTCGGCGGGATGAGCAAGCTCACGGCAGGGCTGAGCGTCAGCGTGGCAAGGTCGAGCACGGTGACGCCGATTTCGATGATTTCGTTCTCTTGGCCGGGCGGGGCCGTGTAGCCCTCCCAGCAGGTGGCTTCAATGTCAACGACAAGCAGCGCGTCTTTGTAGATGCTCAAGGTGGTCAATGAAAAAGGTTGTGGATGATTGAGCTGCTATTGTGGCATTGAAATGCCGCTGCGCCAAGCATGGTTTACAAAAGCGCCATAAGCGCCAAGCCACCTTATCATGATTGCTTAGTAAAAGTGCATTAAATTCCTGTAAAACTGCTGGAAAAAGTCACTAAGAATGGCAAAATAGGCTCATGTGACCCTAGCGCGGCGCGCATGTGGCCTCTACAATGCCGCGCCGTGACGACTGTCACAACGGTATCTAACGGAGGAAACAAGAAGTGCTCAAGAAACAATACACCAAGACGCAAGGTGAGTGCAAAGTGACGTTTTACCTCGGCAAAGAGGTACGCGCAGAGTCGGCTACGCTGGTAGGCGACTTCAACGACTGGAACGAAACCTCACACCCGATGGAGCCACTCAAGGATGGCCGCTTCAAAATCACGGTGACGCTGCCTGCCGGGCGTGAGTATCAGTTCCGCTATTTGGTTAACCGCACGGAGTGGCACAACGACCCAGAGGCGGACAAGTACGTGCCCAACCCGCACGGCAGTGAAAACAGCGTCGTCGTTGTCTAAGCTTTGACGATCCACTATGATTGATGGGGGTGGCTATCGTAAGCCACCCCTATCTTATTTTAATCGCTGGACGCAAGATAGGTTTCATGACAGGACATTCTTTGAGCGTAAAACGGCCGCTGTTCTGGCTGGGGGTGATCTGTGGGGCGGCGTTCTTGTTTCGGCTGGCGCTGCTGCCGCTGGCCCAGCACCCGGGCATCGGCGACCCCAACCACTACTACAACCTCGGCCAGCGCCTGCTCGACGGCCACGGCTTCACGATTGATTATATCTGGGCGTTCATCTTTCAGTACGAGCGCATTGAGCACCCTGAAGACCATTGGATGCCGCTCACAGGGCTGCTCACAGCGGCGTCGATGTCGTTGTTTGGCCGCGAGCACACGGGGGCAGTCGTCTTGTTTGCGTTGGTCGGCGCGCTGCTGCCCGCTCTCGCCTACCTCGCCGCGCGCCGACTTGATCTAGAGCCATCTGAGGCACTGGCGGCGGCCCTGCTCACCAGCGTCGTGCCAGAGTTGGTGCTCAACTCGCTCCGAACAGACACAACGATCCTCAACGCTGTGTTCGTCGGCGCTGCTTTGTTGGCGCTCAGCCACGCGCTGGAGAGCGACGACGTGCGCTGGTACGCGCTGACGGGGGCGTTAGCCGGTCTAGCGTATCTCGTGCGCACGGACAGCCTGTTGATCGTCGGTACGGCAGGGCTGCTGGTGGTGTGGCGCTGGCTTAGTGGTCGCACGCTGCCGCGCTGGCGTATCCTGCTGACGCTGGTGCTGCCGCTGGCTGCTCTGATCGTGGCGGCCCCGTGGCTCATCCGCAACGTGGTTGAGACAGGCCAAGCGACAACCCCCGCGCTGCGTTATTTTTTCCTCAAAATGGACTTTCGTGAACTGTACTCATACACTTCAATTCCAACACTTGAGACGCTGCTGAATGATTACTCACTCGCGGATCTTCTCTACAGACGCCTGTTCGAACTGGCGGCAGCCTTGCGCTTAATGACGGCGCTGTTGAAGGATGGAGTTACGCTGCTGCTGGCTGTTGGACTGTGGACACTGTGGCGGCAGCGGTCAAAGTCGGCGGTTGGCCGCTTGATGCCGATCGCTGTCACGCTGGGTTTGCTGTTGATCTTTTACCCGGTGCTCATCCCGATTGGCAACCAAGGCGGCAGCTTCAAGAAGGCCTATTTGTCGCTTGTGCCGCTGATCGTGCCGATTGCGATCTACGGCCTGCGGCGCGCCGTGCCTGAGGTGAGGCTGCGCGCGGGCGTGGTGCTCATCACCACCGCGTTGATGGCGATGAGCGCGTTCGAACTCGTGCGCGATCAAAACCGCTTTGTCAACACCTTCATCGCCTCGATGGAGCGCGTCGTGAGCGTGCTCGAGACGCTGCCCGACACCAACGACGATGGCCGGCTCATCGTCATGACACAAGACCCGTTCGTGCTGCGCTACTTGGGCTATCAGGGGGTACAGTTCCCCTTTGAAGACCGCGACACGATCTTCTACGTCGCGCAGCGCTACGGCGTGGACTACCTGCTCATGCCCTCGGCGCGCCCCGCGCTGGAGCCGATCGAGACAGGCGATGAGCAGGATAAGCGCTTTGAGTTCGTGACGAACGTCGCGAGGACGAACTACACGTTCTGGCGCGTCGTGCCGCCGAACTAGTCGCCCGGCAGCGCGTCGGTCTCGCGGTCGGCTTCCAGCGCAGCCAGCATGTCTTCAACTTGTGTGAACTTCACGCGCGGGCGGTTCTGCGCTGCGCCGGCCTCCACCTCCAGCGCGTCGAGCTTCAGCCAATCCGCGAACGTCGTGCAGCGCACCCCACGCTCGCGCAGCAGCGCCTCAATTTGATCAGCAGGCTGTGTGGGCTGCCAGACGTGGCCCGCGGCGGCGTCCTCGATCAGCAGCTTGGCTGTCTCGATGCTGTCGGGCTTGTTCGTGCCGATGATGCCGTTCGCCCCGCGCTTGATCCACCCCACCGCGTACTGGCCAGTCAGCACGTGGTCGCCCTCCAACACGCGCCCATGATCGTTGGGGATCACGCCGCGCTTGCTGTCGAAAGGCACATCTGGCAGCGCCACGCCCGTGTAGCCCACGCTGCGGAACACCAACCCGACCGGCAGCGTCTCGGTTTGATCGGTAGCGCGCGCCTTTACGTCGCCATCTGGCGCGGCCACCAGCATGTTGCGCACGAGGGTGAGCTGCTCAACGCGGCCTTGCCCGTCGATGCGCAGGGGCGACACAAGGAAGCGCACGATTACGCGCTTGGGCTTGTTCTGCGGCGGGCGGGCGGCGAAACCCTTTAGCAGTTCAACGTTCTTGGCGTGTTTGGGTTCCGCGTGGGGGCTGGCCAGCCACGCGCGGCTGAGGTCGTCCAGCTCCACCTCGGCGGGGTCGACAATCAAATCTGCCTCGGCCAGCTCGCCCAGCTCTTTGATCTCAGGGTTGGTGAAGGCGGCCTGTGCCGCGCCGCGCCGCCCTAGCAGGTAGATCTCGCGCACGCGGCTGTGGCGCAGCGCCTCCAGCGCGTAATCAGCGATGTCGGTGCAGGCCAATTCTTCATAGCTGCTGGCGAGGATGCGCGTGACGTCCATCGCCACGTTGCCCACGCCGATCACCGCGACGCGCTCTTGCGACAGGTCAAATTGCAGGTGACGGTAGTCTGGGTGGCCGTTGTACCAACCGACAAAATCCGTAGCCGGGTGGCTGCCGGGCAGGTCTTCACCCGGGATGCCCAACGTCTTGTCAGTCTGCGCGCCCACCGCGTAGATCACCGCATGGTAGTGGGCTTGTAGGTCGCTCAGCCGAAGGTCGCGCCCAAACTCGACGTTGCCGAAGAAGCGGAAGTTGGGGTGTGCAGCGATCTTCTCATAGACTTTGGTCACGGATTTGATCTTCTGATGGTCAGGGGCGACGCCACCGCGCACCAAGCCGTAGGGGGTAGGCAGGCGGTCGAACATGTCCACGTAGACGGGGACGCCGCTGGACTTCAGAAGATACTCCGCAGCGTAAAAGCCAGATGGCCCGGAACCGATAATCGCAACACGCAGTGCTTGTTCTGTCATAAATCGCTTCTCTACTCTTCCACATCGAAAGTTCTTTGAAATCATACACTATTCGATTGTTCTTCCAACGAGGCAATATCACCGTTTTGGGGGTGCTGATTGTCACATCTCGCGCCCTAGCCGAGTGCTTCAGCGCTCGGTGACAACGACGCCCGCGGTGGAAGCCCCTGCGGGCGCAGCATCGTAGGGACAGGGCCTGCCCTGTCCGTTTTTCTGTTCCCACGGGCACGGCCCTTCCCGACGGCGAAGGGGATGGAGGATGAGGCCCCACGGACGCGACAGGTCGCGTCCCTACTCGGCGGGTGCTGGCCTATGTCGGCTTCGTTCCGTATTGAATTCTCAAATTGCATAAGCCACCAGCGAGGGAGAAGGGGGGTGAGGGATGAGGCTGCACCACAGTTCAAAATTATGAGTTTCGCATGAGAAAGTTTTGCGCTAGGATTGTGAGGAATTTCCATAATTGATCGAATGTGCATGAGACTTTATCCAGCAGATACGTATCGTGGGCAAGATGCGCCCATCACCGCTTTGACGGCGCTGCACAACCGCATTTTTATCAGCGGCACAGAAAACGGCAGCCTCTTTACCTATTCACTGGATGACATGATCCCGAGCCTGACAATTTGCGCTCATCAGGGCGCAGTGCGGGCGCTGGCGGCCTTCCGTGACAGCCACTTCATCGTGTCGGCCAGCGCGGATCAGTCTTTGACGCTGTGGAACGTGGAGACAGGCGAGTGCGCCCGCACGTTGTTAGGCCATGAAGGGGCAGTGACAGCGGTCGCGTTGGCGGATGAAGGTCGCGTCATCGTCAGCGGCAGCGCTGACGGCACGGTGCGCCTGTGGGACACGCTGACTGGCGAGCAGTGCGGGGTGTGTGCGGGTCACCCATCCGCCGTGAGCTGGCTGCTGCCGCTGGCGTCGCCGCCTCATGTGTTGGTGGGGCTGGCTGATGACAGCGCGCCGCAGCCGATCTACGTCTGGAACTATCGCAGCGGCCAGCAGGTGCGCCAATTTGCGGAGCCATACCGCGCCAACAGCGGCGCAGTGCTCACAGAGGATGGCCAACTGCTGACAGGCAGCGCGTCGGGCGAGATCCTGCGGTGGGATGTGCAGCGGGGGTGTGTGGCGCAGCGGTGGCCGCTCCCTGCTGAAAGCGTGCTGCTGGCGCTGTTCCCTCATGGGCGCTATGCGGTGCTGTCTATGAATGGGTCGCAGTTGGTCGTGTGGGACTTTACACAGGGAGAGGCGGTGGCTTCAGCAGAACTAACCCTGAGCAGCCCCGTTCAAGCATTCGTGACGCCCGACAGCCGCCGCGTCATGATCGGCAGCGCGGACGGCCTCTTGAGCGTCTACCGCCTCAGTAGCGGGTGAGGCGGCTTACAGCGCCAGCGCCTTCAAGCGCGGCAGCAGCCCGCTGTAGCGCTGGGTCACCTTGTCGTTGCGGACGGCCATGCTCACGGCCTGCCGATCGCCTATCAGCACCACCAGCTTCTTGGCGCGGGTGATGGCCGTGTAGAGCAGGTTGCGCTGGAGCATCATGTAATGGCTGGTGGTGATGGGCATCACCACCACGGGGTACTCTGAGCCTTGTGAGCGGTGGGTGCTGATGCAGTAGGCGAGCAAGAGCTGTTCATCGGCTGTTTGGTAGTCGTACTCAATTTCTTTGTCGTCGATGCGGACGATGAGCTTTTCATGGCCGCGGGTGGCGTCCAGCCCGATGACGCGTCCCATGTCGCCGTTGAACACGTCTTTCTCATAGTTGTTCTTGGTCTGCATGATCTTGTCGTTCATCCGGAAGCGCCGCTGGCCGATCCGCAGCTCAGCGAGGCCCACCCCACCGTTAAGCCGCGCCTGCAGCGCTTGGTTGATCGCGTCGACGCCCGCCGGACCGCGATACATCGGCGCGAGCACCTGAATGTCGTTCATCGGGTCGAAACCGAACTTGGACGGGATGCGGTTCTCGACGACGTCCACCACCATCTCGCCCACTTTGGCGTTGTCGTTGATCTGAAAGAAGAAGAAATCGTGGCTGTCGTTGCTGAGGTAGGGCATCTCGCCGTGGTTGATGCGGTGGGCGTTCTGGACGATGTGGCTCTTGTCGTCTTGGCGGAAGATGACTTTCAGCCGGGTGACGAAGGCATGGCCGCTGTCGATCACGTCGCGCAGCACGTTGCCCGCGCCCACGCTGGGCAGTTGGTCAACGTCGCCTACGAGCATCAGGTGGGCGTGCTGGGGCAGCGCCTTGAGCACGTTGTAGAACAGCACCAAGTCCATCATAGACGACTCGTCGATGATGAGCACGTCGCACTCCAGCGGGTGGTCTTCGTTGCGCGCGAAGCCGCCCTCAAACGGGCTGAACTCCAACAGGCGGTGAATCGTCGACGCTAGCCGACCGCTGGCCTCGCTCAAGCGTTTGGCGGCTCGTCCAGTGGGGGAGGCTAACGCATAGCTGAACTTGGCCTGCTCCAGCGCGTTGATGACCATGCGTAGAGTGGTCGTCTTGCCGGTGCCCGGGCCGCCAGTCAGCACGCTGAGCTTGCACTCGAACACGGCCTTCACGGCGCCCTGCTGCTGGGGTGTCAGCTTGAGGGCGTGCTGCTTGGAAAGCTCCGCGAGGAACTTCGGCCAGTCCACGCTGCGGGCGTGCTCTTGGAGCTTGGAGGGCATCAGCAGTTGGTCACGGATGCGCCGGGCTGCGCCGTGCTCGCTGTGGTAGAGAACGGGGGCGTAAACGGCCTCGATCGTCTGGCCGCTGCGGTGGAGCGTGTCGCTGATGAGCAGGCCGAGCACGATCTGTTCGCTCAGGGCGCTGGAGATCAAGTCGCGATCATCCACGTCTAGCAGGCGCGCCGCTTCCTCGATGAGCGTCGCGCGCGGGATGAAGGTGTGCCCTTCTTGCGTGAGCTGTTCGACAGTGAACACCAACCCCGCGCGGACACGCTCGCGGCTGTTGTGGGCGATGCCCACCGCGCGCGCGATCTGGTCCGCGCGTTTGAAGCCGATGCCGTACACGTCTGTCGCCAATTGGTATGGGTCGGTGCGCAGGATCTCGCGGGCGCTCGGCCCGTACTGCGCGTAGATCTTGCGCGCTTGGTTGGGGGTGATGCCGTAGTTTTGCAGCTCGACGATGGTCAACCGTTCGAGGCGGTTCTCTTGCAGGGCTTGGCGGGTGTTGTCGATGATCTTTTGCTTGAGGCCCAACTCGCGCAGGCGCTCCGGCTCGCGTTCGAGGATGCTCAGCGTCTCCTCGCCGAAGTGCTGGTAGATACGCTGGGCGGTGGTCTGGCCGACGCCGGGGATGCGCTCTTGCAGGTAGCGGACGATGCCGCGCTCATTCTGCGGCTGAACTGGCACAAACCGTTCGGCTTTGAATTGGCGGCCATAGGTTGCGTTGTTGACCCACTGCCCGCTGAAGCGCACCGTCTCGCCCTCGGCAAACGCCACCATGACGCCGACGACCGTGACCACCCCGTCACGGTCAAGCTCATCACGATTGACCTCTGACACGGGCGCGACCTTGAGCACACAGTAGCCGGTGGCCTCGTTGAAATAAGTGACGCGCTGAATGACGGCGGTTAACTCTGCTTCTGACATGTGGGGGCCTGTCTGTTGATCTGTAACTATTATAGCAAAACCTCGTGCAGGCTCTGGCAGTTAGGGGGACAAGCAAAGGGCGAGCCACAAGCTCGCCCTCGCAAAACATAGCTCACAAGCGCCGTCGTCTAATCGCGCTGGGTGTAGCCGATCATCGTGCCGTCGGGGACGATCTTGTTGGGGAAGGCGCTGTAGCTTTCGCGTTTGAGATCCGTCCCGAGCACGCAGCCGCCGCCGATGGTGAAATAGGGCGGGATGAGCGCGTTCTTGCCGACGCAGGTGATACCCTCGCTGCCGCTGTAGGCGCTGCTGCCGACCTTTGCCCCTTCGCCCACGACGGCGATCTTGTCGATGATACAGCGGTCAACGGTGGCGTTGGCCTCGATGTAGGCGTCTGTTAGCACCACTGAATTGCGCACGACCGCGCCCGGCCCGACGTACACCCCCGGCGAGAGCACGCTGTTCTCGACGAGCGCGCCGCTGCTGATGACCGCGCCGTCCGTCAGCAGGCTGTTGTGGACGACCGCATCGCGCATCATGCGCACGGGGGGCCGCTCTTCAGACTGCGTGTGGATGACCCATGTGCGGTCGTTGAGGTTGAGGGCGGGCGGGTACTGCAGCAAGTCCATGTGGGCTTCCCAGTAGGCTTCAACCGTTCCCACGTCCACCCAGTAGCCGCCGTAGGGGTAGGCGTAGATGGCGGCCTCGTTGGCCAGCAGGCGCGGGATGACGTCCTTGCCAAAGTCGCGCTTGCTGGCGGCGTTCTTCTGATCGGCCAGCACCGCCTCTTCCAACACGCTGTAGTTGAACACGTACACCCCCATGCTGGCGAGGTTGCCGGGCGGGTTCTTGGGCTTTTCGATGAAGTGCTTGACGCGGAAGCTCTCGTCTACGTCGAGGATGCCGAAGCGGCTGGCCTCCTCAATCGGCACGCGGATCGTGCAGATCGTCAGGTCGGCCCCTTTTTCGCGGTGATAGTTCACCAGCATGTCGTAGTCCATCTGATAGATGTGATCGCCCGAGAGGATGAGCACAAATTCGGGTTGGCCGCGGCGGACGAAGTTCAGGTTTTGCGCCACGGCGTCGGCTGTGCCCAAGTACCAGTCGGTGTCGTGGCTGCCCTTGTAGGGCTGGAGCAGCTGCACGCCGCCGGTGAACGAGCGGTCGAGATCCCACGGGCGGCCTTTGCCGATGTGGTCGTTCAAGCTGTGGGGGCGGTACTGTGTCAGGACAAGCACATCGGTGATGTTGGAGTTGACGCAGTTAGACAGGGCGAAGTCGATGATGCGATACTTGCCCGCGAAGGGCACGGCAGGCTTGGCGCGCTTCATGGTGAGCGAGGCAAGGCGCGTGCCTTTGCCGCCGGCTAGAATAATCGCTTTAGTTCTCATAAGTATTAATCTCCTCGTATTTTTCGGATCGCTTGCTCGTAAAGGTTCACGTACTGGCGCGCGCTCGTCCCCCAACTGAAGTCCGTGGTCATGGCGCGGTGCTGCATGCGCCGCCATGCGTCGGGGCGCTCGTGATAGGTGCGGATCGCCCAGTGCAGCGTCCCGCTGACTGCATCGGGCGTCTCCCACTGGAACACGAAGCCTGTGCCATGATCGGCGTTGTGGTTGTCGTAGTTCTGCACGGTGTCGGCGAGGCCGCCCGTCTCGCGCACGACCGGCAGCGACCCGTAGCGCATAGCGAGCATCTGGCCGATGCCGCACGGCTCAAAGTGGCTGGGCATGAGGAACAGGTCTGAGCCGCCGTAGATGCGCTGTGCCAAGACTGCGTTGTAATCAAGGTAGACGCGCACCTGCTGCGGGAAGTCATCGGCAAGGTGGCGGGCAGCTTGTTCGATGGCCGGTTCACCCGTTCCGAGCAGGACGAACTGGGCGTTGTGTTGCGCCAGCACGCGCCGCAGCCCCGGAAAGGCGAAGTCGAAGCCTTTTTGCGCTGCCAAGCGCGACACCACACCGATGAGCGGCACGTCATCGCGCACGGGCAAGCCGAGCTGGTCTTGCAGGGCGCGTTTGTTGGCCGGGCGCTGCTGCGCGAAGGTGTCAGCGTCGAACGTCTGCACGAGGTTCGGGTCAGTGGCGGGGTTCCACAGCTCGACGTCGATCCCGTTGAGGATGCCCATCAGGTCATCGCGCCGATAGTTCATCAAATCCGCCAGCTCATAGCCCGCCCAACGGTACTGCACTTCCAGCGCGTAGCGCGGGCTGACCGTGTTGATCTTGTCGGCGGTGGCAAGGCCGATGCCTAACATGTTGTCGTGCAGCCCGAAGCGGTGGATGAGATCCCAATCGCGCGCGGGGATGCCCGCCTCATAGAGGAACCCACCCATATAGTTGCCCATGTAGGCGATGTTGTGGACGGTCGTCACGGTGGCGATGCCGCGCCATTCCTGCTTCCAGCGGTTGATGCCGATCAAGAACGGCAGCAGGGCGGTGTGCCAGTCGTTGACGTGGACGACATCCGGCAGCCAGCCCTCGCGCTGGCTCAGCTCGTAGAGGGTGGCCATCACCGCCTGATTGAACCAGATGAAGCGCCGCGCGTCCCAGTCCCAGTTGGTGTAGACGCTGCGCTCGCCGCCGATGTAGGGGTAGCCCTGAAGCAGGTAGAACGGCACGTCGTTGTGGGTGCAGGCGTATACGCGGACGTCAGTGACGCCGCCGCGGTGATGAAACGGAAAGGTGAAGGCAAGGCCGATGTGATGATCGTGATGGTTGATGAACCCATAGCCGGGCAGAACAACGCGCGCATCGACGCCGTTCGATCGCAGTGCAGCAGGCAGAGACCCCACGACATCTGCCAGCCCGCCCACTTTGGCGAAGGGAACTGCCTCTGCGCTGGCGATTAAAACTCTCATAACCCTATCCTGTGTTGGGTAACAGGCACAACAGATGCGGCCATCTCATGGGTGAGTATACCCACGGCGGGGCTGCCGCGCTACAGCCAAGCCGACTGGACGCCTAGATTTAAGCGCCGACGCGGGCACGGAAACGGCACGCCGTGCCCCTACTGAGCGTGGAACAGGCGATAGTCGATAGTCGGGAAGAGGCTGTCGATGGCGTTGAATTGGTCGGCGGCCTCTACATCGGGCGTGTCGTTGAACAAGCTGTCCGCCAGCCGATTGAAGCGCTCGAGGTGCTGGTTGAAGCGCTGGATGGCGTACTCGCGGGCTTGGCCGGTCGTCACGAGGAAGGGCCAATCGCTGCTCTGAAGCAGCAGCAGCTCGCGGGCGGCTTGGTTGAGCACGCGCAGTTCGTCAGCGGTGGGGTGGGCGAAGCGCGCGACGAGGTCTTCCATCCGCCCCTCAGATTCGTGGATCGGGTCCCACATCCAATGGGTTTCGTGGTTGTCCCATGTGAAGTGCTTGCCGCCCGCGCCCCACGAGCTTTCTGGCAGGGCGAGCGTCTCTTGGGGCGGGTTGGCGGCGAGGTATTCGCTGGCCGTCACGAGTTCAATGTCCCCTGCGTTGGTGAAGTAGGTGAGCACCTGCGCCAGCCAGTTGACGCCTTCAAACCACCAATGGCCGAACAGCTCCGTATCGTAGTTGGACGCGACGAGGCCGGGCCGCCCGTGGGCGTGGGCGTACTCGCGCAGCAGGTCGCCCACGAGGTGCACGAAGTGCTCGGCGTGCTGATCTACCTTGCAAGCTGCCCAATCGGGGTGGTAGAGGTCTTTGTGCGCCAAATCGACGCGATCCCCCGTGACGCGCCAGTACTGCAAGCCGCTCGTGCCCGCCCGTTTGTGGAACTCACGGTAGTCGAAGTCCCCGGGGTAGCCGATCTCGCCGCTCCACACTTGATGGCCGGTGATGGGGTTGCGGCCGATGACGGCCACGCCGGACGACTCACCGTGGGCGTCCGCCACCCAATAAGGCTGATAGGTGGTGGCGCTGCGCTGCGTCGTGGTCTCGCTCTGCGGCACGTCGTAGCGGCGGCGCACCGCGCCATACGGGCCGATTACGTCGCCGGTGGTGACGCCGACCGGCCGGCCGCCGGTGATGGTGTGCGTGTCGCTGAAGAAGAGCCGGATCCCCTCGGCTTTGAGGAAGTCCTCTAATCCACGGCGCAGCGTGCCGGTCTCGTCCTCAAAGGCGGGGCGATAGGCGCACTCTGGCAGCCAGAAGGTGCGCGGCTTCTGGCCGAAGAGGCGCTCATGGGTGTCGATGCCGATCCGAACCTGCGCGAAGATCGAGCTGTCGCGCGAGAGCAGCGGCAGATAAGCGTGTGTCGCGGCGCTGGCCATGATCTCGATGTAGCCTGCGTCTTGAAGCTGGCGGAACGCCCCGATCAAATCGCGCTGGAAGCGCTCATGAAAGGACGTCTTAACCTGCTGATACCAGTCGTGATACCAGCGCGCGAGCGCTGCCACGTAAGGCTGCGGTTCCTCGACCATCTCAACCGGCAGGGCCGGACTGCCCGCGAGGCGGTTCATCTGCTCACGGATGGCGGCCTCGTCTTGGTTGATCGCGTCCAGCGGGTGGCCATAGCTCTTCATGGCCGAGCCGGGGGCGAAGATGTCGACGTCACGCGCGGCGGCGGCGATGCGCATGTCAAGGTATTCATCGAGATGATCGAGCACTAACGGGTCTGCAAGCTGCTCTGCGAGAGTGGGCGTGATGCCAATCGTGAGGCGGTAGTGCAGCCCTTTTTCTTTGAGGTCGTAGAGGGCGTTCAACAGTGGGATGTAGGTTTCAGTGGCGGCTTCGTGGATCCATTCCTCACCGTGGGGCCAGCGCCCAGCCAGCCGCGCAAACGGCAGATGGCTGTGCAGCACGAACATGAAAGCACCTTGTTTGCTCAACCCAACATCCTTTTTTTTAAGATTACTCGACGCCTTCCCACATTCTAATTGTGGCCTCAGAGTGCGGCAAGGGATTAATCTGCCATGAGAGCGGGCTGCTGATAGAGCGGCAGCAAAAAGCGGAACTGGCTGCCCTTGCCCACCTCAGAGCGCAGCCGCAAGCTGCCACCGTGCGCCTCGGCCACGCTGCGCGCCACGTACAGCCCCTGCCCCAGCCCGCGCGGGTCGATCAGCTTGCCGTTTTTGCCGCGCGGCTTGCCACGGAAGAACAGATCGAACACGTGGGGCTGGTCGTCGGGGCTGATGCCTACGCCGGTGTCCTCCACTTCGATGAAGACGTGGGGTGGGTCGCTGTTCAGCACGCCCACGCGGACGTAAATCCGCCCGTTCGGTTCGGTGTACTGGATGCTGTTCTTGAGCACGTTGCTGAGCGCCCAGCGCAGGTACTTCGGGTCAGCTTGGACGATGAGGCGGTCAGCGTCTTTGAACAGGATTTGGATCTCATGGTGCGCCTCGGCGATGTCCTCTTTGTATTCGTCGTAGAGATCCATCACCATGTCCTCGAGCAGCACGGCCTGCGTCTGCATGGTCAGGATGCCGCTGCTCATCGCGGCGATGTCGATCATCTCGTTGACCATGCGCTCAAGGATGTCGACGTTGCGGCTGAGGAGTTCCAACATGCGGCGGTTGGGCGGGGCATCGGCTGGCGCGGCGGTGAGCATCTCACTGGCTAAGCGCAGCGGCGTAAGCGGGGTGCGCAGCTCATGCGAGATGTGTTCCACGAGGCTGGCCTTCACTTTGTGGATGCTGTCGTCGGCGGTATCTGGGCGCAGGATGATGAGCGTGCCCACGCGCTGGCCGTGGCTGTCGGCGATGGCGACGACCTGCGCGTTGACCAGCCGATTGGCGACCATCAGGCGGCGCGGCTGATCGAGCGGCGTCAGCTCGGAAGAGAGCTGCTGAACGTGGGAGAAGTTGGTGAAGAGCCGGACGATCTCGCTGTTCCACAAGTTGCGGTCTGTGCCGATGATCTCGCGGGCGGCGGCGTTCGTCTCGATGACGCTGCCGTTGAGGTCTTGCAGGATGATGCCCTCGCTGATGTTGTTGAGGATGGCTTCTAAGCGCTCGAGGCGCATCCCACGCTGGCGCAGCAGGCGGCGCAGGCGGCGGTTGCGCTTCTCTAACTCATGGCGAGCTTGGCCGCGCTTCTCTTGAGCGTGGCGCAGGCTCAGCGTGCCATACAGGCGCGAGAAGAGCTGCTCGGTGGCGCTGCCGAACTGCTGAATGCGGCGCACGAGGCCGCCAACGTCACGCGGGGAAGGGGAAGGGGTGGCCATTGCGTCGGTTATGCCCCTTTGCGGGCGATCACGCCCTCGAGGATGGACTTGAGTTCCATGAAGTCGGGCAGGGGCTTGTTGATGATGTGATCTACTTGATACTCGTCCATCATCGTGCGGCGTTCGTCGTCGCTGAGCACGAAGGCAGTCATCAAGACGATGGGGATGTTCTGAATCGGCGGGGTTTGGCGGATTTTGAGCGCGATCTCGTTGCCCCAGTGGCCGGGCATGCGGATGTCCATCAGCGCGAAGTCGGGCAGGGGGGCGGTGTGTTCGCCGGCTTGCACCTTCTCAAGGAAGTCCCATGCTTTCTGGCCGCTTTCGAAAGGCATCGGCGTGTGGCCCCAGACCTGTACCATCGTGGAGACCAACATGCGGATGTCGGCTTCATCTTCTGCAATTAACCAGTTCAATACACCCCTCCACTGGTCACGTAGGCCGCCACAATGCCTGTTATTATACTCCGCAATTGGCGTTCGGCCACAGGTTGCACGAGGCGGGGAGTGTCTAAAGATAAACAGACAGTTATCGGCCTTCACCGTCGCGCTGAGCGCTGAAGCACTCGGCTAGGGCGCGACCTCTGAAGGGGGCGCCCGCGGCGTGCCGTGCCTTGGGCAGGCCCTGTCCCTATGATGTGCCCGCGGCTAAAGCCCCTGTCTCTTTCGGGAGAAGGGGGGTGGGGGATGAGGCCACACAATCGCGCCGCGGGCGCGGCTGAAAAGGATGGCGCTTAGGCTGTGTGTAGGCATTTCATTGCCACATACTCATTGCATTTTTAAGCAGACGCGGAATAATCTGAATAGGCTTCTTGACTATGGACAGTACATCGGGGGGCAAAAGTGTCAACTTGGATGGTGGTAGAAGACGAGGCCAACGTATTTGAGCTCCTCTTGGCGATGTTTGAGATGTGGGGCATCGCTGGGCGCGCGTTCATCGACGGGGAAGAGGCGATCGCGTGGCTGGAAGACGTGGACTCAGGCCGATTCAAAGGCGAACTCCCCGAGCTGGTGCTGCTGGATCTTCGGCTGCCCGGTGACGTGCAGGGCGAGCAGGTGGGCGCGCGCCTGCGCCAAAGCGAGAAGCTGAAGCATGTGCCGATTGTGATTATCACCGCCTATACTTACACCGCCGAGCGCCGCGCCGAGATTGAAAAAATGGTGCAGCCGGACCTCTGGCTGTCTAAGCCCCTGCCGAAGTTCAACCAACTGCAAAGCCTGCTTGAGGAGACCATCGCCAAAAAACGTGAGTCGCTGCCGCCAGAGAAGCTGATCAAACCTCTGATTGACCCACTGGAGCAGATCACCCTGCGTCGGCGTCGGCGGCGCAGCAGTGACAATTAACATGCAGAACGTCGTCCCTGCACAGGCGTTGTCGCGTCGGTCGCGCCGCTGGTTGTACATCGCGGCGGGCGTGGCGCTGCTGGCCGCGTTCTTGATCGTGGTGGGGGGGCTGCTGCGTTTCCTGCCGCTGGTGGTTCCTAGTAACCCTTCTTACCCCCTGTATGTGACGGTGTACAACGGGCTGCTGCTGGGTGGGGGGGCGCTGCTGCTGGCCGCGGCGGCTGGCGCAGTGCGCGCGGTGACGTGGAGGCAGGACAATCAACTGGCGCTGAGCACAGGGCAAGCCCTGTCGACGTTTTTGGACGAGCGCTTCATCTTCATCCGCAACGTGAGCAAGCGCGCTATCGGCTACGTCGATGCGGTGCTGGTGGGGCCGCCCGGCGTGCTGGTGTTCCGCATTTGTGATCATCGCGGCGTCTTTTACAACGAGGGCAACAAGTGGATGATCCAGCAGGATCAAGGCCGTTGGAAACCCCTCTCATGGTCGCCAACGGACGAAGCCATCACCGACATTCGCAAAATCCGCGAGTTTTTGATGCGCCACCAGATCGAGACGCCGCAGGTGTTCGGTGTGGTGGTCTTTCTGGGAGAGCCGCCAACGACGGTTGTCACGGTGCAGAACCCGACTGTGCCCGTGGCGCATCTGGATGAGCTGCACGATCGCCTCTTGGGCAACTATCTCGCGCTGATGGATCGTCACGACGCGGCCACCGTTACGCGCATGGCTGAGCTGCTCTACCTGTGACCGATGACGCGCCTAACAGTAGGGGAGGGGGTGTGCGGCGCTGGCTGATGGGCGATTGGGCGGATGCGCGCTGGCAGGGGCTGCACGCGCGTTCGTCGCCGTCGTCGGCGCGCCGCTGGCCGCGCTTGGCGCGCGCGGGGCTGTTTAGCCTGCTTCTTGTGTTCGTCAGCGCGGGGGCGGCGACGCAGTTGTTCCGCGAGCTGGACGGCTTGCGCTGGCTGGAACAGTCATGGCGCGCCCTGTGGGTGGCGTCCTTGCTGCTGCAAGCGGCGGCCAGCCTGTGGGTGGTGATCACGGTGCGCCCGTCCCGCAGCGATGATCTGCTGCGGGCGACGCCGAATGGGCTGCGGCTGTGGGTGCGCAGCGCGTGGCTGCACGTCCTGCGGCGGGCGCGCGTCCTGATGTTGTACCTCATCTTGGTGCGGCTGGCGATGATCGGCCTGCTGCTGGTCGAGATGACGGCGATGCGCGGGCGCTATCTGGACTTGATCATCGCGTTCGAGATGGCCGCGCCGCTGCCGACGGCGGTCGTGCTCGTGCTCGTCGCGCTGGGGATGACGGTGGCGCTGCTGCTGCCGCTGCTGGCGCTGGCCTTCGACGCGGCGATGGGGCTGCTGTTGGCGTATGCCCTGACAGAGCGCACCTTTGCGCTGACCTATCAAGTCGGCTGGGTGTTAGCGCGCTGGGGCAGCATGGCGGCCTTCTTGTGGCTCTATGACCGCGTGGCCAGTGGCGAAATCCTGACCGGTGGTGAGTCGGCGCTGCCGCTTTACGCGGCGTCTGTCCTCGTGGGCGATTATGGGGCTACCTTCACGTCGCTCACGCGCATGTCGGCGGCGTGGAGCACGACGGAAGCTGCGCCGTGGGGCGCTGTGGCGGGCGCTGGGCTGGTGTTGGGATACGCGCTGCTGGCGGAGTTGGCGCTGTGGGCGGTGCGCCGCCGCCGCGAGCGACAGGACTAGGCTTGTTCGGCCTGCTTGGGCGGGCAGGGCGTGTCGGCGTAAGAGCAGTACACGCAGCAATCGCCTACTGCGGGCCGCAAGCGCGCGTGACATGCTGAACATTCGTAGAAGAATTGGCAATAGTCCTCAGGCATCGTCTCGACGTGTTCCGCCGCGCAGACGGGGCAGATGAGCTTCGCTTGGCGTTTGATCTTCATTCGACCTGCTTCAGCTTTTACAACTGTTTGCCAGAGATGATGAACTGGGCGGTTCCCGGGTTGGTGGCCAGCGGCACGTTGTGCACGTTGCAGATGCGCATCAAGCCTTGAATGTCGGGATCATGGGGGTGCGCCCCCAATGGATCGACAAAGAAGAACACCGCCGCAATTTTCCCCTCGGCCACGAGCGCCGCGATCTGCGCGTCCCCGCCCATCGGCCCTGAGAGCACCCGTTGGATGCTCAAGCCTGTGGAACGCTCGATGAGGCTGCCAGTGGTGGATGTGCCGACCAACTCGTAACGCTCCAACACGTCTTTGTTCTGGATGGCGAACGCCACCATGTCGGCTTTTTTGCCGTCATGGCTGATGAGGGCGATAGTCTTGCGGGGTTCCATAGGATGCGCTCTTCCTGATTTCGATCGAATCAGACTGATTGTAGCGCAGGCCGCGCCCGCAGGCGACCGATGAGGGTATTGCCGGCCCACAGCGTAAGCGCCGCCGCCCAACTGCGCACGCGCGCCGTGCGGTGGTAGTGGGTGTTGTGGAAGGTGCGTTTGAAGCGCTCGCTGACCTTGAGCGCAGTGAGGTAGTGATCTTCGAGTTGATCCATGACGGACGACCACGGGCGCGTTTCGGCGTAGGCGCGGGCGGCGTGGCTCATAGCGCGGCGGTGGGTGGGGTTGTCGCGCAAATAAGCAGCAGCGCGCGCGTAGGCCGCCGGCGTCTGCTCACAGATGAAGCCGTTCACGCCGTGCTGCACCAACTCAGCGACGCTGCCCTTAGACGTGACGATGCACGGCAGACCCGACGCGAACGCCTCCTGCACCACTTGGCCGAAGGTCTCGTTCGGGCCGGGGAACACGAAGGCATCAGCGCTGGCGTAGGCCTCGGACAGCTCCTGCCCGTACAGATAGCCGGTGAAGTGTGTGCCTGTCTCGGCGAACAGCGCTTCCATCTCGGCGCGCTGCGCGCCGTCGCCAACGATCGCCAGCGCGATGCCGGGCTGTTTGGCCAAGTCGAGCAGCATCGGGATTTGTTTTTCGTTGGCCAGCCGCCCGACGTAGACGCACAGCAGATGATCGTCGCTGCGGCCTGCCAGCAGGCGCGCGCGCATGGCCGCACTGCGGTGGGCAGGGTTGAACTGCGTCAGGTTGACGCCGCGCCCCCACACCATGACCCGATGGAAGCCCTGCTTTTTGAGCGCCTTCTGCACGGTCTTGGTGGGCGCAAGGTTGACGTGGCAGCCATTGTGCAGGTAGCGCAGCCAGTCACGGATGGGCTGCTCAAGGAAGGGCACGCCGTAATGGGCAGTGTAGCCGGGCAGGTCGGTTTGATAGTTGGCGACAACGGGGATGTTCAGCTCGCGCGCGGTGATCATGCCGTAGACGCTCATCAAGGCGGGGCTGCTGAGGTGGATCAAGTCGGGTTGGAAGGCGCGCAGCCGCTCTTCGATGTAAGGGATGGGCATGGCGACTTTGGTTTCTGGGGCCATCGACAGCGAAAACGACGGCAGAGCGACTACCTCGCTGCCGTGCACGTCTGTGATGCCGGTGTCGGGGGCGAAGATCAACACCTCGCGCCCCGTCTGCTGAAGGTAGCGCACAGTGAGGTATGCGGTCTTGCTGACGCCGTCCAGCTTGGGGAGGAAGGCCTCCGTTAAAATGGCAACACGCCGGATTGGGGCGCGCTGGGCGCGTTCGCTGACGAGCTCATGCTCGCCAAAGAGGGCTTCTCCTGACTGAAAAGCTCCGTCTGCAAGTATTCGATGTAGTCGCTGATGTTCCATGCTGTTCCCTCAGCGGTAGTGGTGTTCGTCATGATAGCAGTCCGCAGGGAGGCGGCGCTACGGCCAGCCCAGCGTGTGACGCCTGTGCCGATGGCGTTGAGCGTGTGGGCATCGCTGCAGCCGATGGCAGCCATGCCGAGGCGCTGGGCGACCACGCGGGCGACCCAATTGCAAGCGGGAGTCAAGATCCCTGAGTTGTGGACTTCAATGCCATCCAACCCTGACTCTACTAACACCTGCGGCTGCGTTAGGTAGCGCAAGGCGTTGGCGCGCACGACGTCAAATTCAAGGTGGAAGGGGTGCGCCAACAGCGCCAGCCCGCCGGCCTCGTGGATGGCTTGCACCGTTTCAGCCAGTGGCATGTTCATCGGAATGGGCGTCGTCACCCACAAGGCCAAGATGTGCCCCCCGCGGCTGCTGACTTCTACGCCCGGAACGACCTCAAAGTTGTAGCGCGATTGATGTTCATAGGCCCACAGTGAGGCGTCCAACACGTCGTGATCGGTGATGGCGATCACGTCTAAATGGGGGTGGCGTGTCTGAAGATGCTGTAGAATTTCTTGGACGGTGTAGCGACCATCGCTGGCGGTGGTGTGAATGTGTAAATCGGCGCGACCGATAAGCGTCATCAAGGCATCCTTAACGTTGAGCGCATATTGGATAACAGTATCGGGTGGATATGAAATTGACTTTAAGAATTTATGTTCGCATCATTATTAAAGTGATAAACCATGATAAGAAAGCGGCGGATGCCACGCGCCGCTAAGGGCTGGGGGAGTGCGGCGGTGGCGCTGCTGGCGGTGGGCCTCAGCGTGGGGTTGAGTGGCCTGCTGGGGGCGGCGCTTCCGACGAGGGAGCGGGTGCTGTTCGCCGTTCCGACGATGGCGGTTGTGCCGCTGCCGCCGCTGGGGCGTCTGCCGCCGTTGGCCCCGCGGTTTGACAGTTGGCTGCGCCCTGCCGCTGGGATCGACACGCCGCTGATCGTGGCACAAGTTCAGCCGCTCACGCCGGGGCAGGTGCGCGCCGCTGCGCCGCCGCAGTGGATCCTCGCATACCCGACGACCCCGCCGCTGCCGCCCGTGATTGCTGCGTCCAACGCGCCTGACCGCCAACCTTACGCGGGCGACGGCTGCGCGCCGCGCGGCGTCCCGGCGGTGGGCACGTTGAATCAGGGGTTTCACCCGTATCACTTGGGCGTTGACATCGGCGTGCAGGTCGGAACGCCGGTGCGCACCACCCACAGCGCAACAGTGGTCTTTGCCGGTTGGAGCGAGATCGGCTACGGCTACTTGGTGATCCTTCAGAACAGCGCGTTCACCACCTACTACGCGCACAACAGCAGCGTCTACGTGCAGGCCGGAGAGCAGGTCGGGCGGGGGAGCGTGATCGCCGCCAGCGGCAGCAGCGGCAACAGCACCGGCCCACACATCCACTACGAGGTGCGCATCGATGACCTGCCGGTTGACCCCTTGACGTTCGAGGACGCTGAGTACGTCACGTGTTGAGCCAACGCCGCCCACGCGGTCAGAAGTTGGCTATAATATGAGCATCATTGGGTTTGAAAGCGGTTTGTGATGGCCTCATCTGGCAGGAAGTTTGTCTCGATGCGCTGGCGGGTGCTGCTGCCGACGGCGCTTGTGGTGGCAGTGGTCGGCGGGTTTGGCGTGTTCTTTGTGGTCAGCGCCCTGACTGTGTCGCGGGTGGATGTGGCGGCGCAGCTTGGGCAGCAGAGCGCGGAAGCCACGCTGAGCCGCATTCGCGAGCGGTTCGACGCCTTGCGCAGCGAGGCCGCCCGCGTCGCCTACACGCGCGGCGTCGATGACGCGCTGCGCGGGCGCAGCTTTGTCAGCGTGGAACCCAGCCTGCGCGCGCTGATGACGTTGGGCGGCCTTGACGTGCTGCTGCTGCTGGACGCCGACGGGGATGAGGCGCTCACGCTGCGGGATGCGAGCGGCGCGGTGTTGGCCAGCGCCAACGCCAGCCTTGAGCTTGAGGCGGCGCTCACGCGGCTGCTGGCGGGCAGTGCGGCAGAGGCATTCGTGCTGCGCACGCCAGAAGACGTGTTCGTCGTGGTGGGCGTCCCCGTGGTGAGCGACCAGCGCGTGTTGGGGGCGGCGCTGGTAGGGCAGGCGCTGCGGCCGTTCGCGCAGCACATCAACGCCAGCTCCATCAGCGATGTGGCGATCTACGCGCCCGACGGAACGCTGCTGGCGAGCACACAGTCAGCCATCGGCGGCGCGACGCTGCCGGATACAGTGCGACAGCAGACCTTGCAGGGGGCTGCGCTGAGCTTTGAATGGGCTAGCGCCGGTGAGGGCTATCAAGCGGTGGCGCTGCCGCTGGTGATGGGGCGCAGCACGCTGGGGACGGTGGTCGCGCTCGTGCCGGCGTCGTGGGGGGCGCAAGGGGTCGACAGCCGCCCGTGGGTGGCGGGCTTGGCGGCGCTCATCGCCGTCAGCGCGCTAGCAGCGCTTGTGCTGGGGTTGCAGCGCTCCGCGCGGCGCTTGGAGACCGTTGCTGAGACGGCCTACGCCATCGCCAGCGGCCACACCCACGCGCGGACGCACATGCAGCCAGTCGACGAGATCGGGCGGGTGGGGCACGCGGTGGACGCGATGGCGCGCGTGGCGCAGCACCGCGAGGATCACCTGCGGGACATGCTCACCCGTGAGCGCCGTGAGCGCGCCTATCTGATGCATGTGTTGGAGTCGCTGCCGGAGGGGGTCATTCTCTACAGCTTGAGCGGGCAGCTTTTGATGATGAACGACCGCGCGCGCGCCCTCATCGACGGTCAGCCGCCTGCGCTGCCCTTGCTAGAGGCCGCCAACGCCTTAGATGACTTTCGTCTGAGCGCACCGCGGCGCATTGACCACGGCGCGCGCGTCTTGGAGGCGCAAACGACGCAGATCGTCGTTCCGGGGGGCCGCGCGCTGGGGCACGTCGTGCTGCTGCGCGATGTGACGCTTGAGGCGCGCCGCCAGCGGATGCACGCCGTGATGCTCGAACAGATGAACTTGCCTGATGACCCTCACCGCCAAGACACAGCCATGAACCCGCGCCTGCGGATGGATCCCAAAGTGGGCGAGTTCGTGCGCGAGGTCGCGCGCCACGCGGCTGCCCTGCAGAAGATGATCGTCGACATGCAAGCGCTGACGCAGTACAACGCGCCGCAAGCACGCAGCCGTCAGCGTGTGATGTCCGTTGAAACGCTGCTGTGGGCGGTGGCCAACGACTGGCGTCAGATCGCTGTGGCGGCCAACCTCACCTTGCAAGTGACCGTGCAGCGCAAAGGGCTGTTGATCCGTGGGGATGAGCGTCGCCTGCGGCTGGCGCTGGGGAACATTGTCGACAACGCAATCAAGTACACGCCTGCGGGCGGCACGATCACGCTGGAGGTGGAGCGTGAAGCAGAGGGCAGCGTGCACCTGCGCGTGCGAGACAACGGCGTCGGCATCCACACGGAGGACTTGAAGCACCTGTTCACACCGTTCTATCGGGGAACGCCAACAGACGAGGACGGCCAAACGCTGCGCGTGCCGGGCTTGGGGCAGGGGTTGAAGGTAGCGCGGCAGATCATCGAGGCGCACGGCGGCCAGATCAAGGTCAAGAGCCGCGCAGGGGCTGGGACGGCGGTCTACGTGGCGCTGCCGTTAGTTGTGGACGTGCCCGCGCTGCTGCCGGATGAGCCGTTCCTGCATGAGGGCGACACAGTCATCATCAGCCTGCCGCAGGCCATGCGCGAGTAAGGGCGAGACATGTCTCGCCCCAAAGAGCACCCTAGTCGTGCAGCGTGAGCAGGTAGGCCGTCAGGTCGTAGATCTGTGAGGCAGTCAGCACGTTCTCGTAGTTAGGCATCATCGTCATGCCGACGAACTCGGGCACGACGAAGGCCTGCGAGGCGTAGATGGAGTTGTAGATGTAGGTGTAGGGGCCTTCCCCCGCGACGCGGTCACCGGCGCGCAGTCCGATGTTGTGCAGGCTGGGGCCGATCTTGACCTCATCACCGACGATGGCATGGCAGGTGCTGCACGCCCATTCTGCGCCGTCGATGTTCAGCGACTGGTTGAAGAGCGCCTCGCCGCGCGCGGCGTTGCCGAAGTTGTCCACGGTGAACTTGAGCGGGTCATCTGCGCCGAAGGCCGGCCCGCCGATCACTAGTTCACCGCCCGCTGGTTCAGCAGCCTCAACGGTCGGCTCAAGGGTGGGTTCAGGCGTGGGGGTGCTGGTGGGCACAGGGGTGTTGGTCGGGAGGGGGGTGTTCGTCGGGCGCGGGGTGGAGGTCGCAACCTGCACGATGGCCTGCCCCCCTTGCACGACGGCAGGGGTCGCTGTGATCTCAAACACCGCTGGCGGGATCGTGCCACAGCCCGCCGCGGCTGCCGCCGCAATGCCAAGCGCTGCCACAAAAAGTACACGTTTCATACGGGCGCTTCCAAATTGTGAACTCGTGAACAATTGGGGTGAATTATAGCGCGAGCGCGGCGTAACGCCTAGTGGCCGTCAGAACCCCATCGTCTCAGGGCGGCGATAGTGCACCATGCGCTGGAGCAGTTTTAGCTCAAGGGGCGCGGCGTAAAACTCCAGCCGATAGCGCCAGCCCGCCAGCGCCCCAAGCAGGCGGCGCATCGCCCCGTGCAGACGGATGTCAGTCGTCGTGGGGTAGTAGGCGTTGATCACCGTCTCGAAGTTGCGGATGCGGCGGCGGATAGGGTCGGCTGACCACGGCGTGCCGGGATTGCGGCGCAGCGCCTTGTCGGCCCATTCGTCGCTGGCCCATTCCTCCAACGTCTGTGGGAAGCGGAAGCCCAGCCGCACGGCCTCGTCCAGCATCACGCTGCCCTCTTGTGGGACGGGCGTGTACAGGTAGAGCACCAGCTCGGTGGCGGGGTTGACCTGCTTCACCTTGCGGATGAAGGTGATCGTCTGTTCGATGTCGGCGATGGGGTCGGGCGGGTTGCCGAGCACGAACGACAGCTCCGGCACGATGCCGTGGTGCTTCAGCCGCTCGATGATGGCCAGCGTCTGCGCTGTGCCGCTCTTGCCGCCCTTGTTCATCAGCTTGAGCGTCTCATCGCTGCCGCTCTCCGCGCCCATGAAGAGCATCTTCAAGCCGCTGCGCGCCAGCGTCGCAAAGGTTGTCTCATCGTAGGTCATGAGCGTATCGACCCGCCCCAAGCCCCACCAGCGGATGTCGAGGCCGGTCATCCCCTCGGCGATGGCGCGGCTGCGCTGCTCGTTGACGAAGAAGTCCATGTCGTGGAACTCCATCCCGTCGATCTGGTAGCGCGTTTTCAAGTAGTGCATGATCTGCACGACGCGCTCGGCGCTTTCGGCCAGCCAGCGCTTTTGCGCCAGCGGCACAATCGCGCAGAACGAGCAGCTAAACGGGCAGCCCCAACTGCTGTGATGCGACAGCACGCGCCGCCCCAAGTAGCTGTGGCCGATGTAGCGCGTCACGTCCAGCGCGTCGTAGGGATACCACGGCAGGGTGTTGATCGGCACGAAGGGGGCGCGCGGCGTCTTGACGACCGTTTCCCCGTCTAGATAGGCCAATGATGGCACATCGTGCAGGCTGCCGCCGCGGAAGAAGGTGTCGATGAACTTGCGGAAGGCTGCCTCGCCCTGCCCGATGATGGCGTAATCGACGATCTGGCTGCGGACGACAACTTCAGCATGGTTGCTCGGGAAGTAGCCGCCCCACAGGATGGTGAGGCCGGGCAGCGCAGCTTTGACCGCGTGGCACACCTTGACCGCCTGCCGAAGCTGCGGCCCGGGCATGACGCTCACAGCCAGCAGCTTGGCGCGGGTGCGCTGCGCGTGGGCGATGATCTCGGCGGCGGGGTCGGCGGTCAGGTTGCCGTCGATGAACACCGCGTCGTAGTCGGCGGCGGCCACAGCGTGGATCGCCAGCAGCGACATCGGCAGCCGCTGCTTGCCCGGTGAGGTGCTGATCGGGTTGTAGTACAAGATGGTGTGGCGCATGGTTCCCCTTGTGAGCGCTGGCAGCGCCCCGTTGCGAGTATTGTCCATCGCCGCGCGCGATCGTGCAACTTAAATCGAGCGCGCGTTAGCCGAGTGCTTCAGCGCACGGCGAAGAGGACGCCCGCGGCGGAAGCATCGTAGGGATAGGGCCTGCCCTAGTAGGGACAGGGCCTGCCCTGTCCGTTTTTCTGTGGCCTTTCTCGACGGCGAAAGGGATGGGGGATGAGGCTCCCCAACGGACGCGACAGGTCGCCTCCCTACTCGGCGTGTGCCCTGCCCTAGTAGGGACAGGGCCTGCCCTGTCCGTTTTTCTGTGGTCTTTCTCGACGGCGAAAGGGATGGGGGATGAGGCTCCTCAACGGACGCGACAGGTCGCGTCCCTACTCGGCGTGTGCCTTGCCTTAGTCGGGACAGGGCCTGCCCTGTCCGTTTTTCTGTGGTCTT
>CALDYP010000089.1 GCA_937944445.1 uncultured Anaerolineae bacterium
CGCCATCGGCGGCAACCTGACGCTGACGCTGGACACGGACACGACGATCGGCAGCGACACGATCCGCAACTTTGAAGCGCTGGTGTTGGGGAACGCCAACTACACGATCACCGAGCAGGCGGGCAGCCCGTTCACGACGATTGCCACAGGCACGGGGACAGACGTCGTGACGCTGAACGGGGACAACCTGACAGCGCTGAGCACAGGCTCCGGCGACGACAGCGTGACGGTCGGGGCGTTCACCACGCCGACGGTGATCGACATGGGGGCAGGCGACGACAGCCTGACGTATGCGACGGGGGCAGTGAACCTGACGGTGGCGATCAGCGGGCCGTTGAGCGGGACAGTGAGCGACGGCGCGATCACGGACACGTTCAGCGGGGTGACGCTGCTCACGTTGGCCGACGGCGACGACGCGATCACGATCGCAGCGTCTGCAACCGTTGAGGTAGACAGCGGCGCAGGCGACGACACCTTCAACATCACCTATAACGGCTCCGTCGTGCGCGAGTTCAACGCGGGCGCTCATACGGTCGCCGATGTGGCGATCTACGCAGGCAGCAGCAGCCACACTGTCACCGTGAACGCCAACCTAATCACCGTGGTCGTTGGGGCAGGCGCACAAGATCGCCTGACCGACTTTGAGGTGCTCACGTTGGGCGCTGGCGCAGACAACGTCACCATTGTTAACGATAGCGTGCCGTACACGATCAACTTGGGCGGCGGCGCGGATGTGGTCACGCTGGCGTCACCGACCTTTGTCGGGGGCAGCACCTTCAACGGCGGCGGCGGAACAGATACGCTGGTGGTTGGCACGGGCGCTGGAACGCTCGTCACCGCGTCGCTGGCAGGCAGCGGCTTCACGCTCAACGGCACGGCCCCCTACACCCTCAACAGCATCGAAACCGTTTCTATCGACAAGGTGGCAACCGGCACGATCACCGTGAACAACCCGACTGGCGTCACGACGCTGAACACCAGCGCGGGCAGCGACACAGTGACCGTGACGAACAGCGGCTCGCTGACAGCGATCAACACCGGCAACGGGAACGACAGCATCAACGCGGTGAACGTTGCCTCGACGACGATCATCGACAGCGGGGCCGGGGACGACACCTTCCGCATCACATTTGACACGAACGACAACACATTTGACGGCGGCGCAGGCGTCGATGTGGCCGATTATTCCCTTGATAACCCCACGACTGATTTTGATGTGACCGTGGCGGCGTCTGTGGGCACGCAGGCCACCGTCAGCGACGGCGTCAACACCGACACGCTCAACAACTTCGAGTCGATCGTGACCGGCGGCGGCAACGACGTGTTCACCATCAACATTGACAACATCGTTGGCACGTGGACGTTCAACGCAGGCGGCAGCACGAGTGGCAATCAATTCATCTTCGTTGGAACAGGCGCTGGCACGAACACCGCTCAGATCAACATCACCACGGCCAGCGGCAGCCAAGACGTGCTGGACTTCAGCGGGATCACCGGATCAGGCGTCAACATCAACGCCAGCAACACCGCCGCCCCGCAGTCCTTTGTGGTTAACACAAACGTGACCATCTGGCTGCAAAGTGTGATTCAGAACATCATCGGCACAGAGCAAAACGACACCATCACCGGCACAGCACAGAATGATGTGATCCTCGGCTTAGGCGGCAACGACCTCATCAACGGCGGCGCGGGCGATGACACGCTGATCGGCGGCGCAGGCAGTGATACGATCAACGGCGGCGCGGGCAATGACCTCATCGTCGGTGACCACATCGCGATCGGCACAGGCAGCCAGACGGTCGGCGCGGGCGACAGCGACGTCCTCAACGGCGGCGCGGACAATGACACGGTCATCGGCGGCAGCCTCGTTGACTGTCAGAGCGCGACCGATTCTACCGGCACAGCCGGGGCAGACGGCGCGGATACCCTATACGGTGGCTTCGGGTCAGACATCATCGAGGGCGACAACGTCATCCAGAACTGCACGCCTGCGGTGGACGGCGGCGGCGGGCCTGACCTCATCTACGGCGGCGATTCTGTCTCCGGCAACGATGGCAATGACAGCATCACCGGCGGCCCGGGCGCAGACACGATCTACGGCGGCAATCAAGTGGGCGGCGCTCAGGCTGGCAACGACACGATCAACGTGGCCGGGGACAGCGCGATCGACTGTGCGCGCGGTGGCCATGCGGCCAACTCGGGCAACGCCGGGACGAACGTCATCAATGCCGACGCCGGCGACGACACAGCCAACGGCCACGGGCCATGCCCATAGGCTAGCAGGGTGCGTACAATTTAAAGCGTCACCCAAGCGCGTTAAAGCGTCACCCAAGCGCGTTCTTGGCTGCTCCGATACGCTGCATCTACGATCTGCATATTTACGAGGCCTTCCGCGCTGCCGGGGGAGGGCGTGCGATCTTCACGGATGCACTCGATGAAGTGCTGCATCTGCGCGTTGTACAGGCTCTGTGGGCAGTGCGGGTCACGAGTGGGGGGGAAGCCGCTGGAAAGCGGCATCACTGTTTGGGTCAACGGTTCGATACTTTGCCCCCCAGTGGGGAACACGCTGCCGTAGCCGCGCGTGCCGTAAAGGTGCGTGCTGGCCTCTGGCCCGTCGGCGTGGGGCTGCCACCAGCCGCTTTCGATGTAGGACAGGACCCCGTTGTCCCATTCGATCAAGATGATGCCGGTGTCGTCCACGTCGTAGTTTCCGTAGCGCGTGCTGATCTGCGCCCAAACGCGCGCCGGCTGTGGGTCGCCTAGCAAGAAGCGCACCGTGTCAATGGCGTGGATGCCCATGTCGGCCAGCGCGCCGCCCCCCGCGTACTGCTTGACGGTGAACCAGCCGCTCGGCCCCCAATTCACGTGGACGCCGTAACCTTTTGTACGAACAATTTGTCCAAATTTTTTGGCGTCTACCTGAGCCTTGAGCCACCGCACTTCGGGATCAAAGCGCCAGCAGTGCGCCACCATGAGCTTGGCGCTGCCTCGGGCGGCTGCGTGCATGTGCTGCGCTTCTTCAGCGTTCATCGCCATCGGCTTCTCAACCATGACGTGAATGCCTTGCTCAAGGGCGCTGATCGTCTGCGCAAAGTGCAAATAGTTGGGCGTGCTGACGATGAGCGCGTCGATGTCGCCGTCTGCTAACATCTGAGACATGTCGGTATATTGGCGCTGGATGTTGAACTTGTGGGCAAAAGCGGCCATGCTGTCGATGCTGTGATTGACGACTGCCTCTAACTTCAGTTGATGACTGCTTGCCAGCGCTTGAACCGCCTGCGCATGGATTTTAGCGATATAGCCCGTGCCTGCGAACGCAACTTTAAGAGTCATTCCTCAAATTATCCTTGTGTGCCATCTCCATCAGATTATGCCGCAGGAAGCCAATCGCTGCGAACCTTCTGTATGTCTAAGAAATTGCTGAGCAATTGTAATGTTATTGAAAATATGTGATAAAATTCACAATATGAGAGTAGGGCGTGTATCAAGGAGATAAAAGGTGACGACACTCAAGCAGACTTTCCAGAGGGTTGACCCCATCATCACGCATATTTTGGCGCGCTACGGCATTAAGCTGCTGCGGATCAGCGTCGGTATTGTGTACCTGTGGTTTGGCGTGCTGAAGTTCTTCCCTGCGCTTAGCCCAGCGGAGGACTTGGCCGCGCGCACCATCAGCACGTTGACGTTCGGGCTAGTCGGGGCGAACATCTCGCTGCCGGTGCTGGCGCTGTGGGAAGTGCTCATCGGCTTAGGGCTGATCACCGGCTTGTTCATGCGGGCGACGCTGCTGCTGCTCATCTTGCAGATGTTCGGCACGATCACCCCGCTGTTCATTTTCCCGTCAGAGACGTGGACGGTCTTCCCGATCGCGCCTACGTTGGAAGGGCAGTACATCATCAAGAACCTCGTGCTGGTGAGCGCAGCGATTGTGATCGGCGCGACGGTGCGCGGGGGCGATGTGGTGGCTGACCCTGATCTAGCCGAGGAAGGCAAACAGCGCTATCAAGAAGCTGTCTCGCAAATTCGCTAGCAGTTCACGCAGCCTCCAATTCGGAGGCTGTTTTTTTTCAATCGTTCACCGCCCATTGATTAGGGAGTATCTAAAGCGGAGGGAACGCCCGCGGCGGAAGTCCCCTTCAGGGGGCGGCCGACTGTCTGTTTATCTTTAGACACTCCCATTGATTAAAGTTGTTTGACAAAGTCATATAAGAGTCATATACTACACATGAGTAATCGTTTACACATGCTTGTTGCCCCATAAAATGCTGCAACGAGCAGCGCTAAATAAATTTCACGAGACTTTATGACTTCTTTCACACCTGACGGCGCTAACCTGCTTGAAGTTCACAACATCCACAAGTATTTTGGGGCAGTGCAAGCGCTGAAAGGGATCAGCTTCAACCTGCAACGCGGCGAGGTCGTCGCGCTCGTAGGCGACAACGGGGCAGGCAAGTCAACCCTCGTCAAGATCATCTCGGGCGTTCATCCCCCTACCAGCGGTCACTTCACCCTCGATGGCCAAGTGTGCCGCTTCAAACGCCCCTCGGACGCGCTCAACGCCGGCATCGAAACGGTCTATCAGCACCTCGCGTTGATCGAACAGCTCGACGTCGCGGATAACGTCTTCCTCGGTCGCGAGACAACCGCCTTCGGCTTCATCGGAAAGCTGCTTGGCATTTTGGATCGCAGTCAGATGCGCCGCTCGACTGCGGAGGCCTTGCAAGACCTCCACATCAAGATCCCCGCGCCGACGATGGCCGTGCGTCGCATGAGCGGCGGCCAGCGCCAAGCGGTGGCCATCGGGCGCGCCATTACATGGAGCCGCAAGCTGCTCATCCTCGACGAGCCGACGGCCGCCCTCGGCGTGGAAGAGACGGAGCAGGTGCTCCAGATGATCGAAAAACTGCGCGACACGGCCCAGATGGGCATCATGGTCATCAGCCACAACATGCAAGATGTCTACCGCATTGCGGATCGAATCGTCGTGCTGCGGCAAGGGAGGCACGTGGCCACCCTGCGCAAAGCCGACACCGACCCGCAGGAAATCGTGGCTTATATCACCGGCGCAAAACCCCCTTTGATCACACAAGACTAAACAAGGATAACGTGACATGGTGACGATGAAGGACGTTGCAGAGCGGGCAGGCGTATCAGTGGCCACCGTGTCGCGTGTCATCAATCAAAATGGCTACGTCAGCAGTGATGTGCAAACCCGCGTGACCGCCGTCATGCGCGAACTGAACTACCAGCCCAGCTTGCTGGCGCGCAGCTTGCGTCGTCAAGAGACCTTCGCCATTGGCCTGCTCATCCCACAGCTAGATCACCCATTTTTTAGCACGCTGGCCTTTGCCATTGAGAAGACGTTGTTCGCCCAAAACTATCGCACGCTGATTTGCAGCGCCGAGGAAAATGCCACCAAAGAGGATGCCTACGTTGAGATGCTGCTGCGACAGCGCGTGGACGGGGTCATTTTCGTTCCGACCGGCCACAGCGACCAATCCCTCGCGCGCTTACAAGCGATGACCATCCCCGCTGTGTTGGTGGATCGTGACCTGTTCGGGGCGTCGCGCGTCAGCAAAGTGCTGAGCGACAACGTGCGCGGCGGATACTTGGGAATGCAGTACCTCTTGGAGCTTGGCCATCGTCACATCGGGATCATCGGGGCGCATGAGTACAGCGGCTCGATGACGCAGCGCTTGCACGGCGTGCAGCAGGCGCTGGCGGAGTACGGCTTGTCCAACCCGCCGCTGGTGTTGATGGACACACTTGGGCAGTTCGAAATGGGCTACAGCGCAGGGATGCGCCTCTTGCGCCTTGAACCGCGCCCCACCGCTATCTTCGCCTTGACGGATGTCATCGCGATTGGCGTCATGCACGCCGCCGCCGAGCTGTCGATGCGACTGCCGCAAGAGCTGTCGGTGGTCGGGTTTGATGACATCCCGTTGGCTGCGTACAGCATCCCCGCCTTGACCACAGTTGCCCAACCTATCGCTGAGATGGGCGCGAAAGCGGTTGAGCTGCTGCTGCGCCATATCCAGCAGCCGAGTCAACCGTTTGAAACGATAACGCTGGCGACGCGCCTTGTCGTCCGACATTCCGCAATGGCCCCAAGCAGGTGAACAGGTGAGGCATGATCGCAAAGCGCAAGAACGAACAATCCCCGCTGGCAAGGTTGAAAGAGTGGTCGCAGTCGATGACCGTCGCCGACTTCGTCGCGCGCTACGGCGTCGTGTTGGTGCTGATCGTGCTGGTCATCTTGATGACCATTCTCTCACCGATCATCCGCGGGCAGCAGCTCTTCTTGACTGACCGCAACCTGCTTCAAGTGGCGCTGCAGGCCTCCATCAACGCCATCATCGCCATCGGGATGACCTTCGTCATCACCAGCGGGGGGATCGATCTCTCGGTGGGGTCGATTGTGGCGCTGGCGGGGGTGCTGGCTGCGATGGCCATGCGCGACCGCTTTGCCGCGGAGCGCTACGGCATCGAGATCGTCACCGGCAGCACGCCCACTGAGGACGCCGCCGCCGAACAGTTGGCCATCCCCGAAGCGCTGGCCGCCGTGCGTGAGGGCCGCCTTGCGGGCACGGTCGCCCAGTTCCCCGATGAGATGGCGTACTTGGCGATCGAGGCGCTCATCAAGGTGATCGAAGGCCGCCCCGTTGCGCCGTTTATCGAGTCGCCTGTGGTGGTGATTACACAGGACAACCTGCCTGAGTAGCGAGCAGTTCCCTGCTGGGGTAGGGGGGTGTCAGCCCTTGCCCCAGCATCATATCCGCTGACACCCCTTTAAGGAGTAGATTATGCCTAAATTTGGCGTTCACTCGTTTGTTTTTATCGGCGAATGGAACACGGACAGCGGCAATTACGCCATCGAACAGGCCGCGCAAGCCGGGTATGAGTTCATCGAAGTGCCCATGCTCAAGCCCGCCGAGTTCGACGCGGATAGTCATCGCGCAGCGTTGAAGCGCGCGGGCATCTACGCGACTTGTTCGCTGGCCCTGCCGCGTCACCTGCACATGCCCCAACATCCTGACGAAGCTCGCACCTTCCTAGTGCAGGCGTTGAACGCCGTCGAAGCGCTCGGCAGCCAGTACTTGGGCGGCTGCATCGCCTACTCGCTGGGGGTGCTGACGGGCGTTCCGCCCACAACGGCTGAGCGTGAGACGGTGGCGCAGGTGCTGCGCGACGTGGCGGCTGAGGCGCGCGCGCGCGGCATCACCCTCGCGCTGGAGCCGTGCAACCGTTATGAAACCTACCTCTACAACACGCTGGAGGACACGCGCGAGACGATCCTTGCGGTGGGCGTAGACAACCTCAAGCTGCACGCCGACACCTACCACATGAACATCGAAGAAGAGGGCTTCTACAACCCCATCGTGCGCACGGCGGACGTGCTCGACTACGTGCACATGAGCGAGAGCCATCGCGGCCTGCTGGGCAGCGGCACGGTCAACTGGGGCGAGGTGTGGCGCGGGCTGGCTGATGCCAAGTTCAGCGGCTATCTCGTGCTGGAGTCGTTCGCAGCGATCAACCCCGACTTGGCGGCGGCCACCTGCCTGTGGCGACCACCGCGCCAATCCGGCGATGTGCTCGCGCGCGCGGCGCTGACTTTCCTCAAGCAAGGCGCAGCCGCCCATCAGCTTCAGTAGCCTACAATCGCCGAGCGCTTCAGCGGGTGGCGCGACGGTGGAGGCCTCACCCCTAAATCCCCTCTCTCGTGGAGAGGAGACTTCATCCCCCCTTCAGGGGGCTTCAGCCCCGGCTCGCTAGCCCGTGGCTTCAGCCGCAGGCGTTCCCTCCGCCGCGGGTGTGGCTCAGGCCGCCGAGCGCTCAAGCACTCGGCTGGGGCGCGCCCCGCGAAGGGGGCTGGATGAGTCCTCTGTTTGAATTTAGACGCTCTCACCAGACCACCTCCCTAAGCCCAACACCCTGATTTGCGCTATAATGCTGCCTTAACAAACAAGGATGGTTAGCGATGACGCAAGATGTGCCGGTGCTGGAAGTGCGCGGCATCACCAAGCGCTTCCCGGGGGTGTTGGCCAACGACAACATCAACCTCAAACTGTACAAGGGGCATGTGCTGGGCCTGTTAGGGGAAAACGGCGCAGGCAAGAGCACGCTCATGAACATGATCTACGGCCTCTATAAGCCAGACGAGGGCGAAATCCTCGTCAACGGGCAGCCGATCACGATCAACGAGCCGAGCGACGCCATCCGCAACGGGATCGGCATGGTGCACCAGCACTTCCAGTTGGTCGACGTGCTGACCGTGACCGAGAACGTCATGCTCGGCAACGAGAGCGACACGCTGGGCTTTTTGAAAAAGTCGATTGCGCGCCGCCGCATCGTCGAGATCAGCAAAGAGTACAACCTCGACGTTGACCCGGACGCGCTCATCCGCGATCTGCCTGTGGGCATTCAGCAGCGCGTGGAGATCATCAAAGCGCTCTACCGCAACGCAGACATTTTGATCCTCGACGAGCCGACCGCCGTGCTGACGCCGCAAGAAGCCGTCGGCCTGTTCAAGATCATGCGCCTGCTGACCGAGCGCGGCGTGAGCATCATCTTCATCTCGCACAAGCTCAAAGAGATCCTCGAAATTTGCGATGACGTCGTGGTGCTGCGGCGCGGCCGGGTGGTGGGGGAAGCCGACCCCAAGACGAGCACGACGCAGTCGCTCGCCTCGCTCATGGTGGGGCGCGACGTCATCCTTGAGGTGGAGAAGAAACCGCACGACACGGGCGATGTCGTGCTGTGCGTGGAAGATTTGACCGTGCTCAACGAGCGCGGCATCCCGGCGGTGAAGCACGTCAGCTTTGAGGTCTACGCGGGCGAGATTTTGGGGGTGGCCGGGGTGCAGGGCAACGGCCAGACGGAACTCGTCGAGGCGCTCACAGGGCTGCGCCACGCCATCAGCGGGCGCGTGCTGCTGGCAGGCCACGACGTCACCACCGCCAACCCGCGCGCGATCACACAGTTGGGAACAGCGCACGTCCCGGAAGATCGGCAAAAGTTGGGGCTAGTCGGGCCGTTCAGCGTCATGCAGAATCTCGTCCTCAACACCTATTTTCAACCGCCGTTCGCTCATCACGGCGTGATCGACGACGATGCGCTGGCTGCCAACGCTGCGCAGCTCGTTCAGCAGTACGACGTGCGCCCGCCGATCATCAACAACCCCGTGCAAGGCCTGTCGGGCGGCAACCAGCAGAAGGTGATCATCGCGCGCGAGTTCAGCCGCCCGATCCGCCTGTTGATCGCCAGCCAGCCGACGCGCGGCCTCGACGTCGGCAGCATCGAGTACATCCATCGGCAGCTCATCCGCATGCGCGATGAGGGCGTGGCGGTGATCGTCGTCTCAGCGGAGTTAGACGAGATCCTAAGCCTGTCTGACCGCGTGGCGGTGATGTTCGACGGCCGTTTGATCGACATCCTGCCGATTGCTGAAGCAGATCGTAACACGGTCGGCCTGCGCATGGCTGGACAATTATAAACCCACACACCGAGAGGCAACCTCCCTATGGCCCCCTCCGCACCCCGAACCCCTCCGGCCCCGCTGCGCGCTTGGCTGCGGCTTTCCCCGCGATTGATCCCACTGCTGGCGATTTTCACGGCGTTCCTCTTCGGCATCCCGCTGATGATGCTCACGCAGGGCAGCGTGGCGGGCGGCCTGCGGACGGCAGGCGTCGCCTACAGCGCGCTGATCGAAGGCATCTTCGGCGTGGTCATCAACGACATCGCCAGCATCGACAACTTCAGCGAGACTAAAATCTACGCCCAAACGGTGACGATCAGCCGTGATGGCCTCAGCCGCCAAGCGCGCCCCATCGAGCGCGTCGAGACGATCGGCGTCGACAACTTGCGGCGGTTCGAAGACCTGCTGCTGCGCTTTCCTGAGCTGACGAACGCCGACATCGACTTGATCGGCCCAGCGGTGAACCGCATCCGCGACATCGGCGTGCTGCGAGTGCGCGCGAGCGGGGCGCTGCTGCGCGAGTTAGAGCGCATCGGGCTGTCACGGGCGCAGATCCGCAGCTTGACGTCGCTCGTGGCGCGCAAGAGCAGCCTCACACCGCGGGAACTCGCCCAAGCGGCGGCGCTCTACCCGGCGATGGCCGAGATGGACGAGCCGACGCTGCGCCAGACGCTAGAGTACCTCAACTTGGCGACGATCTACACGGCCACCGCCATCAACGACTTCAACGCCGGCCTTGACCGGCTGGATGAACTGGGCATCGACATCAACAGCGAGGACGGCGCGGCGATCCGCGATATGCAAGCCAACAACGCGGCACGCGTGCGCGAGGCGATCGAGACGCTCAAAGCGCTGGAGGCCGCCAACGTCCGGAACCCGGCCCTGCTGGGCGAAGAGCTGCGCCTGCTCGGCAGCCTGTACGCTAACGGCCTGCTGACGAGCGCCACCGTCAACGAGGCGCTGGCCAGCGGCGAGGTCGAGCGCGTCATCAACGAGTCGCTGATCGTGCGCCGACCGGGCGGCACGACCTTGATCGGGATCGGCGCGGGGGGCAGCCTCGCTGGTCGCCTGACGGACTCGCAAAATCAGCCTGTGTACTACCTGCGCTTGTTCGACAGCGCAGCCTTGTTCATCCCCGCACAGTTGAACAACACGCTGCTGCGCGCCATCCCGTACATCATCATCGGGGTGGCGGTGGGGTTGGGCTTCAACGCGGGCGTGTTCAACATCGGCGCTGAGGGGCAGCTCCACATGGGGGCGATTGCCGCGGCGTGGATCGGCGTGGCGGTAGTGGGCGCGCCCGGCATCGTCCACGTGCCGCTCGTGCTGATGGCGGGGGTGTTCGGCGGGTTGATCTGGGGCGGCATCCCCGGGCTGCTCAAAGCGTTCACCGGCGCGTCTGAAGTGGTCGTGACGATCATGATGAACTTCATCGCGGCGCTGTTCATCGACTGGCTCATCAAGCAAGACCCGCCCGTGCTGCGCGACCCGGCCAGCAGCATCCCACGCACGCCCACCATCGAGCTGAGCGCGCAGCTGCCTACGTTCGGCAGCCTGAGCGTGCTGGTGTTCGTGGGGGTGGCGTTGGTCGTGTTCGGGTTGGCGCTGCTCTCGCAAAAACAGCGGACGGGGCGCGCGCTGCTGCGCCCGGCGGTCTTAGGGGTGCTCGCGTTTGTGGGGTGCTTGTTCGTGCAGTTCATCAACGTGCCCGACCGCATGCACATCGGCTTCTTCCTCGTGTTCGTGGTCGTGTTCGGGGTGGATTGGTTCCTCTTCCGCACGGTCGCTGGCTTTGAGCTGCGCGTGGTGGGCATCAACCAGAGCGCGGCGCGCTACGCGGGGATGAACGTGGCGGTCAACGTCGTGCTGGCGATGGCCATCGGCGGGGCGCTGGCTGGGCTGGCGGGGGCGATTGAGATCGCCGGCCGCGAGTACGCGATGGTTCCGAACTTGTTCGCAGGCTTCGGCTTCGACAGCATCAGCGTGGCGCTGCTGGCGCGCAAGAACCCGCGCAGCATGTTGTGGTCGGGCTTCTTGTGGGGCGGCTTGCTCAGCGCGGCGGGCTTGATGCAAATCCGCGCGGATGTGTCGATCGACTTGGTGCGCATCATCCAAGCGATGATCATCATGTTCGTCGCCGCCGATCAGATCATCCGCTTCCTGTACCGCATCCCGCAGACGACCGACGAAAACAAACTGATCTTCACCAACAAGTAGGATAGGGCACGGATGACCACGATCACGCCGAGAAAACCACTTGAACCGATTGCGCCGCGCCGCTTCACGCTGGGGCGTCGCCACCTGTACGCAGTGCTGTTTGTGCTGTTCAGCCTCGCGCTGCTGAGCAACGCAGGCCTGCACGCGCCCGAGACCACCACAACGTTCACCTTTGGCGCGCAGGATGGGCTAGCGCCTCTGGTCATCCCGACGCAGAACTTTGTGACGGCGGCGAGCTTCATCTCGTTGGCCGTTGGGCTGTTCGCGCTGGCCGCGCCGGAACACCAACGCCGTTGGATTGGGCCGGTGGTGGGCGTGGGGGCGTTCACGCTGCTGCTGTCCCTGCTGGTGATCGGCGCGGCGGGCAAGACGACCGACGCCAGCACGCTCATCCGCAGCAGCTTTCAACTGGCCACGCCCATCATGATCGGCGCGCTGGCGGGCATCTGGTGCGAACGCAGCGGCGTGATCAACATCGCCATCGAGGGGATGATGTTGGTCGGGGCGTGCTTTGGCTTCTGGGTGCTGTACTACCTGCGTCTGGCCGTCCCGGCCGATCAGTACGGCGTCGCGCTGACCGTCGGGGTCGTTGTGGCGGTGTTGGGCGGCGGCTTGATCGCGCTGCTGCACGCATGGCTCAGCATTCGCTTTGCCATCGACCAGATCATCAGCGGCACGGTGATCAACATCCTAGCGGCGGGCGTCACGGCGTTCATCCGACGCGAATACCTCGCCAGCACCGAGGCCGGGCTGGATCGCCTGCCGACGTTCAGCATCCCTATCCTGAAGGACATCCCGTTGATCGGCAACATCTTCACGAACGGCCAGCCGATTTTTTACCTGATGTTCGTCCTGCTGATCGGCTCGCACATCGTGTTGTTCTACACGCGCTGGGGGCTGCGCACGCGCGCCATCGGCGAGAAGCCCAGCGCCGCCGACACGTTGGGGATCAACGTCAACCGCATGCGCTGGACGAACGTCTTCATCGCGGGGTTGATCGCAGGGCTGGGCGGCGCTTGGTTCAGCTTAGAAGTCACGGGCACGTTCACCGAGGGGATGACGCGCGGCAGCGGGTTCATCGCGCTGGCGGCCATGATCTTCGGCAACTGGACGCCCTTCGGCGCGTTTGGCGGGGCGCTGCTCTTCGGCTTTAGCGATGCGCTGGGCCTGCGCTTTCAGATTTTAGATGTGCCCGTGCCGTATCAGTTCTTGCAGATGGTTCCCTACATCATCACGCTGGTGGTGCTGGCGGGGTTGGTGGGCAAGGCTTACGCGCCCAAAGCGATTGGCGTGCCCTACAAGAAAGAGTGAGCCGGCGCGTCATCGGCTATAATGGCAGGGATTGCAGGTGTGAGAGGCCCAGCATGAGCAAGACCCAACAGGTTCTGATCGTGGAGGACGAGCGCACAATCCGCGAAGTGGTGCGCCGCTATCTGGAAGTGGACGGCTTCAACGTGCACGAAGCCGAGGACGGCCAGCAGGCGCTCCACATTCTGACTGCTAAAGCCATTGATTTGATCATCCTCGACATCATGATCCCCAAGCTGGATGGCTTTGCGCTGGCGCGCAAGCTGCGCACCCCTTCAGAGTACGTGAGCATGGCCACCAGCGGCGAAGTCCCGATCATCTTCTTGACGGCGCGCAAGGACGAGAAAGATCGGCTGGATGGCTTTGCATTCGGTGGGGATGACTACCTGACAAAGCCCTTCAGCCCGCGTGAGCTGCTGGCGCGCGTGAAGGCCGTCCTGCGGCGCAGCACGGTAGGCGCGCTGGGCACGGAAGAGCCAATTCAGGTAGATCGCCTGCGCCTTGACCCACGCAGCCGCAGCGTGACCGTAGACGAACGAACGGTGACCCTGACGGCCAAAGAGTTTGATCTGCTGTGGTTCCTCGCGCGGCATCCGCATCAAGTGTTCAGCCGTTCGCAGCTTTTGGATAACGTGTGGGGGTTTGAATTCTACGGCGACGAGAGCACCGTGACCGTGCACGTGCGCCGCCTGCGCGAGAAGATCGAGCCAGACGCCAACAAACCGACCTACATTCAGACGGTGTGGGGCATCGGCTACAAGTTTGAGATTCCAGAATGAACGTGCTGCTGCGGACAGTGGTTATCGGCGGGGCGCTGCTGGGCGTGTGGCGCTTGATCGTGCGGCTGCAAAAGCGGCCAGACTATCCGCCCGCGGCGTCGTTCGTCACGCGCCTTGACGACGAGAATCGGCTGCTGGGCTTTGAGACGGTGGCCAACCTGCGCGACATCGGCGGGTATCGCACGGCGCATGGCCAGCGGGTGCGGCGGGGGTTGGTCTTTCGTGGGGCGTCGCTGGCCTACATCAACGAAGCAGAGGCCGCCAAGCTGTCTGAGATGGGGCTGCGGCTGGTGTGTGATCTGCGCACCCCGGAGGAGATCGCCGCTGCGCCTGATCATGTTCCAGCGGGCGCGCGCTACTGGCATCTGCCGATGCTCCAGCTAGATAACCGCTGGCGTGAAGCGGCGCGCATGGTCTTGATCCCAAACTACTTAGACACGATGACGCGCCAGATCTACATTCAGATGGTGGACAACCAACGTCAAAGCCTCGCGGCGCTCTACCGCGAGTGGATGCAGCCAGAAAACCTGCCCGCGCTGGTGCATTGCAGCGCAGGGAAGGATCGCACGGGGGTTGCGGTGGCGCTGCTGCTGCTGGTGCTGGGCGTGCCGGAAGAGGTCGTGCTGGCCGATTACAGCCACACGAACGATTTCTACGACTACATCAAAACGCTGTCTACCGATCTGATTGCGGGTCTAAAGCGGTTGGGGCTGCGGCAGGAGGACATCACCGCGCTGCTGATCGCCGACCCGGCCAACCTAGCGGCCACCCTGCGCCACATCGACGCAGCCTATGGCGGGGTGGAAGGCTACTTCCGCACGGCGCTTGGCTTCAACGATGCCGATTTGGCAGCGCTGCGGGCGACTTTCCTTGAGGCGGGGTGATGCAGCGCCTGCGCTCACCGATGGGAGCTTTGCTGCTCGTCCTGCTGTTGAGCTTGGGCGGCACGCTGTTCTTCAGCATGACGCTGCTCAACCTGAGCATGGACAGTTTGCAGCTTCTGGCGCTTGTGATGAGCGGCTCCGGCATGGTGACGACCATCATCGGCGGCTTGCTGTATCGCTTTGGGGTGTTTGGCCGCTTGCAGAGCATCTTTTGGACGATGGGGGCGATCGTCATCGTCACCGTCGGCTTGATCCTCATCAACATCTGGACGCTGTCGCGGTTGGTGTTCATCGGCTCAACTTATCTGGGGGTGATGTCGAATGTGCTGGTCTTTGGGGGGATGTCGGCGTTGGTGTTCGGCTATTTCGTCACGCGCAGCATGACCGACCGCTTGGCGGCGCTGGCGCAGGCGGCAGAAAAAGTCGCCAAAGGGGACTTCAGCACGCGCCTAGCTGTGGATGGGCACGATGAAATCGCACGGCTGACGCACAGCTTCAACCTCATGGCGGCTGACCTCGAAGTGGTGGAGGACGAAAAACACAAACTGGAACAGACGCGCCGCAATCTGGTGGCGTGGGTCAGCCATGACCTCAGAACGCCGCTGGCCAACATGCGCGTGATGATGGAGGCGATGACCGATGGCATCGTCACGGATGAGACGATGCAGCGCCAATATCTGGCCAACAGCCTGAACGAGATCAACAACCTTGACCAGTTGATCGATGATCTGTTCCAACTGGCGCGGCTAGACGTGAAAGAGTTCAAGCTGGAGTATGAGACGATCGCCTTGTCTGAGCTGGTCGCAGATGTCGTCACCACGCTGACCCCCAAAGCGCAAACGCGCCAGATCGTCATCGCTTGCCAGCTTCAGCCCGAGGCCGACCAAGTGGCCTGTGCGCCGGACAAGATTCAGCGGGTGCTGTGGAATTTGATCGACAACGCGATCAAGTATACGCCTGCGGGCGAGCGGATCCTGATCGAGAGCCGGCTGATCGCCGAAGCGGTGCAGATCGACATCACCAACACCGGCGTGAGCATCCCCGCCGAGCAGCTGTCGCGCTTGTTCGATGCCTTTTATCGCGGTGAGACGAGCCGCCGCCAGATGGAAGATGGGGCGCGCGGGGCAGGGCTGGGGCTGGCGATTGCCAAAGGCTTTGTAGAGGCGCACGGCGGGCGCATCTGGGCGACCAGCGCCGCCCACAGCGCCACGTTTTCGTTTACGCTGCCGCTGCGGCGCGCGCTGCGCGATACAGGGGTGCGGCGCGTCTTGACCGGCTTACGGCGCATCTCGTCTTAGGGTGTCTTGGTTGGGGGGTGGTTTGGCGCAGCACAGGGGGGACAAATGAAAGTTGCCGTCATCGGGGGCGGGTCTTCGTACACGCCGGAGCTAATCAACGGGTTCTTGGAGCGCCACGCGACGCTGCCGATCAGCGAGTTGTGGCTCATGGATGTGCGGCCGGAACGATTGGAGGTGGTGGGCCAGTTCGCGCAGCGCATGGCAGCTGCTGCGGGCAGCCCGTTCCGAGTGATCCTCACAACCGATCAGCGCGCGGCCATACAGGGGGCGCAGTACGTCACCACGCAGCTGCGGGTGGGGTGGATGCAGGCGCGGCGGGAAGATGAATACTTGGGCCGTCGGCATGGCCTCGTCGGCCAAGAGACGACCGGCGTCGGCGGGATGGCGAAGGCGCTGCGGACGATTCCGGTCATCTTGCAGATCGCGCGCGACATGGCCGAGCTGGCCCCCGGCGCGCTCTTGGTCAACTTCACCAACCCGGCGGGGCTGGTGACGGAGGCGTTGGCGCGCTATGCCCCGGACGTGGCGAGCGTCGGCGTGTGCAATGTGCCGCTCACGGCCAAGATGGACATCATCGCAGGGCTGAACGCCAGCGGGCTGACCGTTGACCCGGCCCGCGCGCGGCTCGACACGCTCGGCCTCAACCATCTGACGTGGCATCGCGGCTTCACCGTGGACGGGGAAGACGTGTGGCCGCAGATCTTGTCGCTGTACGCCGCGCGGCTGCGCAGCGGCGAGGAAGACGACTTCGACCCGGACACCGTCGAAACGCTGCGGATGATCCCCAATTACTACCTGCGCTACTACTACTACACACAGCAGGTGATCGCCAGCCAACAAGCATGGGAACGCAGCCGAGCGGAAGAGGTCATGTTGATTGAACAGGAGCTGTTCGCTCAATACGCCGAGCCAGACCGCACCCACCCCCCCGACGGCCTGATGAAGCGCGGCGGGGCGTACTACTCGACGGTGGCGACGCAGCTGCTCAACGCGCACTACAACGACCTGAACGAGGAACACGTGGTCAACGTGCGCCACAACGGGGCGGTGGCGGGCTGGCCGTCAGATTGGGTGTTGGAGCTGCCGTGCCGTATTGGGCGGGCAGGCGTGCAGCCTATCCCGACGGAGCCGCTGCCGCTGGCGTGTTACGGCCTGCTGTCGCAAGTCAAGGCGTATGAGATCCTCACTGCGCAAGCGGCGGCTGAGGGGCGCTATGAGGCGGCCTATGAGGCGCTGCTCGTCCACCCGTTGGGGCCGAGCGCTGACCGCGTGAAAGCAGTTCTAGACGACATGATCGCCACCCATCAGCCGTATCTGGACTACCTGCGCAGGGGCGGTTGAGCTTACGGTTGACCCGTGTGAAGCTGCCCCTTGAGGAAGAGAAAATCGCCCGCCGTGTCGAGTTCAATCACGCGGTTCTCCCAACGCACGCTGGGTTTGACGCGCACGCCCACCCAATCGTTGACCCCTTTGCACAGGGCGCTGAGGATGTGCCGCCCTTTGACGTGCAGGATCGCGCCGCTGGCCGGGGCAGCCTTGACCGTGAGCGGGATCGTCGCTTGATTGAACGGGACGTTGAAGCTGGCGAAGGGCGTGTCCCCTTTGGGGATGAGCACGATCAGCGTCGCTTCGTCGTCTTGCTGCCACATCCAAGCTGTTCCGCGGCCCTGCGTGAGGACAGGGCGGGGGACGTGCGCTAGGGCCGGCAAGATGTCTTCCAACTTGTTGAGCGACAGCGCGCCCGGCACGGAATGATCGCCGAGGATGTAGACGCGCCCGCCTTTCGTTTGATAGGTCTTGAGGGTTTGGCGAATGTGGCTGCTGAGGTCGTCCCCGCGGGCGAGCACCACCATCGGCCAGCGGGCGAGTTCTTGCGCGGTGGCGTGATCCAACGAGACGATGCCGTAGTCTAAGCCGTGCGCGTGCATCAGCCGTTGGAACTGGTTGAGCGTCGGGCCGTAGGTGGGCGCTGCTTGCCACATGCTGGCGTAACAGTGCGCTTGCACCAGCCCGAAAGCGCACGGCTGATTGGGGCGCGCGGTGAGCATGAACTCGCCGTGTTCTTTGAGGAACCGGTTCAGCCAGCCCGCGATGGTCGCTTTGTAGCTGGCGCTGCCGTCCTCGCGGATGGGGGAGGCGTCGGGGTAGGGGCGTTCGTGCAGCGCGTCGAGGTGATCATCCCATGCGGCGGTGTTCACGCCGGTGTAGAGGTTGCAGCCGGTTGCGCCGCCGGCCAGCGCGAGCAGGGTCTGAAAGTAGCTGGTGGCTGGCTCGACATAAGAGGCGTCGTAGAGCTGGCTGAAGCCCCAATTTTCCTCATAGTTGGCCCCTCTGGCGCGCTTGGCCGTGAGCAGGTAGCGGTCGAAGGCGCTGGCGTCTGCGCTCACGTCGCCGATCCAATTCGTGAAGCCGTAGTGCACCTGTGGGTAGCGCTCCGGCTCGACTCGCGCCAGCCATGCGTCCGTGCCGTGCGGGTCGCTCACGGGCGGGTTGAGGTTGACCACCGTCGGGGCGTTCACGTTCAGGGCGTCTAGCCACTCTGTGTAGATTTCGCCCAGATAATGAGCGCTGAAGCTGCCCCAGTCGTGATACTGCGCTGTTTGCTGTGCGGTTGGCGTTGCGCCGGGGTGCGCGCGCGGCGCGTCGATTTCGTCCCATGTGTCGTGTTCTGTGCCGTGGCGGGCGTTGTAGGCGTCTAGGTCGGCGTATTGTGTTTGCAGCCAGCGGCGATAGATCGAGAGGGCGCTTGGGCTGTAGTCGTAGTCCCAGACGGGCGCTTGACCATCGCTGTAAACCCCCTCATTGGCAATCTGCACGGCGACAATCGGGCCGTTGGGGTGAAGATGGGGTGTGATGACCGCTTGGCCGACGCTGCGCAGCCAAGCGCGCGTGGCCGCGAGGAAAATGGGGTCAAACGGGGCGGGCAGGGCTTGTTCCACCCCGCTGATGAACCCGTCGCTGTCGCGGGCGGCGCTGCTCCACGTGTTGGCCTGCCCCTGTGCGTTCTGCCACGCGCTGATCGCGGGGTTGTGCGTCGGGGAGAGCCAATCCGGCAGGCCGCCGAAGTTGGTTTCCGCGTGGATGAACGGCCCCGGCTTGGCCAACGCCCACAAGCCCAACTGGTGAACTTGTTGGACGAACGCGATCACGTTGCGGTTGGGCTGTGTCTGGCCGGTGAAGTCGTAGTCTGCGCTCTCTGTCGGTTGATGATGCCGCCACGGGATGTAGAAGGTGACAACGTCCACGTGGCACACATCGCGCAGCTGCGTCAGGCGCTGCGCCCAATTCTGCGGGTCGTCGCGGTAATAGGGGTAATCCGCGCTGAGCAGCATCTTGGGGGCGTTGTTCACGAGAAATGTGCCGTTTTGGAGTTGAAATGAAGGCATCAGATAAACCCTTTGTCAGTGACTCAGCAGATAGTATGACCATGCAAGGGCTTACAGGCTACATCCAGTTTGAGTTGTATTAGAAAAGAGGCTGAACGAGTTGGATATGGCGCGCGATATTCAAGCAAGCTACATTTGATGTGCCCGAAAGGATGCTTGCTTGACGACTGATATGATCCCACCGCGCACAAACTTTGTGCAAAATGTGCGCGATTTTCCACGTGCTTTGTCACTATCTGGCGCATTGGCTGGGTTTCTCGTGGTCATCACAGGGTATACTGGCCCGTTGCTGCTGGTGACGGCGGCCGCAGACGCAGCAAATTTATCACCAGAACTCACCGCCTCTTGGATCCTCTCGATTGCCATGGGCAACGGTTTGATGACCATCCTGCAATCGTTCTACTACCGCCAGCCCATCATCGCGCCGTGGTCAACGGCAGGGGTTGCGCTGCTGATTACGACACTGCCCACGATTACAATAGGGCAGGCGGTTGGCGCTTATATTGCTTGCGCTGTCGGGGTTGCGCTGGTAGGCGTCAGCGGCTTGTTCGGGCGTATGATGCGGCTTGTTCCGCTGCCTGTCGTCTCAGGGCTGCTAGCGGGCATTTTGTTCAACTTTGGCCGTGGTGTTTATGCTGCGTTGGGCCAAGCCAACGAACCTGTTTTGTTCATCATGGTCTCTGCGATGATCTTCACATTCTTCTTGATGAAGCGCTTTGGCTCGCGCGCGCCTACGCTTGCTGTGATGATTGTGGGCGGGGTCATCGCTGCCGTCGGGGGGCAAATACAGTTCGAAGGGCTAGAACTGACGCTCACACGGCCTGTCTTCATTGCCCCAGAGTTTGACCTCAACATCATGCTGACTTTGGGCGTTCCGTTGATGGCGCTGGCGCTTACCTCACAGTATGCGCCGGGGGACGCTGTGCTGCGAACGAGCGGCTACGACGCACCTATCAATGGCGTCCTGCGCAACACGGGGCTTGCCAGCGTCCTGATCGCGCTCTTCGGCGGCCACGGGGCCACGCTTGGGGCGCTCACAGCAGCGATGGTCGCCAGCCCAGAAAGCCAACCAGACCCTGACCGTCGATACGCTTCCTCGGTGGTGAGCGGCATCCTCTACGTCGTGTTCGGGATGTTTGGCACGACGATTTTTGCTTTCTTTGCAGGCTTCCCTAAGCTGCTCGTGGATGTCGTCGCGGGTTTGGCGCTCACTGGCACAATCGTGAGCGGCCTTGCCGCAGCCACCCTAGACCCCAAAGGGCGCGATGCCGGGATTGCCGCTTTCTTCATCACTGTGTCAGGGATTACGCTGCTAGGGATCGCCGCGCCGTTTTGGGGTCTGATCTTCGGGATGGGGATTTACACATTGCTCAATAAATGGAAGTGACGCCTGCTAACTCAGGGGGCTAGCTAACAGGCGTCACAAGATCCAAATCAAATGATAGCACATATTTTCTGAATGTAAAGAACTCTTGTTCGACCGGGAGTGTCTAAAGATAAACACGCGCCGAGCGCTGAAGCACTCGGCTAGGGCGCGCCCCTTGAAGGGGGCTAGGTGAGGCCTCTGTTCGAATTTAGACACTCCCTGTTCGACTATTATGGGGATTCTAGACTTCTTCATGAATCGCGTCGGCGAGCTGCTGAGCCATCGCGTCGTTGGCAAATTCACGCAGTTCATGTTCTAGGTTGGCCAGTTCATCCCCGCCCGACATCAGATGAATCATCTCATCGCGCGTGATGTCCTGCTTGGTGAACGTCCCGAGCGTCTGACCGCGCTTCAGGATGGTGAATCGGTCGCCGATGGGGTAGGCGTGATGCGGGTTGTGCGTGATGAAAATGACCGCCACGCCCTGCGCCCGCGCGCGCGCGATGTAGCGTAAGACGGTTCCGGCCTGCTTGACGCCCAGCGCGGAAGTCGGCTCATCTAAGATGAGCACTTTTGCGCCAAAGTACACCGCGCGCGCAATCGCCACCGACTGCCGCTCACCGCCCGACAGCGTGCCGACTGGCTGTTCTGGGTCGCGGATGTCGATGCCCATCTTGGCCATCTCATCGCGGACGATGCGCTTAGCGGCGGCCATGTCGAAGCGCTTGAGCAAGCCGCGGCCAACGGTGGGTTCTGACCCCAAGAAGAAGTTACGGGCGATGCTCATCAGCGGGATCATCGCCAAATCTTGATACACTGTGGCGATCCCATGATCTAAGGCGTCGCGCGGGGAACTGAAGGCAACCGGCCTGCCTTGCACGAGATATTCCCCTTTGTCTGGCCGGTGCACCCCAGACAGGATCTTGATGAGGGTGGACTTGCCCGCGCCGTTATCGCCCAGCAGGCACATCACCTCACCCTGCTGAAGCCTCATCGACACGCCGTTCAAAGCGATCACGTTGCCGAAATACTTGTAGATTTCGCGAACTTCCAAGATTGGGGGCGTCATCTCAGCGTGCCTCCGAAGCCAACTTGCGGATGTAGTTGTTCACGAGGACGGCGATGATGAGCATCGCGCCCATGAAGACGAGGAACCAGTCACTATCGATCCCTGTGAACACAATGCCTTGCTGCACCATCCCGAAGATGAGCGCGCCGAACGCTGCCCCGATGGCCGAGCCGTACCCGCCTGTCAGCAAGTTTCCTCCGATCACCACCGCGATGATGGCGTAGAACTCACGCGATTCGCCGCGCAGCGTGTCCGCGCTGCCCACTGAGAGCACTTGAATCGTCGCCACCAGCCAAGCCGAGGCGGCCGTGAGCATGAACAGGATGATCTTCATCCGATTGACGGGCACACCGACGTTGCGCGCGGCCATCGCGTCGCCGCCAATGCCGAAAATCCAGTTGCCGGGGCGCGTGCGCAGCAAGACATATGTCGCAAGGGCAGCAATGAGCAGCCACCACAAGATCGAAATGGGGAAGTTGGCGCTCAGGCCGCGGGCAGAGGCTGGATCGACGATTGACAGGACGGATGCGAAGACTTGTGAGGCGCTGTCGTAGCCCAGCGCGTCTTTGACCCCGCCGACTTGCGTGCGCCCAGTCACGAGGCGCGTGAGGCCGATGGTCAGGCCGCGGATGATGAACAACGTCCCGAGCGTGATGATGAAAGAGGGCAGCCGCGTTCGGATCACCAGCAGCCCGTTGATGGCCCCCACGACGAGCGCGACGATCAGCGATACGGCGATAGCCGCCCAGATGTTCCAACCCATCTGAACGCTGAGGATGGCGATGATCATGCCACACGCGCCGATCATCGAGCCGATGGACAAGTCAAACTCGCCACCGATCATCAACAGCGATACTGCTATGGCCAAGATGCCCAGCTCTGAGGCCACTGCCAGAAAGTTGGCCGAGCCTCTCAGGCTGACGAAACGATCCCCAGCCGCCAACGCGAAGATGATCCAGACGAGAATCGCGCCGCTGATCGCCCCCAGCTCAGGCCGCCGCAGCAGCTTCTTCAGGGCGCTCTCACGCCTGATGCGTTCGTCTGTTTTGTCACTTTGTCCTGCTATCGATGCCATTAATTGATCGCCCCAAAATGACCATGAAAATAGTTGCAATAGGCGCAAAGAGGAAGACGGCTCGCGCAATCTTCCTCTTTTGTGTTGAATAGTTTCCGAATTAGCGAGTGCCCGCCGCGCTCAGCTCGATGACTTGGGCGGCGGTCTCTTGGGTGACGAAGCCCGGCCCGGTCGGGATCAGAATCTGGCCCGGCGTGTTCAGGTTCTCCAAGAACAGCGTCATGTAGACGACCGCCAAATAGCCCTGCGTGTACTGCTGTTGGTCGATGGCGAACAGCATGTTGCCATCGCGCACGGCTGCCAGCACCTCCGGCGAGAGGTCAAACGTCGCCACTAGGATTTCGCCCATCATGCCTTCGCGCTCCAACGCCTCGAGGGCCGGGGCAGCGCCCGTCGGGCCGAGCGTGAAGATCGCGTCGATCGTCGGGTCAGCCGCCAGCGCTGCCGAGATGCGGTTGACCGTGCCAGTTGGATCGGCCAGCTCCACCGCCAGCACGCTCACCTTGCCGCCGGCCTCAGCCATCGCGTCGGTGAACCCTTGACAGCGCAGATCCAGCCCGATGTTGCCCACTTCTTGATTGACGCACAGGGCGTTCGTCGCGCCCGCGGCGGCCATCCGCTGGCCCCCACCGTAACCGGCTTCGTACTCGGTCTGGCCGATGTGCGCCAGCACCCCCAACTCCTCGGCGACGTCGCTGCCCGAGTTGATCGAGATGACGGGGATGCCCGCCGCAATGGCCGTGCGAATGGCTGGCCCGAGCGCGTCCGGATCAGGGACAGAGACTACCAAGCCATCAGGTTCCGTGGCGATGGCCGCTTCAATCAACTGCGACATGGCTACCATGTCGAAGGTGGCCGGGGCTTGATACTCGACACTCACGCGCATATCGGCTGCGGCTTGATCGACGCCTTTCTTGACGACTGACCAGAAGGGATCTGAAGCCTGCCCATGCGTGACAACTACAATGCGATAGGGGCGCATGTCCTGCGCTTGCGCCAGCGCGCCAAAGGCCAGCGCCGCAACCAACGTAACGATCACGAACTTCACTAAACGAAACATAAGTTGTGCTCCTCAAAAATACTTAAATCGGTCGAAAGTTACACAGAATCGTTGACGGTCATCTAACTTGCTTGTTCACTCCCTCCTGCATTGTCCAAGTACCATCCCCTACAGACACACGCTGTGAGCGCGTGGGTTGTATGCCGCTTTAGTCGCTTTGAACGTCATCCACTAGGACGACACGCCCTTCATGCTGTGAGCGCGTGGCGGCGATGCCAATTTGCAGGGCAGCGCGCGCGTCCGCCGGGGTCACGATCGGCTCGCGGCCACCTTGCAAACAGTCCACGAAGTGCTCGATCTGCCGCGTGTAGGCCGCGCCGAAACGCTGCGGGAAGTGGGGGACAATGTCGTGATGCGCCCCATCTTTGGTGAGGATCGTGATGGGCGTGTGCTGCAAGTAACCGACCTTGATCGCGCCCTTCGACCCGACGATCTCACATTGGATGTCGTAGCCGTAGACGCCGGTTCGGCTCACTTCGACGTTGCCCAAGCCCCCACGCTTGAAGCGCAGATTGACCAGAGCGCTGTCGACGTCCCCCACTTGCTGAAGCTCAGGGTAGGCGAGGCTGGCCACTTCGGTGTGCACGCGCTCAACATCATCTCGCATCAACCAGCGCACGATGTCAAAATCGTGGATGCCCATGTCGATGATGAGGCCGCCGCTTATGGCGGGGTTCGCGTATTCAAGGCTGGTTCGGCCGGCGTCGCGCCCGACGGATTTGATCAAGTTCGGCTCACCGATTACGCCGGCCTCGATCTGCTCATAAGCGCTGCGATAGGCCGCATCAAACCGCCGCATGAACCCCACTTGGAAGAGGACGCCCGCTTTCGCCACTGCCTCGAGCATCTCATCCGTCGCCTTGAGCGTGAGCGCGGTTGGCTTCTCACAGAAGATCTGCTTGCCTGCTTGGGCCGCGTCGATCACCACCTGCCGATGGGTGCTGGTGGGGGTGCTCACGATGACGCCGTGCAAGCCCGGATGTGCGAGCAGGTCGTGATGGCTGCGGTAAGACGCCACATCGCCTACATCGCCGCTGAAGGCTTTCAACACGTCTTCCCGTGGATCAGCGACGGCTACCAGCTTCGCTGTGCTGAGCTGCGTGGCCACGTGTTTTGCGTAGACCTGCCCCATCCGACCGAGACCGACGACGCCAATGTGAAGCTTTGCCATTTATCTGATGTCCTAAAATACGCCAGAGCACTTTTGGCCAATTTTATGGGTATGGTATCAAGTTGTTGCAAAGATGTCAACAAGATCATATAATATTCGCAACTTTAGCATATTTGTTGCGAAATGTGCAACAAGTTCGGATACAGACAGGATGGATGGAATACAATCGCTTGCCCGTGGGCTGCACATTCTCGACCTGATCGCCAACAGTGGGCGCAGCCTGAGCGTGACCGAGTTAGCGCACGCACTACAAATCGACAAGAGCAGCGCGTCGCGCTTGGTGCGCACGTTGGCCAATTACGGTTATCTTCAGGTCGAACCCGGCACGCGGCGTTACACGTTGGGCAGGCGTCTTTATCACATCGGCTGGCAGATGCTCAACTTGATGCCTATTCGCCAGAAAGCGCGCTCATATCTGTATCGGCTGGTGCAAGAGACAGGGGAGTGCGCCCACACCGCTGTGTTCGCTGAGGGCAAGGCGCTGGTCATCGACGACGTGGAAACGGAAACGACGCTGCGCGTTGTGAGCGGCACCGGCCGCATGATCCCGCTGCACTGCACTGCCGTCGGCAAGGCGCTGCTGGCGTTCGCCGAGGTTCCTTGCCAACCAGAACTAGCGGCCTTCACGCCGCGCACCATCACATCGCAAGCGCAGCTAGAAGCCCACCTGCTAGAGATACGCCAGCAGGGCTACGCGCTGGATGATGAAGAATTCGACGAGGGCATCCGCTGTATTGCCGCACCAGTCTACAACTACATGGGCATTGCCATCGCGGTGATCGGCATTTCTGGCCCGAAGATGCGTCTGACGGATCACAGGCTGGGGCAGGCAGCCGAAATGGTCATGCGCGCCGCGCGTGAACTCTCGGTTGAGCTGGGCCACGTCGGCGAGGCAGCATACTGCGAGAAGATCAAAGACTAAAGCGAGTTAGATCGCCTCAATGAACTTAAGGCAACTCAAGGCACACAAAGGCACACAGTAGAGCGATGGAAAAAACATACGATTTGTTGAACATGGGCCGCAGCAGCCTTGACCTTTACGCCAATGACGTAGGCGCGCCCTTTGTCGACATTCAAAGTTTCGCAGCCTATGTGGGCGGCTCGCCGACGAACATCTGCGTCGGGGCGCGCCGGCTGGGGTTGAAGACCGCCTTGCTCACCGCGGTTGGGACTGACCCTGTCGGCGATTTTATCCTGAACTTCCTCAACCGCGAGGGCATCGACACGCAGTACATCCCGCGCAAGCCCGCGCACCGCTCATCGGCGGTCGTCCTCGGCATCGAACCGCCCGACAAGTTCCCGCTCGTTTACTACCGCGAAAACTGCGCCGACATCAACCTGACGATCGACGACGTGCTGAACGCCCCCGTTGACGAGTGTCGGTTCTTCCAGTTTGCGGGCACGAACCTCAGCAAAGAACCGAGCCGCAGCGCGACGCTCTTCGCCGCCGAGCTGGCGCGCCAATCGGGCGCAACGGTCGTGCTCGATGTGGACTTCCGGCCTGACCAGTGGCACGACGTGCGCGCGTTCGGGGTGCAGATACGGGCGGCGCTGCGCTTGGTGGACGTCGTCATCGGCACGCAGGACGAGGTGAACGCCGCGCTGCTCACTAGTCCTGAGCAGATGAAGGTGTCGCATTCACAGATGTCGGATGCGCACGTCGCGGGGGACACCGATCAGGCCATTCGGGCGCTGCTCGCGGCTGGCCCGCAGGCGGTGGTGCTCAAGGTGGGCGCGTTGGGGGCGCAGGTGCACCTGAAAGACGGCCAGACGATCCACGCGCCCGGCTTCCCGGTGGAGGTTTACAACATCCTCGGCGCGGGCGACGCCTTCGGCGGTGGCTTCCTTTACGGCTTAGCGCACGATTGGGGCTGGTACAAAGCTGCTCGGCTTGGCAATGCCTGCGGCGCAATCGTCGTCACGCGCCACGGATGCGCCAACTTTATGCCCACGCTGGCCGAAGTGGCGGCCTTCGTGGCCCCGTATGGAGGACTCGATTGAACAGGGGATGGCTATGACACAAACGCAGCAGCTTCTCATCACATCGCAAGACACAGGCGGCCCCGGAGTGTTCGCGCAGGTCTCGGCGCAGCAGGCCGGTTGGGACTACCTCAACATGGCGGCGATCCGCCTCCACAAAGGCCAGACGTATGAAGACACCACCCGCGAACATGAGCACGTCTCGGTCATCTTGGGGGGGCGCTGTCACGTCTACACCGATTTGGGCCACTACGAGAACATCGGTCGCCGCCCGGACGTGTTCAGCGGCATGCCGTGGGCAGTGTACATTCCACGGCGGACGGCCTTCCGCATCGAAGCGCTGAGCGACACCCTTGAGATGGCGTCCTGCTGGGTTCCCACCGATCAAGATCACCCGTTGCAGCTCGTCACGCCAGCCGACAGCGCCATTGAAATCCGCGGCGGCGGCAACGCCACACGCCAGATCAACAGCATCCTGCCGCCGGGCTTCAACTGCCATCGGCTCGTGTGTGTGGAGGTCTACACCCCCTCTGGCAACTGGTCGAGCTACCCGCCGCACAAGCACGACGTGCACCGCGTGGACAGCGACGGCCGCCTGCTTGAGGCCGACTTAGAAGAGATCTACTTCTACAAGATCGACAAGCCTGAAGGCTACGCCTATCAGCGGGTGTATACCGGCGATGGGCGACTGGACGCCTTGATGAGGGCGCGCCACCACGACATCGTGCTAGTGCCGGAGGGCTATCACCCTGTCGTCAGCGCGCATGGCTACACCACCTACTACCTGAACTTTTTGGCTGGTTCTGCGCAGTCGTTGGCCAACTCAGACGATCCGCAGCACCAGTGGATCAAAGACACGTGGACGGCGCAAGACCCGCGCCTGCCGTTGGTGCACCACGCGATGGAGGCCTGATGAGCGCCTTTGACAAGGAGATAGCCTAACATGACAACCACCCGCCGATTAACCACCGCGCAAGCGCTCATCCTCTACCTGTCGCAGCAGTTCGTCGCGCGCGACGGCGTTGAGCACCGTTTCTTCGCCGGGGTGTGGGGGATTTTCGGCCATGGCAATGTGGCTGGCGTCGGCCAAGCGCTGCACGAGTTCGCCGACGTCATGCCTTACTACCAGTCCCGCAACGAACAAGCCCAAGTGCACGCCGCCGTGGCCTATGCCAAACACAAAAACCGCCTGAGCACGTTCGCCTGCACGTCGTCGATTGGGCCGGGCGCGACGAACATGGTCACCGGCGCGGCGCTTGCCACCATCAACCGCATCCCTGTTTTGCTGCTGCCGGGCGACATCTTCGCGGAGCGCATACAAGCCCCGGTGCTTCAACAGTTGGAGAGCGAACACTCGCAGGACGTCAGCGTGAACGACTGCTTCCGTCCGGTCTCGCGCTATTGGGATCGCATCAGCCGCCCCGAACAGCTCATTGCTGCCCTGCCGGAGGCGATGCGCGTGCTCACCTCGCCAGCGGAGACGGGCGCGGTCACGCTCAGCTTGCCGCAAGACACCCAAACCGAGGCGTATGACTACCCGTCGGCGTTGTTCGAGCGGCGCGTCTGGCATATCCCGCGCAATCGGCCGGATGTTACCCTGCTGGCGCGGGCGGCGCAGTGGATCCGTGAGAGCCGCGCGCCGCTCATCATCGCCGGGGGGGGCGTCCACTACAGCGAAGCGCACGCCGCGCTCCGTCGGTTGGTTGACCAAACCGGCATCCCCATCTGCGAGACGCAGGCTGGCAAGGGCAGCCTGCCGTATGATCATCCGCTCAACTTGGGGGCTGTCGGCGCGACGGGCACGCCCGGGGCGAACCTCATCGCGCGCGAGGCGGACCTCATCATCGGCGTCGGGACGCGCTACAGCGACTTCACCACCGCGTCCAAGACCGCGTTCCAACATCCTGAGGCGCGCTTCATCAACGTCAACGTGGCCGAGTTCGACGCGCACAAGCTGCACGCCTTGCCGCTGGTGGGCGATGCGCGCGCCACGCTGGAGGAACTGACTGCTGCCCTGAGCGGCTACCACGTGGCCGAGGCATATGAGGCGCTGTGCCGCGAGTACAACCGCGCGTGGGACGCCGAGGTGAGCCGCATCTACCACCTCGAGCATGAGCCGCTGCTCAGTCAAGGCGAGGTCATCGGCATGGTGAACACGTTCAGCCGCCCGCAGGACGTGGTGCTGTGCGCGGCGGGCAGCCTGCCGGGCGACCTGCACAAGCTGTGGCGCACGCGCGACCCGCGCGGCTATCACCTCGAATACGGCTATTCCTGCATGGGGTATGAGATTGCCGGCGGGTTGGGCGTGGCGATGGCCGACCCACAGCGCGAGGTGTACGTGATGGTGGGCGATGGCTCGTTCTTGATGATGAACACCGAGATCGTCACGATGGTTCAAGAGGGGATCAAGGTGACGATCATCGTGTTGGACAACCACGGCTTTTCCAGCATCGGCAGCCTTTCGGAGAGCGTCGGCAGCGGCGGCTTCGGCACGGAGTACCGCTTCCGCACGGCGACATCGCGGTTAGATGGCCCCGTCCTGCCGATCAACCTCGCTCAGAACTGCGCCAGCCTCGGCGCGCGCGTGATCGAAGCACACGACCGCGCCAGCTTCATGGCGGCGCTGGAGGCGGCGCGCGCCCACACGGGCGGCCCGGTCTGCATCGTGGCCGAGGTTGACCGCAATCAGCGCGTGGGGGGCTATGAATCGTGGTGGGATGTGGCCATCGCCCAAGTCTCGAACGATCCCAACGTCCAACAAGCGCGCGCCGAATACGAAGCGAAAAAACAAAAACAGCGCCATTACTTTTAACTACACCTGTAGAAGAGAACGCCGATGAGCATCCAAATTGCCAGCGCCCCCGTGTCGTGGGGCATCTACGAATTCGAAGGCATCGAACCACGCTTCACCTATTCGACCGTGCTCGATCAGATCGCCGAGGCCGGCTACAGCGGGATTGAGCTTGGCCCCTACGGCTACCTGCCGACAGAGCCGGGCGCGCTGCGCCGCGAGCTGGAGGCGCGCAACCTGCGTCTGCTCTCGGCTTTCGTGCCCGTGCCGCTGACCGATGACCGCGCCTACGACGTCGGGGTACAGGAATCGTTGAAAGTCGGGCGTCTGTTGGCGGAGTTGGGGGCGATGTACATCGTGCTGGCCGACGACAACGGCAAAGTGCCGGAGTTGGTGGCCCGCGCGGGGCAGCGCACCGGCTCGGCGCTGGCAGATGATGCGTGGGATGCCGTGGCCGAGCGGGTGAACCGCATCGCCGAGCGCCTGCGCGCTGAGACCGGCCTGTCCGTCGTCTTCCATCATCACTGCGCCGGGTACGTTGAGACCCCTGACGAAACGCGCGCCCTCTTCAGCCGCTTGGATGATGCAGTCGGGCTGTGCCTCGACACAGGCCACTGGCACTACGCGGGCGGGGACGCGCTGGCGTGCATCGCCGAGTACGGCGCGCGCATTCGTCACCTCCACCTCAAGGACTGTGACCCGAACATCGCCCGCGCCTGCCGCGCTGAAGGCAAGGACTACTTCCAAGCGGTGGAGGCAGGGGTGTTCTGCCCGCTCGGCCACGGCGAGGTGGACTTCGCGGGCGTGCTGCGCGCGTTGACCGAGCGCGGCTACAGCGGTTGGGCCGTCGTCGAACAGGACATCTTGACCGACGACGACAGCGCCCCGCTGCGCTATGCCCGCGCCAACCGTGACTATCTGCGCCAGTTAGGCTATTAAGGGGTTAAGACATGGCTCATCGCATTCGACTCGGGATAGTCGGCACAGGCCGCATCGGGCGCGTGCACGTTCAGACGATCACCCAGCGCCTGCCACAGGCGCAGATCGTCGCTGTGACCGACGTCAACCAGTCAGCCGCGGCGGCGGTTGCGGAAGAGTTCGGGGTTGCGCACGTCGCCCCCGACTACGACGCGCTGCTAGCGGATGATCAAATCGACGCGGTTTTGATCTGCTCGGCGACGGACACACACGCCGACTTCATCATCAAAGCGGCGCGCGCCCACAAACACATCTTCTGCGAGAAGCCCATCGCTGCCGATCTGGCACAGATCGACGCCGCTTTACAAGCCGTGGAAGCCGCCGGTGTTCAGCTCATGATCGGCTTCAATCGGCGCTTCGACGCCAACCACCAGCGCATCCGCGCCGCCATCGACGCGGGCGAGATCGGCACGCCCCACCTGCTGCACATCATCAGCCGCGACCCCTCGCCGCCGCCGCTGAGCTACCTTCAGGTGTCGGGCGGGATGTTCTTCGACATGACGATCCACGATTTTGACATGGCGCGCTTCTTGCTCGGCGAGGTGACCGAGCTTTACGCGACGGCGGGCGTCTTGGTCGATCCGGCCATCGGCGCGGCGGGCGACGTAGACACCGCCGTCATCACCTTGAAGTTCGCCAGCGGCGCAATCGGGACGATCGACAACAGCCGTCAAGCGGTCTACGGCTACGATCAGCGCGTGGAAGTCTTCGGCAGCGGGGGCGTCGCGCGCAGCGACAACTTGTTCGCCGACGCGGTAACGCTGAGCAACCGCCAGAGCGTCTATCGCGGGCTGCCCCTCAACTTCTTCATGGAGCGCTACATCGCGTCGTATCAGGCTGAAATTGCGGCGTTCGTCGAGTGCCTTCTCAGCGGCCAGCCGATGCCCGTCACGGGCGTCGATGGGCGCGTGCCCGTGCTCATGGCGATGGCTGCTCGTCGCTCGTATCAAGAAAATCGCCCCGTCCGCCTTGAAGAGGTGGCAACCCAGTTAATTTGACAGCTTAGACCCATTCGGAGTGTGCCTTATGGTCGAACAAGTGAGGGATTACATCGGTGGGCAGTGGGTGGAAGCGCCCGATGCCGAGTGGCTGAACGTCGTCAACCCAGCTAGCGCCGACGTCATCGGCAAAGTTCTGCTCACCCCGCGCGAGGTCGTCGCGCAAGCGGTGGAGAGCGGCCACCAAGCGTTTCAAGAGTGGCGCTATGTCCCGGTCGGCGAGCGCATTCAGCCGCTCTTCAAGCTCAAGTTTTTGCTAGACGAGCACATCAACGACCTCGCGCGCACGATCACCAACGAGTGCGGCAAGACGTTCGCCGAGAGCGTGGGCGAGCTGCGCCGCGGGATCGAAAACGTGGAAGTGGCCTGCGGCGCGCCCGCCCTGATGCAGGGGTACAACAATGAGGACGTCGCGCGCGGCATCGATGAGCACCTGTTCCGCCAGCCGCTCGGCGTCGTCACCGCCATCACCCCGTTCAACTTCCCGGCGATGATCCCGCTGTGGTTCCTGCCGTATGCGGTGGCCACGGGCAACAGCTTCATCCTCAAGCCGAGCGAGCGCGTCCCGATGACGTCGCACAAGCTGTTCGAGCTGATCGAACAGGCCGGGTTCCCGCCCGGCGTCATTCAGCTTGTCAACGGCGGCAAAGACACCGTCGATGCGCTGTTGGATCACCCTCAAGTCAAGGCGGTGAGCTTTGTCGGCTCGACGCCCGTGGCGCGCTACGTCTACAGCCGCGCCAGCGCCAACGGCAAGCGCGCGCAGTGTCAAGGTGGGGCGAAGAACCCGGTCATCATCCTGCCAGATGCTGACATGGAGATGACGACGCGCATCATGGCGGACAGCGCGTTCGGGTGCGCGGGTCAGCGCTGCCTTGCCGCGTCAGTGGCGATCACCGTCGGCGACGCCCGTCACACCTTTACGGAGAGCATCGCCGACGCGGCCATCCAACGCCGAGTGGGCTACGGCCTAGACGAGGGCGTCCAGATGGGGCCGGTCATCACTGACGCCAGCAAAGCGCGCATCGAAAGCCTCATTGCGCAGGGGCAGCAGGAAGGGGCTGACGTGCTCGTCGATGGGCGCAACAAGACCGTGCCGCGCTATGAGCGGGGCTATTGGGTTTACCCGACTATCTTGAACAACGTGAACCCTCAGAGCGCGATCGCCCACACAGAGATCTTCGGGCCTGTGCTGAGCCTGATGCACGCTGCCAGCATCGAGGAAGCGATCAAGCTGGTGAACGATCGCGCCTATGGCAACATGGCCTGCATCTTCACGAGCGACGGGGCAGCGGCGCGGCGCTTCCGCAATGAGGCCAACGCGGGCAACATCGGGATCAACATCGGGGTGGCCGCCCCGATGGCGTTCTTCCCGTTCAGCGGCTGGAATGAGAGCTTTTTCGGCGACTTGCACGCGCAGGCGCACCACGGCATCGAGTTCTACACGCAGACGAAGGTCGTCGTTGAGCGCTGGCCGCGCGAGTGGAATCGGCAGTTTTGAGCATGACGACGACGACAACACTCGGCAAGTATCGCCACCTGAGCCGCTGCGCCAACGACGACGGCCATTTCATCATCCTCGCTGTCGACCATCGGGCGAACCTGTGGCAGGCGCTGCAAGCGCAGGCCGCCGAGACGATCGACGAGGCGCAGTTTGGGGCGTTTAAGCAGCGCGTGCTCAGCGTCCTGCCGCGCGCGCCCCACATCACGGGCGTGCTGACTGATCCAGCTTACGGCATCGGCACGGGGATTGCGCGCGGCTACATCGGGGGGCGGCACGGCCTGCTGGCCCCGGTTGAGGTCACAGACTATGATCTGCCCGTTGACAAGCGCGCCGTGTCGTTCATCCCGCATTGGTCGGTCGGCCACATCAAGCGCGTCGGCGGGGACGGCGTGAAGCTGCTCTTGTACTATCACCCCGCCGCGCCGGACAGGCCAGACAAAGAGGCCATCGTGAAGCGGCTGGTTGAAGCCTGCGCGCAGCACGACATCCCGTTCTTTCTGGAACCCATCACCTACAGCCTTGACCCCTCGCGCGAGCTGAGCACGGCTGAGCTGCGACAGGCCACGGTGGCGATGGTGCGCACGTTTTGCCAGATGGGCGTGGACGTGCTCAAGCTGCATTTCCCGGTGAACATCCACGAAACCACCGATCGGGCTGCTTGGCTGGAGGCCTGCGCGGAGGTGGACGCCGCTTGCAGCGTGCCGTGGGCGCTGCTGAGCGCGGGCGTGCCGTTCGAGACGTTCTGCGAGCAGGCGCGCGCGGCCTGCCAAGCCGGGGCGAGCGGGGTCATCGTCGGGCGCGCCGTTTGGAACGAGGCGATTGCCCGGCACGGCGACGAACGTGAAGCCTTCATCGAGCAGGTCGTGCCGCAGCGCATGGCCGAGCTAGCCGCCGTGTGCAAGGCTGGCCGCCCGTGGACGGCGCGCGTCCAGCCGCCCGCCGTCTCGCCTGATTGGTACGTGGCGTATGGTGACTAACGCCTAGGTGGAACCGTCCTTGTAGTATTTGCGGCCCTTGAGGGGGGTGGGCAGGTACGTGTCGCGCTCGCCTGCCCCATAGCCGAGCTGTTTCATGAGCTGCGTGGGGGCGTTGCGCAAGAACATCGGGATCTCGGCGTTGCCGTAGCGCTTGGCGTCCTCGAGGGCGGCAAAGTAGGCGTCGTAGGCGCGGCGATCTTTGGGGGCGCTGGCCAGATAAACCACGCCATGCGCGAGGTTGATCTGCGCTTCGGGCATCCCGATGGTGTCCACCGCGCGGAAGACTTCGTTAGCGACGACGAGCGCCGTCGGCAGCGCCATGCCGACGTCCTCGCTGGCGAAGACGACCATGCGCCGCGCGATGAACTTTGGGTCTTCGCCCGCGTCGAGCATCCGCGCGAGGTAGTACAAGGCTGCGTCCACTTGGCCCGCGCGCATGCTCTTGATGAAGGCGCTGATCGTGTTGTAGTGCTCTTCGCCGCCTTTGTCGTAGCGCAGCTGCTTGCTCTGGAGCGTCTCCTTGAGGTCGCTCAGGCGGAGGCTGCCACCGTTGGGCGCGTAGAGGCGCATCGCGTTGTCCAGCAGGTTGAGGCTGGCGCGGGCGTCGCCGTTGGCGTACTCGGCCAAGAAATTGAGCGCGTCGTCTTCTAGCGTCACGTCGAGGATGCGCGCCCCGCGGCGGACGATGCGCTTGAGGTCGTCGGCGCTCAACGAGCGCAGGACGAAAATTTGCAGGCGCGAGAGCAAAGCGCTGATGACCTCAAAGCTGGGGTTTTCGGTCGTCGCGCCGATCAAGATCAGCGTCCCATCCTCCACGTAGGGCAGCAAGAAGTCCTGCTGGGCTTTGTTGAAGCGGTGGATCTCGTCCAAGAAGAGGATGGGCGTGCCCTGCGCCGCAAAGAGGGATTGCTGGCTCGCCTTGATCTCGTCGACGATCGCGCGCATGTCGGCTTTGCCGGCGGCGACCGCCGAAAGGGCGTAGAAAGGGCGCTGCGTGCTGTGGGCGATGATGCGCGCGAGGGTCGTCTTGCCCACGCCCGGCGGCCCCCAAAAGATCATGCTGGGGATGGTGTTGTTGGCGATGGCGAGGTGGAGCGGTTTGCCTGCCCCCACGAGGTGCTCTTGCCCAACATATTCATCGAGCGTTTGAGGGCGCATCCGCTCTGCTAACGGTGGGCTAGAGTAGGTCATGAGGCGATCCTGAGGCTGTGCGGTCAAACAAAGCGGGGCACGGCAGACCCGTGCCCCCTGAGGGTTTCTTTACTGCTGCTGTGGGCCGTACCAACGTTCGAGGTTGGACTGAACGAAGTCGGCGGCCTCCTGCGCGGTCAGTTCACCGTTGAGCAGGCGAGCGCTGGCGCTCCACAGGTCGTTTTCGTTGTTGAACTCGCTGTTGCGGCTCAGGATTTGGTAGCTGCTGCGGATGGTGCTCTCGCACTCGCTGCGCCAGCTCAAGAACTCCTGCGCGAGCGGATTTTCCAGCGTGATGTCAGCGTTCGACAAGCTGAAGAAGCCCGGCAGCGCGTTGCTGTAGAGTTCCGCGAATTCAGCGGTGGTCATCCACGAGAGGAAGGTCAGGGCTGCTTCGCGCCGCTCACCGGTCAGCGCAGCGTTCATGCCCAGCGCGATGTCGGTGTGGTCGCTGATGTAGCAGGTCTCTTGACCGTCGGGCACAGGGGGCTTGAACACGCCGATTTCAAAGTCGGCGTTGGCCTCAAAGCCGGTGATCTCCCACGAGCCGCCGGGGTAGATCGCGCCCAGCCCCAGCGTGAAAGCGCTCTGCGCGTCGGGGTAGCGCACGCCCTGATAGCCGCTGATCAAATAAGGACGCCAGCGGGCCAGCGCTTCAAACGCGGCCAAGAAGTTCTCGTCGTTGTAGCGCGCTTCCCCGTTGATGAGGCCCAGCCGCCCCGCTTCGCCTGCCCAGTAGTTGGGGCCGATGTTCTGGAAGCCGACCGTCGCCGCCTCCCACTGATCAGCCGTGCCCATCACGAGCGGCTCGATGCCTGCCGCCTTGAGCGCGTCCAGCACCGCGTAGAACTCGCTCTCGGTGGTTGGTTCCGTCAAGCCTAGCTCTTCGAAAATTTCCGCGTTGTAGTAGAAACCGTGGATGACCGCCGCCATCGGCACGCAGAAGACGTCGCTGCCGTCGTCAGTGATCCATGCGCTCTTGGCGACGTCGCTGAAGTTCTCAATGCCGGGCAAATCGTTCAAAGACGCGAGGAAGCCGCGTTCGAACAGCGCGAGCGAGGCGTCAAACGGGCGGCAGGTGATCAGATCGCCCGCCGTGCCCGCCTCAAGCTTGCCGTTCAAGAGGCCGTTGTAATCGGCAGGGGGGGACGGCTGGAACTCAACGCGAATGTCAGGGTAGCGCGCGTTGAAGGCCGGGATGATGACGTCACGCCAGATGGGCAGGTCGTCGTTGCGCCAGCTTTCGATGATGAGCGGGCTGGACTGCGACTGGGCTGAGACGGGGGCGATCAGCATCATGAGGATGGCGATGATCGCCAACGTGCGAAGCACTGTAACACGATTTTGAGTCATAAAGTGTACTCCTTTGTTTGAAAACAAGATAATCGAGAGGCCTCTCATTTAGGTTCAATTTTAACAACAATCGTCGAAAATGACAGCAGCAGACGTCAACAAAAAAACGCCCCCCATCTTTGGAGGGCGTTCTACAGCACTGGTCACTACGCGCCGGGCGTCGCGTCGGGGGTCGGTTCGGCTTCTTCTTCCTCGATCAAGTTGCCAGTGACGGGATCAACGCCGGTCGTCACCTCGCCTGAGATCATCAACTGGAGGATCTCTTCGACGGCTTCATAGATCGCGTCGTCGATGTCGGCGTCATGCTTGGGCGCGAAGCCGATGCCGCCGTTCTCGACGTTGAGGACGTAGTTAGAGCCGCCGGGGAAGGCGTCCATGTCGCCGGTCACCAGCGCGGCGATCATGTCGTAGACGCCCACATCGACCTGCTTGAGGGCGCTGCTGATGAGGAACTCTGCGCCGGTCGTCTCGCCGCCGCCGAAGGTGGTGAAGTATTCGTCTTGGTCAACGCCGATGACGAAGACGCCTGCCTCGGCTGCCGCGCGGATGGCTCCGGAGCCAGTCGGGCCGCCCGCGCCGAAGATCACGCCTGCGCCCTCGCCGATGAACTGCGCGGCCGCCGCCGCGCCGCGGTCAGGGGCGATGAAGCTGTCGATGTAAGTGCCCAGCACGGGCAGGTCAGGGTTGATGAAGCGCACGCCCTGCTCGAACCCATTGCGGAAGCGCACGACTGGCGGAATGGCGACGCCGTAGACGCCCGCGACGGCGCTCAGGCCTTGATCTTGCGCCACCAGCGCGGCCAGCGTGCCTACGAGGAAGCCCGCCTGATCCTCACGGAACTGAATGCCCACGTAGTTGGGCGGGCCGTCCATCAGGAACTGATCGACGCCGATGAAGTACACGTTGGGGTTCTCTTCTGCGGCGGTCAACGTGGCGTCCGCAATCAGGAAGCCCACCGTCACGATGATCTGCGCGCCGCTCTGAATGCAGGTGTTGATGTTGGCAGCGTAGTCCGTCTCAGCCGTGGTCTCAATAAAGCTAGAATCGAGGTCGAACTCTTCAACCGCCAGCATCATCCCTTCATAGGCATATTGGTTGAACGTGCCATCGTTGATGCGGCCAATGTCCGTGACGAGGCAGACGCTGTCAATATCTTGGGCCGCAGCAGGCAGCGCCCCAACCATCAAGACGCCCGCAAGCGCGGCAAACAACATTTTTTTGAGCATTTGCTTCTCTCCTCAAACAAAAAGCGTGTGAACAAAAGGGTTTCACCACACCGCTAATTGTCCATTGTTTTAAGACTTTTGCAAGGGATCGAGATGTAGGCGTCACACGCAGTTTGTTTAGCGATTTTGACTAAATCTGATCGTACCAGTCGGGCGATGAGGCCTTAAAAGGGGTTGATCGCCAGCCCGATAACGGCCCCCAGCACGATCAACCACGTGCTGTTCACCTTAAAGCGGATGACCGCCACCCCAGCCACCACGGCCAGCAGCAGCGTCGGCAGGTCGATGATGGCCGCCTGCGTCAGCTGGACGGTGACGGCGGCCATCAAGGCGAGCGCTGCCGCGTTGACCCCGTCCAGAAAGTGGCTGGCCGTCTCTGATTGGCGCAGGCGGTGCGCCAGTGGCCGAATCATCCAGACGAGCAGGAACGACGGCAAGAAGATCCCAACTGTGGCGACGACTGCGCCCGGCACGCCCAACACGAGGTAGCCGACGAACGTCGCTGTGGTGAACAGCGGCCCGGGCGTGAGCTGCCCCACAGCCACCGCATCAAGCAGCTGCTGCTCAGTCAACCAGCCCAGCCCGACCACAAAATCCGTCCGCAGGAAGCTCAGCAGCACGTAGCCGCTGCCGTACAGCACGCTGCCGATTTTCAAGAAGGTCAGGAACAGCGTCCCGAGCGACATGGGAACAGCGCCAGCCGTGCTGACCCCGATTTGAAGCAGCAGCGGAAGCGCCCACAGGCTGACGCTGTGCGTGCTCTGCGGCGGCCAGCGCTGCATTCGTCGGACGAGCGGGACAGCAAAGCCCGTGACCAAGATGAGCGCAACCTCGTTGACGTGGAGCAGCGCCAACCCGAACACGATCAGCGCGGCCACCCGCAGCAGCCACGTCTTCAGCGCCTTGTTCAGCAGCGTATAAATCGCTTGCAGGATCACCGCGATCACCACTGGCTTGATGCCGTAGAGCAGGCCTTGCGCGGCGGGGGTGCTGCCGGCTTCGACGTAGACCGCCGCCAGCCCGCCCACGATCAACGCCGCGGGCAGGATGAAGCACACCCCCGCTGCGAACAACCCCAGCAGGCCTGCGCGTTCGTGGCCGATGTGCATGGTCATCTCGGTGCTGTTCGGCCCCGGTATCAAGTTCGTCACGCCCAGCAGATCCATGAAGCGCTGGTCGCTCAGCCACTCACGCCGCTTCACGACTTCGTCGTAAAACATGGCGATGTGCGCGGCTGGCCCCCCGAAAGCGGTCAAGCCGAGGCGCAGAAAAAGCGTCATCACCTCTCGCAGGTTTTGATAGTTGGGCACGATTGGGCTTTCATCATTCGACACAATTTGCTTACTATAACACGCGGCGTTTTATCGTCGTGTTAAGATTTGAGGGTGTCATTGAGGCATCTTCAAGTTGGGCAGGCTGCTCAACCGACGCGGCAGGCCGCGCCCTTACACCACCCACATCGTAGGGACAGGGCCTGCCCTGTCCGTTTA
>CALDYP010000090.1 GCA_937944445.1 uncultured Anaerolineae bacterium
CCATGGCGCAGAAGAAACGAGAAGAGGCAGTCGCCGCTTATGTGTTCATGGCTCCTGCGATGACCATCTTCTTGGTGTTTTTGATCATCCCGATCTTCTTCGCGCTCTACATCAGCATGACCAACTGGAACGGGATCACCCCGCTGAACCAAGTGGCCGCCAACGCCAGCGGGCCAGTCGTCTTTGAGAACACCTCAGCCGATCCGATTACCCTGCCCGCCGGCACGATTGTCTCCAACGGTGGCAACAACCCACGCCGCTATCAACTGTTAGAAGAAGTGGTCGTCCCCGCAGGCGGCAGCGTAGAAGCCGTCGTCGAGGCTGTTGATGTAGGCCGCCGCAGCAACCTGCGCCGAGGCCAACTAGACACCTTTGAGGATGAAGCCTTGGCCGCGTTCCTCACAGTGAGCAACCCGCGGGCGATTGAGAACGGCTCTGATGCCCCCTTCGAATTCGTCGGATTGCAAAACTACTCGCGCCTGCTGTTTGAGCCGGGCATCCGCCAGACGGATTTCTTCATCTCGCTCAAGAACACCGTCTACTTTGTTCTGGGCGTCGTCCCTACGCAGACGATCCTCGCGCTGATCCTCGCCGTGATCGTCAACCAGCGCTGGTTGAAGGCCAAGGGCTTCTTCCGCACGGCCTTCTACTTCCCGTCGATCACGTCTTCCGTCGTGATCTCGATCATCTTCATGTGGATGTTCACACAAGGCGGGATTGTCAACACGATTTTGAACGCCCTCATCCCCAACTTTCAGAGCGTCGTCTGGCTGGATGACTCGAGCGGCGTGCTGCACAACATCCTCGCTAACTTCGGCGTCACGCGCCAGACAGTGGGCGATTGGGCCGGCACGCGCGTCGCGGGCATCACCCTGTGGGATTGGCTGAGCGGCCCCAGCGTGACGATGTTCACGATCATGATCCTCAACACGTGGACGACCATCGGCACGTTAATGGTGATCTACCTCGCCGCGCTGCAGAACATCCCCGGCAGCGTCTATGAAGCCTCCAGCATCGACGGGGCCAACGCATGGCAGCAGTTCCGCCTGATCACCGTGCCGCTGCTCGCGCCGACGACCTTCTTCGTCGTCACCATCGGCTTGATCGGCACGTTCCAAGTGTTCGATCAAATCTTCGTCATCTCCAGCGGTGGCCCAGCCAAGACGACCCTCACCATCGCCTACATCGTCTACACCAACGGCTTCCAGAACTCTGAGATGGGGCTGGCGGCAGCAACGGCGCTGGTGCTGTTCGTGATCATCTTCGTCTTTACGCTGATCCAGCGGCGCTTCAGCCGTGAGACGGCCAACGTCTAGCCCGTCGCTCAGAAAGGAGCAATCTACGATGACTGCCCAGACGGTGACCTCATCACAGCCCAACGCTCAAAGCATCCTGCGCCGTGCGCTGGCTGCGCTTGGTTTCGCTTTCCTGATCTTGTTCGCCCTGATCGAAACGATGCCCTTCGTGCTGACCGTGGCCAATTCGTTCAAGTGCCTGCCTGCCACGCGCGAGGCGTCGCAGGCGTTCATCCCTGTTCCGCCCTTCGGGGTGGACTGCCGCGGCGCAGGTGGAGTGATGATGCCCGCTACCGCCACCACCGCCGGCCTGACGTTCAACCCCACGCTGGAGGGCTACCAGCGCATCTTGCAGTATGACTTCGGGCGCTGGTTCGGCAACTCGGTGATCTACGCCGTGGCGATTACGATCTTGCGCGTGCTGTTCAACTCACTGGCCGGGTACGCCCTCGCGCGGCTCAAATTCCCCGGCAAGCGCGTCATGTTCTTCATCATCCTCAGCACGCTGATGATCCCCGGGATCGTGCTGCTCATCCCGCGCTTTATCATCCTTCAACAGCTTGGCCTCTTAGGGACGATTCAAGGGGTGGTGCTGGCGCTGGCTGCGGACGCCTTCGGCGTCTTCTTGATGAAGCAGTTCTTTGAGTCCATCCCTGAAGAGATCGAAGAAGCCGCAATGGTAGACGGCGCAGGGCGCTTCCGCATGTTCTTCCAGATCGTGCTGCCGATGGCCACGCCTGCCCTCACCGCCTTGACAATCTTCAGCTTTCAAGGCACATGGAACAACTTCATGGATGTGCTCATCATCATCGGCATGAACCCAGATTTGTGGAACCTGCCGCTGGGCTTGGCGCAGCTGCGCGGCCAATTTGGCGACACGTTGGAATGGAACACTTTCCTCGCGGGGGCAGTGTTCACCACGCTGCCGATGGCGCTGCTGTTCTTCTTCTTCCAGCGTTACTTTGTGGAAGGCGTCAGCTACAGCGGGTTGAAGGGCTAACATGATCGACGCGCTGCGGGTGTGGTGGCGGGCCTTCCGCCACTACAACCACTACGGCTACCGCTACATCTGGCTGAACGTGGCGTGGATCACGTTCAGCCTGCCCATCGTGACCGCCCCCGCAGCGTGGGCGGCGTTCGTCACCGTCAGCCACGCGCTCTACAACGGCCAACTGGCAGGGTTTGACGAATTCCGCGAGGCGTTCAAGCAGCACTTTAAGCGCGGCCTGCTCATGGCGCTGCTGAACGTCGTCGTGATCGGCCTCAACGTGGTCAACCTCAGCAGCTACAGCGCCAACACAGAGCCGCTTGTCAATTTCGCGCGCGCGGTGTGGATCGTGACGTTGGGCGTGTGGTTCATGGCGCAAATTTATCTCTACCCACTGTGGTTAGAGATGGAGCAGCCCACGTTGTGGGGAGCGTTCCGCAACGCGCTAGTGATGATCGCGCTGAACCCATTTTTCACGCTAACGATGCTCGCGCTCTACTTGGTCGTGTTCACCGTGGGGTACTTCTTCGTCGCCCTGTGGATCTTGATCATCGGGGGCGTAATGGTCACCACTGCGACGGGGGCCGTGTTGGATCGCTTGGTGCAGGCGGGGGCGCGCGCGCCGCTGCCTGACCCCAGCACGCCGCCTGAAGTCACCGACATGGACATCACATAGCCGACACACACCACTCAACAAGATCGTTGTCAACTGCGGCGAACCGTGGATAATCGGGGCGATACCGTCTCATCGTCGAAACCGTCTATGCCAACTATCAAAGACGTCGCGCGTGAAGCAGGTGTCTCCGTTGCGACTGTGTCCTACGTCCTGAACAACAAACAAGACCTCGTCAGCGAGCCGACGCGCCGCGCCGTGCTGGAGGCGATCAAGCGCGTGGGCTACACGCCTAGCGTCGTTGGGCGCGGCTTGCAAGCCAACAAGAGCCACCTGATCGGCTACGCATGGCATCCCATCACCTATGGGCAGGTAAACCCCGTGCTCGACCAGTTCACCTACTTCATGGCGCACGCCGCCGAGGAAGCGGGTTATCACCTGCTCACGTTCACCTGTCCGCTGGACGACCCCGTCCCCGTCTACGAAGACCTCATCACGACGCGGCGCGTCGATGCGTTCGTCTTGAGCGGCACGCGCCAAAATGACCCGCGTATCGCTTACCTCTTAGAGCGTGGCTTCCCGTTCGTCAGCTTCGGACGGTCGAACCCTGAATGGGCCTTCTCATACGTTGACACAGACGCGCGCACTGGCGTGCGTGAGGCAGTCTCGTATCTCGTGGCACTGGGTCACCGGCGGATCGCCTTCGTCGGCTGGCCGGAAGGGTCGCTCTCGGGCGATTGGCGCTTGCAGGGTTACCTCGACGGCATGCATGCGTTTGCGCTGCCTGTGCCGCCACCTTACGTCCAGCGCGGCGTCCAGTCCAACACGACCGGGCGGCAAGCGCTGTGCCACTGGTGGGAACTGCCAGAGGCTGAACGTCCCACCGCCGTGATCGCGGTCACCGATTTGATCGCCGTTGGGGTCATGCTTCAAGCGCGCGAGTTCGGCCTCTCGCTGCCGGCTGATCTGTCAATCATCGGGTTCGACAACGCGCCGCTCGTGGAGTATTTCACGCCAGCGCTCACCACATTTGAGCAGCGCATCCCTGAGATCGGCCACATCCTCGTTGAGCTAGTCGAGCGCATGGTGCGCGGGGATCAACCCGAGCATAGGCAGGTGCTCGTGCCGCCGCGGCTGATCGTGCGCGATTCGTGCGCCCCGCCCCCCGCGCGCTAAGGCCCGGCCACCCACATGATCTGATACGGCGCGAGCGTCCACTCACCCGCTGCTACGCCCACCTTGCCGACCAGATCATAGCCCTTGAAGTCAACCGTGACGGTTTGCGGCTGCGCGCTCACGTTGTGCACGGCCAGCACGCGCCCCACCTGCGCGTCCCCACGCAGCAGTGCGAACACCGCCGGATTGCCCAAATCGAGCGCCATCTGCGGTGCGTTCGGGTTGAAAGCCCGCTGCCCGCAGCGAATTTGCAGCAAGCTCAGATAGCCGTAGAAAACCATGCTGCGGAACGAATCCTCCTGCGCCAGCTCCGCTTGGACGTCGTCGGCGTTCAGCACTTGGCGGTTGATCGCCCGTTTATAGCCCGCGCGGATCATCCCTTCTACGTCGTTGTGCGAGCCAAGCAGGCTGTGAATGTAAATCGCCGGGATGCCCGCCATCGCCAACATGATCGCCTGCGACACCAAGAAACGCTGCGCCTGCACGTCGGGCGGCTCATTGGGGTCGGTCACCGCGTCGAGGAAGGTGCAGTTCAGTTCATAGGCCACCAACGTGCCATCGCCAAAGCGCCGAAACGACACGCTGCCCCCGCGCCGCTCTACCTGCGCCACGAGCAGCGCCAGCTCGTCGGCGTCTAACAGGCCTTCTGCTGGGCGTACCCCGATCCCATCGTGACAGGCAGCGAAGTTCAAGAAGGTCGTCTGCGGTGAGGGAGCTTTGAGCGTGTTGACCCATTCGCGCAAGTGCGTGCCATCTGCTGAGAGCATGGTGTGGAACAAGAGCGGCGGCAGCGCGAAGTTGTAGACGACGTGAGCCTCATTGTAGCCATCCCCCCAGTAGGAGATGTTTTCACGGTGCGGCACGTTCGTCTCGGTGATGAGGATCACGTAGGGCGCGGCTTGATCCAAGATCGCGCGCAGGAGCCGCACGACGGCGTGCGTTTCCTCAAGGTGCAGGCAGTTCGTCCCGGCAATCTTCCACAAGAACGCAATCGCATCCAAGCGGATGAGCCGCGCCCCCTGCTCGACGTAGAACAACATCACGTCCACCAAGCGCATGAGCGTTTCTGTGTGGCGGAAGTCGAAATCGACTTGATCGGGGCTGAACGTCGTCCAGACGTGCACCATTTCACCGTTGGGGCGCTCAAACGGGGTGAGCAGCGGGGTCACCCGCGGCCTTACCACCGCGCTGAGGTCAGCCTCTGGTGATTCAGTGCGAAACAAGCCGACAAACGCCGGATGATTGTCTAAAAACCCCTTGAACCAATCGCTCTGAGATGACATGTGGTTGATGACGAGGTCAGCCATCAGTTCGAAGCGCTGCGCGATCTTGCGAATGTCATCCCATGTGCCCAGCTCCGGGTTGACTTGATAGAAGTCCTTGACAGCAAAGCCGTCGTCCGAGGTGTAGGGGAAAAACGGCAGGATGTGGATGGCCGAAATCATGCCCTGCAAATAATTGAACGCAAACTCATAGAGCGTGCGCAGAGGGGCTTGGCCCTCGCGCCGCAGCGTGCCGCCGTAGGTGATGAGCAGCACGTCATGCTCCGTGATGGCGTCACGGGGGAGCACGGCGTTCAGGCGGGCTTTGGTCTGTTCGATGCGCGCGCTGAGGCGCAGCGTCAAGGCGGGCACGTCTGCCTGAGGGTACAGCCGCGCCAACAGGGAGGCGATCCGCTCGGTCATGGGGGCCTTTCTGCCGCAGCAATATCTGTGATGATCGTCGGCAGGCTGGGCAATCTGCCCGCGCCGACCCTGAATCGCCGCTCATGATAAACCAACCCACCGACGCTTGACCAGACGAGACCACGCACAGGCGGCGCCGCCCCCCTGTGCGCTTATGCCTCTTGCCGCGCCGCGCGGCGGATGGCCTTCAGCCGTTTCATCACGTCGTTCGCCCCGCGCCCGAAGGTGTCGTACAGCGTCTTGTAGTCCCGATAGAGTTGGTCATAGATCGCTTTGTTCTCCGCGATAGGCGTCACAACCTCGTCCTTGAGCTTGCCCATGTGCTCGGCAGCCGCGCCGATGTTGGGGTAGACCCCCGCCGCAACAGCCGCGTGCATGGCCGCCCCCAACGCGGGCGACTGCGCTGAGCCGGCCAGCCGCAGCGTGCGACCTGTCACGTCCGCGTAGATTTGACGCAGCAGCGCATTCTTCTCCGGCAGGCCGCCAGCCGCCACCAGTTCCTTGACCGCGATGCCGCGCTGCTCAAACGACTCGATGATCTCGCGCGTGCCGAAGGCGGTCGCCTCAATCAGCGCGCGATAGATGTCCGGGGCGCGGGTGGCCAGCGTCATGCCGATCAGCAGGCCGGTCAAGTCCGCGTCCACCAGCGTAGAGCGGTTGCCGTTCCACCAGTCCAGCGCCAGCAGGCCGTGCTCGCCTACGCGCTGCTTGGCCGCTTCTTGCTCTAAGTACTGATGCAGGTTCACCCCGGCTGTGCGCGCGGCCTCGTGATACTCCGGCGGAACGGCGTTATCCACGAACCACGCGAAGATGTCACCTACGCCGCTCTGCCCGGCCTCATAACCGTACAAGCCGGGGATCACGCCATCCGGCACGACGCCGCACATGCCTTCCACCACTTGCAAGCTCTCACCAGACATGATGTGACAGGTGGACGTGCCCATGATCATCACCATGACGCCCGGCTCGGTGGCTTTGACCGCCGGGGCGGTCACGTGCGCGTCTACGTTGGCCACGGCGACGGCGATCCCGGTGGGCAGGCCCGTTGCGGCAGCCATCGCCGCGGTCAGGCCGCCCGCTTTTGACCCTAACGGCGCAAACGTGCGGCTCATGCGTGTGTCGATCACGTCGGCGAAGTCCGGGTGCAGCGCAGCAAAGTATTCGCGCGGGGGGAAGTCGCCATCTTGCACCATCGCCTTGTAACCCGCGAAGCAAGCGCTGCGCGTCTCGACGCCGGTGAGCTGCCAGATGATCCAGTCGCCCGCCTCGATCAAGCGCTCTGCGGCGTGGTAGATTTCAGGGGCTTCTTGCAGGATTTGCAGCGCCTTGCTGAAGAACCACTCAGAAGAGATCTTGCCGCCGTAGCGCTCCAGCCATGCTTGGTTCAGGCGGCGGGCAGTCTCGTTGATCTGATCGGCTTGGGGTTGGCTGGCATGGTGTTTCCACAGCTTCACCCAACTGTGCGGGTTGTCCTTGTATTCGTCCAGCAGGCACAGCGGCGTGCTGTCGGCTTTGGTGGGCATCATCGTGCAGGCGGTGAAGTCAACACCGATGCCCACGACCTCCTGCGGGTTGACGCCGCTCTGCGCGAGCACCTGCGGGATGGTACGCTTGACAACCTCTACATAGTCCAGCGGATGCTGCAGCGCCCAGTCTGGCGGCAGCGGTTTGTCCAAGTGGGGCAGGCGCTCGTCGATCACCCCGTGCGGATAGGCGTAAACGGCGGTTGCTAGCTCGCGCCCGTCGCGCACGTCTACCAGCACAGCCCGCCCCGATTCTGTGCCAAAATCCAGCCCAATTGTGTACATAAAACGACCATCTCCTCGACAGAAATACTTTTTAACTACGCACAGAGGATACCGAAACTGGTTGTAAGGGGCAACAAACAGAGTCATGGCACGATCGACTTGCATTCTCATTGCCCCCTTACATTCTCCAACAGGGCGTGTTAGCATTCAGGCCATTATTGGGGAGTTCACAAACTAACACACCGCCTATGACCCACTCATCTCGCACCATGCCGCGCGTCGCCGACACAGCTGAGCGGCGCGCCGTCCACGTCTGCAACCTGTGCGGCAGCACGCAACACCATCCCTACTGCCCAGCCAACGGGCGCGGCCTCATCCAATGCGAGGGCTGCGGGCTGATCTACGTCAGCGCCCGCCCTGACGAGCGCGAGCTGTACGCGCTCTACGGCGAGACGTACTTCCACAACGACCAATCGGGCGAGGTGGGCTACACCGACTACATCGCCGACGAAGCCAACATCCGCCAGACGGCGCAGCGCCGCCTTGCTTTCGTAGAGCGCTTCACCAACGGGCGCGGGCGCATGCTGGACGTCGGCTGCGCGATGGGCTTCATCATGGACGAGGCGCACAAGCGCGGTTGGCAGGTCGAAGGGTTGGACGTGAGCGGCTATGCAGCGGACTACGTGCGCCAGCGCTTCGGCCACACCGCGCATCACAGCACCGTGACCGAAGCGCCCCTGACCGAGGGCAGCTACGACCTCATCACGATGTACGACGTGATCGAGCACGTCCCCGACCCGAAAGCCAACATGCAGCGCATCCATCAACTGCTCAAGCCCGGCGGCATCTATGAGCTGGCCACGCCCGACGTGGGCAGCCTGCCCGCGCGCTTGACTGGCAAGCGCTGGATCGGCTACAAGATGAGCGAGGAACACATCTATTACTTCTCCGTCGAGACGCTGCGCCGCATGCTGGAAGAGACCGGCTTCGAAGTTGTGCACGTGCGCCACATCGGCAAGGTCGTCACGCTCGGCTTGTTCCTTGATCGCTTGGGCTTCTACCTGCCCTTCATCAGCCGCCCCTTGCAGCTCCTAGAGCGCGCGTTCGGCCTCTCGCGCTGGTCGTTCTACGTCAACCCGTTTGACATCGTCGCTGTGACCGCGCGCAAACGCTAGCATCGTTATGAGCGATCCTCGCTTTCGGGTGATCATCTTGTTAGGGTTGGCGCTCATCGTCGGCGCGATTTGGACGTTCCCCAGTTGGTATCCGATCGTCAACCCGGACACGGTGTCGGTGGCCTACCCGGGCCTGCCGCTGGAAGCTCAGACGGATTTTGCGCTGCTGCCTGAGGAGGTCAAGCAGGCCTTCTTCAGGCTGCGCGATGGCGACCGCCGCAGCGAAACGCCGCCGCGGCCTGCGGTCGCGCTGGCGCTGCTCAACGCGCGCCTGCTCGGCATCGACCTCATCGCCCCAGACGAGATCCAAACTGCGCCCATCCCCAGCGACGCGCGCATCCTGCGCCGTGGCACATTCATCACCCCAGACCCCACGCGCGGCGCAAACGGCACGCTTGTCATCTATCAGACGCCAGACATGCGCCGCTTTGTGCGCTTTCAAGACGAGTTCAGCGTTACCCGCGCGCCGAATGTTCACATCGTCTTCACGCGCAACCCGGACCCCTACGACGCGCAAGGCGTCGGGATTGACTACATCGACGTGGGGCCGCTGCAATACACCGTCGGCACGCAGACCTACGAAGTCCCCGCCAGCGTGGACTTCAGCCGCTACCCGATCCTCGCGCTGTACTCGACATCGCTCGACTACGTGATCAGCACGGCTACCCTGCGCTAGCGACCGGGGTCATCAAGGCAATGATGACGCTGAGTGTGGCCGTACTGGCCAGCGTGCTGACGAACGTCATCAGCGCAACGTACTCGCGGTCGCTGTTGAACTCAGCAGCAATGGCGTTGGCCAGCACCGCTGTCGGCATGCCGCTCTGCACGACGAAGGTCGCCAGCATCGCCCCTTGTAAGCCGCCCACATACGCCAGCGGCAGCGCAATCAACGGCGAGATCAACAAGCGCACGACGCACCCTACGAGCACTAACCGCAGCCGCCCCCGCAGCGGCGTATGCGCCAATTGCAGCCCCAGCAAGAACAACATCGATGGGATCGTCCCCTCGGCGACGATGGTCAAGCTGCGCTCCAGCGGCAGCGGCAGCCCGACGTCCAGCAGGTTGAGCGCCAGCCCCACCACCGCCGCGTACATGATCGGCACTTTGAGCACACCCCGCAGCGCCAGCAGCGCCGACCGCCCGCCACTGGCGAACCCCAGCGCCACGACGTTGCCGATCAAGTTGTTGAGGACGTAGAACACAATCGCGGTCTGCTCGCCGACGGGGCCGAACGCAAAGCGGTTCACCGGCACACCGTAGTTGGCCGCGTTCATCATCAGCGTCGTGAGCATGAACGCGCCGCGCTTCTGGTCGTTCCACCGCCCCACGTGCGCTACCGCGAGTCCGACCACCGTGAGGATGCCCACCAAAGCCCCGATCAGCAGCCCCATCGTCAGCAGCGTTTCGGGCTGCATCTGCGAGGTGCGAATGCCGTTGAGCACCAGCGCCGGAACCAAGATGTACACCAGCAGCAGCGACAGCACCCGCGTGTCCGGGTTCCAGCGGCGGCCTACGAACGCGCCCAACCCCGCCACGATGAAGATCGGGCTGATGACGTTCAGCAAGATAGAGAACAGCTCGCTCATTCGGCGAGGACTTTCGCCGCGGCCTCCTGCGCTGCGCTCCAGCGCTCGTCCAAGCGGACGATGCCGCTGTGCGGGCTGTGTTCAAGCGTGTAGTCGCTGTTAACCAGCGCCAGACGCCGCGGCAGCAGGCGCATCAACGCGGCCATGCGCTCTGAGTGGTCATCGTGGAACACGCTCAGCGGGTCGCTCTCTGGCCAGTGGCCAACTGACCACGCCACCGGCGGCGGCAGCTCAACCGTTTCTGTCAAGTAGTCCACAATTGCTTGTGGATCGTGCGCCTGCGGGTGGAAGCGCAGCGCCACGTGGAACAGCACCTGCCCCGCCCCGGCCCGCGCGGGATCTTCCACGCGGAAGGCATAGACATACGCCACATCGCGGAAGAAGTGCAGGCGCTCGTTGATCTGATCGCGCGCAAAGACCAACGACACGTAGACGATGTCTGAGTAGAGGAAGTCCGCCAGCGTCGGGATGGCCTCGGGCAGGGGGTTGACGAGCATCCGCGCGGCGTAGCGCGCCGGCGCGGCCACGATCACGCGGGGCGCGGCGATCATCACGCCGTTCTCCATGCAAACACCCCATTGATCGGCCAACGCGCCCACGCTGCTGACAGCAGTCTGCATCAAGCGCGGCCCGCGCAGCCGCTTGGCCATCGCCTCGATCAATTGGCCCATCCCACAGCGCAGCGTCGCCACCCCCTCCCGCACGCTGATGCGCTGATCAGCTAGCCCCAGCTCATCCCAGAAGTCGTTCGGCAGCGTGTCGAGAAAAGCGCCAGCGCCTTGATCGAGCCACAGGCCGTTGACCTGCTGTGAGCGCAGGCTCCCGCCCAGCGCGCGCTTGACCTCCACCAGCAGGTAGGGCACGCCGCGGCGTTCTAGCTCTAAGCAGGCGGCCAGCCCACTGAAGCCGCCGCCGATCACGATCACCTCATGCATCCATCGCATCCTCTGAACGAACCCACCAATGCGCCGCCGCCCAAAGCAGCAGCCCCGCTAATCCATAGCCGATGAGCGCCACCGTGACGCCGCTGTTCTGCGCGACGAGCGTCAGCAGCACGCCGGGCACGAGCATCCCTAGCACGGCCAGCGCCTCATCGTGGATCGACTGCGGGGGGTGCGCGCTGACGTGCATCCCGAACACCAAGCCTAGCAGAAACGCCCCGCTGGTCACCAGCTCCACGTAACCTGTCCACGTGCCGAAGGTGAACAGCGCATAGCCGACCACCAACATCACGCCAGCCCAGCGGCGCAGCAGCAGCCACAGCCGCTGTCCTGCCGTCGCCACCGCCAGCGCTGCCACCAACAGCCAGACGAGCAGCGGCAAGGCAACCCAGTGGGCGGCGTTGAAGCGCACAAGCTGCCACGGGATCACGGCTGCAATTAGCCCTGCAGGGCTGGCCAGCAGCACGAACAGCGCCAGCGTGCGAACGTCAGCGAGCGCGGGGCGCGTCCACAGCGGCGCGTCGAGCGGGTCGCTGGGCTGCGCACGCGTGAACAGCGCCAGCGCACACCCCAGCAGGATCAACTCCAGCCAATATGACCACGGGGCGAGGTCACCGCTCCACGCTAGCAGCGCCATCCCCAGCCCATTGATCACCCCGAACAGCGCCACTAGCGGCACAGTGCGATCCGACACCGACGCCACCCCTAGCTGCTGACGGTACTGCCGATAAGACTGCATGCCAAGCGCCAGCGCGCCGCCCTGCGCACCTTGCGCAATCAACAGCCAATCAAAACGCGGGGCGAGCGTCAAGACCATCAGCCCGGCGAACGACACCCCCGCCGCAGCGATTAGCGTCTCTTTGCTGCCCACGCGGGCCGCCAACCCGCTGAACACGCTCATCACAGCAAAGGCCGCCGCGTACAGCAGCGGTACAGCCGCCGCCAAGACCATGCCCACCTGCGCAAGCTGTGCCATCAGCACCGTGCTCGGGAGCGTCACCGTCCCCGCCAGCGCGATGGCCCACAGCAGCGCCGCCCCTGACCGTGACGATTCAACCGTCGGCAGCATGCAGCACCCCGACTTGAATCAACGCCGCGCGCACTTCGTCCACGGGCAAGCCGACCACATTCGTATAGCTGCCGTTCAGCGCCGCCACAGGCCGAAACTCAGGGTGCTGAATGGCGTAGCTGCCCGCCTTGTCGAACGGGTCGCCTGTGGCGATGTAGGCCTCAATTTCCTCATCCGTGTAGTCGCGCATCGTCACCGTCGTTTTGACTAGCTGCTGTATCGGCTCGCCACCGTTGAGCGGCAGCAGCACAAACGCTGTCACGACGAGATGATCGCGCCCACGCAGCGCGCGCAACATGGCCCGCGCTTCGTTTGCGTCGGCGGGCTTGCCGAGGATTTCCCCCTGCGCGTCAACGCCGATCGTATCTGCCGCGAGGATGACGACCGTATCAGCGGCCAGCACCACCCCCTGCCCCTGCACTTGGCTCGCCACCGCCTGCGCCTTCTCCAGCGCCAGCCGCGCCACATACGCCAGCGGCGGCTCGCCCGCGCGCGGCGTCTCGTCTACTTCTGGCTTGTGCACGCTGTACGCTGCACCCAGCCCTGCCAGCAGTTCCTGACGACGCGGCGAAGAAGAGGCGAGCACCAACTGAATTGGCGGCATGGACGCTTTCCTTTCGGTGATGTTGTGCGTCAACAAAAAAAAGAGCGCATTGCTGCGCCCTTTAGTGTAACACCTGTGCCGCTTGTGGCCTATTCCTCGTCTTCTTCGACGTCGTCGTACATCTCGTCGATGAGGCTAGCGGGCAGGCCCATCTCCAGCTCTTCCTCAGTCGCCTCGCGCACGTCAACCACTTCCACCGTGTAGTGCAGCGTCTTGCCAGCCAGCGGCGGGTTGAAGTCCAAGACGACTTGATCAGGGGTGATCTCTACGATGGTGGCTTCGACGACGTCGCCATCTTCATCGACCATCTCCAACTCCATACCCACTTGCAGCTCGTCCAGATCGTCAAACTCGCTCGCAGGGACGGCTTCGATGTCATCTTCGAGGTACTCGCCGTAGCCCTGTTCAGGGGCTACCGTCACTTCAAAGGTATCGCCTGCCTGCTTGCCCTCGAGCGCGGCCTCAAGGCCTTCGACGATGTTCTGTGCGCCGTGCAGGTATTCGATGGGGTTGGCGCGGTCAACCGTCTCAACCACTTCTCCATCCACCGTCAGGGTGTAGGCCAGCAGACCGACCATATCGTTCTTCAGGCGTAGTGTCATGTTACATGCTCCTAAAATCAAAACGCCCCAACCGAGGGGACTTGAACGCTGAGTATTATAGATCAAATTCTGCGCCGTTGACTAGGCGCAAGCGCTGCCAACCATCAGATCAACCCTCCACCCGATCCTTAGGGGAAAGGTGCGCGTGGCGCGCCAAAATCTGCCAGACGCGCAGCGCCGCCTCCAGCGCGACCTTGCTGCTCATCTTGCTGCTGCCGGCCTTGCGATCAGGAAAGTAGATCGGGAATTCGCCGA
>CALDYP010000091.1 GCA_937944445.1 uncultured Anaerolineae bacterium
GCCTTGTCCGTGGCCTGCCTTGTCCGTGGCCTGCCTTGTCCGTGGCCTGCCTTGTCCGTGGCCTGCCTTGTCCGTGGCCTGCCTTGTCCCTACGAGGGTTTGCCGCGTTTGGCGCTGTGCTTGGCCTCGGCTTCGCGGCTCAGCCAGCGCTGCACCAGCGCCTCAGCCTCGTCAGGCGTGTAGAGGCAGCGCGCCCCGCGCTGGCGAACGACCTCGTAGAGCGCCAGCGCCGCCGCCACGCTGACGTTGAGCGACTGTACCATGCCCGCCATCGGGATCACCGCGCGCGTGTCGGCCAGTGCCTCGGCGGTCGCGCTCAGGCCGTGGCGCTCGTTGCCGATCAGCAGCAGCAGCCGTTCCTGCGCGAGGGGGGCCGACGCGAGCGGCACGGCATCCGGCGCGGCAACCAGCGCCACGACGTGGTAGCCCTGCGCCTTGAACTGCGCCAAGACTGCCGCCGTGCCGCCCTCGTACAGCGTGTAGTCGATCCACTTGGCGGCGCTGCGGCTGGCCAGCGCGCCGGCCTCGCGCGGGTCGAACGCTTCGCGGCTTTGGCACATGAACCCTAACGACTGCACCCCGAACGCATCGCACGTGCGGGCAATCGCGGCGAGGTTGAACGGGTTGTAGACGTCCTCCATCAGCACGGTGAGGCCGCGCTGGCGCGCCGCTGCCACTTGGCGCATACGCTCAGCGCGCGCCTCAGTCACAGCGTCGGCGGCTTCAAGGTGGGCGTTGTCCGGGTGGATTTGTCGCAGCGGGCGGCGCATGGCAATCAACCGTCAGGAATTAGCTAATTGGGTTTCAGCCGAACGTCAAACAAACTCTGTGACCGATAGAAGCAGACGTCAAATTCCAAGAAGAAATTCATCTGGCCAAACAGCAGCGGAAGCTCATCCGAAATTGTCCGTGCAAAAGCCAATCTCACACGCTGGCTTTGTGTGATCTGAGGATGATGTGCTGAGACCAGAAGGGCGCGCGCTGCAAGCTGGTCAAGGCTGCCAGACAGGGGTACAATCGTTGACTGTTCTTCCCACACCGCTCCAAGCATCACACCAATTGAATATGGCATGACGTTGATTGCTGCGCCTGTGTCTAGGAGTCCTGTCACTTCTGCTGAGCGCCCGCCGCGTGTCAACGTCAAGGTGAGGCGCGGCATCAAACTGGTCTGTTGAGAATCCGTCGCAGAGTAAGGAAACCGCGTCACTGCGCCTATCCCTTGTCGTTGTTCGATTGGAGAAACTCATATAACACAGCTGCTGCCGCCTCGTTACCGTGCGGGGTGATGATTTCATAAGGCACAGCAGAGCCAGCCTCCCTCCCATCCTCAGCCGCCAGTTCGTTCACCAACAAGTGCATCGCGCGCAGTTTGTCAATTCGGTTGAGCTTGCGAAGTTCATTCGCCAGTTGTTCGAAGTTCATGATCCGCTCTCGCTGTGTTTTTTTGACTGAAGTATACCCCACTAACCCGCAGCTTTTTCGCACATCGCAGCGGGCGGCGCATGGCAATCGTCAGGCAATCTTGATACTCAAAAACACGGAACGACTATAATCAGAGATAGGAATATTTCAGTTTCATTCAGGGGGATTGTATGCGACGTCTGGTCATCTTTATAGGGGCGTTAGTCATGCTAACGCTGTTCGCTCATCCAGCGCTGGCGGTCACCAATCCTATGTCGTATCACTACGACTGGGAGACCCGCACGCTCATCAAGAACTACCGCATGGCCGATCAAGAGTCCATCGCGCTGCCGATTCCCCTCGGAACCTACCTCGGTCGGAATCAGTTTGCGGTCAGCCCTGATGGTCGGGAGGTTCTCTTCTGCTATGCCTCAAGCTACGACCCGCCGATCTTCACGCTGGTGCGCTTCGACCTCGTCACCCGTTCCGTCCTCTGGGAGCGCACGCTGGACGGTCAGCTGTGTGGGCTGGGACCCGGGGCCTACGTCAACGACGATGTGTCGTTCATGATGGGCGTCATCGTGCGTTATCCGTGGGACGATGCGCCGCTGGCGCTGGGGCCGATTCGCTGGCGCTACGACGCTTACGCCCTCGCCGATGGCAGCCTGTACTTCGACTTTGACGAATACGCGATGCCTGCGCTAGACGACTCTGTCGGTTGGCTGCCGGTCACGTACGCTGCCAACTTGCCCAACAGCTTCATCTTCAAGATGGAACCCATCGCCATCGAGGGCAGCGGCTATGACGGGCGCGTCTTCCTGTGGGATGGGGGCGTGTTCGTCAGCGAGTTGAACCCCACCCCCGCCAAGGGAAATGCGATGGTCGCCCCGTGGAGTGAAGTGTTCTACATGGACATCGACTACTCACTGCCCTACACCGAGCCGACCATCCCCTACCTGAGAGAACGTAATATCGTCCGCGCCAGCCACTTCGACGGCACGAACGATCACGTCGTCTTCCACGAGGGCAACGGGATCATCGTGGCCGTAGACCTCATCGGCAAGGAGGGCATCCAGATTACCTACCTCGCCAACGCCTCGGAACTCGGCTCCGACCCGTCTGTCCCGTCACTGTACACGGTCGTGGATATCTACCGCGATGGCGCAGTGGCCATGAGCGGTGTCAACGAGACACGGATGCGCCCTGAGCGCGTGTGGACGCTCGACACGGGCGCGCTCATCGGCGCATCCGTTCCAGAGTTCCCTGCGTGGTCGATGCCGATGTTGGGCGCGCCGCCGGTCATGCCCACCGTCCCCTCCAGCAGCGCCCCGGGGGGGATGCCCGGCAGCGTCGCCAGCAAGTTCACCTTCCACTACGACTACAACGCGCAGGCGCTCGTCCTCAACTACTTGATGGACTCGGAAGTCTACTTCCCGCTAGGGCTGGCCCCGGATGTCTACGTCAACGACTTTGCGATTGACCCCAACGGCAACACCGTGATCATGTGCTTCCCGGAGTGGCGCGCCGGGCGTGATCGCCCAGTGATCCGCGTCGTCGCGCAGGACATCAGCAGCGGAATGCCCTACTGGTCAGAGACCTACGACGGGATCGCGTGCTCACTAGGGCTAGGGGCATATGCCAACGACGGCTCCACCTTTGCGATGGGCCTGATCTTGGGCTACCCGTGGGATCCTGCGCCCGGCTTCGCGGGTCCGTTCCCGTTCACTTACGGCCTCTACAGCACTGCCAATGGGGCGCTGGTGCGCCAGCTTGACCTGAGCTACGTGCCGTTCTACGACTCCACTCAATCCTATGCCTTCGACACGCTGCGCAACAGCGGCACGCAGACGCGCTTCGGTCTGCGCGCTGTCAACATCGAAGGTCCGGGCACGCCGATGGGCACGTATGACTGGGATGGGATGTTCGGCATCACGTTTGCGGGCACGGAATCCAGCCTGTTCGGGGCGCTGCCACTGCCCAACGGCGAGGTCTTCTGGCCAGACTTTGACGCGGCGCGCCCCTCTGTGCCCGAATTCGGCGCAGGCTACATCCCGCCCCACAACGTCGTGCGCTACCTGCGCGATGGCGTCACCCGCACGCTCTACACCAACGGCACACAGGTCATCAGCAGCGTTGACCCGTGGGTGAACGGCGGCGTGCGCGTCACCTTGCTGACGAACCCGCTGATCGACTTCGGTGAGTACATCTACAGCTCTTTGATCTTACAGCGCGACGGCGTGGCTATCGGGCCGTTCGGCAGCACGAACAAGGTGCCCTCGCTGGTGTGGATGAACCCCAACACCGCGATGAGCGCCGCCGCCATGCCCTCGTTCGTCGTGGAGGCGCTAAGCGCACCGCCCGCGCCGTCGATGCCGACCGCCGCGCCTGTCCCTGCGCCGTCGTCGGTCACCTGCCCGGGCTTCATGCCCTCACGGCTGCGGCCGGGTGGGCGCGGGCGCGTCACACCGGGCGTGGGCAACCGCTTACGGTCGGATCCTTCGACCACCGCCGCGCAGATCGGCCTCATCCCCGGCAGCGCCACCTTCGACGTGTTGGCTGGCCCCGTCTGCGACCCCGGAGGTCGCGCGTGGTTCCAAGTCGCCTACAGCGGCCTCATCGGCTGGACAGCCGAGGGACAGGGCAGCGAATACTGGACGGAGCCGCTGCCGTAAAGCACACGGGGTAGGGCAAGGCATGCCTTGCCCTACTTAACTCAACCCGATGGAGACAAACTTCGTCTCAAGGTATTCGTACAGGCCTTCGCTGCCCATCTCGCGCCCGAAGCCGCTCTGCTTCATGCCGCCAAAAGGCGCGTTGGGCGTGGAGGGCAGCAGGTCGTTCACGCCGATCACTCCAAAGCGCAGCCCCTCATAGGCGCGCGTGATCGTCGTCAGGTCGCGCCCGATGATGTAGCCCGGCCTACCCGGTTGTGATCGACGTCGCCACCCCCTACGTGCAGGCCGCAGAACGGGCTTATCACGCTGTGTTCGGGCGCGGGCCAGCCTACATGCGCGGGGGCGGGTCGCTGCCTTTCACGCACGACATTCAGCAGGCGCTCGGCGCGGCAATTGTCATGATGGGCATCGGGCTGCCAGACGACAACCCACACGCCCCCAACGAAAAGCTCCACTTGCCCAACTTCTTCCACGGCGTGGAGACGATGATCCACTACTTCAATCAACTTGCGCTAGCAGTTGCTCATGGCAGAGGATGAAGGGCTGGAGCGTGATCGCTGGTTTAAACAAGTTAAACAAGGCCACTTTGCCCAACGTAACGCGCACCTCCCAGATAAGGTAGATGAGCTGGCCAACGTAGCTGCGCGGGTGCTGCGGCAGGACGAAATCAGCGGTGCGGCGCAACTTGCGTGACTGTTCAAGCTGGCCGTCGAACAAGACGCTGTAGTGTTGGTCGCGCCTGCCCGCCCCTTCAACTCGCCAACCCACCTCCACTTTCAGGTTAAGCGCCTTAGCGACAGCAGGGGTAACTGTCCACTCCACTTGAAGCTCCGAACCGGGCGTGAACACCGGCAGCGATTGGATCGTCCGCTGATACCCCGATAAGTACAGCTCGACAGAGCCTAATTCGTTCTTCTTGCTGCCTGTGCCCGCGGCAGTGACGTTCTCTTCGCTCGAAAAGGTCAGGTGGTCATATTTATCCCGTGTGGCATCTCCCTTGCTTCGCGCATCATCCATCGCACGGACATCCGGCACGAGCGGCCAACGAAACGGCTTCATAGCAATCTCCTCAAAATGTTTTGAGACATTTGATCTAACGCTTCATTCGTTCGAACCACTCCGTTTTCCACTGCCGGCTCGATCGGCAGGTGGTAGAGCAGCTCGCGCGTCGGCTGATCGGCCACCTCCAGCTTGACCTCGAGCATGTAGGCCATGCGATTGTTCGACGCGATCAGCACGCTCGGGGCGTAGGTCGGCAGCGTCAGCTCCCCACGCACGCGGATGGCCTCGTCTGGCTTGTAGCTGCCGGCTGGGATTTCAAAGCGGCTGATCTCAATCGCTTCGTGGTTGTAAGTGGGGGAGGT
>CALDYP010000092.1 GCA_937944445.1 uncultured Anaerolineae bacterium
ACCACGCCCGCTGGCAGCAGATGACCGAAGCCGCCAGCGCCACCCGCTGGGACATGCGCTTGCTCACGCGGCTGATCGTTGGGCTGGGGGGCAAAGGCGCGCTGGAGATCGGCATCACGCTCGACAAGGTGACCGGCCTGCCCTACATCCCCGGCAGCGCGCTGAAAGGCCTATGCCGCAGCTACGCGCTCTACGAGACTGCCGCCAAGCACGGGATCGATCCGACGAAGGAAAAGGCTCTGGAAGAGCTGGATGAAAAACTTGCGACGGGGCAAGGCCACAACGGGGACGCAAAGGTCTACGCCGACTGCTTCGGCAAGCAGGAGGACGCCGGCAAGCTCATCTTCTTCGATGGGGTGGTCAAGGCGCTGCCCAACGGCAAGTCGCTGTTCGCGCTCGACGTCATGACGCCGCACTTCCCAGAGTACTACCGAAACAGCGGCGGCAGAGCACCCGCGGACAACGACAACCCGAACCCTGTGAACTTCATCACCGTTGCGCACGGGACGACCTTCTCGTTTGCGGTGGGCATCCGCCACAGAGAGCGCGACCAGTACACGGAAGAGCTGCGCGGCACAGCGGTCAAATGGCTGAGGCAGGCGCTGCAAGACTTCGGCGTAGGCAGCAAAACCGCCGCCGGTTACGGGGCATTCGCGGCCCAGTGAGCAGCAACCACTTGTACTGATGCTGGCCGCAAGGCCTCATCCCCTTTCTCAAGCGGCTGGCTAGCCCAAGAAGGGGGATGAGGCCTCAACTGAATCATTCACCTCTCCCGCCTAATCAACTGCTTGACAACGCCCCGTGGTTGATCCTATGATTGTTCTATCCTTCACAATATCCTGAGGTCAACCCGCCATGACTGCCACAGTGATCCCCCCTACATTACCCGGGCGTTTCTTGCTGGGCAGCGCCCCCGAATTCCAACGTGACACGCTCCATCTGCTGCTGGAATCGCGCAAGCTCGGCGAGTTCGTCCGCATGTATTACGGCCCCTTCCGCTTGTACATCGTCAACACGCCCGACCTCGCGCACGAGGTGCTGGTTGAAAAAGCTGCTTCCTTCTACAAGACAACCGTCCTCAAGCAGGTTCTGGAACCAGCGGTGGGCAGCGGCTTGTTCACCAACGATGGCGACAGTTGGCGGCAGCAGCGCCGCCTCGCGCAGCCGGCCTTCCACACCAAGCGCATTGCCGCCTATGCTGACGTGATGGTGCAGTTCGCCCACGAGTTAGCCGAGCGCTGGCACGATCAGCAGCCGCTCGACGTCGAGCATGAGATGGCCGGCGTGACGATGCAGATCGTCAGTAAGACGCTGTTTGACGCGCACGTCACCCAAGAGGACAAGACCGGTCAGGCCGTGGCGACAGTCCTACGGCTGGCTGATCAGCGCTTCAACCGCATCCTGCAAATTCCAGAATGGCTGCCAACCCCGGAAAATCGCCGCATGAAAGAGGCGATCCAGCACCTCGATGAGCTGATTCAAGGGTTCATCGACGAGCGGCGCGCCAGCAAAGAAGACAAGGGCGACCTGCTGAGCATGATGATCGCCGCCACTGACGACGAAAACGGCGCGCGCATGAGCGACAAGCAGCTGCGCGACGAGGTGATGACCGTGTTCGGCGCTGGCCATGAGACGACCGCCGTCACGCTGACGTGGGCGTTTTACGCGCTGTCGCAGCACCCTGAGGTGGAGGCCAAGCTGCACCAAGAGCTAGACAGCGTGCTGAGCGGGCGGCTGCCCACCTTTGAAGACCTGCCCAAACTCGTCTACACTGAGAAGGTCATTAAAGAGACGATGCGCCTTTACCCGCCGGCGTGGTCAGTCACCCGCGAGCCGATTGTGCCCGTGCGCCTCGCTGACAAGTACGACGTGAAAAAAGGCGAGGTGCTGATGGTGAACATCTACGGCATCCACCGCGACGAACGTTACTTCCCTGATGCCCAGCGCTTCGACCCCGAACGCTGGACGCCTGAGAACGAGAAGGCGATGCACCGCTATCAATATCTGCCGTTTGGGGCCGGGCCGCGCATCTGCATCGGCAACACGTTCGCCATGATGGAAGCGCGTCTCGTGCTGGCGACGCTGGCGCAGCGCTTCCGCCTCACGCTTGCGCCTGATCAAGCTGTCGTCCCCAACCGTGTGTTCACCCTGCGCCCACGCCACGGCATGCGGATGATCGCTCACGTTCGCCAACCCATGCCACAACCGCTGATCTAACCATCGCAAGAAGCGTTATACTGGCAGGCAAGTTCACACAACCATGAATGGGTGACAATGCCTGCCAAACGCTCTGCCTCACAGTTCACAGCCTTTGTTCAAGGGGATGGCCTTTACGTCTACGACGGGCAGGGCAGTCGCATCGCTGATTTCACCAGCAGCGGCGGCCAGATGCTGCTAGGGTACAGCCATCCGGCGGTTACCAAAGCTGTGCAGCAGCAGGCCGAAGTGCTGTGGGGCACGCCGCCCCGCAGCATCGCCCAAGCCGAACTGGACTTCCACAGCCTGCTGGCAGGCGCAGCGCCGAGCCACCTCACCAACTTCTTTTGCGTAGAAACCGCCAGCAAAGCCGTCGAGCGGGCGGTGATGCTGGCGCAGCGCGCCACCCTGCGCTCACGGGTGCTGGTGTTTGAAGGCGGCTCGCACGGGGACACCATCCAAACGATGGCGATGTCCGCGGTCAAGGGCAGCCAGCGCGCGCATCCGGGCGTGTCCTCGGTGTTGATCGCGCCATACCCGATGGCCAGCGCCAACGCCGAAGCTGAGATGGACTTCTGCCTGCGCCAGCTTGAGCGGCTCTTCAAGACCCAAAGCGCGCCAGAGACCATCGCCGCGATGGTGATTGAGCCGGTGCTCAGTCAAGGCGGCGGATGGGTGACCCCTCCGACTTTCTTCAAAGCGTTGGAAGCGATCTGCCGCCGCTGGGGGATCTTGCTGATCGTCAACGAGACGCACAGCAGCCTGCGCGGGGGGGAGTGGTTCGTCAGCGCAGCGAGCGGCATTCAGCCGGATATGGTCGTTCTCTCCAGCGGGCTGGCGAACGGTCTGCCGTTAGGTGTGGTCGCCGTCTCGGATGAGTTGGGCGTGCACCTCGAGGCGCACTACCCAGCCAGCACTTTAGCGGTGGTCGCAGCGCACGCCGTCGCACAGACCGTCAAACAGCAGCGCCTGCTGCCACAGGTGCAGGCGCTGGGCGAGCGAATGCTCAACGGCCTGCGCGATCTACAAGCCGAATACGGCCAGATTGTTGACGTGCGCGGGCGAGGGCTGTTGGGCAGTGTGGCGTTTGCCTCGGCTGAGCGTAAAGTGGCGGCTCTGCTTGTTGAGGCCTGCCGCCAGCGCGGGCTGTGGCTGACGGTCTGGGGCAGCGAGGACGAGGTCATCGGGTGGATGCCCCCGCTGACGGTGACAGAAGCCCAGATCGATGACGCGCTGGGCGTGTTTGAGGAAGCGCTGCAAACGGTGCTGCTGCAAGGCCGCTGACTTGCAACGGTTAAAAACAGTTGGGGAGTGTCTAAAGATAAACAGACAGTCATCGGCCTTTACCGTCGCGCCGAGCGCTGAAGCACTCGGCTAGGGTGCGCCCCCTGAAGGGAGCTGGATGAGGCCTCTGTTCGAATTTAGACACTCCCAACAGTTGTAAGGCACGGCGTGCTGTGCCCGCGGCATGCTGCCCCCGAACTGAGGGTCACACAAAGTGCGCCGCGCCGCTAGAATAGAATCAGCAGCACACAAGAGAGACCCCCACCGATGACCCAATCGGATCACACGCCGCCGCGCGCCGCCAAATATGACCTTGACTACCACGCCCACCGTGACCGCTTGATCGCCGCCTTGCGCGCGATTGTGCAGGTGGACGGGCCGCTCACCCATGACGTCTTCGGGGCGATCACGCGCGCCCACCCGCGCCCTGACGGCGGCCTCTACAGCCGCCCACAGATGATCGAAGCGTATCGTCTGTTCGCCGGGCAGGACGGCCTACCGCCGTTTGACGAGCGCGTGCTGCACAAGCTGCGCCGTAAGCCGATGCGCACCATCAGCGGCGTGACCCCCGTCACCGTCCTCACCAAGCCGTTCCCCTGCCCCGGCGAGTGCATCTTCTGCCCGAACGACGTGCGCATGCCCAAGAGCTACCTCTCGGATGAACCCGGGGCGCAGCGCGCCGAGCAGAACGCCTTCGACCCCTACTTGCAGACCTACACGCGCGTCCTGACCTACTACAACATGGCGCACCCCACCGACAAGATCGAGGTGATCGTCTTAGGCGGCACGTGGTCGTTCTACCCTGAGGCCTATCAAATCTGGTTCATCAAGCGCATCTTCGACGCGCTGCACGACTTCGGCAAGGGGATTGACCGACGGCAGGAAGTGTGGGATCTGCTGGCGGCGCACAGCCAACTGCACCCCACCCACAACACCGCCAACGTCGCCCTACACGGCGCAGACCTCACCCAGACCTACAACCAGACGGTGCAGCAGCTTTACGCCGACGAGATGCGCCGCAGCCGCGACCTGACGCGCCAGATCGCCCACGGCCAGCGCGCCCGCAGCCCCATCGACGAATACGCCACGTGGGACGAGTTAGAGGCCGCCCACCGCGAGAACGAGACAGCGGCCTGCCGCGTCGTCGGCCTCGTCGTCGAAACGCGCCCCGACCACATCAGCCCTGAAGAGGTGCTGCGCATTCGACGTTTGGGGTGCACCAAAGTGCAGATCGGCTTCCAGAGCTTGAACGACGACGTGCTGCGGCTGAACCGGCGCGGGCATCGCGTCGCTGCCACGCGCCACGCCGTGCGGCTGCTGCGGCAGGCGGGCTTCAAAATTCACGCCCACTGGATGCCCAACCTGTACGGCTCTAACCCCGAGTTGGACATCCAAGACTACGCGCGCCTGTTCAGCGACCCCGACTTCTGCCCCGATGAACTCAAGGTCTACCCATGTTCGCTGATCGAAAGCGCCGAGCTGATGCAGGTCTACCAGCGCGGCGACTGGCGGCCCTACACCCATGACGAACTGCTGCGCGTGCTGGCGGAGTGCTTCAAGCGCACGCCGGAGTACTGCCGCCTGACGCGCGTCATCCGCGACATTCCCAGCACCGACATCGTAGACGGCAACCAACTCACGAACTTTCGCCAGCTCGTCGATGCGGAGCTAGCGCGTCAAGGGGCGACGACGGGCGACATCCGCGCGCGCGAGATTCGCCATCACGACATCGGTCGCGAGGCGCTGACGCTCGACGTGCTCTGGTACGACGCGGGGGTAAGCCGTGAGGCTTTCTTGCAGTTTATCACCCCGCAGCGGCAGATCGCGGCCTTTTTGCGCCTGTCGCTGCCCAAGCCTGACCTTGAGCCGCTGACGGAAGAACTGCGCGGCGCGGCCATCATCCGCGAGGTGCACGTCTACGGCCAGTCGCTCGGCATCGGCGAGGTGGAAGGCGGCAAAGCCCAGCACGCCGGCCTCGGCAAGGCGCTGATCGAACGCGCCTGCGAGATCGCCACTGCGGCGGGCTTCCGCCAGATGGCGGTCATCAGCGCCATCGGCACGCGCGAATACTACCGCAAACGCGGCTTTGTGGACGGCGCGCTGTACCAGACGCGGGCGCTCGCTTAGGCCGCGCTCGAATACCACGCTATCGTTCGTGGCGGCGCAGCGCGCGCTCCATCCATTGGACGAACAGCGACCCCAACACCGTCATGAACAAGTAGATCACCGACAGGATGAAGAACGTCTCAGGGTATTGGAAGGTCGTGCCAACCCACTTGCGCGAGAGCTGCGTGATCTCGTTCGTGCCCAAGATCGTGAGCAGCGACGTATCCTTGATGATGGCGATGAAGTCGTTGCCCAGCGGCGGGAGCACCGTGCGGATCGCCTGTGGGATGACGACCAGCCGCATCGTCTGAACGTAGTTCATGCCGAGGCTGCGCGCCGCCTCGACCTGCCCCTTGCTGATCGATTGAATCCCGGCGCGGAACACCTCGCTCAGGTAAGCGCTGTAGATGATCGCCAGCGCCAGCACACCAGTGACGGGGTCGATGCTGCGCAGTTGAATCCGCGGCAGGCCCAACGTCTGAACAATGCCAGTGTTGAGCGCGTCGCGCGCCGCGGGCAAGAACACGAACGCCGCCATCAACACGAACACAATCGACGGGATGCCGCGCATGAACTCAACATAAAACGTCACCACGTTGTAGAACAACACGTACAGCATTCCGAGGGCGCGCTGGAGGAGACTCGGGCGGTTGAGGGGCGGTTTGGGCGGGTTCGCGCGGATGATGCCGATAATCAAGCCGATGATGAAGGCAATCGCATAAGAGGAGATCGCCAGCACGATCGTCATGCTGATGCCGTCGATGGCGGGCGGGGTGGGGCTGTAGGTTTCCGGGCAAGCGCCGCCCGTGTTGCAGCCAATTGTGTCGAGGATCCATGTGAAGTGGGTTCCCCGCACGTACTGCCAAGCGCGGCTGTAGTTCTCGTTGGTGTTGATGCTGTGCCCGACGAAGAGGAACAGCAGCGCGAACAACAACAGCCAGTAGGGCGCGCCGTACACGCGCCCCCAGAACTGTGACCCTCGTCGGATGGTGCTGTCAGTTTCGTCGGTGTTTTTGGGTTTGGCGGGGATATCTACACGAACTGCCATCAGATCGGTTCCTAAAAAACAACGAGCTTGCAGGTGGACGTTCAGCAAAAAAGGGGCGAGCGCCAGCGCGCCGCCCCCACAGACTCATCAGAGGGTTACTCCGTCTCAGAGAACCACAGGGCGTTGATCGCCTCAAGCGTGCCGTCGCTCATCATGGCCATCAGGGCCTTGTTGAACGGCTCGACGAGATCCGAGCCTTTCGGGAAGATGAAGCCCAGCTCATCGCTGCTGAGGGCGTCTGGCAGCAGCTTGAGGCGCTCGGCGTTCTCGCCCACGTAGCCCTGACCAGCCGTGTCGTCGATCAGCACGGCGTCTACGTCACCGGCCAGCAGCGCCTGAATCGCCGAGCCAAAGTCCGGCGTCACGACGAGGCGCGCATCGCCTACCAGTTCCTGCGCCGTCAAGAAGTTGGTCGTGCCGCTCTGAACGCCGATGCGCAGGCCAGAATCGGCCACGAAGCCCGCCACATCCGCGAAACGATCCTCTTCCAACCGCACGAGCATCCGCTGCACCACGCTGATGTAGCCGATGCTGAAGTCCACGATTTGGGCGCGCTCTTCGGTGATCGTGATGCCGTTGGGGGCCACGTCGAACTCACCGTTGGCTACGGCGTTGATCATGCCGTCCCATGAGGTTTCGATGTAGTTCAGCGTGCAGTTCAAGCGGCCGCAGATTTCGCCCAGCACGTCATAGTCCCAGCCGACGGCTTGGCCGGTGACGGGGTCGATGAAGTTGAAGGGTTTGTAGGCGTTCTCAATCGCCACGTCGATCACGCGCCCTTCCAGATCAGGCAGCAGCGGCGGGAACCACTTGGCGTTGATACGATCCAGCGTGCCGTCCATCTTCATGCTCAAGATGGCGATGTTGAACGGCTCGACCAGATCCGAGCCTTTGGCGAACATGAAGCCCAGCTCGTCGCTGCTCAGCACGTCCGGCAGCATCGTCAGGCGATCGGCGTTCTCACCCACGTAGCCCTGCCCGGCCACGTCGTCGGCGATCATCGCGTCGATGTCGCCCACGAGCAGCGCCTGCACAATTGCGCCAAAGTCAGTGAAGACCACCAAGCGCGCATCGCCCACCAGTGCCTGTCCTGTCAAGAAGTTGGTCGTCCCCTGCTGCACGCCCAGCTTGAGGTTGGGGTTGGCAACGAACTCTTCGACGCTGCTGAAGCGGGTCTCGTTCAACTGGACGAGCATGCGCTGAATGACGCTCATGTAGCCGATGCTGAAGTCTACCACTTGGGCGCGTTCTTCCGTGATCGTGATGCCGTTGGGGGCCACGTCAAACTCACCGCGGCCCACCGCGTTGATCATGCCGTCCCATGAGGTCTCGATGTACTCCAGCGTGCAGTTCAACCGGGCGCAGATTTCGCCCAGCGCGTCGTAGTCCCAGCCGATGGCTTGGCCGGTCTCTTGGTCGATGAAGCTGAAGGGAATGTAGGCGTTTTCAATCGCCACGGTCAAGGTGCGCCCGCCCAGATCAGGCAGCGGAGCTTCATCTGCGCTGACGGGGGCGAGCATCCCCAACGTTAAGACCAGCAACAACAGCAATTTTTTCATCACGGTGCAATCTCCTATTTAAAGTTGGCTGCAAGAGAACTTTACGGATGTTTAATACTATAGCAAACCAAACGAATTTGCACAGCAAATTCATGGCGAGGGGGGCCTGCAAGAATCGTCGGACAGCGCGGCCTTGTAGGGACAGGGCCTGCCCTGTCCGTGGGGCCTGCCCTGTCCGTTTTTCTGTTCCCCCACGGACGCGACAGGTCGCGTCCCTACGCACGCGGCATCGTAGGGACAGGGCCTGCCCTGTCCGTGGTTTTCTACACCCCAACAGACGCGACAGGTCGCGTCCCTACTTGCTGTTGATTCGCCCTTTTGTGCGGCGGCTTCGTCGCGTATACTAACGTTCTGTCCGTTCAACCATTGACCGCTAAATCGCACTGAGTCACGGCTGCCTCGGTGTCATTTTAGATGAGGAAACAAACACACTATGGCATCGTATCATGGCCCCAAAGCCAAAGTTCAGCGCCGCTTCGGCGAGGTGCTCATCCCGCGCCCGAAGTACAGCCGCATCCTTGACAAACGTTCCTACCCGCCCGGCGAGCACGGCAAGGAAAAGACCTTCCGTGGCGGTCGCCGCAGCAACTACGGCACGCAGCTCGATGAAAAGCAAAAGCTGGCCTACATCTACAACGTGCGCGATACGCAGCTTCGCAACTACTACTTGAAGGCGACCCGCGTCCCGACGGGCACGACTGGCGGCAACCTGCTCATCCTGTTGGAGCGCCGCCTCGACAACCTCGTTTACAAAGCCGGCATCGCGGCCACCATTTGGGCGGCGCGCCAGCTCGTCGTGCATGGGCACATCCTCGTCAACGGCGCGCGGATTGACCTGCCGAGCTACCTGCTCGACGCGGGCGACGTGGTGAGCGTGTCCGAAAAGATGAAGGACAACCCGCACGTGGTGGAGTCGATGGAGTCCAACACGTCCTACCCGCCCTACATCAGCGTGGACAAGGCCAAGAAGTCGGCAACGCTGCTGCGCATCCCCGATGAGACCGAGATTCAAATCCCGGTGAACGTGCAGCTCGTGGTGGAGTTCTACAACCGCCTGACGTAAGCGCGGCTGCCAGCTCAGACGAACCCGAGGGGCGATCCTATCAGATCGCCCCTCTTTTGTTCACCCCCACAGTCGGCGCAGCGCCGCCTGCAGCCGCCGCCCGGAGCGGGTCTGCACGAAGGCGCGCAGCCACTCAATCCCAAGCAGGCCGTTGCCATAGCCCAGCGTCGGGTAGATGTGCGTGGCGAACAGCGGGGCGATGATCCGCCCGCGGCGATCGACCACCTGTGCCCACTCGTTGGCCATCTCGCCTGCGCCGCGCCCGACCAGCGTTGCGCCGTAGACGCGCCCCCAGCGCCCATGCACCACCTTCACGAAGCCCTGCGGTTGGCCTTCGGTCATGGCGCGGTCGTTGGCGCTGAACGGGACGCGCGTCACGGCCACGGCGCGATGCTGCGCACGCGCCTGCGCCTCGGTGAGGCCGACCTGCGCCACCTCAGGATCGGTGAAGAAGGTGTATGGGGCGATCGGCTTGCGCTTGCCCTTGAACGGCAGCAGCAGGTTGAGGAGGGCGGTGGTTGCCTCGCTGCCGGCGGTGTGGGTGAAGAACGGCGCGCCGACCGCGTCGCCCGCCGCGTAGATGTGCGGTTGGCTGGTCTGGAGCGTGTCGCGCAGCACCAGCGCCCCATCGCGCACCGCCAACCCGGCTTGCTCTGGTTGCAGCGCGGTCACGTCCGGGCGCTTGCCCGCCGCCACCAACAGATGCGACGCCTCGACGCGCTGTCCGTCGTCCAGCGTCAGCGTGTAGGCCGCGTCGTAGGCCGCTTCCGTCACTTGACGGTTGAGCATGACCTGCACGCCGTCGCGGATGAGCGCGTCGGTCAGCGCGGCTGCGGCGTCGGCGTCGGCTTGGGGGATGAGTCGCGGCTCGCGCGTGATGAGCGTCACGCGGCTGCCCAAACGGGCAAAGGCCTGCGCCATCTCGACGCTGATTGCGCCGCCGCCCACGATCGTCAGATGCGGCGGCAGCGCTTCAAGGTCGAAGAGCGTGCGATGCGTCAGATGGGGGACGGTTTGCAGCGGGGGTGGCGTCACGTCGCGCGCGCCCGTGGCGATCACGAACTTCTTGGCGCTGAGCTGTTCGCCTGTGCTGAGCGCGACTTGGTGCGGGCTGACGAAGCGCGCCGCGGCGATGTAGACGTCCATCCCGCGGGCGCGCCACACGTCGGGGGCTTCCTCGTCGTAGATATGCTGAATCGTCGCGCGCACCTGCGCCATAACCGCGGGGAAGTCCACCTCCACGGTGGGGACGCGCAGCCCCCAACGCGCCGCGTGGCGTGCGTCGTGCGCGTGGCGCGCCGCCGCCAGCAGCGTCTTGCTCGGCACGCAGCCGTACCATGTGCAGTCGCCGCCGACGCGGTGCTGCTCGATCATGGCGACGCGCAGCCCCATCAGGCGGCCCGTCTCGGCGGCGGTCAGCCCTGCCGCGCCGCCGCCGATCACGATCAGGTCATAGGTGGGCACAGGCTGCATCGGATGTTTGCGCCTTTAAGCTGGCTGCGCTTTGACGGCCTTGCCGCGCATCTTGGCACGTTTCATCCCACGCAGCACCTGCTCTACTGTGTCCTGCGGCACGTCAACCGTGGTGAAATCGTCCTTGATGCGGATCGCGCCGATCAGCTTGCCGGGGATGCCGCTGTAGGAAGCAATCGTGCCGACGACGTCAGCGGGGCGGATGTTGTCGTTCTTGCCGATGTCGAGCGTGAGGCGCGTCATGCCGGCTTCAACGCCGCGATCACGCCGCGGGCCGTCGCTGCGGTAGTTGCGCGCGTCGTTGGCGAAGCGGTCGCCACGGCGGCGGTCGTCGCTGCGCTCGCGCCGGTCGGGGCGCTCGTCACGGATGTAGACCGCTTTCACGTGGTCGACGGGGCGTTCCATCTCGTCCATACGCGCCAATTGCAGGGCAGCGCTGGCCACGTCCATGATGGTGTAGCCGTTGTCGAGGAACTGCTGGACGAGCGCCTCGCTGTCGGCGTTGTCGGCGCTGATGATGAGTTCCTCCAGCTTTTGGACGAACTTGGCGTCGCGGCGGGCGCGGATGTCTTCCAAGCGCGGCAGCTCAGCGCGGGTGATCGTCTGCTTGATGAAGCGTTCCAAGAGTTGCAGACGGCGCAGCTCTTTGGGCGTGACGAGGGTGATCGCCGTGCCGCTGCGGCCGGCGCGGCCTGTACGCCCGATGCGGTGGACGTAGTCGTCGTCGTCTTGCGGCATGTCGAAGTTGAAGACGTGCGACACCGCCGGGATGTCTACGCCGCGCGCCACGACGTCGGTCGCCACCAAGATCGGCAGGTCGCCGTTGCGGAAGCGGCGCAGCACTGCCTCGCGCGCGTCTTGCGAGAGGTCGCCGCTGATGCTGTCGGCCAAGTAGCCACGCTTGAGCAGCGCGTCGGCCAGCTCGGCGCTGTCGGCGCGCGTGCGGGTGAAGATGAGGGCGCTCTGCATGTCTTCCGTCTCCAGCAGGCGGCTGAGCGCGGGGATCTTGCTGTCGGGGTGGACGAGGTAGTAGCGCTGCTCGATGGTGGCGACGGTCATCGTCTGCTTGGCGATGGTGACCTGTTCGGGGTCAGTCATGTAGCTGCGGGCGATGCGGCGGATTTCCTCGGGCAGCGTCGCGCTGAAGAGGGCCGTCTGGCGCTGGGCGGGCAGGGCGCGCAGGATCGTCTCGACGTCCTCGATGAAGCCCATGCGCAGCATCTCATCGGCCTCGTCCAGCACGAGGTACTGCACGTGGCTGAGGTCGATCACGCGCTGATTGAGCAGGTCGATCAAGCGCCCGGGCGTCGCCACGACGACATCCGCGCCCTTCTCAAGGCGGCGGTGCTGGCGCTCGTAGGATTGGCCGCCGTAGATCGGCAGGACGCGCGCGCCCATGTACTGGCCGTAGTGGAAGATCGCGTTGCTGACCTGCATCGCCAGCTCGCGGGTGGGGGTCAGCACCAGCGCGACGATGTGGCGGCTGGGGATCTCGAAGCGCGTCAGCATCGGCAGCGCGAAGGCCGCCGTTTTGCCTGTGCCGGTCTGAGCTTGGCCCAGCACATCGCGCCCGCTCAGCAGCAGCGGGATGGTCTGTTCTTGGATGGGGGTGGGGGCTGTATAGCCCGAATCGGCGATCGCGCGCAGCACTTCTGGGCGGATGCCCAGTGATTCAAACGTATGGGTCATGTTGGTTCCTGTGATTGCTGATGTTGGACGATGGTTGCCAGCCGAGGGTGATTTCTGTGCTGGCGCGTCCCACAAAATCAGAGGGGGTCAACGGCTTGACCCATACGCTTTTCAGCGTCCCAGTGCCCACACAGAAAAACCCACGTGAAATTGTGGGCCTATCTTCGCCTCGGTAACATCTCTATCCTATCACAACTTGCGCGCCTGAACAGTGTGGATTTGATGAGGCTTTTCTGACGTCAAAAAGGCCTCCCCCCGACGTCGTTTCGCTTCGTCGCCCCCCTTGAACTGGCCTGCCTGCGGCCAGCACCCGGAGCAGGGGGGGATGAGGCCTCTTGTAAATGCACTAAGTGTGTTTGCAGAACACTATAGCTTTATAATTTTTTCTTTTCTCTTAAGGGTCGTTAATTCAAGCTAATCTTAATCTTTCGTAAAGCAACAGATTTAAAATTAAGCTGTATCATACAGTTTGACTATCATTAGCAGTCAGTTATCAGCAGCCTAGCCTATGGAGTAACAGATTATGAGAAGGTTCATCCTTGCACTTGTGTTCGCGTTGGCTGCCAGCTTTGCGCTGGCGCAGGACGACTTGGGCAACCCGAACGACCCCGCTGAAAACGAGCGTGCCAACGCCTGCTTTGCTGGGGGCAGTTGGGAAGGCAAGTGCCACACCACGGACACCGACTTCGACGGCGACGTAGACATCCACGACATCAACTGGATGTGGCGCTGCGGTTGGTACGTCATCCGCGTAGAGCGCGGCCTGCTGAACGAAGGGCAGTACCCCTCCGAGTGCTACACGAAGGTGCGCCT